>NZ_BAABQV010000007.1:0-313398 GCF_040371615.1 Microbulbifer sp. NBRC 101763
GAGTACGGCATTCCTTGGCTTAATCAGTGTTCGTGCTTCGATGGCGCAAAAGCAGAATACGTTTTACCGAACCGCGTCATGACAAAGCACCAGAGGGAGGCCCTAGATGAGTACTTTGCCTAACAAGGCCAGCCAGAGGGACCAAAAAACCGCCGCTTCGCTCTGGTTTTTCGGCCCCTGCTGGCGGCGTTATGTGTAGTAGAGATATATGGGAATATTTGAAGTATTCATGATCGTTTTCATTCCGGCTGGCACTCTGTTGTTGAATGCCTGGCGGAAGAATATGAACGGTACAAAAAGGTGGCCGCAACTTGCATACCTATTTGTTTCATTGGCGATGGCTGGTTCGCCTTTGATTTATATACGCAGCATAGAGCCAAACCACACAGCACTTGCGGTTGTATTAGCAGGAGTAGCGTTTTTTTGGTTCGCAATAGTTGGGGGTCGTAGCGCAAACACATAACAAGTTTGTCAACGATCGCCCTTCGGGCTGGACAGCTTTAAGCGCTGCTTCGCAGCAAAGCTGCCCGTTACAAAGGCGTTAAGTGCACAAGAGGTGTGTGTGAAATACCTAGTCGTGTCTTTTATTGTCTTGCTTAGTGGTTGTGTCGTTGTCCACGACAAAACTAATGAGGCAATAGCAGAAGCCTTCATTGGTTCATATTTTGCGCTCGTCAAAGATGGCTACTTGTATGAAGGCCGGTGCGCCGATGTAAATGCGGGTATCCAATCGACAGAATGGTGCACTGCTGTCCAAGCTTTTAACTCTGGGAACGAATATTCAACTACACCTAAAGACTATCAGCAATACCTTGCTTCAAAGGCCTCATGGGATCAAAGGCTATTCACGAAGCTAGCATTCGAGAAGCAACGCACAATCATTAAGGCTATACCCAAGGGCACTGTATTCAAAATGACTAGGTTGGTTCAATATCCTTGGGGGTCCAACGGCTACTATTGGGCTATTCGAGCCGAGATAGTTTCAGGGGATAATAAAGGTTTAGAAATAGAGCTCCCCACTAATTCTGTACTGGCCTTCCCTACATGGCTAAGTACTAGGGGCACAACAAATCCCCCGGAGTTTGATAGTCAATACATGAAAATCTGTGCAAATGAAAAGTGCACTTAACAAACGCAAGCACGAGGAACAATTTTCCGCTCCTTCGTCGCTACAAATTGTCCCGTGTTGCGGGCGTTATACGGATACTACCTATGGATAGAGAACTAGCTGAAAAAACAAGCTTGCTTGCACTTAAAATAGGGGCTGCAATGGATAATAATCTTGCTCTTATTAAGGATGGATGCTCTGAACAAGAGTTTAAAAACTACCAGCAAGCCACAGGAAAAGTGATGGGTGAACTACTTACTAGCTTCATGAACCCCATCTACGAGCAACACCCGAGCTTGAAGCCCAAGGAAATGGGTGGAGAATATGAAGTTGATCCCAAAATCTACAAATAGCCAGGATATAACAAGTTTATTAAACATCGTTGCAGCCAGAAAACGGCTGCAACTGGACGCGCTGAAAAACGCACGCCGTTTATAAAGGCGTTAGCTGCGCGTAAATATGAACATCAAAGAATTATCAGAGAAGCTATACGAAGATCTTAACGGTCGAATCACCGCCGTAGATTATTCAGATGATTTAATAATCGATTTCCAGTGTGATGATTGGAACGACTATGATGTTACGCGCTATTTCAAGATTACGTGTCATGGAGTAACAGAAAGCGAAGTGCGGCCTTCTGTGTCTGGCGAGATCGAATTTACGGATTCTCACCAGTTACTATGGAATCACAATGAGCCTCATGGGTATCTTTATTACTCCTCACAGCCAGAAAATAGGTATGAAATACTAGGGCGAGTTTGGGAGGCTCATGAAAAACTATTTGGTGGCTGGCGTCCCCTTACTGACTTTGCCAATACATATAACGCAGGCCAGTTCATAGAGTTCTGTAAAGGCTCTAATGGGCAACTAGCGCAGGGGCCAAAACCGCTAATGGAGCTTTATCAAAGTGCAGTTGGTAATCACATTAAAACTAATTTTATTCCCTCATATAATCCTGAGGGTGGGTGCAAGGCATTGGTGTTTGATACATGCTTTGTAGTATGTAAATCCGTAGCTGTGGTAGAGGTCCGCAGCTAACAAGTGCAGGCTAGGGACGCAAAAATCGCCGCTTCGCTCTGGTTTTTCCGCCCCAGCTGCAAGCGTTAACTGTTGTAAGAGACAAATGTGATATCTGATAAATTCAATAGAATTGAAAATCCAGACTGGGAGCCTGATGTTCTTGTGCAGATATGTCTTTCCGGTAAAGATATCATCGTAAAGAATGGATACCGACCTCATTACAGGGTTAAAGCCGACTACCTCACGACTACAATTCATTGGTTTATTGATGCGGGGATTGCGGAACCTAACAGGCGCACTCTAGCGTTTGTTAAATTCATCACGCCAGAGGCATACCCAAAATGCCTAGAGACTGGTGCTCATCTGGAGGTTCGAGAAGGCTCAAGAGTAGTTGGCCATGCTGAGATACAGGAAATATATAATGAGCAATTACGCAAAGGCAGCTAACAATTACAGGCATGTTGCTACGGCCCTTCGGTCCTTCGCGAGACGGCCTACGTTGCGCTCTGGCCGCCCGTGCTGTGGTCGTTAAATTTGCGGTCGAGTGATTACGAAAAATCAAAAAGGAGAACGCATTGAAGTTGATAAAAAGGTGGGGGCTGACACTGCTATGTTTCTTTGTTGCAATTGCATGCTATGTATTTGGTATTCCGGCAGGCGGCGCAATTTTCCTGGTTCTAGGTATAATTTTTGAAGGCATATTTTGGATGCGACTTTTTAAGCGTAAATCTCACTAAGTATAGAGCTGCTTATAATGGGCACCGTGCCAATCAAACTTAACCAGGCGCTGCACCGGACGGTCAATGCTATGCACCTTTGTGCTGGCCGCTTCGCTCCCATTTTCGCGCAAGACGCGCATAAGGTAAGCCGCCCCAGCTGTGGATGTTAAATTCTTGAGTCATGCAGAAAGATATCGAGTATAGAGAAAAAGAATTCATGGTCTTACTCGAAGAAGAGTATGGCTATAAGCATTGGTTCTGGTTTCCTCAAATGACACCATTTGAATTGGAAGCATGGTGGAAAAAACTAGAGACAGTAGATCCCTATTTTATGACTCCTGAACCATTACCGGGTGATGTCATATTCGCAGAGGACATGGAACACTGGTATTCATTGCAAGAAAAAGGAAAGCACTATCAAGCGCACATACACTGTGACGACGATAGCTGGCTAATGAGATCGTTAGAAAAGTATGTTTATCATATGGGCTATGAAGGCGAAAAATAACGAACTTAACAAGCGCAGGAAATCGGACAGGCTAAAGTGTCTATGCACCCAGAACTGAGAGATGCTCTTCAAAAACTAGCTACGGCAATTGGTTATGTATTTTTGCCGATAGCAATACCGGTTTTGGCTGTAATATATAAGTCTTGGCTGGTACTCATAGCCGGACTATTTTTATATGGCATATCTATTTATGCCATAGCTAAATATTCAGCCAGAGCCAGTGATAAGAAGGGCTTTAGCATTAAACAAGTAGCTTTTAGTTGTTTAGTTATTGTCGGCATAGTCCTGGCAAATTACTACTACAACACTTAACAAGTTGCTGTAGTATGTTGCGGCCCAAAAGACGGGCCTCCACGGGACGCGCAAAAAGTGCGCACCCCTAAGCAAGGCGTTAGCTTTACGAGTAGCCAATGAAGCATTGCATCATAGAAAGGGATGGGGGAAGGATATCGGTTGATGAATGGCGTGAAGTTGTGAGTGGAGAGCCGAACTTTCTAGTCACCGATAAACTGATTCAGCAAAACCCATTTACAAAAGAGTTTCTAGAAATTGAGATTCCGGGGTCTGGTTACTGGGTTCCAAGCTCTATGAACTTAGAGCGATTTCCTTACGATGGGAAAGTTTGCTTTCATTTTACTGAGCATGGGGTTCGTTTTATTCAGTATGAAAATCCCTTTGACTCTGTGCTCACTGGAATTGCTAGGAAGCTAGGTGCGCGAGTTAAGCTCAAGAGCGTAGATCAAAGTTAACAATCACAGGCAGCGAGGCTTGGCGTTAGGCATAAATCATGGACCCATACAAAATTCCAGAATCAGATTTAAATACAGATACGAAAGTGATGCCAAAAACAATATATTTTGCATTTGGGTTTATTGTGCTTAGCTTTATGATCTTTCTAATTGAAGAGCTGACCTATGCCTCGGAAGAAGGGCCCTACGATATATATAACTATCTATTTATCCCGGTTTGGGCCGGAATTCTATATTGGGTTTCAAGCTCAATCCGAACTAGAAGTGACAATCCGAAGAATACATTTCTAATTCTGGCATTATTGGTTGCAGGTATGAGTATTTATACCCCTTTAGAGGAGTATTCTATATACACGGGTATAGGGGAGGCAGTGTGTTTTCTTTTCGTGTTTCTACTGCTAAATGCAAAAGAGTCAAAGGAATGGTTTTCTTAAATGTCTAACAATACAATCAACGCCCGGCCGCAAGTGGCCTCGGACCTCCGTTCCGGCGCTTCGCGCCGGCACTGCGGCCCATTATCGTAGGCGTTATATTTATTAGGGCACTATGAGCAGGCAACTAGTTGTTCTTGACTTGGATGAAACACTAATTCACTCATGCCATGAATGGATTGGTAAGAAACCAAGTTTTTCTATATCAAATGCGATGGTGCATATAAGGCCCGGAGCCGAGAGACTCCTTGCAGAATTGTCCGAGCATTTCGTTTTAGCGGTTTGGACAGCGTCTTATGGCCTGTATACTCAGGATATCGTTAAAAGACTTTTTGGTGGTGTAGATAACCTAGAGTTTCTTTTGACTAGGGAAGATTGCGCTCAAATAACTGAAAATGACGGTTATGATGCGCTTGTCAAAGATACAAGAAAAATCGTTGAGCTAGGTTGGAGCTACGAAAATTTTATAGTCATTGATGATAAGCCACATCTGGTGAAGTCTGAATACAATAATGTGATTGAAGTTAAACCATACTACGGCAGTACCATTGATGAAGAGCTTTTCACTTTGGCAGATCAAATTGTGTCGCTAAAGGGTAGCAACCTAAAGAATGCGGCGAAAATATAATAAACGCGTGCATTTGACCTCCGATGCGCTGCGGCAAATGACGCGGGCGTTATGTTTACTAAGAACTATTTTTTATGCATCAAAAATTAGTTTTACTATTGCCTGCGTTGCTGGCAGGTTGCATCACCTCCATGGATATGGGCGAGGCCCCTGAAGCAATGCATTTAATCGGGCAGTGCTTCGAATTCAAGAAGAATGCATTCATTTACGAAGGGCGATGTGCTGACTTAACTGGATTTAATGAAAATAGCGAACTATGTAATAGTGTGCAGGCGGTAGGACAAGGTGGATTTCCGTCTAGCTGGACTGTTTATCTTGAAAATCGTGAAGCATTTGATAAAAAACAATTCGATAAGCTCCTATTTGAAAAACAGAGGACTATGCTATTTGAGGTTCCGTCAGGCACTCAGATTACCATCTCAAGAGTAGTTCACCATGGGTGGGGAACAATTGGGAGATATTGGGCTGTTCGGGGGAGCATAACCTCAGGTGGTACGGAAATGGAAATCGAACTACCATCTTTCTCCCTAGTCCACCCTAGCCCTTACTGGATAAATGGAAAAGAAGAAAATGTCCCAAAACCTGACGCTAAGTACCTAGTACCGTGCCAGCCATAAACATAACAATTGCGCAAGCGGGACAAGGTGCTGCGCCCTTCGCCCCTCCGCAAGGCGTTAGGTGATTATGAGTACAGAAGGAATAGCCTTAGTTAGCTACGTATTATTCTTGCTATCCAGTGTCGCTGGGTTAGGATTTGGAATCGCTGGTTTTTTCTATATCTTTGAAGCGAACAAGAACATGAGGGAAAATCGAAAATGGGGAGCGGCGCTCCCATTTGCGGTCTTCATGCCTTCTTTGTTTACTGATCTAGGTAACAAAAATAGAGTAAATGCCCTTAGATGTATCGGCTGCTTTCTAGTGTGCGTAGCAATTACAGGTGCAGCGGGTGTATGGAATCACTATTTATCGGCAAGTGAAAATGGTACGCAAAGCTCTGCGCAAGCATCAATCACCTAACAAACGCAAGCAGGGTGCTACGGCCCTTCGGGCCTCAGCGGGCGTTATGAGTAATTTAATGAAGAACATACTATTTCTGTCACTGACTTTATTTTGTAGCGCGACATTCGCAGAGAATAAGTCCGTTACAGTTTTTGATGGTGAGTTCAAAAAAATAAATGAGCTAACTCAGCCAAAAGATATTGAAGCCTTTTACTCATTGTGGCAAACCAAGGTTGCGTCTGACAAAAAGATACGAATGGATTGGTCAAAGGGCTTTAAACTGGTGGCAACGATTCTGGGCGTTGGCTGTATCGTGGCGGATGGTTAATGCCATTAGCTAAATCTGCATCAGTAGGTCTTTATCAAATAAAAAACTATAAGCAATTCGAGTTGGTACTAGGAATCACTCATAACAAGTCAATGGTGCATCGCCCAAGCGAGCTTGGGCTGGACTCACTAACGCTCGCCGCACATTGAGGCGTTAAATTTCATGAAAAAAATAGCTCTCCTAGTTGCTTTAGCAATTTACCTACTGGGATATGTTGAGATCAGGCGTAGTGACATTCTCGTACATGCGACTGGTTACAAATCAGAGGTAGGGACTGGTAAGAAGATATATCAGCATAGTGTGCGCAGAGGGGACTTTGTTGGTTCACTTCAGCCATTCGCTGCCGGGGTAGGACAAGTTGCAGTATGGGTATATGGCCCCCTGCGGTACATCGAGCTTCTTTATTGGCATGTTTCAGAGCCGATTGGCTCGGAGTGGCCTTATGGACGTTAAAAAATTTAATAATACTGAGCACACGACAAGCGCGTGTCAGCAACGTTAAGCATAAGTATGAACAAATATCTTTGGGTTCTGATAGCGTTTATTTTCTTACTATCGATTTACAATTGGTACGAAGAAGGCTATTTCAACTTTTGGGGCTTTTGCGTAGCTAACCTTGGTGCTGTAGCTGCGCCAATATTGGCCAATCTGATCTTACAAGGTGTTTCTAAATTTTCCAGTTTTCCCCAGCTACCTTTCAAGCTTGTAGCTATCTTTTCTGTAGCCTTAAGCATGGTTGCTTATACCTACTACACCTTGAACGGTCGCGCTGAAAACTCAGACACATCAGCGACACAAATACATGTTATCGTCGCACCAATAGTGCTCTTGCTTTTCACTCTACCTGCAGAGTTAATGGCCTTGGTGATATGCAGTATGTTAAAACTTGCTGAGCGAAAAAATGCTTAAAAAATACAGGCAGGTTGCTCCGGCCCTTCGCCTTCGGGCCTGCGCGGGACGGCCTACACTACGTTTCTGCCGCTCCTGCTGTGGGCGTTATTGATAAGAGCATGGTAGCTATAAGTGTTTAAATGGCGAGAAAAGCAGTCAAAGGGCTTGGAAAGAACTGGAAGGATTGGAAGAGGAAAATTCACAAGGAATTTTACTCTTTTGTATGGCACTTTTATGTTTATTTACATGCCTCTCTATTCTCATATAGATAGACGGGTTTCAGAGTACCGTCTCTAGTAGAAATCTAGATGGTGAGAAGCATCATCGTCAATGCTATTCGGGCTCAAAGCCCACATGACTGTTCGAATTATGCCTAGTGAGTGCCTGTCACGTTCCTACTTGCTATCGGTCTTTATGAACCGGCTCTGCAACGAACTGTGGTAAACAAAGCCTTCGGTAGCTGCCGAAGGTGGATCTCAATTTACCCATTGGAGAAAAGGATTTTCAACATCAGAATCGGGCAAGAACAACCAAACAAGGGCAGACAACGGACCTCCGGTAACTGTCACCTTTTTTGCTGAGCACAAAAAGCGCCAGTTACTTCCGGTGGGTGATGGCGGCGTGAGACGGAACCTGATGAATTGGACTAATCGGCCACCAGCTAATAACTTTAGACGGATTGTATTGGAACGATAGTTACACCTAAAAGCAAAAGTCGGGCATAGAAAATACGAGGCATGTAATTATGAATTTTACTAATAAACAAACTGTCCAAATCACATCATATCTGCTGTTGGTACTGGCGCTTACGCAGACAGTTTATACTGCTCTCTACATTGCTGAGATTAACGCCCCGCGGCAAATTCTCTGGGGGCTCGAAGCCTTACTCTTCACTATTCTCTCAGCATTTGCCGGAGCCGCGATGGTGCAAGCTAGTAACTATCAAGTTGGATGGTCCGCTATTGCGTTCAGCGCAGTACTGAATGTAGTCCAGGTTAGTATTGGTCTTACTATGTTCGGACCATTTCGCGAAGCCGCTAGTCAACTTGACGTGCTTGGAACTACGGCAGGAGCAGTTGTAGCCTTGTCCTTCATGATCTATTACGCAGCAAAGCTCTTGTTAGGATTTGCTGCACTCATTTTTGGAATAGCCAAAATGCATGGGAATAGCAAGGCATTGGGAGGTGTGACTGCATTAGTTGGCGCTGTTGCCATATTCGCTAATGCAATTTTGATTGCGTTTGGACGAGATGCCTTTTTGCCCTCTGCTATTGCTGGAGGATCTGGCGTTATTGCAACCTTGCTTTTAGCGCTCTGTCTGATTAACTTTGTCCGCGAAAACTAATGTGCGATATTTACTCTAACAAGTTTAGGCAACGGATCAAAAATCCTGGCGCCTTTTCGGCCCGCTGCTAAAGGCGTTAAACTGAAGGGAAAATTATGATACCAATAATAGAGACCGAAAGGCTCAGATTAGTTCCGCCAAGCGAAGAGTGCTTTGAAGTATATGAGGAATTTTATACAGATAAAGAAGCATCAAAAATGTATGGCGGGCCTATTAAAAAAGAACAAGTTTGGTCTAGATTGAAAGCCGATCTAGGATCATGGCATTTACTTGGCTTTGGTGTTTGGGCCATCCAATTAAAATCAGATAATAGCTATATTGGAACGTGTGGTTTTTGGCAGGGTAAAGACTGGCCTAGAGAACTTACTTGGTGGGTAACACCTGAAGGGCGAGGAAAAGGTATAGCTACAGAAGCATCTAATGCAGCTTTGTTGCACGCTTATAATGAGTTCAAATGGAATATAGTAGAAACCTATATGGATGATGAGAATATTGCTGCACGTGCCCTAGTAGAAAGGCTAGGCGGAAAAAAAACTAGGCGGGTACAGTTTAATGACGGTTTGAGTAGAGATATCTACGCATTACCTAAACCAGCCTAAAAAACCAATTAATCCGATCTCTATACGCTACGCCTCTTTTTTCACCTTATTAGAGTGTTGGAAGTCATCTATAAATAACCTAAATATCAAGATGACTTTTCTAATTTTATTGTTGTCGGCTATTTCCGTGGCATGCAACTAAGTTACTTGGGGTTACCAAAGTACAAAACGAGGCCATTTTGAACGCTCTAGTCGTTCGAGTATGACCAGTAATCCGGGAAAACTGTGACTCGAATGGCAGTGAGTGTCCGCCTTTACCACAACATCCAAAATGAGCCGTAAATTCACGATCATAAAAGTGTGACAAGGACGCCCAGGTTTATGGGGTTATCAACTTTGACTGCCGGTTCTTGTTTACCGCGGGTAGGTTTAACCGTGGTATCCACGTCTAAAATCCAAGTTGTCGTTGATAGGAGACGATAACTCTCAAGTAAATGTTGCTACAACAAATCTTTAGCGAGCTTTTCTGCCAGTTTGAGCAAGACGCGACGGACTGAGCCATCGCTAACCACATTAGTCATACTCAATAGCTCCGTTGTCGCGGGATCAGTGGCGATCCAAGCTAAACGCGCGTAACGCGTTTGACCAGATAGTACCGACATACCCCAAATACATTGAATTTAGTGGGAGCATTATTACCTTAATATGCAACGGGCGATCCTCAATTCAAGGGTCAAAACGGTGGCCAGCGTTTATAACTGAATAAAGAACGACTACTGACCGAGCGGCATCGCATTGGCTTGTTACCCTCATGCGACATAGACTTTGTCTGTATAAGTATCGATTTCCGTGGGCAATTTTGATGCATCTTTGTTGATGTTTTCAGATTCACTCACTGGAAGAATTGAAAGAACTGAACTTGATATAGTCTTCACAGATCAACTCCAAAGTTTAGTACAAATTAGCGAAGTTATACTGATTTTCCAGGTTAAGGCTATTGTTATGTTGTAGATTAAGTCATAAGACCCTGGCTTAAAATACATTATTCTACATATAGAGAATATCCTTATGTGTTTTTCAGCCACAGCATCATTCGGATCAGCAGCGCTGCTTCTTGTCGGCGGTACTTTGTGTATAAGACACGCTATAAAAAATGATAAAACCTATTTGTTGCTCGCGATTACCCCTATTCTTTTTGCGCTACAACAAGTGAGTGAAGGCGTGGTATGGATTGGACACAACGGAAACTTAACCTCACTGACAACAGCATCTTCTATTTTCTTTTTATTTTTTGCTCTACTTTTTTGGCTTGCCTGGATACCAATCGTAGCCTTTAGCCTTGAAACAAAAAGATGGAAAAGGATTTTTTTTATTATATTAATTATGGTAGGTTTTATTTTTGGCTTATACCTTTGGATACCGGTCCTATTAGAAACAGGGCCAAGACACTTAATAAAAACGAGTGTATGTGGGCATAGCCTATGTTATATCATGTCCGATGACAGCTTATTCTCCATTACAGCAGGACATATTATTTATTCTTCACTTGGTTTCTTATTTCTATTATCGAGCAATCGAATTTTTAGAAAGTTTTGGGCACTTGTCATGCTACTCGGTGTTATCGTCTACTTTACTCAGCGTGAAACATGGGTATCAACCTGGTGTTTCTTTGCTGCAATATCGACCTTATGGATTTACTTTCTATTAATAAATGATCATAAAGCAAAGATTAAAAAACAAGCTTCATGACTATAGTGGCAAAGTTAATTTGGCCACAGCGCTAAAGGTAGAACTTACCCACGTTTAGTAGATACCTTGTATAGTTAGGTTTCGGCCTAAAACGGAAGTGTGGCATAGACCAGAGGAAAACTCAGGCGTATACGGAGCTTTGATTAGCCTCTTCAAAAAGTTTTACTCCAGTTTTCCTCACTTCAAAAGCGAATTCCAATCATCACATCGACCTCAGTATTGATGAGCGTCCAGTGAAGATATCCCTCCCTGAAAAATTCAATGTAAGTGATGTATTATTATCTCCGCTCGAAATCACTTGTAGCCCAATACACGACTAAATACCTAGGCTGATGGTATAATCTGAATTGGACCAGCTTATTTTACAATTAGATGTCGATACTATTCAGCTGATCACTATGATTATGGAGTAGGCGAAATCTCAATATCCTTGAGAATGGATATATTAGCGTATGAGGTTTATGTTGAGTGTTTAAACAACCTGCCTGCTTAAAAAACACCCAACTCTACTCCGATCAAAAGAAGCGTCCGCTGTACAGCTAAAAGCATGCTTCACACTAGACTGGTTGGTTTAGTGGTAAGTATGATCAGCAACTACACTCGAAAGCTGCCCGAAGTGTTTAAAAGCCAAACTACCGGAAAACCTGTGCACCCCATACTCTCTATAGAAAACCTGCAGTGCTGCTACGGCGAGCAGGTGGTTATCGAATCAGTCTCGTTTGCTTTGCAGGCAGGGGAAATTGCCTGTTTATTGGGCCCCAGCGGCTGTGGCAAAACGACGCTGCTGCACGCCATTGCAGGTTTTCAGCCGGTTACTGAAGGGAGAATCCAGCTCTCAAAGGAGGTGATTTCCTCCCCTGAGATACAGGTTCCAGCAGAGCAGCGGAAAATAGGGGTGGTATTTCAGGACTACGCCCTCTTCCCACATCTTACCGTTGAGCAGAATATTGCCTTCGGTATCCAGTCGATGCCAAAAAACAAGCGGCAATCCCGTACTCAGTCGTTACTACGGTTAGTGCGCCTCGAAGGCTTCGGGCAACAGTACCCGCACCAACTATCCGGCGGACAGCAGCAGCGTGTCGCTCTGGCTCGAGCGCTGGCACCACGCCCCAAGTTGTTGCTTCTGGATGAACCCTTCTCCAATCTGGATACCGAGTTGCGCCGAAGTCTCGCCGCCGAAGTCCGCCATATACTACGTGAGGAAAAAATCCCCGCGATTATTGTTACCCACGACCGCCACGAGGCCTTTATTGCTGGAGACAA
Organism: Microbulbifer sp. NBRC 101763; assembly: GCF_040371615.1. Taxonomy (NCBI): domain Bacteria; kingdom Pseudomonadati; phylum Pseudomonadota; class Gammaproteobacteria; order Cellvibrionales; family Microbulbiferaceae; genus Microbulbifer; species Microbulbifer sp. NBRC 101763. The sequence goes on from NZ_BAABQV010000007.1 coordinate 12,278, forward strand.
GCTGGGAGTACTCAGCCAAGGTCAATTACAGCAGTGGGACAGCCCACAGGATACTTATCAGAAGCCGAGGAATTTGGCGGTTGCGAGAATCGTCAGTGAAGGAAATATCATTTCCGGTACTGTTGTGGGCAATGACCTGATCAGCACCCCTCTGGGGGAAGTAAAGGTGCCGACAGCTGCGTACGAAAGTGGAGATCAGCTCGAGCTGTTTGTGCGCAGTGAGGATATTGCCGCAGGCGAACATCCCGGTGCTGTGATGGCTCAGGTTTTGGAAAAGAATTTTCTCGGTAACCAGGTAAGCTATCGCTTCCAGCTGGCCGCAGGGGATACTATCGAGGCCGCTTTGAAGGCAGATATTCAAGCGGCACCGGGCGATAAACTTCCCCTACACCTCTCCTCTGCACTGGTGTTTGACCAAGCCCAATAGAAGCTATCAAGACAAGGCGGGCGTTTCAGAGCTCGCCAGGGCTGTGCGCTCCTCACCTCTACGCCAACCAATGGAACGACTCAGCATAATCACCGGAATTAATCCCACCAGGACAATCAATAAAGCCCCCATGGCCGAGCGTTCCAACATCTCATCGGAAGCAAATTGATAAACATAGGTCGCCAGGGTGTCAAAGCCGAAGGGGCGCAGTAGCAAAGTCGCCGGCAGTTCTTTCATACAATCCACAAAGACCACCAAGCCGCCTGTGAGAAGGCCTGTACGCACCAAAGGTAAATGCACGGCCCACAGGGTTTGCCAGCTATTACGCCCCAAAGAGCGGGCAGCCCTATCCATTGATGGGGTTACCTTCTCCAGACTGGATTCTATGGCCCCCGTGGATACGGCCAGGAAGCGCACCGTGTAGGCAAAAATAATGGCAAAAATACTACCGCTTAACAGTAGCCCTATGGAGATATCGAAGTGCTCACGTAAAAAAGCGTCGACGGCATTATCAAATGCAGCCAGTGGAATCAGGACACCAATCGCCAATACCGCCCCTGGCATTGCATAACCCAGCTTGGAAAAGCCGACTAAAAGCTTCACGGGCCCTTTGGGTTGCAACCGCTTACCGTAAGCCAACAGCAAGCCCAGCAATACAGAGACCAATGCGGCTGCGATAGACAGTAACAAGCTATTGCTGGCGATCTGTATAAAATCTTCGCTCCAATAGCTGGAGAAGTTACTAAGTGCGTATCCTCCCAAAACCAGCAGGGGAATAATAAAACCCGCCACCAGCAGTAACCCGCAGAACAACAGGGCTACGCCGGCTCGCCAACCGCGCAATACATAGCGTTCACGTTGGGAATTTGGTGACTGTACAAAGTGCTTCTGTCTCGCCCGCCCCATTCGCTCCAGCGTAATTAACAGAACAACAAAAATCAGAGTGCTACAGGCAATTTGTGCTGCGCCCCCTAAATTTCCGTGGCTCAGCCAGGTATCGTAAATCCCGACACTCAAGGTGCGCACGGCAAAGAAGTCGACAGTGCCGAAGTCATTCAGGGTTTCCATCAACACCAGTGATAAACCCACTGCAATTGCCGGGCGTGCCATTGGCAGGGATACTCTCAGAAAGCTCTGCCAGGGCGTACAGCCCAATGACCGGCTCGCCGCACGTATACTGCCGCACTGCTCAATAAATGCCGCGCGTGCGAGCATATACACATAGGGGAAGAGCACCAGTGACAGCATGACAATCGCCCCACCCATACTGCGGATTTCGGGGAACCAGTAATCCCTGGCCGTCTGCCAGCCAAACCAGACGCGCAAGGACTTTTGCACAGGGCCCGCATACTCCAGCAAATCCGTATAGACGTAGGCAATCACATAGGCGGGAACAGCAAACGGCAGTAACAGCCCCCATTCGAACAAACGGCGTCCGGGGAACTGGCACATGCTCACCAGCCAGGCACTGCCCACGCCCGCCATCAGCGTTACCAAACCGACACCACCAGCCAGAATCAATGTGGAGGACACATAGTGGAGCAGCACCGTGTCTAACAGGTGCGGCCAGATATTCTCTTCAGGGAAAAATGCCAACCAAAAGATGGATAACACTGGCAGGGCCACTAGTAGGGAAATAGTAGCTATCAGTAGCAGCCAGCGGGAAGCTGATAAATTCGCTCGGTTTAGCATGGATTAAGGAATCAAAAGCTTATTATAAAAGAACGGCCCTGGTCTCTCGACAGGGCCGTTCGAATAAGGCTGAGATAGTGCTGCCAATATGCCAGACAGCAATTCCCATTAGTTGACCATTCTAAAAGTCAAAGCGCACTTCATCAACCATACGGGAAGCCGCCGGAACGTAGGAACCGATTTCTGTGAGGCTCAGATCGTCTTCCTTGAATTCACCCATATATTCCTTAATCAACCCAGACCGGGCAGTGCCGGGGCGCACCGGGAACTCAAAGTTTTTCTCAGCGTAAGTGTATTGAGCATCGGCGCCACTGAGGAATTCCAGCAGCTTAACGGCATTTTCACGGTTGGGGGCATGCTTGGTCAGCGCCGCACCGGAAATAAACATATGGGTGCCGCGATCCTTCTGGTTAGGGAAGACCAGGTTGACTGACTTGGCCCAATCCACCTGCTCCGGCTGCTCCTTATTGGTAATCATTTTGCCGAAGTAGTAGCTATTACCCAGGGAAAGGTCGCAGACACCCTCGCTGATCGCTTTTACCTGAGCCCGGTCATTGCCTTGGGGCTTACGTGCAAGGTTCGCTTTCACGCCTTGCAGCCACTGCTTGGTTTCTGCTTCACCGTGATGGGCGATCATGGAGGCGATCAGGGACAGGGTATAGGGGTGCTTGCCGCTGCGAGTACAGATTCGCCCCTTCCATTTAGGGTCTACCAGCTCTTCATAGCGAGTAATTTCACCGGGCTTAACACGGTCTTTGGAAGCGTAAATCAAACGCGCCCGGGTGGTCAGGCCGAACCAGTTGCCGGCCTCATCGCGGAATTGTGCCGGGATATTGTCTTTCAGGACTTCACTGTTTACTGGTTGGGTCAACTGCTTGTTAAGCAGGTCCATCAGGCTACTGGTATTGGAGGTGAGCACCAGATCGGCGGGGCTGTTGCGCCCTTCCCTTTGCAGTCGCTCGTTCAAGCCTTTGCTCGCGTAGACCACTTTGGTCTCAATACCGGTTTTCTCGGTGAATTCTTCCAGTATCGGCTCAATCAGAAAGGGCTGGCGGTAAGAGTAAATATTGACTTGCTCAGCGGCATTGGCACCAATGGCACCAATCAAACCAATAGTTGCAATCGCTTTTTGAAATAGAGATCTGGTAAACATGGGAGTCCTATCACCCTCGGGATAACTTGAGAAGCATTCTCATTTGGATGAATGTTAATGTCAACCTGGAACCTCTGTAACCGGCAAAGTCGCAAAATCCCTCCTATGCTTAGGAGCAAATCAGTCACCCTTTTGAGTTTTCATGGTCCGCTTTGCTCCCCTACTCGTCTTGATGCTTGTCATTCACGGCTGTGAGCGTCAGTCCGATAGCCACAGATCTCCCGAGCCCGACACCCCTGCCCCTGACGGGACTGCCAGAGAAGCCATGAAAGAGCCAGTCGCACCGCCCACGCCTATAGGGAACACTCCAGCACCACCAACAGAACACAGTATGAACGCAAGGGATTGCACCCCAGAGTGGTTCGCTTGGGCGCAGCAACAAATCATCGCCAGACAAAGTGCCCATATAGCAAAACTATACCCATCCGGCCTGCCTCCAGTTGGCAGTAAAGAATGGTTTACTGCAGTAACCATATTGACAGGTGGCAGCTTTCCCGGAATAGAACCGGGAAGTCCCGAGTGGTGTGAGCAGATCCAAAAGCGCCTTACTCAAGGAGGTAGCCAGGGCCCATAAAGAGCCAGAAAACCGCTTCTACCGCCGTTCCTCTGGGAAGAGGAGCGGGGTCAATTTATTCCGCTAATAGCGGTCAATCAACTACAAGCGAGGTAGTACAACCATGAAGACCACCTACCAGCTATTACTAGCGAGTATCGCTGCGGTCGCTCTCCATCCCGCTCTTGCCGATGAGAAACCCCCTCCTGGTGCTATGGCTCTATCCACTGTTCTGACAAAACTCGAACAACAAGGCTTTACTCCCATTGTCGAAGTAGACTTGGACAATGGGCGCTGGAAAATTGAGGCCTATAAAGGAGACCAGAAACACGACTTGGAAGTAGATCCTAATTCTGCAGAAGTTTTGTCTGACAAACCTGACAACAGTTAAGCAGTCGCCTTTACAAAGAAGTGCTGACCCTCGAATTACGAGGATCCTACTTATCGCCCCGCACACATTTATTGTGACGGGGCCAGACCCTTAGCACTTCCACCCTCAAAGTTGGAACGTGCGCTTTAATTACTATTTAGTCAATCTGCTGACGCGATTGGTCAATCTCCCAAACGATTATTCGGTTAATCTGGTCGAAGATAAACGCCATAGGATAATAAAATGACCATCCAGACCCTTACCCGGCAGGATGCAGACAAGGCGCTACTCCAGAGTCAGCTGGATAGCCAGCGTCGAGCCTATCACGCCAACCCAGTCCCCAGTTATCAACAGCGAGTACAGGACCTGAAAACCCTGGCGCGAATGTTGAGGGAACAACAGGAGGCGATCATAGAAGCCATATGTTCAGACTATGGGAACCGCTCGAGGGAAGAAACCCTGCTCCTGGAGATTTACCCGGCACTTGCAGGTATCAAGGATGCGATAAAAAATCTCAAAAGGTGGATGAAACCTCGACGGCGCCATATTGACCTCAAGGCCTACCCGCTCTCAAAAAATACTGTGGTGCCCCAGCCTATTGGTGTAGTTGGAGTGATAGTGCCCTGGAACTTTCCCATTAACCTGAGCATTTCCCCATTGACCAATGTCTTTGCCGCAGGCAATCAGGCAATGGTCAAGATGTCCACAAACTCATGCCGGCTGGCCGAGCTGTTAATAGAGATCAGCCCCAAGTATTTTCCCCAGGAGAAGCTTTCTTTTATCGCCGACTATGGCGAAATAGGCCCACTATTCTCCAGCCTGAAATTTGATCACCTAATTTTTACTGGCTCAAGTACTACAGGCCGCGCTGTAATGCGCTCCGCTGCAGAAAACCTAACTCCAGTCACATTAGAGTTGGGAGGAAAATCGCCGGCTATCATCGCCCCTGATTTCCCGATTGAAAAAGCGGCAGAGCGCCTGATCCACTGGAAATTAGTAAATGCCGGACAGATCTGCGTAAATGTAGATTACCTCTTCCTTCCAGAAAACCAGCTGGACAATTTTATTGCGCATGCGACACAGCTAATTAAGAAGCGCTTTCCAGATTGGCACAGCTCTGACTACACCTCCATTATTGATAGCAACGCCTACCAGCGCCTGTGGAAAACCCTGGACGATGCAGTCGACAAAGGAGCTAAGGTATATGACCTCAGTGGCGGGCAACTCAAGCGGGATGACAGCTTACGCAAGTTCCCACCACATATTCTGGTTAATATGAACGGTGATATGCTGGCGATGCAAAGGGAAATTTTTGGCCCGCTCCTGCCAATTATGACCTACTCAAGGCCCGAGGAAGTCATCGACTATATCAATGCCCGCCCAAGACCATTGGCAATATACCCATATACCTACGATAAAAATCTGCAAAACCGCTATATTGAGCGGATTATGTCCGGCGGTGTATCGATTAATAACTGTGTATTACATGTTGGCCAACACGATATTCCATTTGGTGGTATAGGTGAGAGTGGAATGGGGCACTATCACGGCTATGAAGGGTTTCTCACTTTTTCAAAGTTACGCCCAATATTTCAGCAGGGCCCTGTTGACCTACTAAAACTTATGCGCCCTCCCTACGGGAATGTCACAAACAAAATCTTGAACGTAATGTTGAAGATGACCCGTTAACCGCAAGATACATTTGTAAAATTTTTAACCGCTAATTGATTTTATTGCCCCGGCAAAACTCATTGCCGGGGTATTTTTTTGGCAAGGAAACCCAAAAATACTCCCCTAAGCACTGGCGCTACGATCATCCCCTGTCCACACTAAGTATATGGCTTTTATGTAGTGTGGAGCCTCATGTGAGTTTTATTACAACCGTTGTGCTCGTGAGCAACTTGACCAATCCAATCCCCCCGGGGATAGACCCTAATAAACCAGCACCTATCTATGATAGCCCCGACCTTTACGGGGCGACCCCTTCGGTAATCGCACTTGATCCATCAACTATTAGGGCAAAACTCTACAGTCTGGGATTCAAACCTATAACCAGTATGCGGTTTGTTGGTGGTCGCTGGAAAATACAAGCCGTGTATCAAGGAGAACTAAGAGCTCTGGAAGTAAATCCAGATAACGGAATAATTTTTGCTGATCGTCCAGCCAGGTAACAAATCCAGTAGATCTTTTATTTTTGATATTCTCGAATTGTGCATCGGTAAGACCTACAATCGAAAGAAAATCGACTAAATTTTATTACCAGAAATAACTTTAGTCGCCTAATCAATCGAATCCCGATATTGTAATGGTGTTATTCCTTTCCAACCTCGGTAGGCTCGAATAAATGAATTGGGCTCCTTAAACCCAAGCATAAAGGAGATCTCTCCCAAATGTAGGCTGGACCTGGCAAGATAGTGATCGGCCAAATTTGACCTGACTTCCTGTAACACTGTCTGAAAGGTTTGGTTCTCCTCCCCAAGTTTTCGCTGTAAAGTTCTTTTACTGATAGATAAACGCTCAGAGACAGATTCGATAGAACTCTCACCCGCTGGTAAGAGTTCTATCAATACAGAGCCTACCCGGTCTCCCATTGTTGCTTCGCGATCCAAGTCTTTTAACTGCTGACTTAATTTGCCCTCAAAAAAATCCCACATAGGCATATTGGCGGTCAGGAATGGCTTTTGCGCATCTTGCGCCGAGAAACAAATTCGTACCCGATCTGATTGCTTAATTGAGCAACCGAAAAACTCTCTATAAGGCGTTTGATCTTCTGGTAACTGTGGTAACGCCAATTCCAATGGCCGAATTTTCTCCCGGGTTCCCAACCGGGCCAGGCGGATATAGAAAATTAATTCGCTTAGCCCCAAAGCAGTAGGAATATTACCATCACTTCCATAGCACTCTAAATTGAGCTTTGTGTATTCTTCGGTAATATCCAGGTGCAAATCCATGGGACCAATCAAGGGTTTATACTGCTGTATCCGCAATAGGGCTTGATTTAGGTTTGCACTACACAAACTCGCAAACACAGGGGGATCAAACGATTCAGCTGTAAGATGCTCCGCCAACAAGAGCGGTAGCGGCCTATCCTTTGAGGCCTGATCTATACCACACCAAAAGCGGAAGTACTCTATTGGAGTAAGTGTCACAGACTCTCGCTGCAATAGATCTGCAGGTAACCCGGCATAAGCCAGAGCCATGGCTGAGTCGATATTCATATCGTGTAACATCAGCTTCCAGCTGGGGGATACCAGAAATTTAGCTGCGCGCTTGGTCATTACCGGGTCTACTCGCAATCAAGATTTTTCCATCGTCTGGCGGGAAAATTTCAACACCATTTTACGGGGCAGTAATGGCATTATCCAATTCAGAAATACTTTAAGCCGCTTCTCATTAAAAGCAACCAAATCCCCACGTTCCATAGCCCCGTAACCACATTTTGCAACGGATTCTGCTGAACGGGCGTTCTTCCAGATATCTACTCCCTGAAGATCACCAGCCGCTACAAACCCAGTCGCAACAGCGCCCGGACATAAAGCGGTTACTGTTACACCTGTGCCCTTCAATTCTTCCGCCAAGGCTTGGCTAAAGGAAGTCACATAGGCTTTAGTTGCGTAGTAAACCGCCTGTAAAGGACCGGGTATAAAAGATGCCGTGGATGAAACATTAAGGATATGCCCACTATTGCGGGCAACCATGCCTTTGACATACAGGTGGGTGAGATTGGTTAGGGAAACCATATTCACCTGCATCATACCCTGCTCAGCTTCCAGATCTCGCTGATAGAAGAGACCGTGACCACCAAATCCCGCATTATTGATAAGGGTACCAACCTCCACACCCTCGCTTTGGGTTCGCTCAAAAATTCTCTGTGCGGACAAAGGGTCGGAAAGATCTTCAGCAATAACCATTGCCTGGATACCAAAATCCTTCTCCAGCTGCTGTTTGAGTGCTAAAAGCTTCCCCTCAGACCGAGCGACCAGAACCAGGTTGCCGCCCTTAGCCGCATGTATCCTGGCCAACTCAAGGCCAATACCACCTGAGGCTCCTGTAATAAGTGCCGTTTCCATTTAACTGTCTCCCAAGCGTTAATCTTGGAATCAGTATATAAGCTAAAGACGCCAGCTAAGAATCCGATTGTGCCGGTTGACTATCCAAACGTGCCATCATCCAAAGGCATACCTTCACCCTACTCTAAGAGTTTCGCAGAAACGTCGAAACCAGCTCAAGATCTCGTTTCCCGTTCTGCGGACCTTGAAACTGCAACCCCAGGAATTCGGAAGGCGCTCCTTTCGGTATAAACGGGATAATTTTCTCAAGTACCTATCAATAGCTGTGATCATTACCCTCGTGCACTTCATCCATATTAAAACTCAGTGCAGTCAAGCTATCGTTACTCATGTTTTTCCGATGCTTTGACTTCCTGGTCTCACGTCTGTCTACTCTGGAGAGCAAGAACTACTACCTCAATTGAGTCATTTGCTGTAACTCCGTGAACCAAAGCTTTTTAACAGCCTCTAAATTTCCCGATAGATTACAGGTCATTTTTAATGCACTGTTTACACCAAGGTGAGCTTAACCAAAAGGGTATTCTATCAATAACTGATCCACATAGCATTGATATTACAAGGGGTATGAAGCACACTTAACACACAACTTAAGACGCAGTTTTAGCCTAACAACTCTTTTTTTGTTAGTGTTCTCCACAAACAAAAAACTAGAAAGACTTCACTACTTCCAGTTCTTCAGAATGGTGTAAAAATAGCATTTGTCACTTTTAATTAAGTCTTTTCATATCTAAAAGGCTGAAAGTGCCTAGCAATATTTAGTTACGTTTTTATATTCACCATATGTACATGGCTTAGTCTGAGGCAAATCAGAAAACCTTAAAAAAACAACTCGATCAACAAATAACCGGCAACCAAAACTATTTACCAGCTAAAGATATATGCGAATCTTTATAATAGAAGACGACATCAAATTAAGTCATTACCTTCACAAGGGCCTTAGTCAGGAAGGGCATGGTGTAGAGCTATGCCATAATGGAAAAACAGGGTTAATTCAAGCCAGCATCGAAAATTTTGATGTAATAATCCTTGACCGAATGCTTCCTGGTATGGATGGGTTAAAACTATTAAAATCCCTGCGGGGAATGGAAATCAGTACACCAGTTTTAATGCTAAGTAACCTCGGAGACGTCGACCATCGCGTAGAGGGTTTACGTAGTGGATGTGATGACTACCTTTCCAAACCTTTTTCTTTTGCAGAACTTTTAGCCAGAGTCGAAGTCATTGGTAGGCGCCAACCTCAGTCCAACACCTGCGAATTCCTTATTGTTTCAGACCTTGAGCTCAATCTCTTAACAAGGAAGGCACAACGCAGAGGCCGTAGTATTGAACTATTAACCCAGGAATTCAAACTCCTGGAATATCTTATGAGACATGAAAGTCAAATTGTTACAAAAACAATGCTTTTGGAGCAAGTCTGGGATCTTCATTTTGACCCGAAAACTAATGTAGTAGAAGTGCACGTAAGCAGATTGAGAAAGAAAGTTGACCAATCTCAGGACAGTCCTCTTATTCACACAGTAAGGGGGGCCGGCTATGTCCTTCGCGAAAAAAATTAAACTACATAAAAGCTCCAGTTTCAGACTGGCAATTATCACATTCAGCTGCGTCTGCCTTAGCTCCAGTATTTCATTGGCAAGCATCTATTTAATCACAAAACAATCGTTGGCAAATCCAACATTTCATAAAATTGAAAATATAACAAAAGAATCTATTGCGGAAATCAATGATCTAGAGTTTTTTCACCCTGATATATTTCCAAACTTTAAAAATGTAAAACCTAGAAATTTCATTAACAACCACACTTCACCATCAAAATTTACTAGCGACTACACACACTACTTCAAAAATCTTTTAAATAAAAGCAGCTTAAGCAATCAGGAGAAACTTACTATTCAAGGGCGATTATTCGCACTGGGAGAGAATATCAATCCCCCACTAGAAAAAATTCCCGCCAACCTAATCTGGCATCTACTTAATAGTGAATTCCCCGAAGATTTTCACGATTATGTAGACAACATTACTGATGAGCGATTTAGCCATTGGCCCCAATATCATAAGAAACGCCACATAGATGCAACACTATTCGCAAAATATTACATTGAGACAGAGTATTTTCTAGATACAGAGGATCTCTGTGTAAAACTTCAAGACGCGAAGGGAAATATTATACTTAGTAATATCGAAGGAATTTTCCCACAAAGCAAGAACTATAAGTCTACCTACACGGCAACCTACAATCCAGACTCTACATTTGGTCAAGAAGATGAACAGCACATATGCCTAGCAAGAACTTCTCTACTAAGTGACGGGGGAGAACTAATACTGGGGAAGGATTTCACCCAAGAATATCACCTATTGAAAAGTCTTAACTCTGTTATTTTTTACGGACTTCTGATCACTGCAATTATTAGCCTAATTTGTGGATATCTTGTATCTAGGCAAGCAGTCAGAAGAATAAGCGAGATTAACAAAGTATGCCGCCAAATTATGTCTGGAGATCTGGACAAACGGATCCCATATAATAGTAATGGCGGAGACTATGATCAGTTATCTATACATATCAATACAATGCTGGACAAAATCCAACAATTGATGATGGGAATAAAACAAGTTTCCGACAATATTGCCCATGACTTGAAGTCCCCACTTTCTCGGCTACGAGGCCAGCTAGAACTATTATTGCATATAGAAAAACCAGATAAAGATACTATCGAAGCCATTATTAATGAAAACGACAGGATCATCGAGTGCTTTAATGCGTTACTCAGAATCTCGCAAATTGAGCAAGGAGCACAAAGGTCAGCATTTCGGCACTTTTCGCTTCATAACCTTCTTAAAACCCTGGTAGAAGTCTATGAACCGATTTTTCATGATCAGGGAATACTTCCATCCGTTACTTTGATTGATGACCAACATATGATCTTTGGAGATAAAAACCAATGGTCTCAGTCTATTGCAAACCTATTTGACAATATAATTAAGTACGCACCAGGAAGTGGCAAACTGGATATTAGGCTTTCAGCTCAACCTCAACAAGGTAGGGAATATCTTCAATTGCAGCTACACGATAGCGGTCCGGGAATTCCAGAAGATGATCATAAAAAGGTCTTTGAGCGATTTTACCGGTTGGAATCGCATAGGCATACAAAAGGTAATGGACTTGGATTAAGTCTTGTTTTGGCTGTTTGTAATTTGCACAAAGCTAAGATTCACCTAGCTAACTGCAATGGATTAAAGATACAGATAGATATCCCTTCAATCACAGATCCACATCCCGCCCATTCATTAAATTCTCAGGAAAGTAAATTCAGTGAATTATATTGAATATTTATCCGTACGAGGAAGTTAAAAATTCTATACAGATAATTTCCACTTACAAAGCAGAATAGCCATACTATGGTACGGCTATTCTGCTTATTCTTAAAATGCAACAACCAATAAGAAGATTAACTCTCACCAACAGAATTACGAACAATTTCAATGGATGAATCCGTGATTGCCGTCACAGGTAACCACACAATCAAAGTCTGGGATCCATCTGTATCTCTGATAATACCCAATTTTACATCGGATAGTACTTTGCCATTGAATTTTACTTTCGGAGTTTTGCTTGTTTCCCATTGGCGAATAATTAGTGATGGATTTACCAAAGGACTACTATCATTAGCCTTCACCAGTAAAGAAATATCTCCTGATATCCCATCTGATGTCAGGCTATAGGCTCTTTCATCAGTGATAAAATTAATTACATTGCCCTTAACACCTTGAACCGCATCTATTACAGGTGGAGAAATCCATGAACTTGCCAAGCCCTGTAAATCAACCGGTGTTCCCTGGGTAAAGCCATACATCATAGATCCAGAGCCATATTCAAAGGCCTCTAGATTACCAACCGCAAAGTGAGAAACTCTATCATTGGCAACGGAGAATCGACCATCGGAAGGAATTTGAGCTATTGGCCAATGATTCCAAGGGCCTGCAAACGGAAAAATACCTCCCAGGAAATCTATATGCTTTGAACTCTCCTCATTAGCAGAGGGGAAAAAACCACCTGCCTGACTTACTCCAAAGACCTTCCAGTTAGTTTGGCTATTGAGCACCGCAATATTACCGGGCAAAGGACTGGGGTCCACTCCATCACTAGGCCTGTCTAAGGATATAGGATAAATGATATCAGAGGAGTCACCCGTAAGCCCCGCAATCGAAACTGCATTATAATTCAGGAAGTCCTCAGCTTTTTGACCCGGTCCTAGTAACCATTGGAAGTCCTGATAAAATTCTACGCCACCTTCATCAGCTGCAGGATGGTAAAAAACATCCCGGATTGCCACCCCATCGGGATAAATTGTATGCACCTCATCAATATAAGCAGTATCCAAAACGAGTAAATCAAATACATCTGCGGCTGCATAACGCCAGTGAACTTTAACCCGTGCAGGAGTATTTTCAATCATACGAACATGGGTGCGTAGAGCGGCCTTATCAGACATGTGTTCAGCCAAAGAAACAATTGGGTTGACTGAAGCTGGGGTTTCAGGATCATCCGGATCGGGAATCACCAGTTCCACACTTTGATCAGACATCCACCGATTATCTGTCACCAAGTTCATGCCGTGTGATGTTCCTCGCCAATATACATAACTGATCGGCTTATTATCGAATCGGACTACAATATCTTCGTTGTCCGTAACCCTCCATAGGTTATCCCAAGCATCATGAAAGTCTAACTTTGTATAAATCCCACCAAACTTCTGGGGGTATTTTTCAAGGTCTGGCAATTGCCGCTTCGTAAAACCAGGATCTGGAGCTTTCTTTTGTGCCAATAAAAAACCGTTGTAGCTATCATCAAAATCCTTAGAAGTCAGAGAGTGCTTATAAATGGCAATCTCGTCTATTGCCCCCTCAATACCGAATATACTGGAGAAATGATTGAATTCATTCAATTCACTCTCCCGAACCCCATCTGTTGCTGGTAAAGGTGAATTATTCATTCCAACAATCATTGGCATATCTGGAATTGAAAGATTGACATCATAAGATTGGCTTTTATCTAAAACACCATTGATATAGAGCGACAAACTCTTTTCTGCAGAAACACCAACATGAATCCACTGATTAACTGGGATTACACTATCAGAAGTTAAAGTTTTTCCATTTACCGTAAAAAGCAGCTTACCGTCAGAACTTACTCCAAAATAATACCCCTCATTTCCCATATTATCTGACTGGTGAATAATAGGAGCATTATTCCATGGATAAGCGGCTAGATTAATCCAGGCTTCAATAGAAAGAGCCTCCTTAAATATGGGTGCCTCATCCTGCGCGACCACCACTGCTGATCTATAACCGTCAAAAAAAAGGGCCGAACCAGACACACCAGCGACCCAATCACCCCCGTGGCTGTCAATATATCCAGTCGCTGATTTCAAGCTCTCAACAGTACTCGTGCCCTCCCCCTCATCAAACTTCCAATGCGCCACTGGTAAGGCAGGGGGAGTATAATCAACTATCGTATTCCCATTACCCTGAGACACACCTGCCTGTAGCTCTCCAGACTTATTTTGTACATCGGCTATGCCATTTTCCGTGAGACGCATAGTCTGAATAATAGCCCCTCGACGCACATCCCAGCCTGTGATGGTATCAGTGCCTGGCCGGTATAACCTGGTTACATTGCCATCTCGAGTAATCGTATATATCTCATGGACTACCCCTTCGGGATCTCGCCCCATTTTCGCATTAGCTTTCGGGAAGTAACGCCAATGAATAACAACCTTTTCATCTGACTGCTCTAAGATACGAACATAAGAAAAGTCATTTGATTTATCAAAGCGAGTATTGGCATCACTCGAAATATCAGCCAAATGCGCTACAGGATTAGAATTGTTTCCAAAGTGCCAAACAGGCCGATAACTATGATCACGAGCAAAAACAAGCTTACCTTTCCCTTCAAGGTTCACAATGATGTCAGCATAAGGTCCTGTGATCTTTTCCGGAATATCTACTGAGTTGACACGGGTATAGTGCGCAAAAAAACCAGCCGAGGTTTGGCTTAAGTCTACATGCGAACCCCTGGATTCTAACACCTGCCTCCCTCCAGAGTCCCCCGAATCCTTGCAGCCTAGTACTGCAAGACAGGCAGCTAGTACAAGATTACCTTTTGATAGCAACATATCTGCTCTTTCCTCCCATTTACTGAAAGGGAAGTCTAAAAGGACATACTAACCCTCTGCTGGACTGAATATTAAATATATGTAATGTTTTCCCCCCAAATTAAAATAAGACTTATATTTAGCGAATCTTGATCGTTCATATTCATAATTATTCTCACAGCTCATAAAGTAACGAAAAATAATCAGATGACTAATTTCAAGATAACAAGTTATTCCCTCAATAACCTATTCAACCACATAAGAATGTAGATCCTTAAACACGCTGCACAGAACAAATTACAAAATAGACCTATCCTAAGTGGTAATAGCCCCACTTGGAAATCTAACACAATGAAAGAATTTAAAAGCCACCTAAAAATCCAAATATTTTTTCTTATCTTTCTATTATTGGTAGGAGCTTACTTACTAGTAGAGCCAAAGAAGCAGACTGAGCAGAAAACTCAGGAAATTCTATCTGTGCTTTTTATCGGCAATAGCTACACACGCCCTCTTCCTCCGATAATTCAGGCAATTGCTAAAAGCAATGGAGCACAAATTATATATAGCTCCATAACTCCGGGAGGGTGGACCTTACAAAAACACTCTGAGTCTGCGGATACACTAGAGGCTATTCATGAGAGGGCATGGGATTATGTGGTGCTTCAGGAGCAAAGCCAGCTTCCCTCATTCTCCGAAGAACAGAGGCATAAAGAGATTTACCCCTACGCAAAAAAACTCACCAATGAAATTAGATTGGCCGGTGCCACTCCTCTCCTCTTTCTAACCTGGGGCCGTAAGCATGGAGACACTCAAAATTATTCCAATGATACTCGCAGTAAAATGCAATCCCGCTTGTTTGAGGGTTATCAGAATATAGCCCAGACAACATCTTCAAAAGTAATACCAGTCGGCCTCGCTTGGGAAACAATTAGCTCCTCAGATAAAGTCATTGACCTATACGCTCATGATGGAAGCCACCCCAATCAGAATGGTGTATATCTATCTGCCGCGGTCTTTGTTTCCTATCTACTGAAACAACCTCAATTAAATGCTCCACCAATCAATGGCATATCTAAGGAAACAGCCGAATTACTAGCACAACAAACTAAGAAACTTAATTTAGATCCATAGGCTATTCCTGGATCTGGGTCTGTTGTATCCCCATTAATCAGATTGTTTGCTGCGTCGCAGCACCAGTATTAACCTATCATTCCATGTACCTAAAATAAAAAAGCCCCGCAATTGCGGGGCTTTTTGGGGTAGGCTTTAAGGCCGGCTTACATCATGCCGCCCATGCCGCCCATTCCACCCATACCGCCCATGTCAGGAGCAGCCGGCTTCTCTTCCGGGATTTCTGCAACCATGGCTTCGGTGGTGATCATCAGGCCAGCAATAGAGGCTGCCGCTTGCAGAGCAGAGCGGGTTACTTTTGCTGGGTCCAGAATACCCATGTCCAGCATATCGCCATACTCGCCAGTAGCAGCGTTGTAACCGAAGTTGCCTTCGCCTTGCTTGATCTTGTCAACAACTACAGAAGCTTCGTCACCAGCATTGGAAACGATTTGACGCAGAGGCATTTCCATAGCGCGCAGAGCTGCAGCGATGCCATGGTTCTGGTCTTCGTTGTCGCCAGTTACGGAGATAGCCTGGGTAGCGCGAACCAGAGCGGTACCACCGCCAGGTACTACGCCTTCCTCTACTGCGGCGCGGGTAGCGTGCAGGGCGTCTTCAACGCGGGCTTTCTTCTCTTTCATTTCCACTTCAGTAGCGGCGCCTACTTTGATTACCGCAACACCGCCAGCCAGCTTGGCTACGCGCTCTTGCAGTTTCTCTTTATCGTAGTCGGAAGAGGACTCTTCGATCTGTGCACGGATCTGGCTAACGCGAGCTTCGATGTCTTTAACATTGCCAGCGCCGTCAACGATTACAGTGTTTTCTTTGGACAGGGTGACACGCTTAGCAGTACCCAGGTGCTCCAGAGTGGTACCTTCCAGCTCCAGGCCAACTTCTTCAGAAATCACGGTGCCGCCAGTCAGGATAGCGATGTCCTGCAGCATGGCTTTACGGCGGTCGCCGAAACCAGGTGCTTTAACAGCAGCAACTTTAACGATGCCGCGCATGCTGTTTACAACCAGAGTTGCCAGCGCTTCGCCTTCTACGTCTTCAGCGATGATCAGCAGCGGCTTGGAGGCTTTAGCTACTTGCTCCAGCAGGGGCAGCAGGTCGCGGATATTGGAGATTTTCTTGTCTACCAGCAGGATGAACGGATTGTCCAGCTCGGCAGTCATGTTCTCTTGGTTGGTGATGAAGTAAGGAGACAGGTAGCCTCGGTCGAACTGCATACCTTCTACTACGTCCAGCTCATTTTCCAGGCCGGAACCTTCTTCAACGGTGATAACACCTTCTTTGCCAACTTTTTCCATGGCTTCAGCGATGATGGTACCAACGCTCTCGTCGCTGTTCGCGGAGATGGTACCTACCTGAGCAATAGACTTGGTGTCGGCACAAGGAGTGGACAGGCCAGCGATGTGGTCAACCGCTGCGGTTACCGCTTTGTCGATACCGCGCTTCAGGTCCATTGGGTTGAAGCCAGCGGCTACGGATTTCAGACCTTCGGTTACGATAGCCTGAGCCAGAACAGTAGCGGTGGTGGTGCCGTCACCAGCGGTGTCAGAAGCTTTGGAAGCAACTTCTTTAACCATCTGTGCGCCCATATTTTCGAACTTGTCGCTCAGCTCGATTTCTTTCGCTACGGAAACACCGTCTTTGGTTACGGTAGGAGCGCCGAAGGACTTGTCCAGAACTACGTTGCGGCCTTTAGGACCCAGAGTAGTTTTTACAGCGTCTGCCAGGATGTTTACGCCTTTCAGCATTTTCTGACGAGCGTCGTCACCAAAAATTACGTCTTTAGCTGCCATGATTCTTATTCCTCAAATTCTTTTTGCGAGTAAAGTTAAAGGCTGGCCTTAGCCTTCCAACACGCCGTAGATATCACCTTCGCTCATGATGATCAGCTCTTCGCCTTCCACCTTGAGGGTATTGCTGTCGGCATAGCGACCGAAAACAACCGTGTCACCTACCTTCACAGACAGTGCGCGCACATCGCCATTGTCCAGCTGCTTGCCCTCACCCACGGCTACCACTTCACCCTGGTTTGGCTTTTCTTTGGCAGCACCTGGCAGCACGATACCGCCAGCTGACATCGCTTCTTCTTCCTTACGGCGTACTACGACGCGGTCGTGTAAAGGACGAATTTTCATGGATAAGTTCTCCATTGAGTCGTTTTAAGGTTTTCCAACATTGGCGGTACAGGCCCATCGGGCCGGTAACCTCACCCCTCTCTGGTCCTCAGAGGCGGGGCTTAATTCTCAGTTGATCCCTATCTATGGGCGGGAGAATAGATTTCAACACCCTAAAGTGAAAAAACTATAAAAGTGCCGTTTGAAGTGTAAAAGTGTGCACTATTCAACCAAATCAGTCTTTGTGGCGCTTGTGCTCAACGGAGTTCCGCTCATCCCGTGAGTACTCTCCCTCGATAATATCGGGGCCACGTCTGGAGGCATTCGGTTGGAAGGGGCCACCTGGTCGAACGATAGTGACATGGCGAAGTAACCGCCCCAGTAATAACTGGCGCAGTCCCGGTATCAGGCAGGCGAAACCGAGAATATCGGTAATGAAGCCGGGGGTCAGCAGCAGAACACCGCCGACGGCGAGAAAGATACCTTCTACCATCTCCTGGGCAGGAATATCACCAGTGCGCATCTTCTCCTGGGCCCTTGCCAGGGTAGAGAGCCCTTGGCGACGCAGCAGCGTCACGCCGATGATAGCCGTTAGAAACACCAGGCCGATGGTGGGCAAGGCGCCGATTTCACTCCCTACGGCGATTAATACCCACAATTCGAGTACAGGTAGAGCTATAAATAGAAGCAGCAGCAAGGGACGCATAGAGAGGATTCCTGATCTAACAGCACACGGCTAATCCGGGGCTGGGGATATTTTCGACATGCTGTATTAAATGGAGTGGGGAGGCAAATTATTCAAGGGCGCCATAATCGACCCCACGCTAACCAGGAGAGAGGGAGACTTGAATGGCAAGCGAGCAGCAAGATGCCATAGAGGCACCAGCCATAGGCCGAAGCCGCCACTTTGTTGATGATATTTTAGCCGAGGCCGATATCCGTATTAACGGTGACCGCCCCTGGGATATCCAGCTCCATCGCGAAGAGGCACTTGATGAGATCGTCGCCCGCCAAAGTATGGGGTTGGGGGAAACCTATATGCGCGGGGACTGGGATGTACAGGCCATAGATCAGTTCATCTACCGTATTCTAGATTCCGACTTGAGCCGTCACTTCAAGAACTGGCGCCATATCTTCCCCTATATACGCAGCTGCTTGCTCAACCTGCAAAGCCGTCGCCGGGCGTTCGAGGTCGGTGAGCACCACTACGACTTAGGTAATGAGTTTTACGCCGCCATGCTCGATAGCCGCCTTACATATAGCTGTGGTTATTGGAAGGAGGCCCAGACCCTAGATGAGGCCCAGGAAGCAAAACTGGACCTTATCTGCCGCAAACTGCAGCTTGAACCAGGAATGAAGTTATTAGACATCGGTTGCGGGTGGGGAAGCCTCATCGGTTATGCGGCACAGAAATACCAGGTAGAGTGTGTCGGGGTTACAGTATCCCGTGAGCAGAGAGCCTACGTCGCCGAACGCTATGCCAACCTGCCGATCACCGTGCACCTTCAGGATTACCGCGAACTCAATGAACCCTTTGACAGAATTGCCAGCGTGGGAATGTTTGAGCATGTAGGACGAAAAAACCACCGCGCATTTATGGAGGTGTCAAAACGCTGTTTGAAAAAAGACGGCATTTTACTACTTCACACTATTGGTAAATCCAAACCCGCACCTACCGACCCCTGGGTTGAGAAGTATATTTTCCCCAATGGAGAAATACCTGCCGCCAGTCAAATCACTCTGGCAGCTCAGGAGCTACTGACCTGTGAGGATCTACATAACTTTGGCCCCGATTACGATAAAACCCTGATGGCCTGGCATGATAATTTTGAACGTAATTGGCCTCGCTTCGCCGATCGCTATGGTCGACGCTTTTATCGTATGTGGCGTTATTACCTTCTGTTATGCGCGGCATCCTTTAGAGTTCGCAGAATGCAGTTATGGCAGTGGATGTTATCGAAAAATAGAACCGATGGTGTGGAACGTATTTGCTAGGGTAAGAAATTCTTGATTGAAGACTTCAAATTCTTCCAACATTGAGAGTTTCAAAAGTCTGGGGGAGCAATTAGTGGCGGTGATTTAGCTCTACTACTATCAATGCTTCACCCAGACCTTTCTCCTGACAATCAAATCCATTAGCTATCGCTACTTATCAGCAAGCCCGAATAATACTTGCTGCCGCCAGGTCGTTACTCTATGCATTATCTATTCACAACCCCTCAAGAGCTAAAGTTACTTATAGAGGTTCATACGGTTGCGGCTATAGTTCTAACGTTTATTACTATTCCATTAACTCTTCTGATGAAAAAGGGCAGCCGTTACCATCGGATCGGTGGCCTCAGCTCACTCTTGATTGCCATTATCTTTTCCATCAGTGCCCTGCTGATGCTATTCAACCCTTACATCATTCCTCATCTCAAGGCCGACATTCCCGAGTACCAGATCGATATTGCCTATGTCTACAATACTCACCCAAACCTTTTATTACTGGGATTGATCAGCATATTCAGCTACTCCATATTTTCTGCCTATCGAATATGGCCGAGAATCAAGCACTCCAATGATGGCAGAATCACTTCCAATATTATCGATTGGATACTGGCTGCCATAGCTGCCTGGGTCGCAGTATTCTATTTCCAGGTTTTTCTTTACGATATTGGTAAACACCCAAGTTATGCCAATATTTACCTGGCTCCATCCGCATTAATGCTGGTTTTTATGGGGCTCGATGTCTATACGTTTTTTTTCCGACCACAAGTAACAGGCCGACCATGGTGGGCACTGCATATGTGCAAGATGCTGTATGCCTGGTCGGCACTAATCAAAGGCTTTGCGTTGCGGGATTTTCACTTATCTTTAGAACAAACAGTATTTCACGAAGTGGCATCCATCCTGGCCTGGCTCATTATTTCCTTGTTTGTATACCTGTTTTATCGAAAGACTCTCAACACAAGATATGCGAGGAAGGGATAGATAAATCTTAAAATCATTACTGAAAGGGAAATAAAAAAGGGCGAACAAAGTTCACCCTCATCTGATAACACGCTACTGAATCGTTAAATACGTGCACCACCGTCGATATCCAGAACTCGACCGGTTACATAGTCATTCTCCAGAATAAACGCCACGGTTGAGGCAATTTCCTCTTGCTCACCCAGGCGTCTCAATGGCACTTGCTTAACCAGACTATCCAGGATTTCCGGGCGCATTTGCGCAACCATATCAGTGCCGATAAAACCGGGAGCAATTGCAGCTACGCGCACGCCGTAACGAGCCAGCTCGCGGGCCCAGGTTACCGTCATGGCAGCAACACCAGCCTTACTGGCGGAATAGTTTGTCTGTCCCATATTGCCGGCACGAGACAGGCTGGAGATATTCACCATCACTCCACCCTTGCCACTTTCCGCCATAATTCCGGCTGCGGCACGGCCACAAAGGAATACCCCAGTCAGGTTTACGTCAATAACAGACTGCCACTGGGACAGTGACATACGGTCAGTGACCTTGCCCTCTTTACACTTGAGCAACATGCCATCGCGCATAATACCGGCGTTATTAATCAACACCTGCAGACCACCGAAATCCTCTGCGACCTGGAGGAAGCCTTTATCTACCTCTTCCTCATTAGCGACATTGATCACATAGCTTCGCGCCTCGGCACCGAGCTGTTCACAGGCAGAAACACTTTCCTTTAGCCCCTCTTCGTTGACATCAATCAATGCCAAACGGGCCCCGCGCTCCGCCAGGTAAACGGCCATTGCTCTTCCCAGCCCTTGGCCAGCACCGGTAATCGCCACAATACTGCCGGCAATCTGCATGTTGCACTCCTCATTAGTATTTTTTAGATTTTATTTCTCTAAGGCCTGTTATTCCGGCAAAGTTGGGAGAATGCCGCCAGGCTATTACCACTGGTAACCAACACCAACGGTTACTTTGGTATCTTCTTTTTCACTTTCCAGCGATGGTGTGTTGTCGTACTGCCACTGGTAGCCAATTTCCATCAGCACTCCTTCAACCAGTGGTGTTCTCACCCCCACCTTGGCATTTGCCTGGTAGTCATCACTGTGATCGAAAGACTGCAGGGTTTCCTGGTCAAAGTAAATTTCCGGGCCCAGGGAAAATTTATAACGGTAATTCAGCGCGACACGCCCTGCCACATATTGGTCGTCCTGATTCTCACTCAGCTCCGTATCAATAAAATCTTCCTGCAGGCTACTAACACCGCCTTCCAGTGAAAATGCTGTTTTGTCTGTGTCATAAAACAGGTAACCAAGACCCAGACCCATGGTTGTGCCGAGGTCCAAGTTCCGCGCCTCTTCATGCTCCCAGGCGGTATTTGCTGCAGCAAACCACTTTTCTGCAAAAATCCAGCGCAGGTCATAAGTCAGCCGGTATTTTTCCAGCGCGCCATCATCCTCACTGTCTTGATTCTGGTAAAGGGCGCCGACCAGGTGATGGAAATCCCCATGGCGCACATCCAGGTTAACATTTGCATCCAGGTCCTCACGCTCACGGTTCCCGGATTCAAAAACGCCGCCCGCACTCACATTACCCTTGAATGTCATTGGATTACTGACAAAGTGTGGATAGGGCTCAGCACGCTCCACTCCAGGAAAGTCGATCAACCAACCTCCACCCTCTGCGCAGTAGAGTTCCCACTGCTCCTGGCGGTGCCCTGCCAGCGTGCATGGCTCATCCCGCCCGGCAACTTTGAGATCGGTATCCACATCCATGGATACAACCTTGGATTTATCGACCTTAACTTCACCGAAGGTCTCAGATTTCCATACCACTTGTTCAGTATCTACAAGCACCAGCTCCCCCTGAATGCGATCACCATTCTCAAGGGTGAGCACACCCGCAAAAACCTGTAAGGGTGCAAGGCAAAGGAGAGTTTTGGCAAAAATCCGGGGAATTTGTGTCGATAGAACCACAGGAGAACCTTGAAGTTTCTGGATGAGCTTGCGATGAAAACTGTGATGAAAGCCCTATTCAATCGGCAATAATGCCACAACTGTCATAAATGTGGCACGCCAATGCTACCTATTTTGTAACGGCTCAGTATGATACCCCGGCTTTAATCCGTGCTTTTTTATAGCTTATTTGCAGACAAATACGGCAAACTGGCGGCTAAATCTAATAAACCACTAAGAAATGAGGCTTTTGTGCCTGTAGAGATCAATACCACCGGCCCAGAAACACCAGGCAGCGCTCTCGCCAGAATATGCCGGGTTTTGGCCTCAATACCAACAGGCCGGGTCGTCACTTATGGAGATCTCGCCGAAATGGCCGGCTATCCAAGAGCCGCCAGACTAGCTGGTCAGACATTACGGAAACTACCCAAAGACACCAAATTACCCTGGCACCGGGTAATCAACGCCCAGGGAAGAATCTCATTAGCCGAACCCGGGGCTTCCCGCCAACGCAAGCGGCTGGAAGAAGAAGGGATTACCTTGTTAAAGGGGCGGGTGGACATGGCCAAGTATCGCTGGAGACCATAACCCCGAAAGGAGCTGTACAAGTTTAGGCGGTAGTAATCAGGCTTCCTCCGCTGCATCACCATTCCACGGCGCGACATAAAAGAGCAGTAACATCCCCGGAACTGCCAACGCGGCGCACAGAAGAAAGAAGTTCGTCCACCCCACAGACTCAACCAAATACCCTGTTGAAGCATTGGCAAAGGTCCTGGGTAACGAGGTTAACGCAGTAAACAGGGCGAATTGGGTAGCCGTGTGTAATTTGCTGGTTGTGCGGGCAATAAAAGCGATGAAAACTGCAGTACCAAGACCAACCCCCAGATACTCAAAAGCAATCACTATCGCCAGTAGCCACAGGCTCGGCTTAAAACCCGGTGTGCCCACCAGATCCCCATTAGCCTCAGATAAAATCATAAAGCCAAAAATGGATACGAGCTGGATAACTCCAAAGATCCACAGACACTTATTAATCCCAATACGCACCATCAATAGGCCGCCGAGAAATCCCCCAATCACGGCGGGCCAGAGACCGGCATTTTTAGCCACAATACCAATATCCGTATTGGTGTACCCCATATCCAGGTAATAGGGTGTCGCCAATGCAGTGGCCATATTATCGCCGAGCTTGTACAGGAACATGAAAGCAAGCACCAATACTGCGTGCTTTACGCCGTTGCGGTTAAAAAATTCGACAAATGGCAGCACGATAGCCTCGCGCAAAGTCCTTGGTGGCGCAGCCGGGTGCTGGGGCTCTGAAACCATCAAGGTCATAAATACAGCGATCAACATAAAAGCTGCAGTTATCCAAAAAACCTGGTCCCAGGCCAAATGATCCGACAGGATTAAACTGAGCGAACCCGGTATCAGGCCCGCTACTCGATAGGCATTCGCATGAAAGGAATTACCGAGACCTAACTCATGATCCGGCAATATTTCCCGACGGAAGGCGTCCAGGACAATATCCTGGCTGGCACTAAAAAAAGCCACACCAAAACATAAAGTGGCAATTGTCCATATATTGAACTGCGGATTGAACATACCTAAGCCGCCAATAAAGACTATCAGCAGCAATTGCATTACGAGCATCCAACCACGACGACGCCCTAAAATCGGGAAAGCAAAGCGCTCCATTAATGGAGCCCACAGAAACTTCCATGTGTAGGGCAGACCAAGTAAGGCAAAAATCCCGATGGTAGCCAGGTCTACTCCCTCAGAACGTAACCAGGCAGGCACCAGTTGAATCAGGACAAAAAGTGGCATTCCTGAGGAAAATCCGGTACCGATACAGATCAGCATACGCCGATTGAATACCGCCTCCCGAACCGTTTCGTGGGCCATAGTTTGTCGCTTTTAATTGCTGATTATCATTCTTGAAAACTACAGCTCTTAGACATCCCAGCTAACAGCCATAAGTGACACCAAAACCCCTCCCTTATCTCTATAAAAAACCAATAACCATTACAGGTTTCGAGCGGAGGAGTAATACAACCACCATAGACACAAGTCGGAGAAAATGCCCGTTGATGAGGAATTATCCGGGGGCGTAGAAACGAGATGAGTGACCGGCACACAGGAAAGCTTCTGTCATAAAGCAGATCTGTATGCCAGCAATAAAATTAGACCCTGGAATGGCTCTCTTCAGGTCGCGCGTGAGTCTGGCTGCGGTTCTTCCAGATGCCATTCACGCTGTTCACGCCGCCAGAAATAGATAGAGAGTAAAATTGCCGGAACTCCCATTAAGGCAGCATAAATAAAGAAATGGGCGTAACCCTGAGCATCAACCACCATACCGGAAAAACCACTGATAAATTTACCCGGCAGCGTCATCAGAGAGCTGAACAAGGCATACTGGGTTGCGGTATAAGCCTTATTGGCCAGGCTCGACAGGTAAGCGACCAGGACCGCATTAGCAATACCGCCGCTGATGTTGTCGGCACTGATCACCAGGGCCAGCCATGCCTTATCCGGACCAATCAGTGCAAGCTGGGCAAACAGTAAGTTGGTGCAGGCAACCATTACCGCCCCGAGTATCAGCGGGCGCAAAATGCCATAGCGCACCACCAGGACTCCACCTAGAAAGGAGCCGAGAATAGTACAGAAGAATCCGAACAGCTTACTGATTTCTGCAATTTCTGTTTTGGAAAAGCCTAAATCCAAGTAGAAGGGATTGGCCATAATCCCCATCGCAATATCGCTTAGGCGGAAAATACCGATAAACAGCAATAAAACAAAAGCAAAGCGCCCATTGCGTTGGAAGAATTCAATAAAGGGACAGGCGACAGCACGAACAAACCACTGCTTCAAGCGACTGTGTTCGCCCTTCCCCAACAGGCGCTGCTCCCATTCACTCTGCAGTACGTCAGCCTCTTTACTAACCTTCGAGTGATCGGGCTCTGTGATCAACAAAGTGGTGATCACACCTACCCCCATCAAAACGGCCATTGCCAGGTAGGCGCCAGACCAACTGAACAAATCTGCAATAAATAGTGCCCCAGCCCCAGCAATCAGCATCGCAACCCGATAACCAAACACATAGTTAGCCGCCATAGCTCCCTGGTAGTCTTCATCCATGGCTTCAATTCTGTAGGCATCAATAGCCACATCTTGTGAAGCCGAGCAGAATGCAACCCACAGAGCGAGCAGAGCTACTTGCAACAAGGACAGCTGGGGATCCACACTGGCCATACCCACCAAGCCAATGGCAACGCCCACTTGGGACACCAGCATCCAGCTCCGCCGTTTTCCCAGGCTTTTGGTCAGTAAAGGCAACCGTAAATAGTCAATGATGGGAGCCCAGAGCACCTTTATTGAAAAGGTAATTCCGACCCAGGCAAAGAAGCCTATAGCGGTGCGGCTAACACCGTAGTCGCGCAGCCAGGCAGTCAGGGTTGAGAAGACCAGTAAAAGCGGAAGGCCGGCAGAAAAGCCGAGGAAAAACATGGTGATTACACGGGGCTTCAAATAAGCTCCAAGTGCTTGCCCCCATGTCAGTTGCTGCCGCGACATATTCAATCTTCCCCTTTGAGCCCTATTGCCGGCCATAAAGAAAGAGCGCAGGCAATATGTCTGCACCCAAAAAGCTACCTAACTCAATGGCCCCACAGAACCTCGAGCTCTGCCTCGGCCAACTTGTTGGCATTCACATTGAAGCCCACCTTGGCGGGAGATGAATTTTCATCTAACGGCAGGGAATCCACTTTCAGGGCATATACACGGAAGCGATAGCGATGGTCGCCGTGCCCTTTGGGTGGGCAGGCGCCACCATATCCAGGATTTCCATAGTCATTGCGCCCCTGAATAGCTTCGGGAATCAGGCCGTTCTTCAGGTCTCCAGCACCCTCTGGCAGACTGGTTACGTCAGCAGGGATATTAAAAATCACCCAGTGCCACCAGCCACTGCCTGTCGGTGCATCGGGATCATAAACCGTCACCGCAAAACTTTTAGTGCCTTCGGGGGCCCCCTCCCAGCTCAGTTGCGGAGAGACATTTTCCCCGCCACAGCCGGCATATACATGAGCTAATGGCATTTTTTTGCCGGGTTTCAAAGACGTAGAAGACAGTGTCAACTGCCCGGCCTGGGAGGCAACAGCCATCAAAGAAAATATTGTCGCTGCAAAGAAACTGGCAATTTTGCTGTACTTTATGCGGCGAAATCCTAGGTTCATATCCAACACTCTCATTGTTACTCTTCCACACTGGCCAACAGGCTTGAAACCTTGCCCAGATCCATGTTGCCACCGGTCAATACAACTGCGACATTCTTGTTGCGAAAACGCGCTCCGTGCTCGAGCACAGCTGCGAGCCCCACGGCAGCTGAGGGCTCAACCATTTGCTTGGTGCGAGTCCACAATAGTTGCATTGCCCGCACAATACCACTTTCAGAAACCGTCACAATATCTCTCACAGTGCGGCGAATTACCCTGTAGTTCCGGTGCCCAAGCGTTGTTCGCAAGCCATCGGCAATAGTATGGGGCTGCTGGGTAGTGATATGAACACCGCCACGCAAAGATCGCTGCGCATCATCCGCGCCAGCGGGCTCTGCGCCTATTACCAATACATCTGGAGCCAACGCCGCTATTGCCAGCCCAGTGCCTGCGAGCAGACCACCGCCACCCACAGGGGCCACAATCACATCCGGAGTAAAACCCTGCTCCCGACATTGCTGAACAACCTCTAGAGCTACCGTGCCCTGCCCCGCAATAATCCTGCTGTCGTCATAGGGCGGCACTACATGGGCCCCTGTCTCTTGCACCACTTTTTGCAGAGCCTCTTCACGGTCTGCCAGGGTAGGACCGCAAGTAACAATTGTTGCGCCATAACTTTCCACAGCCATGCGCTTCATATCGGGCGCCGTCTCTGGCATTACAACAATACAGGGCAAACATCGCTCCGCAGCAGCCCATGCCAACGCCGCGCCATGATTGCCTGAGGAGTGGGTCGCCACCAACTCAGCTCCTTCAGGCAAGAGGGAAAGTGCATTTGCAGCTCCACGTGCTTTAAACGCACCCACTTTTTGCAAGTGCTCACATTTAAACCAAAGATTGGCGCCACCCAGCTCATTGAGAAGCTGGGAGCGAATCAAGGGAGTTCGATGGACAGTTCCGGAGACTGTTTGTGCCGCGCAAAAAACATCAGCACTGGTAGGCAGGTCATTGGGGTCCGAGGGCATAGCTCTGTTGGTCTTTTTAATTTACGACTGAATGTACCAACTCAAGCCACTAAAAAACCAGCAAAATTCCCTTTTCGCCCATATCTCGCTAAATATTTTTGGCCACTCTATCGCTGCAGTATTTTCAACCACTTAAATTTTCGATTGGTGTACGGCGCATAACGCAGGTCAACATCCAGAATATTTTTGCGTTTCATCACGGCTTTGTAGTGGCTAAAAGTTCTGAAACCATGCTCACCGTGGTAACAGCCCATACCGCTGGCTCCCACTCCTCCAAATGGCAGATCCTGGGCCAGCATAAACATCATGCAATCGTTCACGCAGGCATTACCGGAGCTGCAGCGGGAAAGCACCCGGTCAGCGATGGCATCACTCCGGGTAAAAATATACAGCGCTAGCGGCTTTTCCCTCTCATTAACAAACGCTTCCACTTTTCCGAAGTCATCCAACTCAACTACCGGCAGCAAGGGACCAAAAATCTCTTCCTGCATTACCGGGGACTCCAGATTGACACAGCGCATCAGGGTTGGCGCCATGTAGCAACTATCCACATCGACATCCCCACCAAAAATCACCTCACCATCACCGAGGAGGTCCGCCAAACGCAATGTGTGCTGGGTATTGATTATCCGTCCATAATCGCTGCTTTGACGGGGGCTGTCCCCGAACATTTCCCTTACCGCCAGCTGGATAGCAGGGACAAGACGGTCCGCGGTGTGCTTGGTACACAGTACATAATCCGGTGCAATACAGGTTTGCCCCGCATTGGTAAATTTCCCCCAAGCTATACGCCGCGCGGCAATATCGATATCTGCATCATCGGCCACAATACAGGGGCTTTTGCCGCCAAGCTCCAGGGTAACCGGAGTTAAGTGCTTACTTGCTGCCCCCATAATAATCCTGGCTACCCGACCACCGCCGGTGTACATGATGTGATCCCAGCGCTGCTCCAAAAGGCTCGTGGTCTCTGCCACAGCTCCCTCAACACAGGCGAAGGCATCATTATCCAGGTATCTGGGCAACAACTCAGCGATCAAATGAGAAACCGCAGGGGATAATTCCGACGGTTTGACCACTGCACAGTTACCCGCCGCTATGGCAGGCACAAGAGGCGACAGCAATAGTTGAAGGGGATAATTCCAGGCGCCAATAATCAATATCACCCCAAGAGGTTCTGGCTGTATATAGCTTTTCGCAGGTTGGGTGAGAAGTGGCGAGGAAACCTTGCGCTGGCGTACCCACTTTTTGAGGTGCTTGAGGGTATGATCGATATCACTATAGAGAAACGAAATCTCAGTCAGGTAAGCTTCCTGGGGAGCCTTATGCAGGTCCTCATTCAAGGCCCCAATAAAGCGCGCCTCATTCTCCGAGAGCATTTTGCGCAGCTGAATTAATTGGCGACGCCTCCAGGCCAGCTCAAGGGTACTTCCACTGCGAAAATATGCCCTTAGTCCAGCGACTAACGCCGCGGAGTCCCTACCATTTGCAGCACTGAGATCTGACAGCATTTGCGGTTCCAGTAATGAAACATTCAAACCCTACTTCCTCCACTGAGTATAAGCATCCCGCTACCCGGTAATCTCCGGAGTGCGATAGCGGGCGCAATCATCTGGGAGGATGGTTAAAAGTCAAGCAATTACTGGGAAATTTTTCCAAAATGTAATTCAGTTAAAGAATAATTTACTCATTTCAGCTCTGAATAACTTCAAAAAATCAGGCGAACAAAACCGTCAGGGCCAACACGGTAACCCACAACAGTAGGGTTCTGGAAAGCAAGGACTGCAGCCCCTCTATTTCCGCGCCACTTTGACGCTGGACTTGTGAAAGATCTGCACTGGCACTGCATTCACTGGCGTCAATTCCTCCTAACGCCCCTTCCAGGTAGGCTTCGAGCACCTGTGCCGTATCTCTCTCACGACACATCAGACACTGACGCCAGGCTCGGTAGCAACCGGCAAAATTACCCACAATCGCAAAGCTGAGCCCCATGATCCTTACCGGCAACCACTCCAGTAACCAAAGCCAGCGGGCTGCAGTTGCCTGCCACTGTGTCCCGCGAGCGCGCTCTGCATAGAGAGCACTCAAACGAAATAGCAGCGCACCCGGTATCCCGAGCAAAATAAACCAGAAAAGAACGGCAAAGAGGCGCTCGAAGGCACTGTAAGCGGCACCGCGGAAGACCTGTTCATGCAGGCACTTGCCATCTGCCGGAGTCTCGTGGATATCCTGTAGAAAAGGGGCCGCAGCTTCCTCAGCCCCCTTGAAGTCGCCCCGATACCAGCTGCGCAGGTAAACGCTTACAATCTCGTTAAAATTGCCTCGTCCCAGGCAATAAAGTAACAGTGGCACCCCAAGTAAAAGCGCTCCCAAGCCTCCAAAGTTGGATTCTGCAATTACCATCACCACCGCAATCAGCAGCACCGGTGGCAGAATACTGGCCCCCAGCAACAAGCCGCCATTCGATTGCAGTTGCGGCACTTTAGAGATTCGCTCACACCATTTATCAAACCAGCCATCGCGGTGCAAAGGCGCACCAGACCCCCAGATTTGCACCAGAGCCAAAGTGAATAAAACGATTAGCAGAGTCATAGTGATACCGCGTCAGCCCATAGTTGAATCATGATGCGCCACCCTGGGTCTGCTAAACAAGTAGGCGAACCTCACACAATGGCAGTTCAATTTTAAAGGCGATGTGGATTGATACACCAGCACCGCGAAGTGGAAGTTTCACTCAACGAGCTTATTGAGCTCATTCAAGTAGCGCTCCCAGTCAAAGCCGGGGCCGGGGTCCAGCTTGCGTCCAGGCGCTATATCAGAGTGACTGGCTATCCTGTCCACGCCGATGGCTGGATAAGCCAGCATAATGGCCGCACTCACCTCTGCCAGGGCATGGTATTGGGCATCGGTATAAATATCCGTATCCAAGCCTTCAAGCTCGATCCCGATAGAAAAGTCATTACAGTTGGTGCGCCCTTTGAATTCCGACTTACCCGCATGCCAGGCGCGCCGGTCAAGGGGCACATACTGGGTGACGATACCATCCCGATCAATAAGGATATGTGCAGAAACCTGCAGAGCCGCAATCTCAGCAAAATAGGGATGGGCATCAATATCCAGCTGCCCAAGGAAAAACGCATCGATATAAGGCCCGCCATACTGCCCGGGTGGCAGGCTGATGCTGTGAACGACCAAAAGGTCCACGGGGCAGTCGTCGGGCCGGCTGTTGCAGTGAGGACTGGGCACCCGGCGCGCACCGGATAACCAGCCAGATTCCACTTGGTATTTCAATCTGCGATCTCCGTTCCAGCAAACTACCACCCCAAATGAACTCAGGGCCTTGGCAGTTACCATTCTATGGAAGCGTTGATCGATATGCCAATCGGTTTAGAGACGTATCGCGACAGAAGTGGGCCCCCGGCAATAGTTGCCGGGACAGGGGAGCTAAAACAGGCAGATCAGCGCTGTTCGCTGCGTTTTTTGCGCACATTGCCAATAACCGACTGCAGCGCACGCTCAAATAACATACCGTCATCAAGGGGCAACAGCTGCGCTGAGCGCAGCGCATGAGCCAGCTCCAATCGGCCGAACTCCGCTACCTTGGCACCGTTGCGGTTCACAAAAATAAACTGGTCAATATCGCGGATAACCGCTGCCAAACGGCAGCGGAACTGCTCCTCATCAGAGCGCTTCAACTCAAACCAACTCCCCTGGGCGAGGCGGAAAGTCATCTGCCAGTGGGGGTCCGCCTCATCGAGAGGAGCAAGGCCCTCCTGCTCCGCAGAAGATGCTGCTAACTCCGCCTGGGCAACCGCCTGCTCAAGCTCTTCCATTTGCGGCACGGCCACTTCCTGCAACAGAGCGGTCTCTTCGGTTACCGGTTCGTCTTTATCATCAGCGGCCGGTTGCGGCTCGCCAGCTTCGGGAGCTATGGCCTCTACCGGCAGAGTTTCACTGGATTGAACCTCGGCCACTTCCGCCAAATGATCCACCGAAGTAGCCGCCTTAACCTCGCGGGCCACCTGCTCTTTAACCTGAAGTTCGCGTTCCTCGGTAAGGCGCTGCGCTAGGGCAAAACGCTCACGATAAACTTCCTTCAAACCGGCAAACATGGCGCGCGCCTCAAAGGCGTTGTAGGAGAGAGCTTCAATACCCTCGCGCAAACGCTCCTGCAAAACCGGCAACAAGCTCAGGAGCTGCTTACGGGAATCCGGCATTGGTGCCTGCACACTCCACACCAGGTCGCGGGCTGTGCGCACATCGCGACTCCAGGCCTCGCTTTCAGTGCCCTCTTTCACACAAGTGAGGAATAAAACATTGTTCCAAACCTTTTGCAGCCAATCCTGTACCACAGGCGGCAGGTCTCTCTCGGCTACCAGGGCATCCATTACCGCTGCTACACGAGCGCGCGCGGCTTGGGTTTTTGCCCGGCCATCCGCCTCGTCTATAACCCTGCGCTCCAGCATTTCCGCGCGCTTGCGTTCGCGAATAATAAACTCGCGCAAAGACTCCAGAAGCGTGGCAAAAATATTGATGTCCTGATCGAACTCGCTGAGAACCCGCTCTACGATCAGCGAGACTTCACTGTATAGAGGGTCGGACTCGAAATTGTCTGGAGCCTGCCAACCAGTGGCAGCATCGGCAAGCTCATTTAACAGTTTACGTGCGGGATGGCCACCTTTACTAAAAAACGACTTATCGGCAATCGCAACCTTGAGCAGTGGCAGCTGCAAACGGCCGAGCTGGGATTTAATCGGTGTGGCGAGACTGCGATCTTCCAAAATAAAGGAAAACAGCATTTCCACCAGTTTGATTACATCGCTATCCACTTTTGCCAGTGAAGCTGCCTGATTGGAGTCAACCAGGCGCTGCTGCAGCAGATCGCCAACATTCAACAATTGGGCTGCACCGGCATCCTGGTAATGAGCCCCACTTTGCAAAGCTCCCAGATGTGTGAGCAGATCCCCAGCGGGCATGGGTGTCATACCCGCCGTAGCGGGTACGAGCCCTGGGGCAAAGTGACCGCTGACAGGTACTCCCTGTCCGGCCTGGGCAGCACCATCCCCAGCGCTGCCAACTCCAGCGGCCTGAGCCGCACCCGGATTGCCGGGACCACGCCCTGCCGGATAAGCCGAGCGCTGTCGCGCTGCGCGCTGCTGCTCCCGCAGTGAGGGCAAAACGCCCTGCTCTACAAGTAGCTGATTACAGAATTCGTAAAAACCCCGCAGCTGCTGCATAACTGTTTGCTCAAATTTCTTGAGCAACGTAAGGCGCGCGCGGATATAGAGATCCAGCTCCTGAATTGCATCTACAAATGCATCGCAGATCACATCGGGGCCGAGAGGGTTGTTCTTGTCATACACCTTAACGGCGTAGAGGGTATCCAGGCGCAGGCACAATTCGGTCAGCGGCTCGGCAAAATCTCGCTTGGCATTGGCCACCATGGTATCCGCGGCCACCAGCTGCTCCAGATCATCATTGTGAACCAGTGACAGATTGTCCTGGGCAAAAGCGGGTTCCGACGGTTCCTCCTGCCGGATCTGGAAAGCGCGCTGCACGTTTTTGACGAAGCGCTCAGCGACATTGCGGCGCTCTACTCTCAGCAGGCGCAATGCCTGGAACAGACCATCCTGCTCTTCCTGGCCGTGAGCACGCTCCGCCATCGCAAACAGTGAATCATCCACGGTCCCAAACAGCGCTTTGACACGCTCAAACAACTGGGTGCTGGCTTTTTCCTTTAACAGCACAACCGCCGAGGGCAGGACTGCGGGCTTACCCATAGAAGTACCATGTCGACCCGCACTTTTCTCTGAAAGGGAAACTACCTTGCTGGATTCACTCATTTCCAAGAAGTCCTTCGCATGCCATCCGGCGTTTTGCGCACTTGCTGGCTGAAATCTTGTCGGCCGGATAGGCCGTCTTAAATCACCAGTCCCATTTGTTCACCTCGCTGCTCACTTCAATAGGCGGCCTCAAGGCTTAAAAACATGCGGGGATAGGTCTGGTAAAATTCTCTCGAGATAATGCACCCGAAAATCCAACAACTACTTGATTTTGCTCAGGTTTTAAACGCATTAATGCAGTCAATTTGACTAGCGAATTTGGCGACGGCTCCCGCAGTGAGCTTTTCTCTCACCCCATCGATTCTACTCGCGTTCCCCCCCCTGTTTACACACTTTAGCGACATATTTGAGACGCTTGTCACAGCGAAATGTAGGGCCAGCTGCTACCCGAGGATTTAACCCAGTAAAAATCGAGTAAATCCCCCAGGCAACCCAAATCCAGTCTGTTTTGGTAAACTGCCCGCGCTTTTTTATCGAGGTCCTCCAATGCACCCACAAGACTCCGCGATCCCAAACATCATGACCGACCTGAAAAGGGCCGTGCACACCGCCCTCGATGAAGATGTCGGTAGTGGAGACATCACCGCCCAGCTGATCCCAGCGGAGCGCAGTGCTCGTGCGCGAGTAATCACCCGGGAAGATTGCACCCTGAGCGGACGCGCCTGGGTAGAAGAGGTTTTTCGCCAGCTCGATCAGGACCTGCAACTGACCTGGCACTTTGAAGATGGAGACAGGGTTGCTGCAGATTCAGTGCTGTTTGAATTGGAGGGTAATGCCCGCGCAATCCTGACTGGTGAGCGCGCCGCCCTTAACTTTCTACAGACACTATCCGGCACGGCAACTACTGCAGCGGAATTCGCAAACCGTGCTGCAGGGACTGAAGTTAAGATTCTCGATACCCGCAAGACCATTCCAGGCCTGCGCAGTGCCCAGAAATATGCCGTGCTGTGTGGCGGCTGCCACAATCATCGCATCGGCCTCTACGACGCATTTTTAATTAAGGAAAACCATATCGCTGCCGCCGGCGGTATTAATGCAGCTGTCTCCCAGGCCAGGGCTATCAAACCCGGCGCACTGGTCGAGGTGGAGGTAGAGACCATTGAAGAGTTACAGCAGGCACTGGATAGCGGTGCCGATGTAATCATGCTCGATGAGTTCAATGACGAAGACACTCGCTCCGCCCTATCCCTGGCCAAAGGTAAAGCCAAAATAGAGATTTCCGGCAGTGTAGACCGGGATCGGATTCAGAAGCTGGCAGCTCTGGATGTCGACTACATCTCCTCCGGCAGCCTGACCAAGCACCTGCGCGCGATCGACCTCTCCCTGAGAATTGATTTTTAGTTTTTATCCGGTGTCGGCTAATGGCGCCGCGTCAAAACGGCGCCAGCTCAAGACTCAGTGATTATGGTGGTGGTGCCCCTGCTCTTCTGCCTGAGGAGATTCCATCGCCCCCATTTCCCCATGATTGCCGTGGTCACCGTGGCCCCCATGACCAAGAGCTCCCCAAATAGTCCAGATACCAAACAATAAAATAGCCGCTGCAAAACCCAGACGCACTCCCGGTTTTTGCACAATATTGCGCACTTGCACAGCGGCAGCACCGGTGGCCAGCATGGCCGGTAAGGTTCCGAGACCAAAAGCAAACATCGCCAAGGCCGATCGCTCAGCACTGCCCTGAGCCAATGCAAAGGTCAGCGCACTGTAAACCAAGCCGCAGGGCAACCAGCCCCACAGGGAACCGAGGGCAACCGCCTGCCCCGCAGAGCGAACTGGCAACAATTTCGCAGAGAGAGGCTGCACATAGCGCCATAAATAGCTGCCACCCTTCTCCAGCCATACCAGCCCACGCCAGATACCGGCCACATAGAGCGCCATAACGATCAGCATAATGCCCGCAGCGAAGCGCAGCGGCGTCAGGGCAGGAATAATCGCAGCACCCAGAGCGCCAGCGAGCGCCCCCATTAACGTATAACTACCGAGACGTCCCAATTGGTATGAGCCGAGCTGTACCCAAGCTGTTTGCTTGCCGGGCACCGCCATTCCGAGCGCACCCGAGATACCCCCACACATACCAATACAGTGGCTGCTGCCCAGAAACCCGATGGCGAGCGCAGCCGCCAAAAACCCCCAATCTCCCACTGGTTACTTCTCCTTGTCCGAATCCGCTGCGGGCTGATTCTGCACGTCATCCTCAAACAGTATTCTCCGGCCCTCAGTCTCGAGGTCATCGTACTGGCCGTTATTTACCGCCCAGAAAAAGAGTTTTACAGCGAAGGCAACCAAGGCCACTGCAATAGGGATCAGGAAATAGAGACTGTCCACAATTCACTCCTCTCTTTAATTTGCATGGTGTGCCTGCATACCAGGCACCGATCTGTCCGCACTTTCCGTCGACGCGTTGGCACGG
Source organism: Microbulbifer sp. NBRC 101763 (assembly GCF_040371615.1). NCBI lineage: Bacteria > Pseudomonadati > Pseudomonadota > Gammaproteobacteria > Cellvibrionales > Microbulbiferaceae > Microbulbifer > Microbulbifer sp. NBRC 101763. The sequence continues at coordinate 48,327 of NZ_BAABQV010000007.1, forward strand.
GACAGGCGCAAGGCGTTAAGAACCACCACCAGCGAACTGGCCGACATACCAATGGCCGCAGCCCAGGGCGGTACCAGGCCGCAAACCGCCAACGGTAGTGCAATGGCGTTGTAACCCAGGGCCCAGGCCAGATTTTGCCGAACTATCTGGCGGCATTTGCGCGCCAGGGAAATTGCCTGGGGAAGCACCTGCAGGTCACCATTCAGCAAGATGGCATCGGCACGGGATTGAGCCAAGTCCGCAGCGGACATCATCGCCACCGAAGCATCCGCTCCCGACAGTACCGGGACATCATTGAGCCCATCGCCAACCATCAGGACCTTCTCTTCACCGGCCTGTAACTGCTGCATATGGGAGAGCTTGTCTTCCGGTGAAGCACCGGCACAGAAGTGGGCAATGGAAGCCTGCGAGGCCAGGCGCTGAACTTCGTTGGACTGATCACCACTCAGTAACTCTACCGACAAGCCCAGTTTTTCCAGCTGATGTACCGCATCCCGAGCTGTCTCACGCAGTTTATCCCCCAAGGCGATCCAGGCGATAGGGCCGTCTCCATCAGCAAGCAGCAACCACTGCCCCTCACCCTGCGGCTGCGCCAGTATTTCAGGTGCAGCGAAATCGGCACGGCCCAGGCGATAATCAACCCCTTCGATCTGCCCCTCCAGGCCGCGACCGGTATGCACCTTCAGCTTGCTCGCTGTAAGGTTGCCGCGCCAAGCGCGAAATGCACGGGCCAAGGGGTGGTGGGTCTGTGATTCCAGGGCTGCAGCTACATCCTTAACCCGCTGTTCGGCCCAGCCATCGCGCATCAATTGAATTTCCAGGATGCGCGGCTCGCCGCGAGTTAGGGTGCCGGTTTTATCGAACACAACGCGACTGATACGCGGCAGTGTTTCCAGAAGGCTGCCACCGGCCACCAGGAGCCCCAGTTCCTGCAATCGCAAAGTCGCTGAGGCCAGCGCCGCCGGTGTCGCCAGGGACAAAGCACAGGGGCATGTCACCACCAATACAGACAGAGCTACCCAGAAAGCCCTGCTCGGGTCCAGCTGCCACCAAACCGCAAAGGCCCCCACAGCCGCCAGCAATACAACTCCGACAAAAACACCGGCGACCCGGTCTGCCAGGGCCACCTGGGCCGGCTTATCCAGCTGGGCGCGCTCCACCAGACGCTCGATGGCAGACAGCCTTGTAGACTGGCCGGCTGCGGTCACGCGCACAGTCAGGCTGGAGTCACCGTTGACACTGCCTGCATACACAGGACTGCCCACGAGCTTTTGCTGCAGGGCGGATTCGCCACTGAGCAGCGACTCATCCACGCCACTCTCCCCTTCCAGCACTTCGCCGTCAGCGGGAATCGTGTCGCCGGGCCGCAACAAAATCCGGTCGCCAGCCACCAATGCGGCCACCGGTACATGAACCACTTCATCGCCTTGATACCTGGCTGCAGTCATCGGCAGCAGCTGGGCCAGGCCGCCACTGGCGAGCCCAGCACGATGACGCGCACGCATCTCAACCGTGCGCCCAAGCAGCAAGAAGAAGGTGAACATGGAGATGGATTCGAAGTACACCTCGCCGGTGCCAAACACCGTAGCGTAGAAACTGGCACCGTAGGCCAGGCCAATAGCGATGGAGACAGGTACATCCATACTCAGGTGACGGGCGCGCAGGCTGCGCAGTGCTGCGCTAAAGAAGGGGCGCGCCGCATAGAACACCACTGGTGTCGCTACCAATAGCGACACCCAACGGAAATAGCGCTCAAACTCACCGACACCATCGCTACCAGCGCCAAAGTACAGGGCGATAGCGAACATCATCACCTGCATGGTACCCAGGCCCGCAACCCCAAGGCGGCGCAGCGCTGCCCGATGTTCGGCCTGGATTACATTTTCCCGGTTGGCAGCGGTGGCCGGAGCCGGGCGATAGCCAATGCGCTCCAGCGCCTCAAAAAGCTGGCTCGGTTTAATCTGCTCAGGATCAAACACAATCTGGGCACGCTGGGTACTGGCATTGACTGAGACCTTTCCAACCCCCGCCAAGTGTCCCAGGTGCTTTTCAATCAACCACACACAGGCGGCACAGGTAATTCCACCGATCAGCAGCGCCGCCATCTTGCTGCCGCCATCCCAGTCGTGAACAAACTGCTGCTGTACTTCGGGGAGATCGTAGGCGGTCCAGCGGTCCCGCGGCTGGGCCTGTTCCGGGCGGTCACTTTGCTTTTCCCGGTAGCGATAGAAGCCATCCAGGCCACCGGAAACAATGGCCGTCGCCACGGCCTCACAGCCGGGGCAACACATATCACGTGCAGCCCCCTCAATAACAACCGAATGGTTGCTACCGGCAGGGACCGGAAGTCCGCAGTGATAACAGGAGGATGTCATCGACTGGCAGCGTTCAGGGGCGCCGCCTCACCCAGATCGAAATTAATCTCTCCCTTAAGACGCCACTCTGCGTTTTTGTGGAGCTCAGGATCGAGTTCAGGCATCAGGCGCAGATACCAGCGATTGTTCAAATCCACGGGCAAAGAGCCTGAATAGCGCCCAACGGAGAGCTGGGATAACACAATATGCTGATCCAGATCTTCCTCTAGCGGGTGGCTGAGGGTAAGCAACAGCTTCTCGGGATACTCGGTATTACCGTTCAGTTCGACAACCACCCCGCGATCGCCCCGCTGGAACTGGACCATCGCCGCCAATCCCAGGGCTTTGGCCCGCTGGTCCTGCTCAGCAGAAAAATGGTACATACGGCTGTCTTTGTGATAAGTGTCCCTGACCTCATCGTCAGCGTGGCGCACAGCTATAGAAACCGTGATAGAGGACACTACCAGCACTGTAATCAGCGGTGCCAGGACCATCCAGGCCCAGAATTCCCGATACCAGGGTTTCGAGGTTGGTTCATTCATCGCGTTACCAAAAATTACCGTTTTATGCAGAAAAGTCGAGCCCACCTGGGCGGGCCCGTACTTTGCAACGGGAACGGCGTCCCGTCTACTGCTTGGGACCAATAAATACCGTTCGGTGCTTGTCGACCAGCTCAGGGTTATCGACAGCCTCCACTACGATATCGATATCGTGCTTGCTCTCTTTCAACTGTGTCTTGGGCACACTCACCCGGATCGGTACCGGGAAAATCTCCCCCGCCTCCAGGTAGATCGTACGCGGCTTGCGAACCGAATAATCGTAATTCGGGTTGCCCTCCACACGGATAGTGAACTCATGTGCCGCTTGATCCATATTGCTGATCTTCACGGTATACACATTCTGCACCAGTCCCTGGGATACTCGGTACATTCGCGCACCGCGATCGCGGGTAATTTCAGTCTCAATCGGGTTGCGTGTAGCCACCTGATGGGAGAACAAGCCAACCATTGCCAACAGGACAATGGCATAACCAAACAGGCGCGGACGCAGGTAATTGGTCTTTCCGGTCTCCAACTCGTCTTCTGAGGTAAAACGAATCAGGCCGCGGTCATAACCCATTTTGTCCATGACGCTGTTACAGGCGTCAACACATAGACCACAGTTAATGCATTCATACTGCATGCCATCGCGAATATCGATATCCACAGGACATACCTGCACACACCAGTAGCAATCGATACAGTCACCCATACCCTCGGCCTTGTAGTCCACGTTCTTCTTGCGTGGACCACGGGTCTCGCCGCGCTGTGCATCGTAATAGACCGCAAGAGTGTCCTGGTCGTACATCACCGACTGAAAGCGCGCATAGGGGCACATGTACTTGCACACCTGCTCACGCAGGAAGCCCGCATTCATGTAGGTGGCAAAAGTAAAGAAGGCGACCCAAAAGACCCCCTGCGGATGGGCATCAAAGGTCGCGAGGTCTACCACCAGGTCGCGGATACCATAGAAGTAACCAACGAAAGCCAGAGCTGTGGCGAGAGAAATCAGCAGCCAGATAGCGTGGGTGCCACCTTTACGCAGGATTTTCTCCGCGTTCCAGGGGGCCTTATCGAGCTTCATCCGCTTGTTGCGATCGCCCTCACAAACTCGCTCGGCCCACATAAACATCATGGTCCAGACAGTCTGTGGACAGGTAAAACCGCACCAGACCCGCCCCATCCAGGTGGTAACGGCAAACAGGGCAAAGGCAGCAATAATCAGCAACCAGGCTAGCAGGAAGCCATCCTGTGGGCCGAAGGTGGTACCGAGGATATGAAACTGGCGGGTGGGAAGATCGAAGAAGACAGACTGGCGCCCGTCGATATTAATCCAGGGGATAAAGAAGAAAGCCAACAGTAACGGTAGGCCGGTATATTTGCGAATCCGGGTGTAAATACCACGGATATGGCGAATATAAATTTTGTCATCCGATTCGTAGAGCATGCGGTAGCGAACTTCACCGTTACCTTCCTGCTCTTCGCGGGTGGGAATCAAGTCACTCACAAAAACCTCACTCTCGCACGGGCATTATCTGCACGCGGGCACAGTCAGCCACTTATGTATGAGGCTTTTATCTCCGTCCCTGCAGCACCCGGAGTTCCTTCCAAAAAAATAAGGCCCAGCATAGCCGGGCCTTATTCGATTACTGCTGTTCCTCGTCCTGTTTGGACAAGTTGTAGACATAGGCCGCTACTAAGCGGATCTTGTCTTCGCGCAGCTTATCTTTCTGCGCGGGCATCATATTGCTACGGCCGCTGCGGATCGTGTGCTGGATTTGCGCACGATCGCTGCCATACAGCCACAGGTCATCGGTCAGGTTTGGCGCACCGAGGAGCTGGTTACCCTTGGCGTCCATACCGTGACAGGCCATACACACGGTATTGAAGACCTTCTGTCCTTCCGCAGCCATAGCCTTGTCATGCTCGAGGCCATTCAGGGAGAGAACATACTCAGTGGCGTTCTTAACACCTTCTTCCCCAATCACCGGCCCTTGCGGAGGCATCATGCCCTGACGGCCGTTGTACAGGGTTTCCAGGATTTTCTCCGGGGTACCGCCGTAAAGCCAGGCGTTGTCGGTCAGGTTAGGGAAGCCGAAGTTACCGCCGGCATCCGCACCGTGACATACAGCACAGTTGTTGGCGAAGATACGGGAACCCATTTTCAGTGCCTGCGGGCTCTGGGCGATTTCCTCGATGGGCATATCGAGATAAATGCCAAACTGCTCGTCGAACTTCTCCTGGGCCTTAGCCTGGGAAGCTTCCAGCGCGCCGACAGATGACCAACCACCAAGGCCTTTGAAGTTACCCATGCCTGGGTAGATCACCAGGTATACCGCTGAAAACACCAGCGTGGCGATAAACAGCATGAACCACCACTTGGGCAGAGGGTTGTCGTACTCCTCAATGCCGTCGTACACGTGGCCTGTGGTTTTGTTTTCCGGTTCTGCCTGGTCGTCAACTGCCACTTTTCGGTTGGCGAACAACACCCAGGTAATCAACGCCAGATTGGCGAGGGTGAGTACAATTACCCACACACTCCAGAATGTACTCATTACTTGTCCTGCCCCTGTTTTCGTTCAGTCCCGGACTCTTGCCCGGATTTGGATTCATCCTTCTGAGCGGCCGACTCATCCTTATCGGCCTGTTGCTCTTCATCGGCAAATGGCAAATTGGCATCTTCCTCGAAGCGCTTCTTGCGCTTCGGAGAGAAGGCCCACCAGCAGATAGCCAGAAAGGCGATTGATCCCAAAACCAGTCCGATTTCCCGCAATGTTTCGATAGTCACGAGTTTCCTTCCTCGCTATTAGCGTTTTTGGGTAACCAGGGTACCCAGCTGTTGCAAGTAAGCGACCAGAGCATCGATTTCCTTAACCTTGCCGCCTTCGAAAGGCTTGGAGGCGTTGGCGATGTCCTCATCGGTGTAGGGCACACCGACGAAACGCAGTGCTTCCATCTTGCGCGCGGTGTAATTGCCAGTAACTACATTGTCGAACAACCAAGGGTAGGCCGGCATGATGGACTCGGGTACAACGCTGCGCGGGTTGTACAAGTGAGCGCGCTGCCACTCATCGGAGTAACGGCCACCTACACGAGCCAGGTCGGGACCGGTACGCTTGGAGCCCCACAGGAAGGGGTGCTCGTACACGGATTCCTCGGCCATGGAGTAGTGTCCATAGCGCTCCACCTCAGCGCGCAACGGGCGCACCATCTGGGTGTGACACACGTGACAGCCTTCGCGGATATAGATATCGCGGCCTTCCAGCTCCAATGCCGTCAGCGGCTTCTGGCCCGGCAGGGGCGTGTAGTTCGCCTTGGTAAAGAACTGCGGAACGATCTCCACCAGAGCGCCGAAGCTAATGGCGATAATGATGAAAAAGATCATCCAGCCAATATTTTTTTCTACGATGTCATGATTCTTCACGGTCTGCTCTCCTATGCCGCCGGTACAGCTCGAACGGTGTTATCGGCTTCGGCATCGTTTACCTTCTCGGTGATCGTACGGTAAACGTTGTAAGCCATCAGCAGCATGCCCAGCAGGAACATGGCTCCGCCCAACCAGCGCACTACATAACCTGGGTGGCTCGCAACCACACTTTCCACAAAGCTATAGGTCAAGGTGCCGTCAGCGTTAAATGCACGCCACATCAGGCCCTGGGTAATACCGTTCACCCACATAGCAGCGATGTACAGTACCGTGCCTACAGTAGCCAGCCAGAAGTGCGCGTTAATCAGCTTGGTGCTGTACATTTCGCGACGCTTCCAGAGCACTGGAACCAGGTGATAGAGAGCACCGATAGAAATCATGGCAACCCAGCCCAATGCACCGGAGTGTACGTGGCCAACAGTCCAGTCGGTGTTGTGGGACAGGGCGTTTACAGTCTTGATGGACATCATCGGGCCTTCGAAGGTGGACATACCGTAGAAGGACAGGGATACCACCAGGAAGCGCAGGGTCGGGTCGGTGCGCAGTTTGTGCCAAGCACCGGACAGGGTCATGATGCCGTTGATCATACCACCCCAGGATGGAGCCAGCAGGATCAGGGACATTACCATCGCCAGGCTCTGGGCCCAGTCAGGTAGCGCTGAGTAGTGCAGGTGGTGGCCACCAGCCCATACGTACAGGGAAATCAGGGCCCAGAAATGCACGATAGAAAGCTGGTAGGAATAAACCGGGCGGCCCGCCTGCTTAGGTACGAAGTAGTACATGATCCCCAGGAAGGCTGCAGTCAGGAAGAACCCTACTGCGTTATGGCCATACCACCACTGGATCATTGCGTCCTTGGTGCCTGAGTAGATAGAGTAAGACTTGAAAGGAGCAACCGGGATCTCCAAATTATTAATAATATGGAGTACAGCAATAGTGACGATATAAGCACCGAAGAACCAGTTCGCCACGTAGATGTGGGAGGTTCTGCGCTTCATGATGGTACCGAAGAACACCAGCGCGTAGGCCACCCAAACCAGGGCGATCAGGATATCAATCGGCCACTCGAGTTCGGCGTATTCTTTAGTGGAAGTGAAGCCCATCGGCAGGGTGATAGCCGCTGCCACGATAACGGCCTGCCATCCCCAGAAAGTAAAGGGAATCAGCCAGCCGCCCCACAGGCGAACCTGACAGGTGCGCTGCACTACATAGTAAGAGGTGGCAAACAGAACACTACCACCAAAGGCGAAAATTACCGCATTGGTGTGTAATGGCCTCAAGCGCCCAAAGTGCGAGAAGGGCTGCCAGAAATCATTGAGTTCTGGCCAGGCCAGCTGGGCCGCGATCAATACGCCCATGCCCATACCAAAAATGCCCCAGACCACGGACATGATGGTGAACTGGCGCACGATATTGTAGTCATAGTCCGGCACAGGGCCGGTCTTTGCCACCGTTGTCGTCATGTTTAAACTTCCGTTGCTTTTTTAAAATCGGTTCCACTGAGCGGGACTGGCCCACCGCATGGTCTGCGGCAGCTATGCGCAAACACAGCTGTCACTTTATTGGCCAGATAAGGATTTAAGCGCACCCCGCACTAGCCAAGGATGATCTAAATCAACTAAATCAATTTTCTTCCCTTACCGGCGGCGATCCGCAGACGCAGGGCGTTGAGCTTAATAAAGCCCTCTGCATCTTTCTGGTCGTAGGCCCCGGCATCGTCTTCGAAGGTAGCGATACGCTCGTCGAAGAGGCTGTCCGCAGAACGGCGGCCCACTGCGCTCACACTACCCTTATAGAGTTTCAGGCGTACTTCACCGTTAACCACCAGCTGGGATTCATCGATCGCAGCCTGCAGCATGCTGCGCTCCGGTGACCACCAGTAGCCGTTATAAATCAGTTCAGCGTAGCGCGGCATCAGGGAATCTTTCATATGAGCCACTTCGCGATCCAGCGTGATGGACTCAATGGCGCGGTGCGCCTTCATCAAAATGGTGCCGCCAGGTGTTTCGTAGCAGCCGCGGGACTTCATTCCCACGTAGCGGTTTTCCACAATATCCAAGCGACCAATGCCGTTGGCTCCGCCCAACTTATTCAGTTTCTCAAGCAAAGTAGCAGGGCTTAAGCGCTCACCGTCGATAGAAACGGGATCCCCCTTCTCAAAGCCCAAAGTAATATAGGTCGGCTCTTCTGGTGCAGCTTCGGGGCTGACACTCCAACGCCACATATCTTCCTCGGCTTCCGCCCATGGGTCCTCAAGGTTGCCGCCCTCGTAAGAGATATGCAGCAGGTTGGCATCCATTGAGTAAGGGGATTTCTTTTTGCTGGAGGAGAAATCCACCGGAATTTTATGCTGTTCGCAATACTGCATCAGCTTTTCGCGGGAATTTAGGTCCCACTCGCGCCAGGGAGCAATTACCTGGATACCTGGCTTCAACGCATAGGCACCCAGTTCGAAACGCACCTGGTCGTTGCCCTTGCCAGTGGCGCCATGGGAGATAGCATCGGCACCGGTCTCGTTGGCAATCTCGATCAGGCGCTTGGCGATCAGCGGGCGCGCGATGGAGGTGCCGAGCAAATACTCACCTTCGTAAATCGCGTTGGCACGGAACACCGGGAAGACGAAATCGCGCACGTACTCTTCGCGCAGGTCGTCGATATAAATTTCTTTTACACCCAGGGCCTCAGCCTTGGCTCGGGCGGGTTCCACTTCCTCGCCCTGGCCGATATCAGCGGTAAAAGTTACCACCTCACAACCGTAAGTTTCCTGCAGCCAGCGCACAATTACCGACGTATCCAGTCCGCCGGAATATGCCAGTACTACCTTCTCGATTTTGCTCATTGCTATCCTCTGCTGCCGGGAACACGCCGTCACAACATTAGGCACGGCGATATGGATCGCCTCTGCGCGAATTAATGTCGGTCTGGGGGAGTTATTCTTGGAGGTATACCCAGGGTCGGTATTATGGGCACAATAATACCCACACTGTTTATCGGGGCGCGATTGTAGCGCCTCAGCTCGCAATCGACTAGCGCCAAGACACTTGTAGACACAATTGATTAATTTTTAACCCTTTTGTGCATCGCAATTTCACCCCGCATCGGGTAGCATGCGCGCCGCACAACGACTCACTACAGCGTCCAAGACCACGGAGTACCATGACGGAGCAAATCACTCTTCGCGCCCCTGACGACTGGCATATTCACCTGCGCGATGGCGCCGCTTTAGAACGCACAGTAGGCGATGCCGCCCAACAATTTCACCGCGCAATAGTGATGCCCAACCTGGTACCACCAGTTACCAACGCCGATATGGCCCTGGCCTATCGCGAGCGTATCCGCGCGCATATTCCGGCCGGCCGCGCTTTTGAGCCGCTGATGGTTATTTACCTGACCGATAAGACCGATGCCGAAGTAATCCGCCAGGCGCACGCTGCCGGTGTGATCGCAGCAAAACTATACCCTGCCGGAGCAACCACGAATTCCGATTCCGGGGTAACCGACATCGCCAATATTTACCCCGCCCTGGAGGAAATGCAGTCCTGCGGCATGAAGCTGCTGCTGCACGGGGAGGTAACCACCAACGATATCGATATTTTCGATCGCGAGCAGGTATTTATTGAGAAAACCCTGTCGCGCCTGGTGGAAGATTTTCCCACGTTGAAAGTGGTTTTTGAGCACATTACCACTGCGAATGCCGCTGAGTTTGTACAGAATGCCCGCGATGGTGTGGCCGCGACCATTACCGCCCACCACCTGCTGTACAACCGCAACCATATGCTGGTTGGTGGTATTCGCCCGCACTACTACTGCCTGCCAATCCTCAAGCGCGGCGATCACCAGTCAGCTCTGATCGAAGCGGCCACCAGCGGCAGCCCGAAATTTTTCCTCGGCACCGACTCGGCCCCCCACGCTCACCATAAAAAAGAACACGAATGCGGCTGCGCCGGTTGTTACACTGCCTACTCCGCCATAGAGCTGTACGCCGAAGCTTTTGAGCGCGCCGGCAAGCTGGATAAGCTGGAAGGTTTCGCGAGTAATTTCGGGCCCGACTTTTACGGTCTGCCACGCAACCAGGACACCATCACCCTGGTCAAACAACCGTGGACCCTGCCGGAAAGCCTGGATATGGGCGGTGAGAACCTGATACCCCTGAATGCCGGTGAAACCCTGAACTGGAAACTCGTATAATTCCGGTTTGAACTGTTGCGGGCCAATAGCAAGCCCGCTCATGCCCGGGGCCAAGCAACCCCGGCACAATTGAGATTTACAAGGACCCAAAGTGACCCCCGCGGAAGAACCAACAGGACCCAAGAGCCCCCTCGCCCAGCGATTTCGCGGCTTCCTGCCGGTTGTTATCGACCTGGAAACCGGCGGCTTTAACGCGCGTACCGATGCCCTGCTGGAGATTTCGGCGGTTATTCTGGATATGGATGCGGAGGGCAACCTCGTCCCCCATGAGACCCACAGTTTCCACCTGGAACCATTTGAGGGCGCCAACGTAGAGCAGTCGGCCCTGGATTTTATCGGTATCGACCTGGAGTCCCCCGATCGCGATGCCTGGCCTGAAGAAATTGCTCTGCCAGAGCTGTTCCGCAAAATCCGCAGTGCGGTGAAAAAACACAGTTGTACCCGCGCCATCGTGGTTGCTCACAATGCCCATTTCGATCTGGGATTTGTTAACGCCGTCGTTGAGCGGACCGGAATCAAGCGCAACCCATTCCATCCCTTCTCCTGTTTCGATACCGCCAGTCTCGCCGGGCTCGCCTATGGCCAAACGGTTCTGGCCAAAGCCTGCCAGGCCGCAGGTATCGAGTTCGACAATAGCTGCGCCCACTCCGCAGAGTACGATGCGGAGAAAACCGCAACCCTGTTCTGTGGAATCGTAAACAAGTGGCGGGAAATGGGCGGCTGGCCACTGGCTACCGAGGCACCTGCAGAGCAGGAAGTGGAATAGCCCCAGAAATTACCTCTGTGTGACACACCGTGCCGCTGCACCCGGCGGCAAACTGACCGCTATGTGCAGCGCTTAGGCGTTTGGGTGATTTTTTGTTCAAAACAATGTATGATGTCCGGCCAACCCATAAACCGGATAGTTATCGTGGCCAAAAAAGCATCCTCGTCTTCCAGTCGCAAGCAGAGCGCTCCGTTAGAGACCAGCGAGAGCATTGAAGCGCAGGTGCAGGCTTTCCTGGCCAAGGGTGGCGAGATTGAGCAGGTGCCCAAGGGTGTGAGCGGCCAGACCAACACCTCCGGCCCCAAGCACATCACCCTGGGTAAGAAGCCTCGCAGCTAAACCGCTCGTAACTGGCTTCACTAATTAGCCCAATTTAGCCCAACAAAAGGCCCCGACTTCAGCACTTAATTACACTTGATTAATGGTGACTGAGAAACCGGGAGCACAAAAAAGGCCGCTTTAAAGCGGCCTTTTTAATTTAAGGGTTAGCCTGGATCAGGGCATTTCTTCCAGCTCAGCACCCTCTTTCACTGGCGGCATCAGATCTTCTTTGGAGATCTTCAGTCCCATCAGCACGTTTGCTGCCACATACACAGAAGAGTAGGTACCTACAACCACACCGACGATCAACGCCAGGGAGAAGTTGTGGATCAGCTCCCCGCCGAAGAACTGCAGCGCCCACAACACCAGCAAGGTCGTGAACGAGGTCATAAAGGTACGGCCCAGAGTCTGGCTAATGGAGATATTAATAATCTCCTCAGTCTCAGCCTTGCGCACCTTGCGGAAGTTCTCACGAATACGGTCAGATACCACGATGGTATCGTTCAGGGAGTAACCGATCACCGCCAGCACCGCCGCCAGTACAGTGAGGTCGAAGTCCAGCCCCAGCAGGGCAAAGAAGCCCAGCACGATAATCACATCGTGCCCCAATGCCGCTACGGCACCAACGGAGAACTTGTACTGGAAGCGCAGGGCCACGTAGATCATCACCAGGGCCAGAGCCACCAGCATGCCCAAGCCGCCATCATCGCGCAGCTCGGCACCTACCTGAGGACCCACCATTTCCACACGGCGCAGGGTGACAGTACCATCGCTGCCTGCACGCAGCACTTCTACCACCTTGTCGCCAATCGGTGTAACGGCTTCCTGATCAGTAGCACTGATCTGGGTTTCCTCTTCAGTTACCTCCGGCGGCAGCTTGATCATCAGCTCGGTTTCGGAGCCGTAGTTCACTACCGTAGCGCCATCATAGCCAGCATTTTCCAGCTGGGTGCGCACATCGTTAATAAACGGCGCAACTTCGTAACCCACTTCAACCTGGGTACCGCCGGTGAAGTCCAGGCCAAACTTCAGGCCCTTGGCCGCCAGTATGCCAATCGATGCCAGTACCAGGATGACAGAAACAACCGCGGCAATCTTGCGCCAGCGCATAAAGTCATAAACGCGCTTGCCCATGTACTCGGTGATCTTACCGTTTTCCACTTTGGTCTCACTCATGGCCAGTCTCCTTAAATCCAGAGTTTCTGTACACGGCGACCGCCGTAGAACAAGTTAATGATTGCACGGGTACCCATAATGGCACTGAACATGGAGGTGAGAATACCGATGGACAGGGTTACCGCGAAGCCCTGAACCGGACCGGAACCAATAGCGTACAGAATAACCGCCACAATCAGGGTGGTGATATTCGCATCCACAATGGTGCTGTAAGCATTATCGAAGCCGGCGGTAATCGCCGATTGCGGAGGCATCCCATTCCTGAGTTCCTCCCGTATTCGCGAGAAAATCAGCACGTTGGCATCCACCGCCATACCCACGGTCAGAACGATACCGGCAATACCCGGGAGCGTCAGGGTAGCGCCGAGAATCGACATCACCGCCACCAGCAGAATCAGGTTGACTGCCAGGGCCAGGTTCGCAGCCAGACCAAATACGCGATAGGAAATCAGCATACAGATAAGTACCGCCAACAAGCCGTACTCTACCGACTGAATACCCACCTTGATGTTATCGGCACCCAAAGATGGGCCAATCACGCGCTCTTCCACAAAATACATGGGAGCTGCCAGGGCACCGGCGCGCAGCAGCAGGGCCAGTTCCTGGGCCTCTGCGGGGCTGTCCAGGCCGGTAACACGGAACTGCTTGCCGAGGGCACTCTGCACGGTAGCCAGGCTGATAATCTTCTTGTCTTCAGTCCTGATCTGCTCGGTGATCTCGTTGCCCTCCGCATCGATCTTGGTTTGCGGGGTAAAGCGGGTCTCGATAAACAGGGTGCCCATACGACGGCCCACATTTTTCCAGGTGGCACGGTGCATGAGTTCACCGCCACGGGAGTCGAGGGTGATATTTACCTGGGGGAAGCCGCTCTCGTCATAGCCGACACGAGCGTTGGTAACGCTGTCACCCTTGATAATAATCTTGCGCTCGAGCCAGGCACCGCCGTACATCTGCTGCGTCTGCTCGCTGCGGTACTCGAAGTACTCTTTGTTGGTAACCAGCTCATCGGGGCGGGCTTCCATACGGTACTCGAGGTTGGCGGTCTTACCGATAATACGCTTGGCCTCGGCGGTGTCTTGCACACCGGGCAGCTCTACAACGATACGGTTGCGCCCCTGGCGCTGAACGATCGGCTCTGCCACGCCCAGCTCATTCACCCGGTTGCGCAGGGTGGTCAGGTTCTGGCTAACCGCGTAGTCCTCAAGCTGCTTGATCTCCTGCTCAGACAGGGTGGCACGGATCTCCAGGTTCTCACCACTGCCGGATTCGCGCAGCTGCAGCTGCGGGAATTCCTTACGCATGGTAGAGAGCGCCAGGTTGCGCAGTTCATCACTGCGGAAACGGGCGACGATTTCGCGATCGTCGATCAGGTCAACACTGCGGTAACGGGCCTTGGCTTCACGCAGTTTGGTTTTCACATCCTGCGCATAGCCTTCCATATTGGTTTTTACGATGGTGTTGGTATCCACTTCCATCAGGAAGTGCACACCGCCAGCCAGGTCGAGGCCCAGCTTCATCGGGCTTGCGCCAATATCGCTCAACCACTGAGGCGTGGTGGAAGCCAGGTTCAGGGCAACCACGTAATCACTGTGGCCCAGGGCCTCCTGAATCGCGCGCTTGGCCGGCAACTGCTCATCCTGGGACTCGAGGCGAATCAATATCGCCTTATCGCCCACCTCTCCGCCAAAGTGCGCAATCCCCGATTCATCCAGGGCCTTTTGTGCTTTGGTGAGGACATTCTCATCCATCACCATGGCACTGGACTGCCCGGAAATCTGCACTGCAGGGTCCGGCTTATAGAGATTGGGCGCGGCGTAGATAAGGCCAAAGGCCACAACCGCGAGAATCAGAAAGTACTTCCAGATCGGGTAGCGATTCATGCTGTTCTCATTGTTCTAGTGTGACCCCGAGGGCCGGTAAATCTTGGCAATTTGCCTGGATATGCGGGCAGTATACGCAGAATGCAAGGTACACCGCCCCCAATAAAAGTGGGGGCTGATTATACGGGGATCGGATGAACGGACAAATGACAGGGGCACAATCGTGCGATCGACTGTGCCCCAGATAGGATAAAAGTACCGCGCTATCAGGCCTCTAGCGCTGGAACCTCACGACCCAGACCGCGGTAGAACTCCGCGACATACGCCTCCAGCTCATTGGCGGCGATCGCATCGCGCAGCTTTTGCATCAGGCGCTGGTAGTGGCGCAGATTATGAATCGTATTCAGCTGCGCACCGAGAATTTCACCACAGCGATCCAGGTGATGCAGGTAAGCGCGGGAGAAATTTTCACAGGTGTAGCAATCGCACTCTTCTTCCAAGGGGCCCGTATCGTGGCGATGCCTGGCATTGCGGATCTTCACCACACCTTCAAAGGTAAACAGGTGGCCATTGCGCGCATTGCGCGTGGGCATGACACAGTCGAACATATCCACACCGCGACGCACCGCTTCAACAATATCTTCCGGCTTGCCCACGCCCATCAGATAGCGCGGCTTGTCTTCCGGCATCTTGTGCGCCAGGTGATCCAATACCTTGATCATCTCCTCTTTCGGCTCACCCACCGACAGGCCGCCAATGGCATAACCATCGAAACCAATCTCAGTGAGGCCGCGCAGGGACACATCGCGCAATTCCGGGTACATACCACCCTGCACAATGCCGAACAGCGCAGACGGGCTATCGCCATGGGCTTTCTTGGAGCGCTCCGCCCAACGCAGGGACAGCTCCATAGACTTGCGCGCTTCATCGGTAGTGGCCGGATAAGGCGTGCACTCATCGAAGATCATCACAATATCCGAACCCAGGTCCCGCTGAACACGCATGGATTCTTCCGGGTCCAGGAATACCGGGCTGCCATCAATGGGTGAACGGAAAGAAACCCCCTCTTCCGTAATCTTGCGCAGTTCACCCAGGCTAAATACCTGGAAGCCGCCGGAGTCGGTGAGGATAGGGCCAGACCATTGCGTGAAGTCGTGCAGGTCGCCATGGGCTTTAACCACTTCAGTACCCGGGCGCAGCATCAGATGGAAGGTATTGCCCAGAATAATTTGTGCACCAATGCCCTCGATATCTCTCGGCAACATACCTTTAACAGTGCCGTAAGTACCCACCGGCATAAACGCCGGGGTTTCCACCACACCGCGAGGAAAACGCAAACGGCCACGACGGGCCTTGCCATCAGTGTTATCCACTTCAAACTGCATAAAACATTCGCGGCTCACTGGGTATCTCCTTTCGCTGATGCGACTTCTTCTTTTTTGGCATTGGGATCGCGGGTAATAAACATGGCGTCGCCGTAACTAAAGAAACGGTAACGCTCCTCAACAGCAGCTTTATATGCGGCCATCGTATGCTGGTACCCCGCGAAGGCACTCACCAGCATCAACAGGGTGGATTCCGGCAGATGGAAGTTGGTGACCAACTTATCCACAACCTGAAATTCATAGCCGGGATAAATAAAGATATCCGTCTCCCCCACCGTGGCCTGCAATTCGCCACCGCGCGCCGCACTTTCCAGTGCCCGCACACTGGTGGTACCCACCGCAATCACACTGCCATTGCGAGCGCGGCAAGCGGCTACGGCATCCACCACTTCCTGGGAAACATCCAGCACTTCGCTGTGCATCTGGTGCTCAAAAATATTATCCACGCGCACCGGCTGGAAAGTCCCGGCACCCACATGCAGGGTAACGAACACAACCTCGACACCTTTATCCCGCAGCGCGCCGATCATTTCATCGTCAAAGTGCAGCCCCGCCGTCGGCGCCGCCACGGCACCCGCGTTGCGGCCGTATACCGTCTGGTAGCGCTCGCGATCGCTGGCATCGTCTTCGCGATCAATATAAGGAGGCAGCGGCATATGGCCGAGGCGATCCAAAATCGCCAGCACGCCCTCTTCTTTTGGGAAGGACAGCTCAAACAGCGCATCCTTCCTGCCAGTAACCTCTATACGGGTACCGTCTTCAAGAACGATGCTGGAACCGGGTTTGGGAGACTTACTGGAGCGCACATGGGCCCAGATATTCGTCTCATTGAGCACCCGCTCCACCAGGATTTCCAGCTTACCGCCGGTTTCCTTCTGCGCGAACAAACGTGCCGGAATCACCCGGGTATCGTTAAAGACTATCAGGTCACCTGCCTGTACCTGGTCGAGAATATCTGGAAACTGCCGATGTGTAATGGCCCCGCTGGGCCCATCCAGACACAAAAGACGGCTGCCGCGGCGCTCTTCAGTAGGCGCGCGGGCGATCAGCTCATCGGGCAGATGAAAGTCAAAGTCCTGACGCTGCATGGAATCCTGGAAATCTAGAAACTATGGAGAGGTCGCGAAGGTTATAGGAAATTTTAGGAGCTGTTAACTGGCGCGACAGAAAATGCCGTAAGTCATTGAAATCACTGGTTGACCCAGACCAAAGCATTGCTATAATCACGCCCTCTTCGCACCGACCCCAAGGTCGAGCAGCGAAAGTGCCAGAGTGGTGAAATTGGTAGACACAGGGGATTCAAAATCCCCCGCCCTTAAAAGCGTGCCGGTTCGAGTCCGGCCTCTGGTACCATCTCTCAAACCCGCGTCAGCCCTAGCTTTCGCGGGTTTTTTATTTCTGAGCTGACAACTTTGTAAAAGATATTTTTGTTGGTTTTAGCGCCAAAGTATCAACGTGAAATCACATTGATACTTCGCTACCCTACAAGCCTTCAGGCTGTGCAATTTCCTTTCACTTTTCTTCACAACTCTTCAAAGTGTGAAATCCAAAGTGGATTCACTTCCCGCACCAGCTTAGGCCCTGGCCGCTTTTGCCATTTCACCAACCAAAAGATCGCCCAAAATCGGCAGGCGTGGGGAGGAGTGACCGGCAGGCATTTTGAGCGATCAAAAAACAACCAGGTTGAGCTGAGACCACTAGAAAATCCACTATTTATAAAGGGATTATGCCATCCCAGCTCTCCCCACCTCCGCCATTCAGGAATGAACAAAAATGAAAAAGGTTGTCACCCAAATACTGCCCACAGATAGCCATCTCATCAATTATTAAGGGCTTCGCACTTCAACAAAAACCAGTCACAATGCCCTCGTTTGAGGCGGAATACCGCTATACGCGCATGCCGAATCCTCTGTACCACACATGTATGAGCAAACCACCTCATTTGGTACTTTTGACCTTTAAAGATACGAAAGGAACAGCCGCACATATCAAAGGATAAAAACCTTAAATCATATTATTCATGAGGGAGCGACAATGAACCCAAAAGAGGTAATAGGAGATTTAATCGAAGCAATTGCTTTTCTAGCACTTCAACATATCAATGAAAAAACAAAATCGTCTAAAGACGGCTGGGTTCCAGCTGCCGAAATAAAGCGCGATCTAAACCTCAATTTTATAGCTGTGCCGCGAGCAAATAAGCAGCATAGACCGAAAGGATGGCTGTTTGCGATCCTCGCTAGAATTTTAGAAGACAAGGGACTTATTGAGTACAAAAAAGATAAATCAAACAGGGCTTTCTATCGCCCACTAACAAAATAGCGTGTAGCTATAGTCAAGGACACATCAACAAGGAGGAAATACTCAATATGAGTAAAGACTATGAATCAATAACTAGCCATGAATTTATGCTTGGCCTCAACGAGCTGGAAGCAAAAGGAGTAAAGCTGCCAAAGGAAAAAGACAAATTATTTACTGAGGTTGTACTAAACACAACTAGACAATGTATGAACACACTTGAGGGTGTTGAAACTCAACCAATAAATCCTCATGAACTAGCTCGCGAAATAAAGAAAAAAACTGACTCTCAGATTTTGAGAGAAAACATGGTTAACGCCAAACGACCACTGCCTGACAATACAGATGCACACCACATTGTTCCAGCCAAAGAAAATAGAGCATGGGCCAAAGATTACGCCCAAGCCGCTAGAGCAATTCTTCGTCGGTGGGGTATACCGATAAATCACGAAGCAAATGGAGTTGCCCTTCCAACAAAATCAACAGTTCCGGTAAAATCTCTACCTAATGCCTATCCACATAAAAAAGTTCACACTAAGGTATATTATCTCAATATAGTTGACCAGCTTTCTGAAGCACATGATAGAGAGACCTGTATCGACACCTTACGCGAAATTGGTGAAGACCTAGAGGATGGAACTTACCCTATCAGGTAGACAATATGAATATTTATGAAATAAGTGCAGACATAGACCATTATCAAATTTTAGTTCCCGTCGACGAAAACGATTATGACGGAAGCAACTTATGGGTTAATGGCCAACTTAAACTATCATCGTGGCACGCCCCCACAATGCGATGGTCTGAAAAAGAAAAAGAGAGCGAGCTCGCACCAGATATAGCAAGGATCAACCCTGGATTTTACGCCTTCAGCAATAAGGCCATAGGAGCCTTAGGTCCTTTAATAGAAGAGTTTGGCGAATTACTTAAACTTCCCGTTGACGGAAAGATGTATTACGCATTCAACCCAACAGCCATCATTGACTGTATAGATCAAGAAAAAACAGAGTGGCGCATAAATCGCCAAGGGAAGCGCGGGCGGCTGATAAAGATCGCTCTCACAAAGTCAAAACTTGGAAATGAAGAGATATTCCAGCTCCCCGAGATACATAGCAAACTATATGTAACGGAAAAACTAATGGAAGCAATAAAAGAGCACAATATTTCAGGGCTTGTTTTTAAACCTGTAGAACTCGCTGAATAACTCACAACTAAAGCAGGGGTGCAGGGGTGCAGGGGTGCAGGGGTGCAGGGGTAATAATAGCCCCTGCTCAGATCCACCGCCCCATCACCCCAAAAAAGACAAACAAACCACATAAAAAATGAAAATCAAGAAAAAAATTAATAGTACTTCTAACTTCAGTCTGGCACAAACTCCAGAACATCCTAAACTGGCTTCAACCAAAATTAAAAAAAGCTCCACAAGCAATTCAAAACCTACTCAAAAAAATAAGCAGAATTAAAGGTACACCCCACACGCCTCTTATAGCTCTATTCTCTTTAGTTATCGGACTTTGGCTTACTTCATTCTTCATCACCAGCGACATGAGCACCAATGAAAGAGGAACCTTTGGGGATATGTTTGGAGCGGTAAACGCCCTATTCTCTGGACTAGCATTTGCCGGACTCATTTACACTATTATTCTACAAAAAAATGAACTCGGCCTACAGCGAGAAGAACTACGATTAACAAGAGACGAAATTAAGGCTCAAAAAAAAGAACTTCAAAATCAGAATCTTCAACTAGAACACCAAAACTTTGAAGCAACATTCTTTCAAATGACGAGACTTCATAATGAACTTCTAGCAGAGATCGACATTACATTAAGCAAACAGACACATCAAGGTCGAGATGTTTTTTTAAGGCCTGGAAATTACTAAAAAGAAGACTGGAGGCAATACCAAAAACTGAAGACATAAGCATGAGAAACACCCAAGTACAGAAAATTTACGGTGAAACATGGCTCAAATTTGAGAAAGAATTCGGTCACTACTTTAGGTCTCTATACAATATATTTAAATTTATCGATTCCTCAAAAACCAAAGACAAAAAATTCTATACAAACATCATCCGGGCTCAACTTTCAGGGCAGGAGTTACTCATACTTTTCTACAACTGCATATATTTAGAAAACAACAAATTTAAGCCACTTATTGAGAAATACGCCCTATTAAAGCACATCCCTGCTTTTGTAGTTGCAGATGAGATAGACCTTAGTTTTTTCACAAAAGATGCTTTCGGCAGCTCTTATCCATCTAACCTCTCACCAGACAAGAAAGAAGTCACTCAGCACGAAGAGGCGTGAAAATTAAATTAATTAGTTTATGGGGGGATATCCCCTCTTAACCTCCGTAGCATGCCTAGCTAAACACTTCATTTGTACTTAGTCTTACGCTCTTAAGTAGTTATCAACTCCGCCCCTTCCGATCAACACTCCATCTTTTACGGAATATTCAATAAACACCCCACTATCTGTATCAAAAATTTGCAACCAAGAATAAAACCTTGCATCTTTAGATTTGGCGATTTCTTTTGCCATTTCCATAGCCGCCTCTTCAGTAGTGGCTGAGGCTTTGAAATTTCTTGCTCCTCCATTCATTATGGTGAATACCTCCAGCAAAAATGGCATACCTGTTTACATTTTTATTCATAACTTCTCTCCTTTTAAGTGTACAACCAGCTTAAGCCCGAATGGCGCTAAGCTGAGATTTCAAACTATCCGCACTGCTCTTGTGCCCGTTAATTGCCGCCTCTTGTGTTGGCTTCTGCCCATTGCTGGGGTGCGAGTGCGTCGCCAGGGTGGCGGCTAGGGCAGACACTACGCCGATTAAATCTTCCAGCACTTTCAGTACGTTTAAAGATTCACTTCCCAACCAAACCTTGCCGCTGTCTTTCACTTTGATAATCTGGCGGGCCTTGGCCACGCTTTCAAGAATATTGCCAGTTTGTTCTTTTAAATCGCGGCCCGCTGAAATGTTAATATCACTGGCCGTTGTCATATTTAGATTATCCAGCACGGATAAGTTCAGGCTGCCACCGGATAAAAAACGTAAAGCACCGAGAGCTTCAATTATTTTACGCCGGCTACTTCTTCCACGGAATGTTCCCGCACCTGTCGGTATTCGCTGTCGCAGCCAATGCGATCCCCGTATTGTGGGGGATGTTGCCTATATGCTGGGAAATGGCACTGGCAAGGCAAGAGCTAATGATCGCGGAGGCGTACGCGGGAATGCGTTTGAATGGAGGCTTGTCTTCCTCTCTACAGGAGAGCGCACGCTTGATCAGCAGATGGCTGAAGTGGGTAAGAAAGCAAAAGCAGGACAAGAGGTGCGGCTATTGGCTATTCTCTCAGATACGGGGAGTGGTGCCGGTATCTTTGATGAACTGCATGGATTTGCTAGCGGCGCTGCGCTATCGCGCTACATGGTTGAGAAAGCGGCCTTATTCCATGGAGTGGCCCTTTATACGTTTATCAGAGAGCTTTGCGCTAGCAACTTGGAAAAGCTGGCAATCCAGATTCGCCGGGAGCTTGTGAACTTTGCCGCAGAGCTGTCTGATGATGTGAGTGGTCAGGTACGCAGGGCAGCAGAGAAGTTTGCTCTTGTTGGTTTTGCTAGGGAGCAGGCTTCCACTGCGGGAATTACAGATTGGCCAAAAGGCATGGCGATGGAAGCGGCCAAATCCTGCTTTAGCGCTTGGATATCAGCCCATGGCGGTGTTGGAAACCTGGAGGACCGGCAGACCCTGGCAGCACTGAGGCTATTCTTTGATCTCTACGGAGAGTCCCACTTTACCCGCTGGGATCGAGAAGACTTCACAGCCGATGACCACACTGTTCGCACCCTGAAGCGTTGCGGCTACCGGAAAACGCTACGGGACAGTAATGCCCTTGAGGGACAGGCTTGCTCTGAGACTGTTTACTACGTTTACCCAGCCACGTTTAAAGCCGAGGTTTGCAAGGGGCTCAGTGACCGAAAGGCAAAGCAACTATTGGCCGCCTGTGGTGCTTTGGAGCGTGATGCAAATGGGAAATACTCAATACCAACGCGCTTGCCGAACAGTGGGCGTAACCCTGAACGGGTGCTAATCATTCGACCTCACTTGATACCCATTGAAGATGATGGAGAAAAGGGACTGGTTAAGAGAAAGGCCGCGTAGTCCATGCCGTTTGCAGGTGTTGTAGACGGTGTGCGGCTGTTTACTTTCTCCAAATACGTAGCTGGCTATATGGTAAACAGTTAGCTTGCAGACAGAGCTTATAATTTGCTCGTGGCAAAAGTTGCCCACTTTCCTAGTGCATTCTATTTGCAGCTTTGCGGACCTGAACATGTGTAATCGTGTACTGCCCGCACAGATCTTCAAGCTTTACACAAAGCCTGCCCCAGTAGACGATACCTCTTCGATATTAAATTGATTAGGCATTTAAAGAGTTTAGAATCAAACACCAACATTTTACTATCCTATCTTTTCCATTAGGATTACAAACGGTCTGTGGGGCTCAATATGCTTTTGCCGCCCCGATTCACAACGTGAGTGTAAATCTCCGTAGTGGATATATCCGCATGCCCTAGTAGCTCCTGAATTGTCCTAAGATCGTAGCCGACTTCCAATAGATGAGTGGCGAAACTGTGTCGGAATGCATGTGCTCTGGGCGGCTTGTTGATGCCAAATTCCCCCACAGCACGCCGTAACTGTTTTGCAAGTGCCGAAGGGTGAAGATGATGCCGTCTTATCACGCCGCTACGGGGGCAAGGGCCAACACGCGAGGCTGGAAACAAGAATTGCCAAGCTGTGGTACGGGCAGCAGAGAGGTACTTCTATTCTAATGCATCCGGCATATAGACATCCCCATAGCCATTTGCGATATCCCATGCATGAGTAATTTCGACCTGTTGAATTTGAGTGTGCAGGTCAGGAATCAGGCCTTGTGGAAATATTATGGTCCGGTCTTTATTACCTTTGCCTCCCCGTACGAACACGTTGTTACTGCCAAAATCGATGTCCTTAACTCTCAATGATAAGAGTTTGGCACATCTGAGCCCTGTGCCGTACATTAGTTCAACTTGAAGGCAATAGACACCTTTCAGCTTTGAGATGATGGCTCTAATCTCTTCCCGACTGTAAACAATTGGAAGGCGACGACGTTGCTTTGCAGGCGTAAAGCCAATGTTGGAAATATCGACTCCCAAAAACCGTTTATAAAGATATACCAGCGCATTTAGCACGATCCACTGGATGTTAACCGAACAATGACGATTGACCGACAGGTGGTTTAGGAACGCCTCGACTTCGACAATACCGACCTCCCGAGGGTGTCATAGTTTATGAAAGTGGATAAAGCGCTTTATCAAGTGAACGTATGTCTGTTCAGTCCGGCAGGCTAAACCTGCCTCGCGAATATGAAGTCGAACGCTGGGGATGAACTTGGCTGAATGCTTGGGAAGCCTGTGACGAATATCATCCATGGTAGTGCTCCATAACTGTATATAAACACAGATATAGGTGCAGTTATCATAGGTGTCAAGCCCCAAATTATAGAGCCATGGCTTACATCCACAGAAAGTTTCCCCCCAAACTAATTGATTTAATTGCCGGCAAAATGTGCGAAAGAGCAGGAGGTGGAACCAGGCGACTTGAGCCGATGGCTTACTATCTATGGTTATTATTTGATCGGAAATTTATAACCTACTGTAAATAAAGGCTTTTTTACATAGCTTGAAGGGTCTACTTCAGAAATAGTGGCCAAATCGATAGTGAGCCACTGGCTCTTTAATAAACTGTTATGTGTCTCTCGAAATCTAGCTATGAAAGAAGAAATTAATTGGATAGAGCCTTGGTGGCATTTAAACGAAAATACACAGGTTAAAGCCGGCATACAGAAAGAGCTTGAATCTGAAATTGGACCTAAACATCCGCTATGGCCATTAAAGCCTGTGGCAGTTGCTAAAACCGACGCAAATGATGATGTGATAGTTCAACTCAATGATGATAGGTTTGCTTGTGAGCATTTAGTCAGGCACGGAAAAAGTGACCAATATCCAGATAAATTTCCATCAAGTATTATTTTCGATAACGTTAAATGCCTGCAAATTTATATAAATGAAGAGGCAGATGAATACACATAACAAGGCAAAGCAGCGGACGTCGCAAATCGTGACACCCTTTACATTCGCAAAGGCTGCGCCAATTTACTCGGACCGCTGTTTGCGACGTTAAGGTAATCCATGAATAGGCTCCATAAGGCGATTAAAAATCTGGGCATGATTCGCCTCATTAAATTGGGGGATAGGGAAATCCGCTTGGCCATACTCCTAAAAGAGGAAGATTGGAAACACTTAGCAGCCCCTTGGTGGCGTGGTAAAAGCGCATCTATTGTTGGGGTGGATCTTGATGGCAATTTCATTCTTTGTAAAAGCTCAGGGGCATTCATCCTGTGGGACCATCAATTGTCATCAGAGATTCCTACATCCAACAGCCTGGATGGCATGCTTTCAAAGCTGGAGCTGGATTCAAGCAATATACCTTAACAAGGCAATCTAAGGCGCCACTTCGTGGCTGGACCTACATTCCGCAGCTTCGCTGCTACATTTCGGCCCTTTATTGCGGCGTTATGTTTAAAAAAGAGAAGTTTTTCAACTTGGGTCATCGTGACTCATTGACACAAAGGAGACTACAATGTCCAAAATAGAGAAGAAGGATCTGCTAAAGGTTAAACTGAAAGACGGAGCGTTTAGTGATGAGGAGATTGCTGAAATTGCGGACAAGCTTAAGAAGGGCTTAAAGAACAAATATGGAGACGAAAGCATCAAAGGGGGGGTTAATGAATCCGGAAAAATCAAGTTCAAAGCAAAAAGCGATGTGAAGGACACCGCTACTACAGTGAAGTGGTATAGCTGAATGTCAATCTGGCCGCTAAGAAAGTTACAGCTCGAAATTGTCAACAAATGTAATTTCCGCTGCCCATTGTGCCGAACCCTTGATCGTGATGATGGTGTGGTTCGGCGCAAAATCACTGTAAATGAGCTTAAGATAATAATTGAGCCTATACAGCACGACTTGGAAGAAGTGACACTGTATGGGACGAGGGGGGAGCCTTTCGTACATAAAAATTTAGAGGAAATCGTCTCATACTTGAAATCCAACACTCAAGCAAAAGTCATAATCTCAACAAATGGGAGCTTGGCAGATAAGAAAAGAACTAAAAAGCTACTTGAACTGGGACTAGATGATTTAATTTTTGCCATTGATGGCACCACTCAAGATGTATTTAGTCAGTATAGGGTTGGAGGCGATTTAGAAGAGATACTTACCAATTTAAAGGATTGCTGTGATTCAAAAAAGAGTATACAAGCCAATACGCGTATAATTTGGCAGTACATTCCGATGAGTACAAACCTCCATCAAATTGACGATGCAAAGCAGATCGCAAAATCATTGGGAGTAGATATTCTAATACTAAAATACTCATCTAGTGTAGCTCGCAGCAAAGAATATAAGGTTGGCGAAGAGTTGTATCCACTTGCAAAGCAATCAGATACCCAACATTGCCCTTCGGGCTTAGATAAATTATACGTGGATCCAAATGGTGACTGTTTCCCATGTTGTTATGCAGAAGGTTACATTGGTATGAGACTGG
The DNA here is from genome assembly GCF_040371615.1 of Microbulbifer sp. NBRC 101763. NCBI lineage: Bacteria > Pseudomonadati > Pseudomonadota > Gammaproteobacteria > Cellvibrionales > Microbulbiferaceae > Microbulbifer > Microbulbifer sp. NBRC 101763. The sequence goes on from NZ_BAABQV010000007.1 coordinate 74,235, forward strand.
GAAACGCTTTTTCGACATCGATCTCCGAAATATGGAATTCCGGGGAACTATGGGAAATTAGGCGCTCTTTTGTTGAGCAGAAAGGATTCAGCGAGTTTTGCAAAAAGACTTGCCTGACTAAGGCTAGAAAGAAAAAGAAAATGATATATGGGTCAGTATAAGGAAAAAGCCAGCAATATATTATTTCATTTTGATTCTTTGTGGGGGGTTGGCCATCTAGTAAGGTCGGCGCGCTTGATAGAGGGGTTGGCTGACAAATTCAACTGTTATGCAGTTTGTGGTGCTCGCGCACAAGCTTTCATAAAAGATACTTGTCATGCTACTTACCTTCCCCAGCTTTTATACTCAGAGGACTACAGCAGACTTTATAGTATGGATGGTGCCTCTGTCGCCAGCACGCTGGATACGAGGATGGAAATATGCACTAAGACTTTTTTTCAGGCGATGCCTGATGCCGTGGTGTTGGAAATGTTTCCATATGGTAGGCACGCTTTATGGCAAGAGGTCATGGCATTGCTAGAACTATGTCGAGAGCACTCAGTGCCAATATATACATCTTTGAGAGATATCTATATATATCCAAGCGCCGAAACTGAAAGAGCGCAATATATAGACAACATTGCGGGTATTCTGAACAAATTTAGAATTAAGACAATTATTCATTCCGACCCCTTATTTTCAAAGCAAAACAACGCCTTGCCTATAGAGCTACTAACGCATGATGTTGACTATGTTTTTAGTGGATATGTAGGAAGAATAGCCGCAGAGCACGAGCACGAGCACGACGTCATACCGAACGTAAAAAAGGTTTTAAGGGTTGCTATAGGAGGAGGAAGGAAAGGAGTTTCTGTCTACAAAATAGCGTTATTCCTTCTCGATGCAGTCGATGAATTTGGAATTCTCTACATCCATGAAAGTCGAGGATTAGAACTTAGTGATGAGATAAAAAGTTCTATGTATTCCAAAAAGGGTAAAGACGTAAGGTTTGTAGAATTTACTCCAGATTTTGCATTCTCGCCGCTTCCATTTTCCAATTGTTGGATTGTGTCTGGAGGATACAATTCAGCTATGGATATATTGAGTTTACGAATACCCTCAATAATTGTCGGCCTTGATCAGGAGCAGCGAATACGTGCTGATTTATTAGCAAGCAAGCTTGACCATATTGGAACCATCGACATAGAAGCCTCACCAAAAAGTGTTGTCGACACGTGGTGCAGTATCAGGAAAGGTTATAATACTCAGAGCTCTAATACGTTACCGTTACTAAATGGTGCCATTGTTACCTCCGATTTTCTCGAAAGGGAATTTGATAATGATAGTTCTGTGTACTCATGTGTCACCTAGCGACGAAGGTGGCGTTGCAAGTTCCGCTAGGTTTCTCTTATCAAAGGTACCAAAGGATCGCAGTGCCATTTGGGTGCAAGTCCCTGTCGATAAAGGTGACTCATACAAAATCTTTCCTTGTGTAAATCAAACTACATCCGTTGCTTTTGATAAAGAGTCAGAGCTTATAGATCATCTCAAGGTCATAGATGTTGTCATTGTTCATTTTGTTACCTTCGCTTCAGATTTTGGTCTAAATCTAAAAAGGGCAAAACCTCACTCAAAGCTAGTGTTGAACTTTCGAGGGAATGACGCGACATTGAATGTATTTAAAAAGGAAATGCGACTTGAGGAATGTATCAAATCAAGCGAATTACTGGTTTATGTTTCATCTCATTTGAGAAATGTGATTGAGGCTCGTTATGATTCTGCTGTGGGTAAGGGGATTGTTGTAAACAATTCACCCAAGGAGAGCTGTGCCGAATTAATTTGGCCTAGACAAGAAAGGTTACGGGAAAGAACTAAGCTAAAGTTTGGAGCAATCGGCTTTTGGAAATGGAAAAAAGGTTTCAGTGTGTTGCTGGAATTTTTGAAAAATAACCCCCAGTACGCAAAGAGTTTCACAATATATGGGGAAATAGATGAGCGAGAGCCATGTTTGCTATCAATGTATAAATCTGTTGAGTACGAACTGGAGATTACACCACTAATCCCTCTTGCTAAAAATGAAGTGTCGAACGCATTGAATGATATTGATGTTCTTGTTATCCCCTCTTTGGCGGAAGGGGTTCCCAACGTGCTTCTTGAAGGATATAGCAGCGGTTGTTTTATAATTGGGTCAGACATTCCCGGAATCAGTGAGATAGTAGCTCGAGCCAAACATGGAATCACATTCAAGCCAGGTGATTCAGCCGATTTAGGGCGCGCAATAAGAGTTCTAGAAAGTCAACAAACGCTACTCAGCTCTTACTTGTGCGATTTGTCTTACGTAAGGGAAAGTCTTTACGTTGACCCATGGCGAGAAATAAGTCAGGCAATATCATGAATATTGTTTTCTCCAGTGAGCGGGCTAGTGAATATATAACTTGGCCACCATATCTTTACTCAAAATCCTTACCTAGTATTGGCAAAACATATATCTTAGTGGACTTCAGCATATCAGGCGATGATAATCATTATGGAGTTTGTTTAAACGAAATTGATTCTGGAGTATTTTTAGCCGGTAAATCAGATTGTGTTTGCAGTGAGCGTGATGAGCAATGGGCTATGAGGGTTTATTATTGGTTGCGAAATTCTTTAGCTGTAGATGAAAGGGTTAAGGCAACCTCTGACGGTCATTGGCTTCCTCCTATTATATGTTCATTGCTCAACAAAGAATTCTTAGTTGATCATTCCGTCATAGATAGCTATGCCAAAGTTCTAGAACTCCCCATTGAGTTCATGAAAACTACAAAGTTAATCGATAAGGTTAGAGCTGTAACAAAATTTAATAATTCGTACAACATTATCCTTCCAACTATGCATTCGATTGATGTGGGAGACTTGAATAGATTCATTAAAAACTCAAGATACTCTCTTATAGGAATCGAGCCGTTACAATTGGAAGGAGAAAGTATAGAAACAAAGGCGCTAAATATTTTAAAGGCCTCTCCGCAAACCCTTGACGAGCTTGTCGTACTATTGGCCAATGCAAATCAGTGTATTATTCCTAAAGGCGGATCATGGTTAGCAAAGTACGCTGAACTTGGCGGATGTTCACTAGTTGAGTTATAAATTAGGTACGAAATTAATGGGTAAGCAGAAACATAACAAGCGGCTGTAATCACCGCGACAAGCACAGCTGGGGCTATTGAAACCTTCCCCCATTGAGTAGACGCCTACCTTTTGAATAGGGTAGGAAAAAATGCCGAAAATACTGAGTGAAGAGCGGGTTGTTGAATATTCAACAGAGTTCAAAGTTAGAGTGGTAGCTCTCACTAATCAACTGAAAGTAGATACGACTACAATCGCCAACATTATTGGTTTGCATCCAGTAATGGTGTATAGATGGCGACAGGAAAGTAGAGAAGGCAAGCTTGTCGAGAAGCCCAGTCGTAGAATAAGTATGACAAAGATAACGAAAACTCAGTCTCAAACTGATGATAAAGAGATAAGACGTCTAAAAAAGCAGGTTGAGAAATTGCAAAAGGAGAATGATTTCCTAAAAAAGTGGGAAATGTACCTGAAAGATCCAAAGCCGAAAGATTCTCGTTCATAGCTCTTAATCGATCAGACTTTGGTGTCAGGTACTTATGTAGATACTTGAATGTTTCACCCCAAGGGTTTTATAAGTGGCTCAACCGTGATGAGAGCACTCGAGACATAGAAAATAGGCGAATTCTAGGGTGTATCGAAGCTATCTATGCGCAGCATGATGGTAATTATGGAAGTTCAAGAATTAGCACAGAGCTGAAAGCTAATGGTGAACGAATAAATCACAAACGCGTTGAACGCCTTATGAGAGAGGCAGGAATCGTGGGGAAAGCTGGAAGGATCTATCGTCGACGCTCTTTGCTTGGAAATCCTTGTATTAAGGTTGAAAATTTACAAAGAGAGCATGGTATGCCGAGTAAACCAGACTCTCAATGGGCTGGTGATGTAACCTATCTGAAGATCAATGGGCAGTGGCAATATTTAGCTGTGATTATTGATCTTTCTCAGAAATATAGAATCAGATCTAATATTTCACAGCGACCGAGGGTCTGAGTACGGTGCTTATGCATACCAAAACCGACTCAAAGAACTGGGTATTGAGCCGAGCATGAACCGCCCAGGATGTATGAATGACAATGTGTATGTAGAATCATTTTTTCAAATACTGAAAACTGAGAGTTTTAAAGGATTTAATTTTGAGTCCGTTAAGGAGCTAAGAGTTAACTTAGCTTGGTATCTTGATAGGTACTATAACTTTAAAAGAAGACATGGTTCACTTGGGTTCAAAAGCCCAGATGAATATGAAAGAATGGCCGCATAAGATGAATATAAGGTGGCGTCTACTTTAAGGGGGGAGGCTTCCCAACTAAAAGAACGCCCAAAATCGGCAGGCGTGGGGAGGAGTGACCGGCGACATTTTTACGGTATGTTTTTTAATCAATCACGTCTGAACGCCTTAAAAAGTACGGGGCCTGGGAGGAATTGATTGTTTTGATTGCTTCAAGAAGCTTTGAAGGGAATTGAAATTTGATTGGTGTGTGGTCGATGCCTGCTACAGGTTTTGGTGCATCTTCTTGGAGTGATAGAATTTCGCTGGATAACAAATCACAAGGATAGTAGCGATGTCATTATTATGGGTAGCGATTTTTGTTATTGCGCTCGTTCTAGCCTGCTTCATGGTGTACCGGGTAATAAAAGAAATGATAAAGACAGCATACATTAAGTTTAAAAGTTTTCTCCCTAAGAATGAAAATAAAGCAGATGATAACGAACCGTCCCTATGGGAATATTCTTTATTTACTGACCTACTATTTTTCGGCGCCATAACAATATTCTTAGCAACCCTGATCATTAGCGGCATCCTTGCATACCAAACATTGGGAAGCAGCCCTCAGTATGAAGTGCAAATTTCAATAGGTGGCATTAAAAATCTACTTTCATATTTCTCACCAGTCATTCAATTATGCACAGGGTTATTAGCAATACTCGGTATAATTGCCTTAATTTTTCGCAGCGAACAAACTGCCAAACAAATTAACCATGGTAATCGCCTCTGGGAACACGAAAAAAGAAACAGCTCCTATTCAAATTACCTAGATCATAATGAGAGATACCAAAAATTACTCGGACGAATAGAGCAAGATCAGAGGGTTGCTTTCACGGATAAGACAGAATTATATAAAGCATGTTTCCCTAATAGCTGCATCTCCAACTTTAAAATACTACTAGAAAACGAAGGCAAAGGAGAGTCCAGCTTACTTAAGGCAATGAAAATCTTAAGAAGCCTCAGTGACGCAGAGACGAGTTTCATTAACGCTGGGCAAGTCTCAATTGAGGAAATCGAAAATCAGATCAACAAGATAAAGGAACTTTATCAACTCTTAAATATTTCGGCGATACGGAGCTATGAAAAATATGGTCTAGCCGGTGTAAATCTAAACATGATTCAAGATACGTTCGCTATCACTGTTAATGGACTGCTAGGCTTGTCAGCGAGTGAGGAAAGAGTCTCCGAGAATACAAATGGTATAGGCAGTCTTTACGGAAGAATAGAAAACTTGAAAGCTTCTGACCAGTTAAGAGGAAGAAGTCAGGCTCTAAACTATATTTTTTCTGATCCCAATAATGCAAACACCGTAGAGCTAGGAAAAAGAGTAACCAAGCAATCCACCTCCGAAGTAGTAACCTAATCTCGCTACTCTTCGCCCCTATTATCAGCAGTAAACATAATTGGGATTATTTAATGTTCATTCGTTTAATTATTTTATCAGTATTAGCTTAGATGCTTATTCGCCAGGCCATAGTGGTAAAGCAAAAATATCTTTTTTATTTAATGGCAGTTCAAATGGCTTACTTTTATTTGCTAGGGAAAATGGTTCCTGGGACAATCCAGATAACTGTTCTGCTTCTAATTATTTGATTCTAGAAAAGCAGAATCCTTCTCGTTCAGAATTATATAGTGCATTACTAGCTTCTAAAATGTCTAACAAAGAAATAGATGTATGGGTAAGAGACTGTATTGAATACAATGGAAAAACCTACCCTAAAATCGATGGTATCTATACATACTAATAAAACCATATAAAATAGGCACATTCCAGCGTGTGCCCATTTCAAGTATGCTATTTCATCCCAATACCATCCCAAGGCTAACACACAACCCATCCGCACTGCTCTTGTACCCATTAATTGCCGCCTCTTGGGTTGGCTTCTGCCCATTACCAGGGTGTGAGTGAGTCGCCAGGGTGGCGACTAGCGGAAAGTCCTAATTGGACCGAGTATTGTCAACGGAAAAACCTTGGTGGATCACAGAGGAGTTCAAGTTTCAGGCAAAATATTGATTTATATAGAAGTTGTTTAGTGTTTGGGTAACTCTGATGGCTTCTAAATACAATGATATGCATCATCGTGCGCGTTTAAATTCCACTCCAGCCACCAACAAAAGCGAACCTTACCGCTCCTTGATTTTGTGATACTGCTCTCAATCGTGGTCTCATTATCGTTAAAATTATCTCGACAATAGAAGTTCTTCCAGCCGGAATATATAACAATCGTCCCAATTGATTGACATTTCAAATCTGCCTCAAATTATCAACTGCACTACAAAATAGTAAGATATAATCTGACAATACCTTAATCATTAACGGAATAATTGATTATGCTACCTCCACACGGACTCCTTCTTGAAAAGCCTCATGCTTTTAAGAGTCGCACAGAATTAGCCATTGAAAAATTTTCCAATAAGGAAAACCCTACAGAGGCAGATTTGAATGCCGTTTTGGTAGTCGGGCAAGTTGAGGATGGAATAGCGAAAATGCTTGGCTATATATTGGATGGCTTAGGTATGAGCCGTTCTGAATTAGAGAAGGAAGCTCACATCTCGCAAAACCTTGGCGAAAGGATGGCCTTATCTAATGATTCCAAGCCCCACCTCAAATGCCATGCTCATGCCATTGTTTCTGGGGCACACCCCAAAGCGGTCACATTAAGAGCTGTATTGGCAAAATTTAAAGTTAGAATTGATGATCCCGATAATGGTTGTTGGCTACCGGAAAACACCGCTGCTAAGATGTTAATGCCAAGGAGTTTAAAAGATGCAGTTCCGCACAGCCGAATACACAGAAATAACTATTACTTCTGGCTTTCCAGCTATATCAAAATGTCAATAACAAAAGATCAAAGCCATTTAAGGTTTCAACTTTCAATGATTGAAAATTCATTAAAAACAAGTTCCTTCCCTCCTTACGTGATGCTTCCAGCCTCAAAGGAGTATCAGCCTTGATTTATCGTATTCACCCAAACATTAAAGACTATTTAATGGTTACCTTTGACGGTGACAAAGCCCGCGAAGCCCTTGGGGAAGATACCGACTTCTACATGGATGAAAGGCCATTCCCATACCAAAATGAATGGCAACCAATGGAAGTTGACTTTGATGATGCTTTTGGTGGAAAGAAAAAAGAAATTCCTGATATTTCCTTAAATGTGGGCAAACTTTTTCTTAGCGAAAAAGCATACAACCTATTAAAAGATAAGCTTTCAAAATTTGGGGAGCTTTTACCCATAACATTTGAAGGTAAAAAAGGGTATATTTTTAACGGCTTAACAACAGTAAAAACAGATGAGAAGCTTAGTATTCATGACCCCCTGAATGACAGATTTTCAATTGAATTTAACGAAAATAATATAGAAGAAATTTCAATCTTTAAGGCTGAAATTGACTTTAATGGTTACTTTTGTAATGACGAACTGAAAAACATTATTGAAAGTAACAATCTTACAGGCATTAACTTCTCTATTGATGTAGGTAATCCATTCCCTGAAGAGTTAGGTATGAGAAGTACGCATTAAACTGTAAAAACTATGACTGCTTGTAGGCGGAGAGCACTTAACTGGGCTGAAGATTCTACCCTTTTATATAGAGCACTATTTATTGCTAATAGGTTGGAGCAGTTGATATCTAGATACTAGGAAGCAAGTTACTGTTTCCCGAAATACTCCTCCTACCCTTTAGCCGCTGGATATTTCACCAAAGCACCGGCCCTATCTAAATCAAAACTATGAATACTACTTTAGAGGTTTAGCTGGGGCGGTATGGTATTTCTCTGCTAAAAAAATGCTGGGTATATGGTTTGTGCGATTGCCAGTGCCTTCTTTCCTCCACTTAGCGCATTTCGACATCACTATCAGGCCTCCACGCCTGCAATAAAATGAAATCACTTAAAAATACAGCCACCTTCCCTTTGTATCATTGGGTGCATGATCAAGGAAAAGTAAAGGAAATTTAGAAAGTTCTATATTTCCTTTGTTGAGTATGTGCCTTGAAAGATAACCGCCCCCTCTATGATCGCCCCGAAGTGACGCTATTGTTCTACAGAAATTTGGACATCAATCTAAAGATCTCCTAGGCCTGATAGCTACACAAGTGGCAGAAGGTCCCTTCTAAAGTTTTCTACTCAAGGAGTTAAAGCCCCCCACTCACTTATCAAAGAGCCTCCTCAAATTCCTCTTTATTTTCTAATTCATAATAAAGAATATCACTCCAATACAGACCTAAAGGTGGCTCACTCTCAATATCGTCACACTTATCATTGAACTGGAGGCCGTAAAATGCACTTGGGGCAGCCTCTGACTTGTTTTTCGCTGCATTTATTACAATACCAGCAGCTACCTCTGGGTCTTCTGGCAGCGCATCAATCGCAGATCCAGCTTCACGGCAAGCGCTAATTTCGCCTTCAACGTAGCCACGCAGGACTGCTTCCTCACTTTCATCCATGCAGTCCAGCTCGATAGTCTCAAGTAGTAGATAACTATCCTTATGTTCTTCAAGAAATTCTAATGTTTCATTAAGCATTGATTCCTGCAGGCCATCAATCTCTTTCCCGATCACTCGCAGAACCTCAATAAATTTTTTTAACCGCGCGAATCCTGTCTCAAAGTCACTACTGATAGCATAAAGCTGAGTTTTATTATCGGGCGAATCATTATCAAAGCCATCTGATACCAGTGATGCACACAGTTTTGGGTTCCCAGACATGAGCACACGATAAGTGAAGGGGATATTGTATGGCCATTCAGATAAGCCCGAGATAGTGTCGGGGCGGTCTGAGTAGGATTTTGGTTGGTTGCTAAGACTGTAAAGATAAGAACGGTTTGCCATTTTTGATACTCCCTATAAATACCAGCAACAGCATAGCTTTATCGCGTTATGCCCCTTCTGGATATGCAAACTATTAGATGGCAACTTCCTGAGTAGAGCAAGCCGAAAGTGAAATTATTTTTCTGTAAACACGCAGTCGATTGGTTATTAATAGCCAGCAACCTGCTCATAAAACCCGATCAGGTGTGTTAATTGTAGATATCCACAAATACCCTAACACTATAGGATCTACATTCTACCACCACTATGTTTCTCATTATGTGTAAAGCACTTTTCCAATATCGAATTGATTTTAATCAATTACTACTCTGAATTTATCTAACCGCATCGCTGCAGAACCAGTTAACTTAACCATTGGTAACCAATGCTATTCATCCAGAATTGTTTCAAACCAGGATCTGCCTTAGCTTAAACTATAAAAGACTCTCACCATTCTTATAATCCACCAATCACCTTTTCCGATACGCTCGCACCCCTTCTCCTTATTCATCGAGTCTAAGACTGTCACGAGGGCAGCACCCCCTAATTAGCAAGCACTTGTTATTCTTGGCACTCCCTCTCCTCCAGTACACCACCTCTCTTGATTGAGTACTCGGTATAGTTCCCAGTTACAATATCAAGGATTTGCAGCCAGGAATAAAACTCCGCTTTCTCGGATTTAGCAATTTCCGCTGCTAGCTCCATTGCCGCCTCATCAGTTGGAGCGGAGCCTCTAAAACTTTTTGCACCGCCATTCATTAAATGAATACGCTCGGCAAAGATTGCAAACCTATTGATCGTTCTTCCCATGTCCTTTCTCCGGTTAAGTTTCCCTGGCCATCCGCTAGCCATTCAATAGTGCTTAGAGCGACCCAGATTAAGCACTCAACTCATTAAATTCTGATTCCAACCAAGCCATACTACGCTCAACTTCCCGCATCTGCCTTAGTGTCAGCTCCAGTTCTTCACGCAAATTCACACCCACAGAAACCGAAAAGCTGCGTACGTACTTTGTATAGTTAAGGATGCAGATGGCGTACATTGGTCGGTTGTCATAGTCCGACCGATAGCGGCATATCCGGATCGGCTCTCCGTCGAAAATGATGTTTTTGGTTCCCATGACTACCTCCAAGCACAATACTGTATACTCATACAGTATATGATACAGGGCTCAGGGCCTGTCAAGATAGCCCGCGTGCCCCTCTTCCCAGTGAAGCCCTAGCCTAGCCAGGCATTTTGGTCATTAGTGAGTTGCCGCTGTCTGTAGCTCGGTGCGCATACTCCGCCGCAGTAGAGGTAATAGCGCTGGTTACCTTTATCAGGTTATCCACTATGTGCAGTACAAAAATTGATCAGCGATCTCTTTTGCTCAAATAATAATCAGATAGGCGTTAACCAAAGAATCAGCAGTAAGTAGTGCATGGATCAGATCGTCCAATCCTCCCTGGCGTGCGGTGGATTAGATATACTCGAATATGTGGGTCTGGTTGACTATCAGGCTCAAAGGATTAGCTTTAGTCATCTGGAGGCGCTTTGGCGGTCAGCCTTTAAAAGTGGATACTGTGCCTCTAACATCTGAAGACTATTAGCCAGCCAGCTTCATACTAACCCAGATAGCTGATAGAGAATGACTGTGGTTCACGGTAGCTCCGGGTTATCCACACTTCCCTACGATGGGGCCATGAATTACCAACATAAATTCAATACCGCAGCCGACTTCCCCAATGCCAATCTCTAGTAAAAAGTCTCGAAATTACTGCGGTAGAAAAATATTGTACTGTTGTTCGATACCATTAATTTCTTGCTCTGAAAAAGACAGAAATCATATTTCCAACATTTTGCACCAAACAGGGAGCAGTCTTTACCCAAAGTACTCAATTTTCTGATTGGTTGTTTGACTTTCAACAAACAGTTTTCTATCTCTCTACTACTCAACTCTTCCATATTTAAAATGTTCATAAGTGAAAGCATCGGCTGGATCATCACTTTAAACTGAGCAGCTGAATAAGCCTTCTCCGATCTTTTAGCTTCGGTAACTTAGAATTGAAATAAGAATACTTTAATTAGCTAACCACTAAACACCTCATTAAATGCAGACCACAATCTAGTTGCATAGCAAGCAGCCATAAATTGACCCAGAAGAAAAGAAGCTATGCAATAGATTCTATAAATTCTTATCTACTCAATAAATCATGGAGTGCATTTAAAATTTAGATTACTGATTCCAGTTATCTTGGTCCACCCAACCTCTTCCGAATGTAAATCTAACAGTAGTAATCAAGCCTGGATCAGACCAACAATCTAAAAACCGTGCAATAGCAAATGCGTATAGGAAGATAGGCACCAAAATGATCTTATTGGAATTTATTAAGATTGTTTTCAGTGTCAAAAATGCGTAAGGTAAATAGATATTTATCGGTATTTTTAGCCATAGCTGAGCAAGCTTTAATTAGCGAACAACTCGGAATCAAAAGGCTCAAAACTTTCTAAATGGCCCAATCTCGCAAAGGAGAACGGTAGCGTGACATAAAAGTAAGTAAAAGGCGCTGACCCAAGGTGCTACCAACACCAGGGGCCAGCTAACCAAATTGATACGCGAACTATCAAAATGGCTGTAATGGATGATACGCTAGAAACCCGCTCGTCTTCAATAAAGTGGAGCACATTCAGTAACTTGAAAGGCTTTTTCAGGTTCTGGAAGCGTTGTATCCGCCTTTTCTACTTTTACGCCTATCGTTCCCGCGCCCCACCTTGTACTGCCTCAAAACGTCACTTTCTTAGCTTTCCCACAGCGGAAGGTCTCCCCATGGTTTAAGTATCAATAGGAAATGGATATGTTAATTTTAACTCGACGGATTGGCCAAAACCTCAGGATTGGAGCAAACGTTTCAATCGTAGTTTTGGATATTAAAGGTAATCACGTAAGAGTGGGGATAGAGGCTCCCAAATCCCTGCCCGTTCACCGTGAGGAAATTTATATGCGCATCCAGAAAGAGCGAGAGGCAAGTAATGGAGATGGTTGAGAGGCAGATTCTCCCTGTATTGGGCTACTCCATGAGCCTAAACTCCATAGCGAATAGCTCTACGGTTTTATAGCTCTGTATTAGATTCCAATGGATATTCCTTACCAGTATACACCCAGGAAGGGAAACATTGGCCTTGAGACTACGCCCCTCAGAAGCCCGCAACGCGGGCACCTAAAGGGGGTATTCTATTTGACACAGCGAATCAGCTTTGGCTTAGGATGTCAATAACTGCACATCCAGGCCATAACATAGGGAGAAATCTTCCGTACACCTTACCTTCTTCACAAGATCACTATTCATCACCGCCTATACTAGTACAAGCGCCCAATCAGCATTGGCTTGGTTCTCCAACCAATAGCAGCCCTACTCCAATTTTGACTAATAATCGTCGCTTGAATATGAAAAGCTAGCAGCATAAAGTGTGTACAAAAGAGGCCGCAGGTCATATCGCTGTTTGTGTATTAGGCCTCTCAATATTACTGGATTCTCAAATGGAAAAAATTGCCATACTTGTTGATGTGCAAAATGTTTATTACACATGCAGGCAAATCTATAAACGAAACTTTGATTACAATAAGTTTTGGTCGGAAGTGACGGGTGGAAGAGAAGTGGTTAAGGCGGCGGCTTATGCCATCGACCGTGGCGATAGAAAACAGTATGAATTTCAAAATATCTTGAGATCTATTGGTTTTGAAGTGAAATTAAAACCCTTTACGCAAAGATCTGATGGCTCTGCCAAGGGTGATTGGGATGTAGGGATAACTATTGACGCCATAGAATATTCAAACCTGGTAGATACTATAGTTTTAGTCTCGGGAGATGGTGACTTTGACATTCTTGCTCATAAACTTAGATTAGACCGAGGCAAGAAAGTTGAAGTATATGGCGTACCAGAGTTGACAGCTGCCTCATTGGTTAATGCAGCGAGTAAATTCACCCCAATTGAAAATAAGCTGTTACTCTAATTACTATCTAAAACAGTAGATGGCTCTCATATGCACCTGTGGTCATCTACTGCGTTCTTTTCTTCTTAATGAGGGCTAATACGCTACATCAAGCGATAACTGCTCAATGTGAAATATACATATGATTAGCAACTCATTTGAAACAATTGCGCTCAAAGCAACATCCTTTCCAATTTTGTAATTTAAGGATAAAACTCTATCCTGGAGGACAAAGAAAAAGTACTTCCAGCTGGCTTCATACAGACTACCGATTAGTACGCTCTAGTCAAGGACCTAACAAAGTGAAGAATTTACTGATTACAGGTTTAATCCTCTTCTCCATGGTTACTCAAGCAACTGAGAATGTAGATGTTTGCCCAAACTTAGATCTTGATATACCAGAATCTAAGGCCACGCCAACAATAAAGACCATACCTGTGCTTCCTAAAGGTAATGGCAAGTACTTACCAGCATGTATAGTGGTTTCGTTTGAATTAGCAGAGATTCCGAAATCAGAAGGTAGAGGACTCATTCCCAGAAAAATAAAGATCGAAGGTTCCTCAAACAAAGCGTGGGACAAACCCATGGAAGTCGCTGTATCTAGATGGCTTTATCTATCAAAAGGTATAGAGTACCGTGGGCGCCAATATGTGATCTATAAGATTCCGGCACAAGCTCCATAGCCGCGTGATTGGGCAGTCGTTGACCGATTAAGCATAGATACAGAGAACCCTGAACAAACCCCCTACTTTAATCAGGTTACATCTATTAAAAATCTCGTATTATTTCCCGATCATCAACCGCGAAGCGGAATTAGATAGCAGGAAAAGCAACCAATAAAGATATTGATGTATGTAAATAACTCAATATAAATGCCCTTGCAAATTCGTTACTGATACTCGATTAACTTAATCATGAGCTGGTATAATCACAGCTACTAATTATTTTCTAGCGACCTCAATCGACAAAATATATTGAAATATATTTTAAGTGGTGAGTATTAATACACCCATTTTATATCGATATCTCACTTAGCTCTGGCAAAATGAGTCTGGCTTAAGACACCATTTTGTCTTTCATAACGAATAAGATTAGCGAGGTAAATGGCGAATTGGGGAGACACTATCTTCGAATAAAACATGTCGGCGCCGAAATGTTTTGCCTTCAAGATATTCCGGCTTACTGATTCTGTCCATTCGAAAATGACGGAAGTCTTTGCGTGCGGGATCCCAAGCTACCAAATACCATAGTGGTGGTAAAATGAGCATAGCTTGTGGCTCAACAACCCTGCTGGTTACAGCCCCCTTTGCATCACAGTACTGGAAACTTAGTTGTAGCCGTTGGAGAAAAGCTGCCTCAAAAGTGGGTAGCAGGGCGGGCTCCATCTCTTGGATATTTGAGATGTCTACCTGCGGTGAAAGCTTACCGATATATAAGCAGTCCAAAAACCGGCGTAAGTCACGTACCTTGTCCGGCGGCAAAGCTTTCTCTATTTTGGCAAGGCCAGCATCTGCAAGACCTGAAAAAGGTAAATTCCCAGCCGCACGCATTGATGCAACACTGATAAGAAGAGCAAAGACTTCGGCAACCGAGAGACGCGCTGTGGTTTGAACCGATTGCGGGTCTAGTTGCAGGCCGCCCCCAGGACCGGGTTCAGAATGAATAACAAAGCCCTCATCGCGCAGTGCGCTAATGTCACGCAACACTGTACGCCTGGATACACCAACCTCTTCTGCTAGGTCAGCAATCGTAGAAGTACCATTTCGGCGAAGGCTGCGCACGATGGCGTCTTGTCGAAGGCGAACACTCATTTTGTAAGAATATGATTAAATGGTGACATTATTTGGCACCATTGGATTTTAATCTATGGCCGTTCATTTCAGCAAAGGAGTTCTGAAATTGCAACGCACACCCGTAATCCCAAGGGAAAGAAAGGGTCCATCCGGTATATGCGGCGTTACTTGAGCCATCCAAGAAAGGAGAAATAAATTGTTTAATCTAACCGATTTCCCTAAGCCCACTCTTATTTCAATCAACGGCGTTGAGTTAGAAGTCTTTGAAGCAGGCCAGCAGAGTACGGAAAACCCAATTGTACTTTGTCACGGCTGGCCAGAGCATGCCTATTCTTGGCGCCATCAGGTGCCAGTACTTGCCGCAGCCGGCTACCACGTTATCGTTCCAAACCAGCGTGGTTATGGCAATTCATCCCGTCCTGCCGACGTAACTGACTATGACATTAAAAACTTGTCGGATGACCTCGTCGCACTGCTTGACCACTATGGATACAAAGATGCTACCTTTATCGGCCATGATTGGGGGGCAATGGTGGTTTGGGGGCTTGCGCTATTACATCCAACCCGGGTAAATAAAGTTATAAACATGGCCTTACCCTACCAGGCTCGCACAGAAAAGCCTTGGGTCGAGTTTATGGAGGAATTTCTAGGAAGCGACTATTACATCGTTCACTTTAACCGACAGCCAGGCATCGCGGACACTGTGTTAGACGCAAATACTTCACAGTTCCTTCGCAATATATTCCGCAAGAACGTACCTCCAGCACCACCAGAGCCTGGAATGATGATGATCGATCTCGCCAGAGCAGAAGCGCCACTTGGCGAGCCCTTAATGAGTGATAGCGAACTGGCTGTTTTTATTTCCGCATTTGAGAAAACAGGGTTCATGAGCAGTATAAATTGGTACAGAAATCTTGACCGCAATTGGCAGATCTTGGCAGATGTAGACCCAATCATTAAAAAGCCAGCACTCATGATTTACGGCGATCGAGACTTGATTCCCAAAGCCCAAAACCTAAAAGAGTTCGTTCCCAATGTTGATATAATCAGCCTCGACTGCGGCCATTGGATTCAACAGGAGAAACCTGAAGAAACAAATCAGATAATTTTAAAGTGGCTAGAACAACAGGATGCCACTTAGCGCAAAAGCCCATTTGATATAAAAAATATCTCTGAAATTATCTGAGTAATTTATGGATGTAGTAAAATCTACGACTTCCCGTTACTCAGATACTTTTCTCGTACTTGATTAATCATGCCACCAGCCTCTAGCACCTCGATTTCATCCGCTGACAGGTCACTGCGCAGATTAATAGTCTCGCCAGATGACTTAATCAAAAGCTTTACAGAATTGTTTGACTTCAATTGTGCTATTGGCTTGTCAATCTCAAGAATTGAATCTTGCTCAAGTCGGTCGTAATCATCAAAGTTCTCAAAAAGCAGTGGCAGCACACCAAAGTTAATGAGGTTACGGCGATGGATACGAGCCATGCTTTTTGCGATTATGCACCTTACGCCAAGAAACCGTGAAGATACCGCTGCATGTTCACGGCTGGAGCCTTGCCCATAATTTTCACCACCAACAACAAAACAATCACCATTCAATTTCATTGCCCGCTGGTAAAAGTTTTCATCGATACGGGAAAATGTATAGCGACTAATGGCGGGTATGTTTGAGCGCAAAGGTAAAATCTCCGCTCCGGCAGGCAGTATTTCATCCGTAGAGACGTTGTCACCCGCTTTCAGTAATAGCGGGCCCGTTAAGATGTTCGGAAGCTTATCAAAGTTTGGTAACGGTTTGATATTCGGACCTTTAATCAGCTCAACTGCTACAGGGATTTCTTGGGGTGGTTGAAGTAATGGTCTTATATCTGGCAGATATTCCGGCTCACTAAAGCTGGGATAGTCCATGTCCAGGTCACGAGGATCGGTGATCACGCCCTTCAGTGCACTGGCAGTGGCAGTTTCAGGGCTGCATAAATAGACTTGGTCATCTGCTGTGCCGGATCGACCGGGGAAATTACGTGGCACAGTTCGTAGGCTGATACGGCCAGTGGCGGGAGCTTGCCCCATACCAATACAGCCGCCACAGCCTGTTTGGTGCAAGCGCGCACCAACTTCAAGTAGTTTTGTGAGATCGCCACTCCGGCTAAGCTCTTCGAGCAATTGGCGCGAGGTTGGGTTGATATCAAAAGAGACATCGTCGGCTAAACGACGACCTGCGACAATACGCGCTGGTATGGCGAAATCCCGCAGCCCCGGGTTAGCGGAAGAGCCAATATAGCTCTGGTAAATAGGGCGCCCCGCCACCTCACGTACGGTTACCACTTTATCTGGACTGGATGGGCAGGCGATTAGCGGCTCAAGATCAGATAAATTGATAGTATCCTCTTCGTCATAGCTCGCACCCTCATCGGCTTTCATTTCTACATAATCGCTTTCTCGGTGCTGCTGTTTGAGAAAAGCTTTCACAGCTTCATCGGCAGGAAAGACACTGGCAGTGGTACCCATCTCCTGCCCCATATTGGCGATCACATGGCGGTCCATCGCGGTCAGATTGGCGAGGCCTGGGCCGTGATACTCGACAATCTTATTCACACAGCCCTTCACTGTTTGCCGGCGTAACATTTCCAGGATTATGTCTTTGGCACTGACCCATGGCGGTAATTCACCCTCAAGCTTTACGCCGAGCACTTTCGGCATTTTCAGCGCGAAGGGAACGCCAGCTATAGCCATGGCCACCTGTAGGCCACCAGCACCAATGGCCAGCATGCCCATAGAGCCGGCTGCACATGTATGGCTATCGGCGCCAAGTAACGTCTTTCCGGGGATATCAAAGCAAGCCATATGTACCGGGTGGCTTACACCGTTACCGGGACGTGAGAACCAAAGTCCAAACTTGCGACAGGCGCTTTGCAGGAACAGGTGATCATCAGCGTTTTTGAAGTCCGTCTGTAGGAGGTTATGGTCTACATACTGTGCGGAAAGCTCAGTCTTGATTTGCGATAAACCAAGCGCCTCTAGCTCTAACATTACCAGAGTGCCGGTGCCATCTTGAGCCAACGTCTGGTCAATCTTTATCTCTATTGGACTACCGGGTTCCAATGAACCGCTCACGAGATGGCTCTTGATCAGTTTCTGTGCGAGGTTCATAGCCATAATGGGTACCCTTCCTTAATCTGGGAAGCTCCACCTGCGGCGCTTCTTAGCCCTGATCATTGTAGTCCGACCCAAGATAGTTACTATGTGTGTCTAAATGCCCTTCTGTACTTGCATGGTTAATTAAGCGACGGGACCAATAACCTTAAGCCTCAAAAAATAGGAAAACGCGCTATTCCAAACCTGCCATGAATAATGGTCTTTTGTATTTGTCTTTTAAGAAACAAGTGATCATATCCAACAGCCTCACGTTTTGTGGATAAATCTGTGGCTGTACATTCCTTGAGGACAATAAGGAACTATTAAGATTTTTACTGTAACTATAAAAGTCAGCGTAAATTTTTTGCTTTTAAAGAAGCTGATAGTTGCCCACCAACCCGTTTATGTGCATACACCAACCTTCTTTAAAATTTATACATTCCTTTTATTCATACAGAAATACTGCTAAAAAGAAGATTTTTTGTACCGACATTCTCTTTCGATATGCAGTAGTCACCTCTGATATTTAAAGCATTAACTGTTGATCCTAGTGCTATCTTTCTAGAATCGCACACAATTAGTAAAGACGAGGAGAGTGAACAGTGGCGATCAGAATCCTATCTATTGATGGAGGGGGGATAAGAGGCATACTGCCTGGTGAGATATTGGTTTCTCTTGAACATAAGCTGAGAGTGAAATCAGGCAATCCCGACGCCAGAATAGGAGATTTTTTTGATCTGGTTGCAGGAACAAGCACTGGCGCTATATTAGGCGCAGCCTATATTTGTCCAAACAAGGAGGGAAGGCCCAAATTTTCAGCCCGGGAAGCGGTAAATATTTACCTTAAAGAAGGAGGTAAGGTGTTTGATACTGGAATCTGGCCTTACCTGAACAAGCTGAGACTACTTAAGGAAGAAAAATACTCTACACATGAACTGGAAAAGATATTAAAGAAGTATTTTGGTAAAACAAAGCTAAGCAAACTATTAAAACCCACCTGTTTCATTTCTTATGATATTAAAAAGCGCGAGCAAGTTATCTTTAGGCAACACTGCGCCATAATAAGAGATGAAGATTTTTTGGTAAGAGATTTACTAAGAGGCAGTACTGCCGCACCAACCTACTTTGAACCTGCACGTATTTATTCGCTGCCGCCACTTAACAAAAAATATATCCTGGTAGACGGCGGTATGGTAGCCAGTGACCCTGCATTATGCGCCTACTCAGAGGCCATTAAGTTTAGCGGTGTGGGTGGTATTAAGGATATGATTATTGTATCTCTTGGCACTGGTAAACAGCTAATAAGCTACAAATACAAAGAAGTCAAAAATTGGGGAATTTTTAACTGGGCGAGACCAGCGATAGATATCGCACTGAGTGGCGGAGCCCAAATGACGCATTATTATCTGAAACAAATTTCATCTACTGTAGAAAATACAAAGTACTTCCGAATTCAGCCAGATCTATATGATGCTAATCCCGCATTGGATGATGCATCCCCCAAAAACTTGAAAGAATTGAAGAGGTCTGGTGAAAGAAATGCAAAGCACTATGATAAATTACTGGATGACATTACTCGGACATTGCTGAACACACAAGATATTCATCAATATAAGCAAGGATACTGATACCTATCAACACAAAATTAGCTAAGCCAATAAGTAATCATTCAAGTACTCTATCAAATAGAGACCAAGCGTTAACAACCTTTTCATGGACTTTACCACTGCTCAAAACATACCAACTCTGTGCTTGAGGCTTCATTGCCAAATTTTCATTGAAATCATACCCGAAACAATCAGCAGCAACACCAAGTTTTTTGGTAACCCTATATAATTTTCGGCTCAAGCCTCACATAAAATAATATTTATTAATTTTTCTACTCGATCACCAGTATTGCTCTCTCCATATTCAATATGCTTTTCACTACATATAACCCTAAAGCCAGCTTCAATTAATTGAGTTCGAATGTCGCTTTCATCAAAAAGCTGAAACCCAAACGGTGTGAATGACAAACTCTGCATAAAAGACTTATCACCAAAAGCTAAACAAAATTTTCCTTCAGGTACCAGTACTCTGCGTATTTCAGATAAATGTTTTTTGAGAGATTCCCAAAAGTAGACGGTGTGGACAGTAATCGCCTTCTCGAATTGGCTGTCGGCAAACGGCAACCTCTCCGAGGTTCCAACTTTAAAGTCCATTTGTCCCGATTCAATGTGTTTAGAATTGAGAGTTTTCGCGCTCGCAACCATTTCACTGGACCAATCGATTCCCGTATAGCGAATACTGGAGCCTTTACGAAGCACATCTACTGCAAACTTGCCATTGCCGGGCCCAATCTCAAGAATATGGTCATGATCTACCACATTAAGCAATTCTAGTGCAGCCAGGTTCGTTGCTTTATTAGCCTTGTTCATCTGCAGTGCAGTATCTGAAGCTAAAGCACCAGATGGCTTCCTTAGCTGTTCCGCGACCAGTTTAGGATCTTTAGACATTTATTCTCCATTTAGTACCAATTGTAGAGCACATAAATAGCACTTATGTACTTACAAACTGCAATTAATTTAGAAATTAACAGCAGTTTTTCGATTGCTTTTTACATCGCCGCTTAGCGTCCAAACAATTTTTTTGACCTGTTATTGCGTTGTTCACATAACTCACCATCAAATTTCTCTAAACATAATCCAAGCAACAATATACGAGCCCAGGTCAAATCAAAGTGTAAAAGCAGCTAATCTTACGTAACTTCAATAGATCAAGCTTAAGCCAAATCATTTGGTGGATCAATTAGGTAAATATAACTCTATATCAAATGAAGTACTTCAAGTATTACCCTAATATCTTCCAAGATTATCTTGCTGCACTATAGTCCTGAAAAAGTAAGTGCGATATATAAATATGTAACTTCGAATGGATACAGCCAATACCCATCCAAATTCTCAAAAACCGGTAACTATCAATTAAACTACTAGATATCAGCCTAATCCTTAAAGAGAATCTGGCATGCTAAATGGCGCTATGCTTGTCTGGTTTATTTTCACGGCTATAAGTGTGGTCTTTGTCGTTTGGGATTCCATCACTAACGCGCCGACCAGCTGGGTACAACGTATGGCATGGATATTGGTGGTGGTATATACCGGTGTTGTCGGATTAATACTCTATCTTCTTACTTGTCGTCGGCCTCTCCCTGGCGCCCACGATGCTTTTACTCGGGCAACATGGAAGCAAAGCGTAAACAGTGAGATGCATTGCCTGGCTGGCGATGCAACTGGAATCGTGATTGCAGCATCAATAGTTCCTATTTTCGGACTCACTAATGGCTGGGATGCCACTATTGAATACATTGCCGGTTTTATCTGCGGGCTCTTTATTTTCCAAGCACTGATGATGCGTGGTATGTATCAGGGAAGCTATCTAAAAGCTGTACGTAAAACATTCTTCGCAGAGACTGTTTCTATGAATATGGTGATGGGAGGAATGATTCCAACTATGGTAATACTCGCTTCGCTATGGCCCTGATCAGAAGAACCCACAAATGCCACATTTTGGTTCCGAATGAGCCTTGCAACTATCGTCGGTGGAATAATCGCTTACCCTATTAACTATTACCTGGTTAAAAACCACTTGAAACATGGGTGTATGACTTTACCAGGGCGGGATGGGCCTGCACCTCATTTAGGACACTGCTCGCTTGAAAGCTATCCCACCGATAAGAACCATAAAGAACATGGTATGACAATGCGCACCCTGCCTCTTTCAATTGCAATCACTTGGGTAGCGTGTACCCTTATTTTTCTTCTATTTACAATTCTAATAACGAATCAGTTTGTACCCCTACGATTTTGATTAACAAAGGCTCAAATTTCTTAAAAATTTGGCTGAAAAGATATTGTTATAAGAAATGATCTCTTTCCATACATCACTTTCTCTTTTTTAATTTCGAAAGGAAAATTTTGATTCGTCAGAGACATACTTATCAATATATTCATCAGATTAGGAGTTTGATTCTTATCACTAACTCTTTCGCAAAAAAGAGTCATCGGAGAACCTCATAATCATTCAATAAGAAAAAATTGGACAGAGCTACATCTTGTTGATTTATGGTAGTATCAAAGGAAAGTAGTTACCAAAATAAGCCTTTTGATTGGCTTTTAGTCAATTCATTTTATGGCAATAGTAATAGAGTAGTAACAAGAAGTGTTCAACTTCTTACGATTGGCCAGGGATAGAGGCTGTCAACCATGAGTAAGCGCTTACTTAATCTTGATACCCTACGTGGACTGGCAGCTCTTTTGGTTGTTTGGCAGCATAGTAGCGAAGTATTCATTCAAGTACCTAATATTGCCCTGCATGGGACAGACCTCGCTAATTTTATTAGCCAGTTGGATTTTGGCAGAATAGGTGTTCTCTGCTTCTTTTTGTTATCTGGCTATGTAATTCCTCATAGTCTGCTTGAAGCGAATCGCCCTCTAAAGTGCTTTGCTATACGACGCTTCTTTCGACTTTACCCTACGTACTGGGTTTCTCTCATTATCGCAGTTAGCTTTACATGGTTATTTGCTGGTCACATTTTCTCGCCAGTAGCTGTCCTGGCAAATACCACTATGCTGCAAGGACTCCTGGGCTTTGAAAATGTGCAGAAGTTATACTGGACCCTTACTGCAGAGCTTATTTTCTACTTACTATGTGCAATGATGTTTGCCCTTAAACTACTAGGGAATCCAAAGAACCTTTTATTGCTTTGTTGGGCGACGCTGTCTTTATTTATCTGTCTACAGCTTTTCGAACACTCACCAGCTTTACAGCTACAACTACCAGTAACAATCACTTATATCCCTTATGGTATAGCCGTAATGTGCTGTGGAGCCTTACTCCGTTACTGTTTTGAGACCAAGAGGTTTCATCGCTATGCTGTATTGGCTATAGCTTCAACGTTCTCTATCCCTATACTGGTGCTAAGCTTGCACCTTTTCGGTAATTCCATTAGTAGTGAGCCCGTTCGCTTTGGACTGTCGCACCTGATTGCTCTGGGTATTTTCCTCTCAGTAATATCATTACCTTTAAATTCCATACGACATTTCGCCACCCTGGGAACAATCAGCTATTCCATTTATTTATTTCACTTATGCATGATATACGTGATGAAATGGTCTATATCCCAGCCTTGGGGCCAAGTTTTTTCAGGCTTCCCTTTATCCGTTTATCTGTCTGTAACAACATTGGCCAGTATAGCGCTGGCAACCTTGATTTACTGGCTTATTGAAAGGCCATTTGTCAAGTTGGGGCGCTCTTTAAGTACCAGTGCTCAAGATGCGGAGAGTGCCCAACAACAAGAAAGTGAGAAGGTTGCCATAAGAACGTAACCCATTCACCAATACTCTGAAAAACCGTATATTTAGTGAAGGCCCATACAACTGTGCCCCTTCACTGGAGTTGAAACTGGTCTAGCTTCTATAAGGGCCTATACAGGGGCCTACGAGATAAATCGGTAGACCCCAATTTCACATCGATTGATAACTTTTTGTAAAATTAGCTAGCCCAAAGCAGACTTGCCGCAATCGACCACATCATAATACCCACCAGAACATCCAGTACACGCCAGGTCTTCGGATTCTTAAACAGCGGTTGCATCATACTGCCACCTACTGATAACAGCGCGAACCAGAGTACCGAGGCACTGCAGGCACCAATCACGAAGAACAGAGTACCTTCCCCGGCATACTGGGCACCGACCGACCCGATCAGCACTACGGTATCCACATAGGCATGGGGGTTTAGCAGGGTCAGCGCTACCGCGGTGATCAGAGCCGAGCGTCTCGATTTAACCCATTCCTTCTTGTCCTCAAGCCCTTTATTGGTTAAAGCGGAGCGAAATGCCATAGCGCCGTAGCCAACCAGGAAGGCCACTCCCAACCAGGTCAACCAGACCATCCAGTTGCCTTCCGCTTGGGCCAGGTGTGATACGAGGTAAACACCACAGGTGATCAGAACAATGTCCATCAAGACGCACAGCGCGGCGATACTGTAGTGATACTGGCGACGAATACTCTGCGTTAGTAGATACGCATTCTGCGCGCCAATCGCCATGATCAAACTGATAGTGGTGATAAAGCCCTTTGTCATAGGGGCCAGTAACAAACCCGAAACCACGGTGCCTCCTGTAGCTATTGAGTCTTGTCCGCGGGCCTGCGGACCTGGGAAGTGGCGAGAGATTAAGAGGGGCGCTAGAATAAGTAAATTTAATTATTTTGAGCCATCATAAGAAAATCTTATGCTAGATCTTAAGCAACTACAGGCGTTCGCCTTTGTGGTGGAGGAGCAGAGCTTTGACAAGGCCGCATCACTGCTTCATGTAAGCCAATCTGCGGTGTCCCAGCGTATCAAAGCCCTGGAGGGACAGGTTGGTCAGGCCCTGCTGATCAGGTCTACCCCCCTACGTCCAACGGAAGCCGGCCTGAAAGTAATGGGCTACTACCAACAGATGAACCTGCTGCAACATGAGCTGCTGGAGGATATCGATCCAGAGGGTAGCAAGACCCGCTATAGCAACCAAAACAAGGTGCGTATTGCCCTCAATTCGGACAGTCTGGATACCTGGTTTTTAAAAGCCATCACACCCTTGATCCGCTCACAGCACCTGCTCGTAGACCTGAAGGTAGATGACCAGGATGCCACCCATGAATTACTGAAGAACGGTGAAGTTATCGGCTGTGTTAGTTCTGTAACCAGTAATCTGCAGGGATGCCAGTCCCTGCTACTGGGACATATGGCCTACTACCCGGTATGCACTCAGGCCTTCAAGGAGCAGTACTTCTCCGATCCGGTAGATGTGGATGAATTTCGCTATGCTCCTGCCGTCGAGTTCAATTACAAAGACCAGTTACAGAGCCGTTATCTTAAGCAGTTTTGGGGAATTGAGGCAGGACAGTATCCCTCACACGAAATCCCATCCTCAAAGGGCTTTCTCAACTTCCTGACTTTAGGACTTGGATGGGGAATGGCACCGGATATTCAAGTTGCCGATTTACTGAAAAGGGGCACCCTGATAAAGCTCACCCCAGATCAACATCTGAAAATTCCGCTGTACTGGCATGTATGGAATCTAAAATCCTCTCTGATCAAGCAAATTACCAATACCCTTGCAAAGTTTGCTCACAAGGCCCTGCACCAGTGAGAGACCGGTGCCGGGCTTTATCGAGGTAACTATCATCAATACTATGGCCTTTAGTCAGCTCTAAGGGGAATACAATTGGTGAGAAACAACGTACAAGTGAAAATTTAACTGTCGCTAGTCCTTACCTTACCACCTGCTTCAAAACACGTAGGTAATTATCGGCCAACTCAACATCATCGTAATAACCGCGCTCCTTCAGCAATTTATGCAGCGCTTTGAGGTTATATGTGGGGACCGCCATAAATGCATGATGTTCACAGTGGTAACTCAGACCATCAGTGGGGCTAACAAACAGTAATCCCAAGATACCCCTTGGAACCGAACGTGTATTATATTTAGGTTCCAGATGGTAGAGGTCTTTAACACCTGCGTGTTCGGCGATCTGGCGCATCCGTATAATAGCCATATATACGGTGAGGTAGGCTATAACCCATAATATATAAAGCTGTGGAAAGCCAAAAGCCCATAACATCGAAAACATAACACCGTTAACAAATAAACCACGTGTTAACTGAAAATTAATCCGCTTTTTTCTGCTTAATAG
Source organism: Microbulbifer sp. NBRC 101763 (assembly GCF_040371615.1). NCBI lineage: Bacteria > Pseudomonadati > Pseudomonadota > Gammaproteobacteria > Cellvibrionales > Microbulbiferaceae > Microbulbifer > Microbulbifer sp. NBRC 101763. The sequence goes on from NZ_BAABQV010000007.1 coordinate 100,011, forward strand.
ATCTCGTCCACTTAGAAATAAGTATAAATTAGCCTTTAAACCAGTAATCCCCAAAAAATCCCTGGTAAACTTTCTCACCAAGCTCAATTTGGTCACGGGGTAATCTTTATAGTTCTGTAGATCTGGATCTTGATCTGTCCCTGCTCTCCGGTGATGAAGCATGTGGCTTTTTATATAAGTTTCACCATCCATCAATAAAAATGGTGAAGACAACCATTTGGCAACAAATTTATTATAGGAGCGAGTTGCGAAAAGTGTTTTGTGACCCGCTTCATGCATAATAGCCGCCAAAGCTTGCTGCCGCCCCGCTAGTAAGAATACTGCAATAATGTAAGTTGACCAGTGTGGCAGTAGTGCTGCCACGACGAAAATACCTATTATTCCGAGCCAAGTGCTGACTACCACCCACCAGGCTTTGGCATCACTGCGCTCCAGAAATGGCTTTACCTCTTCTTTACTCACAGGAATATTCATCGCGGGGTACCTTTTTTGATTATGTGTCAACACCTAATTTCTGCAGTTGCTCCAGCCAAATATTGCGGCCTACACGATCATATTTACGTACAATTTTCTTTAGTTGCTGATACTTCTTTTGTGGTCTAATAACTTTTGGTAGTAAAGGATCGACCGCTAAACGGTGGATCGCCTCACCACCCAAGCGACATGTTTCATACAACGAAGCACTAACAGACTTTGCTGCCAGGGATGTAAGGCTGCTTTCAAGCGAATGTATAAGAGCATCATATTCACTATCGAGCCGTTCGATATCCCATAAGTGGTGCGCCCAGTGACTAACTAATATGTCCGGTACGTCCTGCAACACAAAGCAATGGGCACTCTCTTCGAGACCAAGCCTTATCAGGGTTACGGTCAATTCCGCATGATTGATGATTAAATTGTTCGGGCGCACCCATAGGTGATCTAGACCAGCGGCAAAGCCATACCATTCAAGTACCAGTATTGATTTTGCGCGGACCGCACGCGATACACCTTTGGGCAAATGGCAGGCGAGCCAGCGATAATCCCAATTATCATAGTGAAAGGTATTTTGCTGCCAACGGTTAATAAAAGCACGTTTGGCCAGAGCCTTTTCCGTTAAACGGTACATGCCTCGCCCATTCTGAGTAATCAGACCGGCACCGACCAATCTATTTAATGTTACCCGCAGATTATTGATAGAAATATCAAATGCATCAGATATATAACCCAGCTGGCTAGTCGCCAGCTCATGTCGTTTATTAACACCCATTAGATCCAACAGAACATTTTTTGGAGTGGGCTCATAAGTAAACTGATACATAGTGAATATTACGACAATAGTCCCTATTTATTTTTTTGTGTAATATTACAGAGAAAACCCAATCATACAATATTGTGTAATATGCATCTTAGAAAAAAGTCACTTAATTCAACCTCAATTTAATGTATCTCTACTGTGCCTATTGTTTGGTATGTATCGAGTAGTGTCATCCATTTTCATTTAGAAACTGAACTACTAAGAGTACACCCATAAGTAGATGCAATCGCCATCCCCTAAAGGGCTTGAAAACCCGGTTTATAAGCGCACTTTCTCAATAGAAAACTACCAAGCCCTAAGCAAAAAGGGCCTGATTGACATAAACATTATTTAGAAGTGACTCAATTACTTCCAATATCTTCATGCTAACAATGCTTTAATTTCTGCTTAGATCACTCCATACGTGAGTACAAATTTTTTAGCAATAGGAATGAAAAGCATACAAAATATACTTTCAAATAAGAAAATCCACTGCTGGAGATTAGAAAAAGAGTGTAGCCACCATGATAACTACTCAATGTAGTTATCATGGCCGTGGCTTAGTAGCTACCAACGCCTAAAGATAAGTGGATAAAAAATATTCTAAAACTAAAGCACATCATCTAAGTGCTGTAAAAAGGGTACTATTGTTTGATTCCTCACGTCCTGACTCATGTCCCGACCGATAGTAGTATGATCCAAATTTACCCATCTCTGTGAATACCACCCCAAGTCAGTATCTTGAGCTGTATAAGCAAAAGAGTGAACCCCAGATAATTCAATGACCTCAGCCCCGCCAGTCAATTGCCGAAGGTATAAATTATCTTTATAAGGAAATTGTGTATGGAGATCAGTATAATAGCTTAAGTAACTAGAATTCATGGGATTACGATAAAATGAAGAAGTTAATCCCAACTCATTTTGAGTCCATTTACAAACACCATCAAAACTGTGGACAACAGTTCGGATATTACGAAAATCTGGATCAGCTCGCATAGCTTTCGCCAGTCTCATCACGAGACAACCACCACGAGAAGAACCCGCCAAGTAAATAGTCTCAAGATTGGAGGCATAAGCCTTTGACTTTAGCCAGCTGAGGTATGCCCTTTCTATACGAGACTTCTCATTACTACTAATCATCTGATTAAATTGCGTATCAAAAGCAATCGCCAAAAAGGTCTCATCTGTTGGGAAATGCTCTGAATCTAGCAACTGCCGAGCAAGCGAGCGGCCATCGATACTGCGAGAGCAAGATTGCTTTAATACCCCACAGTCTTTTTTATAGCTAGCCTTCTGGCCTGTCACAGAACTTTCCGCACCATTTCCTGGAGGCTGTTGTCCCGCAGCAATAAATACCAAGTTTTTTACATTATCACGTACTGGGTCTTGCACTCTAGCAATCTGAGTATGAAGCTGGCGACTATTACTGACGCCCTCTACCTCCCAGGCGCGATACTCAGATAGAGTGTCTTGGTTTAGGCACCAAAATTCCTGGCAATACCGAACCCGCTCCAAATTCACCGAAAAATCCGATTTTGGCTCAAAACCTTGAGTGTGGGCAGAATTAAAAGCAATCGACAACCAAAATAAACTTTTTATTATTTGAAAATTCATTATTCACCAACAGTGTACTTTAGAAACCCAATAATTCATGAGGCCCCAAACCTCATACAGCCTTATTTCCAGCCTTTAGCAATGAAATAGTCGCGATTGAATGACGATACTATCCCAGCCGAAAGAGCCATCCATGGCTCTCACTGCAACAGTTACTACTCAACGGTTTCTGGATTATTTATATTCTCTGCATCAGATTCAGGTACATCAATATGCCGAAAGACTATTCTATCCACCTTAAATTTCTGCGAACGACCTGACATCACCAGTTTATACGTTTCGCCTGCTTTTAGCTTATAAACAGCAACACGTTTATTGTCATGACCGCCTGGATCTAAATGATTGCCAGATTCCCAGACAAATTTATTGTGTTCTCCACCAAAGAACTTTGTATCTTTTTTCAATAGCTCCAGAGGGGCATCTTTACCATGACTATTCCCGGCATTAGGTCCCGCTTCATAATCCCCTTCAAGTCGAAAGTAAGCGTCATTTGCCAGGTCTGTACGAAATTCACCTTCATACACTAAGTTTTCCTTTGCAGCGTGCAGATGCAAATAATACAAACCACTTCTTGTAATATTGAAAGTATATTCTAGGGGAGATTTAGGTGGACCATTTAGTGGTGTATTGCCATTAAATTCAAGATAACCGCTCCCTGCATGGCCGCCAATATCATTTTTCTTGATCCATTCATCTAGATTTGAGTAGGTATTTTCAGCCTCCATAATTACCAGACCATTTTGTTCTGTGTAGTCACCTTCAGGTTGATCTGGATTTAACTTATCAAAATTCCAAATCGGACCGATATGACCACATCCTTCTTTACCTATATCCACACGGCCAGGACAGTAGTTTTCATCACCAGCATCATTTGCCGGGCCGTTACCGCACTGAATATCATTGTACTTGGGACGGCCAGCCGATCCTGGACCCGGGCCTATTAGGTCACAAGCTTCTTTAACCGTCATTGTTCCATGGTCGGTCGAAACCATAATATCGGCAACATTGTGGTCAAAATTTGACTCACAAAAACATTGATCACCAATAGAGTAGCTATCCATCCAACTAGTTTGAGGTTCGAGTAAAACATCATCAGGGTTAATTGGTATAACTTTTACAATATCCGGGTGAACATTACTGTTTATACCTTCCGCTTTGATTACTACTGCCCAGTCCTGATTAGCTTCTGTTGGGGCAGTGCCAATATTATGAGTCCCCATTCCGTCAAGTTGATTACCCGGAGTCAACTGGCCGCTTCTTGGATTGAACCAGTAAACCTTATAGGTATCCTCATTTGGAATCTCAATATTGGTCGTACCACCTTCTCGCAAGTAAATTAAATAGACATTACCGCTATCTGAAAGTACCCAATCGTTATTGGTTGAAGTTACTTCATTATCCACATTTAAACTGTGTAAATTAACTTCAAGTTGGTTTTGCATAATATCGTTAAAAAATTTAACGAAGTGGCCTGTTTGCTCCCAATGGTTATCAAACTCTCTCAGGTTCTCTACTGCTAAGTCATAGGCGTGACCAGAATTAGGATTTTTTAAGTACCACTCAAATCCTGCACCGCCTCCCATCACACTGCCCCACATCCAATTGACCCTCTGAACTTGGGTAACCTCAGAATAGGGTACAGGCGCTTGCCCGCCGGAAGCTTCAGTGAAGGTAACATACCAAAGATGGTTATTATTCTGGGATTCAGTCAGCCACTTTCTACTCATCTGATAAGGCGCGTTGCGATGGTTCGCATCGCTAGGAATATTATCAATCTGAATGCTCGGTCCATCAAAATTACTATTTCCCAACAATGGTCGATAGTGCTGATCCCATTGGCCACCATAAGTATGGAGTAGAGTGGGATGATCGTAGGGATCCACGTCTTTTAAGTATTGAGCGATTGCCTTGTGTTGCTCTTGACTAAGAGTTGTCTCCTCACCCATATTCCATTGAAGCGCCGGGTGATGACCAAAGCGGGAAATCATCTCCCGATAATATAATTTGCGTTCAAGCCCTAAGTTACCGTTATTCAGGATTTTATTATTCTCTGTTTCCTGTGTCATAAAATGAATCAACATGCCCTTACTGGTCATGTGATCCATCACGACCTCCCACTGGTCTAATTTACTGACATCAAAAGCCCGATGGTTACCATCGTATACTGTCCAGGGGTGGGCATCGCAGCCATCACCACTTTCGGTATTTGCCATGATATAAATTGCATTGACATTTTTTTCGGCTATATAGTTAACCAAACCAATAAGGCTTTTTCCTTTACCATCTTTCCAGGTGGGATCTCCATTATTCCAATCACCAAGGTGGGGCTCAAAACTGTGTAATATGCCTTTGCAGGAATTTACGTTGTAGTGTTTTTCTGTATTATCAAAGCCTGAATAACCAAAAATGTTTTCAGGACTATCCATTCCACCTTCTATATATACTGACTTATCCCCCAAATGCTGTAAGTAGCGGGTTCCTTTTTTATGTACCAGTAACCCCTTACTCCTCATATCAAGCTCAGGCGCCGTGGATTGCAATACCGGGAAATAACCATTTTCACCATCAAATGAAATAGCATTGCCTGCATTTGTATCTAGATTAACCGCAACTTGGCTCCCTTGTCTCATAGATACATCGAAGAACCATTTACCTGAAGTTGGCGGTGAAAAGTAGGCACGCCATTTTGTTCCTTCAGTAGCACCCGTATTTGCTGAATTGCCATCAGCAGCGAAATGACCAGGCACTGTGTAAGACAAGTCACCTTGTGTAAATGTCACGTTATATCGATAATCGGTAAACGTAGCATCATTATTTTCAGATGCGTACAAATCATCACAAGTAATCGTTATACGGTGCCACTTTTCCAGCGTACCGGAAACAGTACAATGTTCACTATGGCCAATATCATCCGGGTCGACTGGCCCCGGAGGATCCGTCGGATCTGGGTCCGGATCTGTCGGGTCGGTTCCATCGTTCTGCTTTACAGTGAATGTAATTGAGGCACTGGTTCCGGCAGAACCTGCCCCATCATCCTGGGAGTAAGGTGTAGCGGTAAGGGTGTAAGTTCCAACTACGGGGGTCCAATGATTGAAATCACCCTGATCATCACCAAATAGAGCATATGGCGAGACGTTTTCAATCATATTGTGTGTCTGAGCCCCTGTTAACTCAAATACCACACTCTCTGCCTGATCACTATTTGCTCTAATATTTAATTGACTTCCAACCTGACTTAGATATATGTCTGTACCATCGGTTAGTGAAACAATATCCGAGTTGCCCTGCGAATTGACCAAGGTGAAAGACGATATTACTAATCCGTTTCCAGGGTTAGGTATATCAGAATTTGCCGGAGGGGGCGTGGTCTCATCGTCGGATTCGCCTGATGACGAACCGCCACCACAACCAGCTAATGCGACGCTAATCAGAAGTGCCAGAGGCAAGCTACTGTTATTCATTTTTAGTATTCTCTACTTTAGAAGCAAACAATTATTTACTAATTACAGAATTTAATGGGCATATAGAAATCGGCTGCAACATGCAGCACTGGCCAGATACTAAATCGCACAGATACATACCGACCGTGAATTCAGTCACATGCAGTCAGGACTAGTTCCACAGCTTATAGATTGACGAAAAAGAGTAATTTTTTTCGTATTTTCTAGTAAGGAAATTTTGAACTGCCTCTATTTTACTAATATCCGGATTACCCCTACTGAAACCCTAAAGAGATTAAAAAGTCGACAAAAAATTCTGAATAGAACTAACGACTCCACTAGTTTCGACAAGCCAAAATGGTAAAAAAAAATAAAAAATATTATTAGGCCGTTAGGTTATCTCTATTACACAGAAAACACACCAGATAAATATTCGAAAGCAATAATCTTCCACTTAGATATCCAGAATATACTTACTTACCAGCTTAATATAAGAAAATTTAATTTTGTAATTGAGATATCACTTACAACAGGACTAATTCAAACAGATAAAACTTAGCTATAGACTTATATTATCGTTCTAAAAATGAAGTGATCCATCTAGGAACATTCAGGTGCCAAATAGAGATAATAAATACTAACAAATCCCTGGACGGTGCTATGTTTCACTTAAAATATAAGCTCACTGAAAAAGCTATCCGTTTCGACAGCGATGGTGACATATCCCGATAATTCAGAGTTTCGGATATCATTAAAAGCTTTTGAGTGATATTCTAATAGAGAAGCTATTCCCATGCTTCGGAAATATAAGAATACCCTCTGTTAGTTATATCTCCGCTGATGAGACAAATTGAGACATCAATTGTTCCCTAATAATCACTGAAACTGGGAACATTCCCACCAGTACAGCAAAAGGTTATCACTCGTAAGCCGAGAAAGAACCTTGTCTTGTTAAATCCAAATTACTGGTCAAAAAAATGGTTCAATTTCACACTTTGAGTGTTAAATTCATACTACAATAGCATTACTTTATACATTGGCTTAAGAAACTCACAAAACAATCTATTTATCATTTAATGACTGGTTCAATAGATTATTAGCAGTACAAAAATTCAGTATGACTACCAACATCCAGGAACTTTATGCTTCTGAGCCAACAGGGTTGGCAACATCCACTTATCGTCACGTACAATACTGGCAAAACTTGGGGTTTCCAAGAGATAAGTTAAAGAATATATATGATGATCATTACTCTAAGTTACAGAACCTACAACATCGTGTACCAGTAAGGTTGACCGGGCAAGCACTTCAAGAAGTATCCAACTACTTCAGTGATAACACCATAGCGTTTCGTACCGGTCTAGATGTATCAATTTCCAGCATTCAGGCATTTGCGCATGTCTTAATGGCTTGCCCTACCGTTCGCCATCTTGTTAGCCTTGGCACGCAATTCCAGCAACTTGGCACGCAAGGCTATCAGGGATTATTCAGTGAGGGGGCTGAGCGCTCCAGCTTTGATATTTTAATTCCCAGCTTTTCACCATTCACCACACAACAAGTCGAATTGAATATTGGAATCATCTTCAAACTAATTTCAGATATTGTTGTCGATTATGAAAGCTGCCACCCGGTCATCCACTTCACTCATCATAATTCCGAATTGATGAACAATGCAGCATCATTGATTAATGTTCCCATTGAATTTGGACATCACAAAAACTGTATCAGTTTTGACAACTCTATACTTGATAAACAATTATGCAGTCCAGGGAAACCCTCTCTTGACTTCAATAAACTGACTGCCAAAAAACAGCTCCAGAAGATGAAATCAGATGAGTCTCTACCTAATCGATGCAAAGATATTATCAAAGATTACTTACCTGAGGGTGCGGCCAGTCTGGATTTTTTGGCAGATATACTACAAGTTAATAAGCGCTCCTTGCAGATTCGCCTAAATGCACAAAATACTTCTTTCAGGCGTATACTGGATTTAGCTCGGAGGGAGAAGTTGAATTCACTGGATATCCAATCCATGGATAAAATGCAAATTGCAAAAGCATTGGGATTCTCAACGGTTGTTGCATATGAAGAATCCTATAAACGCTGGAGAAATACTTGATCAAATAAGTCAATGTTCAAACAAGCCAGGCAATAAGTAAATCAATATGTTTTCCACCAAGATGAGCTTATTTAAACTCTAAAGATCTGGCCGTTAATATTACAGTGAGTTCAAATACTATTAGCGAGTATATAGCTATGGCTTGGCTTATATCACTCGCTCCCTTAACAGTTTAGCTGATTGTTCTGGAGTAAACACTCCAATATTTTTCAGATAAAATTATATAATATTAGTGTTAGCGCAGCTCCCCCACTATACATCGATCAATATCTCCCTGAGTATTTTTTAATTGCTTCAACTGTTTTTGGCTCTCAGACAGTACAATATTATTTGCTTGATATTTAGGTTTGAACTCCACCAAACGCTGGTGGGCAGTGCGATAAATATTCTTCGCTTCTGCACTCATCAGAAAATCTGTCATTACACTACCAAATAACAAGCGATAACTGAAAAATGCCCCTTCAAGCTGTGCTCTCTGTAGCAAAGTAGATGGCCCAGAAGAAATATTCCTGGCTCTATAGGTTGCGGGAATATCTATCTTACAGATATTTTCCACATGCTGCTTCGACTCAATTTTATATTCACAGTTGGATTTAAAATCCTGCTTTAGTCTTTCTATATTTTTCCCAAAATTCGGATCTGACTGACCATAAACAACTCTGGAAACTTCAAGAAAAATCATCATACCTCCACACATCATACAGGGCTCCAGAGTGCTATAAATCGTAGTATCAGCCAGGTAATCAGTCTCTTTACCCCTGCACTTACTACCAATACACTGCTGCATTACTCGCACTTCAGCATGTTGGGTTTTATCTCGACACAAGCCAACAGCATTGCGCTGCACTCCTAAAATTTTGTCCTGCTTATTGTCATACAGGACCGCTGCAATATTGTACCCTCGCTTTTGCTTTTCTTTTGGATCCACCCAATCCAAGTAAGCAACCGAATAGGCGAGCAACATCAATATCTCGTCTTTTTCCTGCTGGACAGGTGAATTGGGTATTAACTCAGCTTTCGCACTCAAGGCAAGCATTCCGAAAAACAAATATGAGATAAAACGCAACATACAATACCCGAGGCGTTCCAATTGATTAAAGCCATTCCTTGGTTAGCGCAATCACAGTTTCTATCCGCGCCGGCATCACTTTGTGGCGGCGGGTAACCAGAAACAAAGTCTCACTAATAGAGTGCTCCAAGCGATGGGGTTTAATCTGCCCGAAATTCTTAAATGCATTTACTGCATGGGCAGGCAGTACAGTAAAACCCAAGCCCATACTGACAGGTTCTAGAATCAAGCTAATTTGGTTCGAAAATCCCTTAAGAGCAAACATATCCACATGTTGAAAGTCGGGATAATTAGCGCCCAGCAACAAGCCCGCCTGATGGGCGCCATCTGGGTGGCCGATGTATCCCAGCTGTACCAATGAGTGCCAACTCAACCTCTTAACTGACGCAGGGGTCACCAAAAGTAGCTCCTCCCTCCCCACGGGCTGGCTTGATATTTCCGTCAGCGTCGAGGGGGTGGTCATAAACCCGATATCCGCCTTGTATCCAAGTATGGATTCCTCTACGCCACTATTAGGGGCGAAGCGATAGTCTATGGTGAGTTTCGGGTATGTCTTCTGCAAATTCAGTAATTTGGGGTATAGCTTTAGCCCGACACTACCGGGAGACTGGATTCTCACTTGCCCTTCATAAGCCGGATCTTCACTAAGGCGTTGACCCAGTGTAGAGAGAGAATCGACGATATCTTGGGCTTCGATATATAACTTTTCACCCGCCTGGGTAAGGGTGAATTGCTTTCCATTCCTCTGGATCAGAGATAGCCCTAGAAAGTCCTCTAACCGACGCAAGTGCTGACTGACGCCAGACTGGGTCATGTGCAGGTGCTGCGCCGTTCTGGTAAAGCTGCCCAATTCTACCAATGCACAGAAACTGCGCAGCCACACAGGATTTATCATTACAAAAATTACTCAAAATAATCACAAATCATAATTATACGTAATGGATAATCCACAGTAACTTAGAAACGGACGTAACTTTTGGAGAACCACCAATGAAGAATGTTTATCCGAGAAATTTTTCTCACATCGGCATATCGGTGCCAGACCTGGAGGCGGCTGTTAAGTTTTACACAGAGGTCATGGGGTGGTATCTGATTATGCCGCCAACGGAAATCAATGAAGATCATAGCGCTATTGGCGAGATGTGCACCGATGTTTTTGGGGCCAAATGGGGTAGCTTTCGCATTGCCCACCTGTCAACCGGTGACCGTATCGGAGTAGAACTATTCCAGTTTCCTAACCAGGAAAACCCAAAAGATAATTTTGAATACTGGAAGACTGGTATATTCCATTTTTGCGTGCAGGACCCAAACCTTGAAGAGCTGGCTGAAAGGATAGTCGCCGCCGGTGGTAAAAAGCGCATGCCCAAGCCCAGGTATTACTACCCGGGAGAGAAACCCTATCGCATGATTTATATGGAAGACCCCTTCGGAAACATCCTGGAACTCTACAGCCATAGCTACGAGCTGATCTATAGTAGCGGTGCCTACACCTGATACTTTACATCTTAAAAGCTTGGGTTAGAAAAGGGCACCAGAGATTTTCCGGTGCCCTTTTCTATTTGGGAAGTATACCTCTAGGGCCAACTTAAGACTTTTATTTTCCGCAGGTAATCAGCAACTTCCTGGCCAAGAATGGAATGCTGGTCTTCATCGAGATGAATACCATCAATATCACTAACCTTGACTAAAGTGTTCGCATCCAGGTAGTGGGTGCCTAGCTCCCGGGATACTTTTTCCAGTTCTGCTGGAAAGTCCTTACAGCGCTGCTCAGCCCCCGCAAATTTATGGCCGATAATACCTTTGGGGTTATTGATAGCCAATGGAGCAATAATCAATATTTTAGGAATCGACATGCCGGGCTCAATGGGTGCTTGTCTGATTACTGACACCAACTTTGCCACCCCCTGAGCGGCCATCCAGGCTTTATTATCATGAGTATCCTGGAAATCATTGGTTCCCAACATCAACAGAACACACTTTAGTGGTGAGTGCATTTCTATCACTTGCGCCAGGCCATCAACCCCCTTCCGCCCCTCCCGGAACGGATCATCCCACACTGTTTTACGACCATTCAGGCAGTTTTCTATCACCCGCACGTCACAGCCTTTTTCATTCAAGCTTCGCTCAAGTACTCCAGGCCAACGCAAGTGAAAAGCCATACGCTTCCTGGTATCAGGGATGACGCCCCAGGAAACACTGTCAGAGTAAACCAATACATTTTCCATTGTTACATAACTCCATTGAGCCACTAAAAAATCTATCGGATTAATGAGCTCCTCAGCTTGAGGGTACCGCCAGGTGCGCAATACCGCGTAGGGTCAACCGAGATATTACCAATGCGGCCACACCACAAGTTGCGATGGCAGCAGTCAGAGGCTGGGGAGTTCCATCAAATACCAGACTGGTTAACACAATCGACAATGCACCCAGTAACATTTGCAGGGCTCCGCCCAACGCTGCAGCGGTGCCTGCAATAGGCCCATGCTCCTCAAGGGAAAGCACCATTGAAGTGGGGATTACCAGGCCGAGAAACACGTTGGTCGCCAGTAGCATTGCCACTAATAAAACAAACTCATCAAAACCGGCAAAAGTCACAGCGCACATCACAAGAGAACTTATGGCAAAACCGGCAGTGGCCCACTTCACCACTGCTACTGAACCAAAACGCATTCCAAGATTTGCAGCAAATTGACTTGAAACAAAAAAACCAAGGGCATTTAAAGCAAACGCCAGGCTGAACTCTGTCGGAGTAAGACCGTAAAACCCTGTATACAAAAAAGAAGCCGTGGCAAGAAAGGAAAAGAAACTGGCAATGCCCAAGCCACCTATGCAAGTCAATCCCATGTAAACCGGATCGCGGAAAAGTGTAGAAAAAGCCCCCAACATGGCACTGAACTGGAATGGAACACGATGCTTTCGCTCAAGCGTCTCCGGTAAACTGCTTACAGCCAAAAGTAGACTGGCGAGGGTTAACAGGGCAATCAGGATAAAAACACTGCGCCAGCCAAAGGGTACTATTAAGATACTGCCAATCAGCGGCGCCAGCATCGGGGAGATAGAAATTACCAGCATTACGGTAGTCATCAAGCGGGTCGCACGGGCACCGGTATAATGATCACGTATAACCGCTCGTGGAATAGACATTACTGAAGCAGCACCTACTCCCTGCAAAAAGCGCAAAGCTATTAGCGATTCAATGGTCGGGGCCACAGCGCAGCCAACTGATGCAAGGGTAAAAAGAAGTAGCCCGAAGTACAGGGGGGGCTTGCGCCCAAACATATCCGAAGCCGGCCCATAAATAAGCTGGCAAACTCCAAAAGCAATGAAATAAGACATCAGGGTGTACTGTGCTGCCTCAATAGGGGCACCAAAACTTGCTGCAATATCCGGCAATGCCGGCAAATACATATCGATAGCGACTGGGCCAACGCAGCTCAATAGCCCAAGAATCAGCGCCATCTTAATTAAATCTGACTTCATATAAATTTCCGTAGTACCTATAAAATTCTTATGTGGTATCAAACAATTATTGCCAATAGTTTTTGGCCAATATCAAATCGGTTTGCATATTCCCTTTAGCACTTTTGTTGCTCTGTTTTCATTCCAAAGCCTCCCTTGCACTTTGAGGAAAATCAATCACCCACTCAGACTAGAAGGCAACTTATTTTAGGCCTAGCACCATCCAGCTGTAACGGTGCATGTAATGCTCTGACTTTTTAGTCGATCACTAATATCCATTGAGAAAACCATTCTCCACTTGATCGCCTAAATGGAAGTAAGGCTTTGCCAACACTACCAGTTTGCTTGCAGTGACTGAGGTTAACGTTATGCAGAAGCTTTCTAGTTACGGTCACTTTTCTCCCTCTGGGGGTTGGGAGTCTATGTGTACCCCGAAATTGAGAGCCCTGCTGTAGTTGTGACCAAGCCTGTCCGCTTACGACAACCTCTATTCCCCCAACACCGCCTAAAACGGCGCCTTCCGCTTAGTCTTCGCCCCAGGCTGCAGCGCAAACCGCAGAAGATCCCTCTTTTTATAGCCCAAACTCCCTGCTGGATTATCAGCCTCCACCCAGAGGGAGGAACCGTCTATAACCTTCTGGAAACCCTCAAGTCCCAAAGACTGCGAACCGCTTTAGTCAGCGGTGTCGATGGACGCTCTGCCCTTCCCAGGTTTGAAGGTGATGAAGTCCTTTGCAATCGTACAACCCGTTGGCGCCACCTATGCGCACTTAAAAACTCTGAAGTTGGCTGCTACTTAGCCCACTTGCGCGCTATCCGTCTCGCCTACCAAACCGGTCTCAACCGGGTTTGCATCCTGGAAGATGATGTACAGTTGGAGCCGGATTTTGGCAAAATACTGGCCGAGCTTGAGCGCCTACCGGAAGAAATTGAAATGATCCGGCTGATGGGGCTTAAAGTACGCAAACGCAAGATTATCAAGACACTGAATGACGGCATTCACAAGCTGGTTCGCCCTGAACGCGGCTGGTGCGGTGCCCAAGGGTATTTGCTCAACCGTAAGGGTATGGAAAAGATCCTGGGCCATGCCAATCGTATTTTCGAGCCGATTGATAAAGTCTTTGATCACTTCTGGCAGTTTGATCTGAAACTGTATGGTGTAGAGCCTCATTTGCTTTGGGAAACAGCGCACACCTCAAGCATCGTAAAGTCGAATGTGGGACGAGCAAAAGTTGCGCGCTGGCTCTACTGGGTACATCCATTTGGCAAATTGTGGCGCAGTGTCGAGAGACATATTTATTTACTGCGGCATTACCAGGCCTTCTATCCTGCACAAAAACCGAAACAGAGGCCTGGTCGCACTGCGAGAATGAAGTTGTAATCAGTTTAAATATCCCAGACTCTTTGCATTTTCAGGAACATAAATGAAGCCGTCCATGTGATCATAACCAACCCTGTCAGCGCTTCCAGCCCTGCAGTAAAGCGCAAGTGCCCCAGGGGTTCGATATCCCCAAAGCCTAACGAGGTATATGTGGTAAAAGAGAAGTAAGCACAGTCGAGCAGGCTGCCATTAAAATTGCCCACTAAAGTCCCAAAATAAGGCGAATTCACCATAAAGTAGTAACCGTAAGCAAACAGCCAGATTTCTGCTACATGAGCCAGGAGGGCTCCAAATACGCCAATTACTATGGCGAAATTATGCCGGACAGGCAACCAGCGCCCTAAGTGGACCAGAGCGTTGAGGACCTCATGGTGAATCAGCACGACAATTGCCACAATGATGCTGTTCACCAGGAATGCAAAAGCCAGTTCAGCGTCGACCATGAAAAAACTCGCGCACCAGTTTTCCAGCTTCCTCCGCCATCACTCCAGACTCCACGGCGATCTTATGATTGAAAAAACCTGCCTCCCCTAACTTTAACTGGCTCTCCACCACGCCCGCCCGGGGCTCGGTGGCACCGTACACTAGCCGGTTGACGCGAGCGTGAACCAGGGCACCGAAGCACATGGTACAGGGCTCTATCGTTACATAAAGCGTTGTATTGGGCAGGCGATAGTTCTGTTTACCTTCAGCAGCTCGACGCAGCGCCACTATTTCCGCATGGGCACTTGGGTCACAATTCCCGATGGGACGATTGCTGCCTTCGCCAATAATCTTGCCATCCTGAACCAGCACTGCTCCAACAGGCACCTCACCCCTCTCTGCGGCAAGTTCCGCCAATTCCAGGGCCCTGCGCATAAATGCATAGTCTTTTGGTGTTGCCATAAATCTCTTCTAGTTACTTCTATCAACCCGAGCTGCAGCCATGGGAGAAATCATTTCGCTACCCTAAGTAAAACCTACTTACGCTTGATAAAGCGGCGCACAATAAAGTCGGCTTCCAGAACCAGGCTGTCCTGTTGCTCCAATTCTGCACGGGCCTCTCGGCAGCCTTTCCAGGCAAAGGGGGTCATGGCGAGAAAATCGGTAATCGCTTCGTGCCCCTGCAACTTAAAAGGAAAGCAACAGCGCATATCCACCTCAGGGTAAAGTTCCTCAACCAATTTTGGCGCAGGGTGTTTACGTGGCTCTTTATATAGCTGGCCTTTTAGGGTCCAGAGGTGGTCCGGTCCAGGTGAAACATCCAACAGCTGCCCCCCCACTTTTAACACCCGCAGCATTTCTTCATCCGGGGCCGGCGCAAAAATGCGTAGCAAGTCATCTACGCTATTCGAGGATACCGGCAGGTTGACATTACTGGCCACAATAAACTGGGCGCCACTGTCAGATTTAGCTGCCATACGCACACCGGACTTTGAAATATCCACACCAGCCAGGGCATGACCATGCCACCCAGCGGATTCCAGTTGGCGTAAGTAATATCCCTCTCCACAGCCAATATCCAAGAGTTTACGACCGGATTTCGGTGGCAACAGCGCTGCAATTGCATCTACTAATGGGCGGTAATAACCCGCCTTGAGAAATCGGCGCCGCGCGCGCAACATCTCAGCTGAATCTCCCGGTTCCTTACGACGCTTGCGATAAACCGGTAACAAATTAACGTAACCTTCCCGTGCTCGATCAAAACTGTGCCGGTTACTGCAGTGCCAGGTTTCTTTTCCCAGCGTCAACGGCTTTGCACAGAGAGGACATTGCCAAATCATTCAACTTCCTGAACTTGAGTATTCTTCATCATTGATGGCGGCGTACGCTGCAAGATCAGATCCGCCGCCTTTTCTGCAATAGCGATCACCGGCGCATTGGTGTTGCCGCTGATCAGGGTGGGCATTATGGAGGCGTCCACAACTCTCAGTCCATCTACACCATGCACTTTTAGCTCAGCATCGACCACCGCAAGATCATCATTGCCCATCTTACAGGTTCCCACCGGGTGATAAATTGTCTCGGCATGCTGGCGAATATAGTGCTTGATAGAAGCCTTGTTGGTGAGCTTTTGATCGGGCAACAACAACCGTTTCTGATAGCGCAGCAAATCTTCCTGGTTAATGATGTCCCGAGACATCTCGAAGGATTCCACCATCACCTGCATATCATCTGGTTCGCTTAGGTAATTTGGCTGGATACTCGGCAGCGCCTTGGGGTTCTCAGTATTGAGAGTGATTTCCCCACGGCTTTTAGGGCGCAATGCACATGCATGCATCGTGTAACCATACCCAGACTGTTTAGTAAGACCGTGATCAAAAGATGGCACTGCAGTGAAGTGAAACTGTATATCCGGGCAGCCATTAGCCAAGGTTGAACTGGCGAAGCCCCCAGCTTCAGCAACATTACTGGTTAATGGCCCGCGGTTCAGGAAGAACCACTCAGGCGCGCGCGTAGCGTGCTTCAGTTTCGCCCACAAGTCATTTGCAAAAGTGACTGGGGCCGAGGTTTTCACTACCTGGGAAATATCCAAATGGTCCTGGAGGTTCTTCCCTACCCCAGGCAGGTGATTCTGCAGCAGAATATCAAACTTCCGCAGTTCCTCCTGGGGGCCAATACCTGAGAGTAATAGTAGGTGCGGAGACTGAATCGCCCCAGCACAGAGTAAAACCTCCTTATTTGCCAGGATCTTTTTGCCGTTGAGCAACTCCACCCCCACTGCCCGATCGCCCTTCAACATGAGGCGCGCTACCGGGCTGCGGGTCAATACCCTTAAATTGGGACGTTTCTTGACTGGATGCAAATAAGCCGCAGCGGCAGAACAGCGGCGCCCATGACGTTGGGTTACCTGGTAAAAGCCGACTCCACTCTGCTGGCTGCCGTTAAAATCATCATTTAACCTGTGTCCGACAGATTGTGCTGCCCGCAGGAATGCCTGTCCCGACTCAGTCTTCCATTTCAGATCGTTAACTGAAAGCGGACCATAGCCACTGTGATGGGCATCGCTACCACGCTCATTACCTTCAGACAGAAGGAAATACGGCAGCATACTACGCCAACCCCAGCCCGGGTTGCCGGCAGCTTCCCAGGCATCATAATCTTCACCATTACCGCGAATATAAACCATCGCATTAATAGAACTACTGCCACCCAGGGTGCGACCACGAGGCCAGAACAGGCGCCGTTCGTGCAGGTGTTCCTGGGGTTCTGTAAAGTGATGAAGGTTGTAACCGGTCCCGGAAAGCAGCATACCTATCCCCAGGGGCATGGAGATCAGTGGGCTGCGATCTGGAGGGCCCGCCTCCAGCAGGCAGACCCGATGTTGCTCATCAGCACTCAAACGGTTAGCCAATACACAGCCGGCGGAGCCGGCACCTACGATCACATAATCAAACACCATTTGAGTGGACATGGGACCTCAGCACCTTTGCAGCTGGATTTGTCATGACGGTACACTCAACCAGAAAGAAATTACATAGACGAAAAGGATCAAAGGTGAAGGATTACGAGTTCAGTGATAATAAAATCCTGCAAAGCTGGCACAAAAATGCTGGGGAGTGGGTGAATGTTATTGATCGAGCGGCTATTCCCAGTCGGGAGTTAATCACCAACCGCGCCATTATCGAAGCTATTTTGGCGCACAACCCTACAAATGTCCTGGATGTCGGCTGCGGCGAAGGCTGGTTGGCCCGCAACTTGGCAGCTAAAAACATTGATGTCTACGGTATTGATGCCGTAGCCGAACTCATTACAGAGGCACAGCATCGCAGCGGGAATTATCAACAATTCCTGACAACCAGCTATGAAGACCTGGACACGAAAGCCTTGGGGCAAAAGTTTGACCTGGTGGTGTGTAACTTCTCGCTGATCGGTGAATCGGCAACGGAGGTTTTTTTCCAGAAAGCTGGCAGCCTACTCAACCCTGGAGGCCACTTGCTGGTCCAGACATTACATCCTTTGATTTCTTGCGGAGAGCAGGATTACACAGATGGCTGGAGACCCGGCACCTGGGAAGGGATCGAAGGGAATTTCGAAGAGGCCGCACCCTGGTACTTCCGCACCATATCAAGCTGGGTTGATCTGTTTACCCAAAATAACCTGATACTGCTCTCCCTGAAGGAGCCCCTCAATCCCACAACCGGACTTCCAGCCTCACTTATCTTGAGCGGCCGGCGAACAACCACTTTGTAGTGCCCTGAGCAAACAAGCCAACAATTACTCTCTGTGGAAAAGTGGCATTAAAAGTTCAGTATAGAAAATTATTACGCCAAGCTGCGGTTTTAACCGATCTGGGTCTTGGTAGACCCATGGATATTGACCCATAACTCAAGATCAATTTTTCATTAGCATTAATCTGGCAATATCAAAAAAATAATAAAAAAACATTGGCGTCCTGCTGCTCACATCTGCGACTGCTTGGACAAAAATGGAAAAGTGTCCAGTTAATGCGGCCTGCAGAAAATTAACCGTCAATCCCCGACTGTCCAGTAAGTGAAGTTGTAAGAGCCGCCTATTTTATAAGGGATAACGCTTTGATTTGGGTGTCCCATAATAAATTTAACGACCGCTTACGGCGTCCCGATGAGAAGTAACACCCTGGGGTAAATCGAATGGTACTCTGCAACTTCAGAATCAGACAGGGAAAGACCTTACCAACAACTGTGGGGTTGCTCCTGCTTCCCGCCTGCTGCTTCTGCTCCGCTGATGACTTATTTATCCCCGACTCCCAACAGGCCCTCAATTTACAATCCGGCAATCTTTACTTCTCTGATAGCGCCTTCGCTATGGGCAATGCAGACCTTCTCCAAGCAGCAGATTTCCTCCGCAACAACTCCATGAACAGTACACAGAGACGTCTTAACTACCAATGGCTGAAGATGCATACCTACCCTTCTGAACACCGACCAACTACCGGAGGCAAAGCCCTGGTCAAAATCCTGAAAATGGGTTTTGAGACCTATAAGCAACGTAATAAACGCACAGCCCGGAACAGCCTACTGCGCTATACCACCAACCGCGGTAAGATTGGCAACTCTGTCGATTATGGGTTTAGCCTCTCAAACGACAAATTCAAAGTCTCCTTCGAGTACGAATTCTAGTACTGGCAAGCGGCCTTTCCTTGCATAGCTTCAGGTTTGTTAGAATCTCCGCCATCTGAATTTGGCGGAGATTGCCGTGAGTACCTCAAATACCCCAACTACCTTCCCAGAACTACCTATAGCCGGTGTTGGACGGCGCCTTGCGGCCCTGATGTACGATTTGCTGATCCTGATGGGGCTAATAATGGTCTATGGCTTCGTCGCCTTACCTGTCGCATCGGCAATTGGAGGTCTCAACTGCCAGCCGGAAGCCATGGATTACAGTCCTTGTGTGGGCGGCCCGATTTACCAGTTGGGTGCAGTTGCGGTCATCGCAGGATACTTTTTTTGGTCCTGGCGTGTGGCTGGACAAACTGTTGGTATGCGCGCCTGGCGTCTCATCGTAGCCAATCCCGATGGCGTCCAGCTTTCATGGCGTCAATGTATCCTGCGTGCTGTGGTGGCACCAATATCATTGGCATGCCTTGGCCTCGGCTATTTTTCCGCTTGGGCCAGGTCTGATAAGGCCAGCTGGCACGACCTGATATCTGAGTCCCAGGTGCGCCTGCTGCCCAAAAAGAAAAAGTGATTCGCTTCAGCGGGCGCGCTTAAGTAGTAACCACCCCACTATGAAGCACAGAATTATGGGCACCACCACGGCCAGTAGTGGTGGGAAGCCAAAAACCAATGAAGACGGACCAAGCATATCCTGCACTGTCTGGAAAACAATACCGACAATAATGCCGGTAAAAACCCGTAACCCCGTGGTTACCTCGCGCAAAGGCCCAAAGATAAAGGAGATCGCTACCATCACCAGGCTGGCAATGGTGAGTGGTTGCAAAAGCTTTTTCCAGAACTGCAGCCAGTAGCGACTGGAATCCTCGTCCTTGCGATCGAGAAAGGTACCATAGGACCAGAGATCTCTCGGGGATAGGTCTGAGGGTAGCGGTACAATGAGCGCAAAAAGCTCTGGGGAAATCTCGGCATTCCAGCTACTGGTCGGTACCAGTTCACTCTGGGTATTCTCCGCTGAAAAGCTGGTAATACGACTGTTTTCCAACTGCCATTTATCCCCTTCGAACTGCCCACGCTCAGAAAACTCTACGCGTTTAAGCTCCTGATCACTGTCAAAGTGATAGCGGGTTATTCCGTATAGTTCGCCATCCGGCAGGGCCGCGTTGAAATGCACAAATTCCCCGCTGTCTTTCAGCCAAAGACCACTCTCCAGACCGGTGGCCTCCAGTTCTCCGAGCGCGCGGGCACGGTTGTTCTCAGCAATGACATTTGTCTTGGGAATAACAAATTCGGCCAGTGCCAAACCGATCAGGATCAGCAGGATAATCGGCTTCATCACAGCCCAGGCAATACGCCCGATCGATACTCCAGCAGCGCGCATAACCGTCAACTCGCTGGTTCCGGCTAAAGTCCCCAGGCCAACCATACAACCAACCAGTGCGGAAAAACCTAACTGCTCATAAATCCGTGCAGGAAGCTTCCACAAAACATACTGCACTGCCTCCGCAAAGCCGTAGCCTTCCTTGAATTCTCCCAGTTGATCGACAATGGCAAATACAATATCCAGCCCGAGGATAACAAGAAGTACCGCACCCACTGCCAGGGCTATGGTTCGACCAATATACAGATCAAGCCTTAGCATTTGTCGCCTCCCCTACTCCTTCTGGGCGCAACTTGGGTTTGCGCCGCCAGTTCCTCATAGCCAGCAACAACAAACCGATCAATAGGAACGGCGGATGCACCAGCCAAATCACAGAGGGGTTGGCAAACTTGCCGTCCTCAATGGCACCACGAACGCCCTGCAGAGTTACCAGGTATATCAGGTAAAGGAGGATCGCAGGGATCATCTTGGCAAAGCGCCCCTGCCGGGGGTTTGTTCGGGATAAAGGGACAGCCAACACGGCGACCACTAGCACTAAAACTGGAAGGCTGAAGCGCCAGTAGAGGAATGCCTTCTCTTTGGGGTCATCACTCTTTAATAGCTGCAAGGTGGGTGCTGATTCCATCTGGTCACGCCAACGATTGCGCAATTGAGGAACCTCGAGCAGCACCTCATAAGTGTCAAACTCCATCTGCCTGTACTCACGCTGCCCAGGCACCCCTGCATAACGATAACCATCGCGCAACACCAAATAACGCAACCCTGTCTCAGGGTCGACTTGCTGCACACCCTCGCGCGCACGGGTCACCACTTGATGGTTTGCCTGTGTCTCCTCCTCAGTCGCACCCAACTCAGCCAGGAAAACATCCTGCATTGTGGACTTATCCTCACTAAGGGACTCAGCGTAATAGACTGCACGACCGCCACTGGTGGAGATAAATTTCTTTGGTATCAGGTGGTCGAACTCGTTGCGGGCTTTCTCAATATTGAGCAAGTTAGTAGAGCGTGCCACACCTGCAGGAGAGAAATACAAGCTCATGGAAGCCACGACCAGAGCCACCATCAATGCTGGAGCCAGGGTATACATCAGCAGCCGCCACTCGCTGAAACCACAGGCATGCAACACTGTCATTTCACTCTCAATGTACAAGCGACCGTAGGCGAGCAGTATCCCAACGAAAAGCCCCAGGGGCAGCACAAGTTCAAGGAACCCCGGCAGACGGAACCCCATCAGGGAGAAAAGAATATTAGCCGAGATATCACCCGCGGCAGCCTCCGCCAGGTATTTAACAAATCGGCCACTCATCACCATTAAAAGTAAAACAGCGCTGACTGCCAGCGTGGCAAACAGCAGCTCACGGCAGAGGTAGCGGAAAATAATCACAGGGCGAACGTATTCCTTGGTGACAGCGGTGTGATGAAATCTGGACTCAAAATGAACAAGTTTCCCACCGACTACAGCATTCCAAAGACGGGCAGGTTAAACTTGTGCGACGCATTATCACTAAAAATTCTTGCTATGTCTCGGCTCAGAGCCATGCAATCTTTTGTCAGATTTTAAGGAAAGCTAAAAATGCAGTTCTCCGCCAAGGTTTTGGATATCACCAAACAGCGCACAGCCTGCTCCATTATTTCGGCAGATGCCAAAAACAGCCTTACCCACAGTGGAAAAAGCCTAGATAAACTCACCGGGGGAGTGATTGGCAAAATCCTCAAGCGCGGTGACCTCGGCACCAAGCCAGGCAGCACCCAACTGATTGACTTGATCGAAGGTCCCAGTGATCGCGTACTGGTCGTTCGTGCCGGCAAGGGTGCTCTCACCCAGGCTGAATTCCGCAAGCTGGCCACGACCAGCGCTACAGCGGCTAAAAAGTTCAAGGACGCCACTTCTTATCTGTGTGAACTGGATGTAGACGGTGCAGACAAGTCCTGGCAAGCACAGCAAATTGCAATGGCAGCCGGACTTGCCACCTACCGCTTCACCCAGTGCCAGACTGACGCAAAGCCCTATCCCTTGAGCAAGTTCACGGTACACGGCCTGGAGCGAAAGCAACTCAAATCTATTCAATCTGGAATCGATATCGGGGCAGCCCAAGCAATCGGTAGTAATGTAGCCCGTGAACTGGGCGATATGCCAGGCAACATCTGTACCCCCAATTACCTGGCAAGTGAAGCTCGTGCATTGGCCAAAAAACACACAAAGCTCACTACCACGGTCCTTGATGAAAAGAAAATGAAAGCCCTGGGCATGGGTGCCCTGCTGAGTGTTGCCAAGGGGAGCGACCAGCCGCCGGCCTTGATTGCCATGAACTACAAAGGTGGTAAAGCCAGTGACAAGCCGATTGTACTGGTCGGCAAGGGCATCACTTTTGATAGCGGTGGCATCAGCATCAAGCCCGGCCTGGCTATGGATGAAATGAAGTACGACATGGGTGGTGCTGCCAGTGTCTTCGGTGTGATGAATGCACTATTAGAGCTGAAGCCATCGATCAATGTTGTGGGTATGGTTGCTGCCGCAGAGAATATGCCCAGTGGCGGCGCCAGCAAGCCCGGTGACATTGTGACCTCAATGTCAGGTAAAACCATCGAGATCCTGAATACCGATGCCGAAGGCCGCCTGGTACTCTGCGATGCCCTTACTTATGCCGGCAAGTACAAACCCCGTGCTGTTATTGATATCGCTACCCTGACTGGTGCCTGTGTTATTGCCCTTGGTCACCATGCAACAGGCCTGTATGCCAATAACGAAAAGCTCGCTAAAGAGCTGATCAAGGCCGGCGAGACTACCGGAGACCGCGCCTGGCAAATGCCTCTGTGGGATGAATATCAGCCCTCGCTGGACTCCAACTTTGCCGATATGCAAAACATTGGCGGCCGCGAGGCGGGCTCTGTTACTGCCGCATGCTTCCTGGCGCGATTCACCAAGGATTACAACTGGGCACATATGGACATCGCAGGTAGTGCCTGGAAGTCTGGCGCCGCCAAAGGCGCTACAGGCCGCCCGGTTCCACTACTAGTTGAATACCTCCTGGGCAAATAAGCGCTAAACGCGCACAATAGCCGCCCACTTTACGGTGGGTAGCTGATAGGACGGCTCCGGTGGGGGCCGTCTGTCGTTTCTGCATGGACAAGAATTTCACCGGCGCCCTCGATGACTCGAATCGACTTTTATATCCTTTCATCCGACCAGCCCCAACAAGCGGATATTTTCGCCTGTCGCCTTGCGGAAAAGGCTTACCGCAGTGGGTTGCGCGTGCTGGTTGCCGTCGATAACCGGGACCACGCCAGCCAGATCGACCAGCTATTGTGGACTTTTCGCGAAGACAGCTTTCTCCCACATGCTGCTCAAAGCGAAGAGCAGCACTCAGCCATTGAAATTAATAGCGGGGAAGATCCGGGAACTCACCATGGACTGCTGATTAATTTATGTAGCAAAGTGCCCAAGTGGTTCAGCCGCTTTGAGCGCCTTGCGGAGATAGTTGTACAACATCCAGATACACTGCAGCGTTCACGATTACGATTTGGTCACTTCCGTGATCGTGGATATCCGTTACAATCCCATAAGATCAACTAAGGCATGTAATTACTCACTACCGCTATGTCCGGTCGAAAGAACAAACACAAGCAGCGCGGACAACAACGCAAGCAGCCCAGCGAATTGCTCAGCGAGCTCAGTTCGTTGCACGACCTCCTTAATAGCGACGACCTGGACGAAATTCCCCTGCTCAATCAGGTAGCCGGCCCTCACGGGCAAGGCACTCCCCAACAGACACCAGAGCCCCGATCCCAGGTAGAGGTCCCCACCCTTACTGCCGAGCCACCATCGGATCTCCCTTCATCAACAGACTCTATGTCTCAGCAACAACCAGCTCCTACTATAGAGGAGGATGCCCTGGATACGGCGGATCTGCCTATTCTATTCTCGCCGGTGGAAGAAGTTGCCCCTTCAGAGTGCGAAATGCAGCTAGCTGAGTCCGACCTGGCATTGCTGCGTCCACTACAGGAACTGCCCCCAACTGAGACTGAAACCGAGGTGACAGATCCTGAAGCGACTGGCAGAGGGATAACTGAAACTGCGAAGCAAGCTCAGGTAGAGAGCAGCCCCGCCCAGGAAAACCCTTTCTTGCCTGCCCATATTCGTGCGCGCCTCACTGGTGGCAAGGTTCCCACCGGTGTAGACCAGGATGCCCAAAGTCCAGAGCCGGTAGACCCCACCAGCGCAGGTACACGCACCCAGGCCCTGGCAATGGCCCAAGCCATTACTGAAGAAGGGGAGCCTGCCGACCAGCTGGAGCCAACCGAGAAGGAACGGCAGCGCCAGGCCCTGATCGAACAGTTAGTTGCACAGCAATTGCCACAACTGGAGAGGCGGTTGCGCGCACAGATAGAAAAAGTCGTCGACGA
Organism: Microbulbifer sp. NBRC 101763; assembly: GCF_040371615.1. Lineage (NCBI taxonomy): Bacteria > Pseudomonadati > Pseudomonadota > Gammaproteobacteria > Cellvibrionales > Microbulbiferaceae > Microbulbifer > Microbulbifer sp. NBRC 101763. The sequence goes on from NZ_BAABQV010000007.1 coordinate 125,229, forward strand.
GCTGGGCGTCTGGGACTGATTACCAATACAGGCAAAACCTGCCTTTTGCCCACCAGACCCCGGCGGTATAATTGCCGCCTTTTCCGCGCAGCCCGAGCAAGCACCAGACTATCCTGAGCCAAAACGCTGTGCACGCAGTCAGTTAAACACAAGGTTTCCCGCCCGCATGGACAAAACATACCAGCCCAACGCCATCGAACAGCAGTGGTACAAAACCTGGGAGGAGAATGGCTACTTCAAGCCTTCCGGGGATACTGAGGCCAAGCCCTACAGCATCATGATCCCGCCGCCGAACGTCACCGGCAGCCTGCATATGGGCCACGGTTTCCAGGAGTCCATCATGGACGCCCTGATTCGCTACCACCGCATGCAGGGAGACAACACCCTGTGGCAAGTGGGCACCGACCATGCCGGTATCGCCACCCAGATGGTGGTAGAGCGCCTGCTGGGCGCCGAAGGCGTATCCCGCCACGACCTGGGCCGCGACAAGTTTATTGAGAAGGTCTGGGAGTGGAAGGAAGAGTCCGGCGGCACCATTACCCGCCAGCTGCGCCGCCTGGGCGCCAGCCCCGACTGGTCCCGCGAACGCTTCACTATGGACGACGGCTTCTACAAAGCGGTGCAGGAAGTCTTTATCAAACTGTATGAAGACGGCCTGATTTATCGCGGCAAGCGCCTGGTGAACTGGGACCCGAAATTCCACACTGCGATCTCCGATCTGGAAGTATTAAACGAAGAGAAGCAGGGTCACCTGTGGCACTTCCGCTACCCGCTCTCCGACGGCTCTGGCCACTTGGTGGTCGCCACTACCCGCCCGGAAACCATGCTCGGCGATACCGCCGTAGCCGTACACCCGGAAGACGAGCGCTACCAGCACCTGATTGGCAAGACCATAAAGTTGCCCCTGGCGGATCGCGAAATCCCGATTATTGCCGACGAATACGTCGATCGTGAATTCGGCACCGGCTGTGTGAAAATCACCCCGGCCCACGACTTCAACGACTACGAAATGGGCCAGCGCCACAACCTCGAGATGATCAACATCCTCGATGCCGACGCCCACCTGAACGACGCAGTGCCGGAAAAATACCGAGGCATGGAGCGCTTTGCCGCGCGCACCCAGATTGTCGATGACCTGGACGCTCTCGGCCTGCTGGAAAAAGTAGAACCCCACACCCTCAAGGTACCCCACGGAGACCGCTCCGGCGCCGTGATCGAGCCCTGGCTCACCGATCAATGGTACGTAAAAACCCAGCCCCTGGCCGATGAAGCCATCGCCGCCGTTGAAGATGGCCGCGTTGAGTTCGTACCGAAAAACTACGAAAACATGTACTTCTCCTGGATGCGCGATATCCAGGACTGGTGTATTTCCCGCCAACTGTGGTGGGGCCACCGCATCCCCGCCTGGTACGACAACGCCGGCAATGTCTACGTTGGCCGCAGCGAAGAGGCAGTGCGCGAGAAGCACAGCCTGGGCACCGATATCAGCCTGCGCCAGGACGACGACGTACTCGACACCTGGTTCTCCTCCGGCCTGTGGACCTTCGGCACCCTGGGCTGGCCAGAAGATACCGAAGAACTGAAAGCCTTCCACCCCAGCTCCGTGCTGGTCACCGGCTTCGATATTATTTTCTTCTGGGTTGCGCGCATGATGATGCTGACCCTCTACTTCAAGAAGGAAGTACCGTTTAACACCGTGTACGTGCACGGCCTGGTGCGCGACAACCACGGCCAGAAGATGTCCAAATCCAAGGGCAACGTGATCGATCCTATCGACCTGATCGATGGTATCGACCTGGAGAGCCTGGTAGCCAAGCGCACCTCCGGCATGATGGTGCCGCACCTGCGCGAGAAGATCGAAAAGCAAACCCGCAAGGACTTCCCCGAAGGGCTCGAAGCCTACGGTACCGATGCCCTGCGCTACACCTACTACTCACTGGCATCCACCGGCCGTGACATCAAGTTTGATGTAGGCCGTATCGAAGGCTTCCGCAACTTCTGTAACAAGATCTGGAATGCCTCCCGCTACGTGCTGCAAAACTGCGAAGGACAGGACTGTGGCCAGGACAACAGCAGCGACTATGAACTGACCATCGCCGACCGCTGGATTATTTCCCAGCTGCAGCGCACCGAAATCACCGTACGCGAAGCCATGGACACCTACCGCTTCGACCTCGCCTCCCAGGCCCTGTACGACTTTGTCTGGAGCGAGTACTGCAGCTGGTACCTGGAGCTGTCCAAACCGGTACTGTGGGACGACAACGCCTCCGACGCAGTGAAGAAAGGAACCCGCCGCACCCTGATCCGCGTACTGGAAACCATTTTGCGTCTGGCCCACCCGCTGATGCCGTTTATCACCGAAGAAATCTGGCAGCGTGTAAAAACCCTCGCCGGTGCTGAAGGCGATACCATTATGTTGCAGCGTTATCCAGAACCTAACAAGAATAAGATTGATGAAGAAGCGGAAGCGGCTGTTGCCTGGTTGAAGCAGGTTATTGAAGGCGTGCGTAATATTCGCGGTGAAATGAATATTTCCCCGGCGAAGAAAATCCCACTGATTCTGCGCGGCGGTTCCAGCCGTGACCAAGAACTGCTGGAGCAAGCCCGCAGCCTGCTGATCAAACTGGCGAGCCTCGAAGAAATTACCTGGCTGGAAAGTGGTGAAGCGGCCCCCGCCTCCGCCACGGCCCTGGTAGGCGATATGGAATTGTTGGTACCCATGGCCGGCCTGATCGACGTTAAAGCCGAAAGCGCACGCTTGCAAAAAGAGATTGATAAGCTATCGAAAGAGCTGGCACGGGTCGAGGGCAAGCTGAACAATCCCAAGTTTGTGGACAAAGCCCCCGAAGCCGTTGTTGCCAAGGAAAAGGACAAGCTCGCGGAAATGAAAGGTGCTCACGAGCGTCTGCAGCAGCAGCTTGAGGAAATCAGCAACCTTTAATGGTTCTGATAATCCGCTCTGGTGAAGAGCGGATCTGATTTAAAAAAGGGGGCTCTGCCCCCTTTTTTTGATATAAATCAAGCAACCCCTTCTTGCCCTAGCGCCTTTCGATTTTCCAACAACTCCAGAACCTGAGTATGTGCTCAATGTTATATGTAAAAGAAGATGAATCACAATAAACTAATTACGCAAAAAGCTAGAGAAAACCTTAAGCCTTTAGGATTTGTACAATCCGGTAAATCTCGAATCTGGTATAAAGACAACGGTTGGTGGTCTGTAGTAGTTGAATTTCAACCCAGCTCTCACACAAGAGGCACTTATGTAAATGTGTCTGTTAGTCATTTTTTCTATGAGTCGGCCGGCTGGGCTTTTCATATACCTAATAGACTTCCCGGTTTTGCAAACGCAGAAGATGATTCTGATTTTGAACATAAAGTCGATAAGATAACTATAGAGGCAGCAACCTTAGCCTCACACCTTTTAGAGAAATATAAATCTGTAGAAGAGTTTATTTCATGGTATTCCAGAGATGAACGTCGCTCTATATGGGATGATTATTATTGCGGTTTATTTAAAGCCCTTTCAGGTAATCTAGATGAGGCTAAGTGTTACTTTCAAAACATATGCGACTCCAAGTATGATCGCACTTGGGAAGATGCTGTTCAGCGCAGGGCTGGTGAGTTTGTATTCCTCCTAAGTAATCCAGATGCGTTCAAAAGCTCATTACAAGGCATTGTATTAAGGACTAGGAACCTAATGTGCCTTAATGACTACAAAGAAGGTGAAATAGTTCTACCATGGGCATCGTAACGTATAATCAGTTTAGGTTTGGGATGTGCTAGACGTGCACCCAAACTAAAGGTGTAATAAGTATTAATTTATGAACTCGATTCATCTGGAAGGCCCACGATTTTATAGTCAGGAGGATGAAGACCTCTTTTTTCGATGCATCTATAACATGCCAGGTTACAAGGGTGTAAAAGGTAGGGGTACAGTGCTCACGATCATTTTCTCTGATCAAATTTCCGCTGAAACACATGGCCTAATTAAGGCGCTTTGCGCGAGATGGGAAACAGCTATATACAGGTAAGGAAACTCATCTCACACCGTATTTATAACAAGTGGCTCAAGTCCCGCGTGGCCACCTCAGAACGCGCTAGCGCGCCTCCAGCAAGACTTTAACCCTATCGCCCGGCAGACTGTGCACGCAACGCACGCCCTTGCTTCGCGCGTTCCGAAATCTCAACCACCTCCATCCCCCAACACCCTCTCCTTTTGCAAACGTCTATAGATTTCCTCACGGTGAACGGGTAGAGATTTGGGAGCACGTATGCCTATCTTTACCTGATTACCCTTAACTTCCAATACCGTAATTGAGACGTTCGCTCCAATCCGTAAGTTTTCACCCGTCCGGCGCTTTAAGATCAACATATTTGCTTCCTATGAATACTCAAATCATACGTAGACCTCCCTTAATGGAAGGGTTTGAAAGTAATTTTTAAGGAAGTATCAGGTGGTGCGCGAGAACGGTAGGCATAGAGATAAAAAAGGCAGACGCAACGCTTCCAGAGCCAAGGGACACGCCCCAAACTACTGAATGGACTCCACTTTATTGAAGACGAGTGGGTTTCTAGCGTATGATCCATATAGCCATTTTGATAGTGATGATATCAATTTGGTTAGCTGGCCCCAGGTGTTAGCGCACCTTGGGTCAGCGCCTTTTACTTACTTTTACGTCACGCTACCGTTCTCCTTTGAGGGAATGGTTTTTAGGAAATTATTGATTCTCTCGAGTTTCTTGGACCGCTTTGCTCATCGGCCTTCAGAAGGCTGTTCAATGACGACCCAAATATCGATAAATATCCACCGATTTTACGCAGCTTTGACACTAAAACAAACTGAATAAAATCCAATAAGATTATTTTTGTGCCTATATTTTGTGTATTAACAAACTGAGAATCTCAGTTGCACATAAAAATAACCGTTAAGATTGGTTCTCTTCCCCGAAACTCACTTTGTAATCCAGAAACAACAGCTCATCCCTAGCGGCTTCACCTTGCTGCTTTTATATGCACCTTGTTGCTTTCTTCCTCTGTCAATCTCGAAGATCAAGTGCAGCCGCACATATCCACAGAAAAAAGCATATTAACTTATTGATTTTGAATGGGTTACGTCTGTGATAAAAAGCAGCAAAATATCAGGATATAATGCAGCCGCAATATATCCACTAGCGTAATTTTCCACCATTATCAGCTAACTTGCTGATTTATTTGTTTTTTCTGGCTAGAAGAATTTTCTCCTCTTGGGATATATTGACTGGTGATATAATGCGGCTGCTTTTGAATACACTGTTAGGTGACTCGTATGTACGTTGAAGAGATCAAGTCACTTCTAAATTACTTTGAAGATAGTGTTCCTGATCGGGAGTCGAATAGACTGCTTTGGAAGTTTTGCGATGAAAAGCACCGATGGGTAAAAGCTCACGGACTTCATTCCACAATTAGAGACCGGACAGTTAAGGCCGAGAAGCAAAACGATAGAGTCAGACTTAGCCAATATCTCTTTGAAGAGGCTGTTGCAAAGATGCTCTGGAATTTGACAAGACCCAGTACACCGTTCGATCCCGACTCGCCTTATTGGGTAATAAAAAATGCGCTGATTCTTGCCAAAGAGCTTGATAAGTCAACGGCTGATGTAGTTAAAATCGTCACCTAACAAGTGGGTGATGTTCGTTCCAGCCACTACGTGGCCTCCACCGGACGGCCCACGCTTCGCGCGGTCCGCCGCATACCCAAGCGTTAAGCACAATATGAAATCTGCATTTTTACTACAGCACTTACACGTCATCGCAGAAGATAATGAATGTGTAAAAGTCATTGGTCTCTACGCAAGTAAAGAGGATGCTCTAGGCGCCATTGAAAGGTTAGCTTCTCAACCAGGGTTCTCTGGTTGCCCAAAGCTAATTGATCCTCTTGAGATCGATGAGGAAAGTGGGTTTTATATTGATGAATATGAGATAGGCAAAGATCATTGGTCCGAGGGGTACGTTACAGTGTAATGCTTAACAAAGCCAAGCACGGACGCCAGCAAAGCTGGCTGGACCTACATTCCGCAGCTTCACTGCTCCATTTCGGCCCGTGTTGGCGGCGTTAGTTGCCCGCAAAGATTAAAGTTAGGAAAAAGAATGAAGATCACGATTGAGACAGAAGTAAATGCACCACTTCCTGTTGTTTGGGATGCTTGGGTTAACCCTGAAGACATTGTCCAATGGAATTTCGCACTAGATGAATGGTGCTGCCCTAAGGCAGATATAAATCTGAACGTAGGTGGAAAATTTAACTATCGAATGGAAGCAAAAGATGGGTCTATAGGTTTCGATTTCGAAGGTTCCTTTACCAAAGTTTCACCTAGGGAAAGGATACATTTTACGCTTAATGATGATCGAGTTGTAATTGTTGAATTTACTGAAACGGCGAACGGAGTAAGAGTTGTTGAATCTTTCGAGGCTGAGGATGAAAACGCAGCAGAGCAACAAAAGCAAGGCTGGCAAAGCATCCTTAATAATTTTAAACGCCATGTTGAAAGTAAAAGCAACTAACAAGGCCATTAACTAAGCGCCTTCGGCGCCGGACCCTCGTCCCTCGCGCCGGTTATGGCGGCGTTATGTTTCGAATCATGGTTAAAGAAGAACTTAAGATCGCATTGCTTGAAGCCGCTAGTTACTTTCGGTCTCGTGGTATCCCCGAATGGGAACTTGAAGCCCTAGGGGCGGTAAATAAAATAGAGAGAAATGACTTTAGCTTTTTAGAAGATCTTTGGATTAAATATGCACCAACTTGTGATATTGACGATTTGCTGGTCACAGAATATGCAACCGAAGATGAAGATAAGGTAAATAAGCTAAACACCCAGTTAGCAGAGATCGCAAATAAAGTGTTTGCGTTACTAGAAAGAGTAAAGTGTGAAAAAACATAACAAACAGCAGCGCGATCGCCCGCAAACTACGCGGGCTGGACGGCCTACGCTTCACTTCGGCCGCCCGTGTGCAGGGCGTTAGAACTCCAGACCGAGAAGCGAGATGGATTTAGATACCTTTTATAGACAAATTAAGGAAGCCTATCCTGAAATATCAGCACATGCTGACAAGTTATATGATGACTATTGGAACAGGTTGGTCAAACGGAATTCTCTTCATATTCTTAGTTTGAATCACTAGCGAATGCCATGAATAGTGAAATGAAAAATAAAGTGGCAGCTGATAATTATCAGGCACTCCTTGAAACCATTAGTTCAGAGTACGAGCACGGTGAAAGTGGAATAATGAAAGCAATTGACGTCGCGTTCTTAGAGAATCTGTTTTGGCAAGTAAATAGCGATAATGCTCGGCCGTACTGGGAAGTAATGCCTAAGAATCTAAAGTGGCTCTATGTCGGGTTTCACGGGCAAGCACCGCTCTAACAATCACAGGCACGTTGCTACGGCCCTCCGGGCCTCCGGGCCTCCGCAAGACGGCCTACGCTGTGGGCGTTAGGATTATAAACCTGAAATGAAAATTTTATTGACCCTTATACTTGCTTTCTTCGCTCAAGATGCACTTACATGTCAGGAGCTAAATTGGACCCCAGAACAGTGGGCTGAAAATGCCAAAGAAGTTCATATTGGCAGAGTGTCTAGCATATCTATCCCTGAGTTGGAACATCGAGTGTTAAGTAAAGAACAAGAAGATTATTTAGTTCGTGGAGCGGAAAGAGTAATCCGAATAAAGGTATATGAGACCCTGAAGGGCAGCCAAGAAAATCTTGTTCAAGTGAAATTAGGTTGGTGTCGTGGCGGTAAAGCGGATCTTGGAGAAATGGTAGTTCTTTATAGTCTCGGTAAGAAGTGGCACGCAAAGCAAGCGACTAGTGCGATTGCCAAAACTAGAGCAGCCCTAACAAATAAAGCCACGCCGGTGCTTTAAGCATTATGCAAAAAAAGGAAAGGAGATCTAAATGAGAAAAGATGAAATAATTTTGTTACTTATGCCGTTGCATTTTATTCTTACCAGTAATGTAAATGCATCAACTAATGCAGGAATTGAGTTAATATCCGAGTTAACAGCAGCAGCAAACGCTATATGTCAGTCACCCTCGGAGTTAGGATATTACTCAAAAGTGCACTTGTCAGCAGATGCCAATGCAAAACTAAAGGGTGTTTTCAAGAAGTTAGGTGATCTTAGTGGCGATATAAATAGCAACGTAACCAAAGAGAGCTGGTTGGGTGTTAGACAAAAGGATCTTGCTAGTGCAATGAAAGACGCCAACACTTGTAAGGTCCAGGTATTAAGCATGCTTACTAAAGATATAAATGTAAGTATTTCCTTGCATCAGCCTGTGTCAAATTCTGTTCCTCACTTAAATCATGAAAACGGCAGTAACAGTTGGTTATGGTTAGAGCCTAACTTGAATTCATCTGTTTTATGTAAAGCTGAATCCGGTTCTAAAGTTGATCTACTGAACGAATATACTGAAGGTTTAATCACATGGGTAAAGGTTCGAGTCAAATCTGGTAGTTGTAGTGGTACAGTGGGCTGGACAGGTAAAGACAACTATAGAGTATAGGCATAACAAAAGGTTGCAGTACGTTCCGACCTACGGCCTCGCTCAAGCTTTGCTTGAATAGGCCTCTGAACATAGCGTTAAGCCTTTGGAGGAATATGGATATACTCTTAACAACTGGGTCAATGCTGATAGAGTTCGGTCTTCTAACGCTTTTGGCTTATCTCATAGTAACGAAACCGACTAAACGTAGTTTGGTCGCTCCTGTCCTAGGGGCAGTTACCCCTATGGTTCTATTCCTAATTATTGGTGTTATCGATCATTACATTTTCCCCTCAGAAGAGCCTTCGATGTTCTTGGCTTCTTTTGCAATGGGGTTATTTTTATATTGTATTCTGGCAGGCATAGGCTTTCTCTTAGGACTTTTTCTACCAAAAGCTGTAGGTCTTCGTTGGCGGTATATAATTGCGTTTTTTCTAGGGCCAACCATTGGTTGGGGGCTAATCACGGCATGGTAGCGCTAGCGCTAAGTCTTAACAAATCAATTAACTACGCGCCTTCGGGGCCGGACAACTTACGGACTTTCACGCCATTAGTTGCCCCCCGTCTGGGCGTACCAAGTACAAGCAGGTTGCTTCGGGCCTTTGCCCCTTCGCAGGACGACCTACGCTACGCTCCAGCCGTGCCTGTTTTAGTGGTTATAACCAAGGATAGATATGGAAAATAATAAGATATTTCTAACAATCAACAGAGTTAACTCAATACTCTTTCTACTATTATTGATTACTTCATTAATTGGGGCTTTTTTTATCTTTCAAGAGATAACGAAAAACACAAGGAGAAATGCGGTAGAAATCGCAACTCCTGACAAAGAAACTAAAGAAATAATCGAGCTTTCAGATGTAGAAACAATTCGAGACAAAGGAATCCAGTATATACGTGTCTATTCAAAGCGTGACGGTGTTTTAAAGTCTGGTGGATATAGCCGAACCCTTCGAAACCTGCTTTTCTTAAGTCAAATCGGAGAGGAACCTACATGGTTACTTCCGGACAATAACTCTCAAATTATTAATCATCGCATTCTTAAAACATATGATGATCAAACAAATGAATCGACATCCGACTACATATATGTGGAGATTAGCCCTAAATCCGAAGGGGTAAGCGCTTGTGTCAGCGCCACCGATGGAACAACCCTTGAGTGCCTTGATACTGGATTAAACAAAATCATCCAGTACGAGTATTTCTCAGATAAACAGACGTTGGGCTTGCTTGTTCAAGTGTCAGATGAACTTCGCTACAAAGTTTTTGACCTTGTCTCGAAGAAGCTAGAGTCTGACAAATTTGTGATAAAGCTATAAATCTGGTAGCCGGTAGTTTCTAGCTACCGGCCCCCACACCACCCATCCAGGGATCCGCAATGGGCGGCTCCCTACCCGTAATGGATCTCTACCCAACGACAATGTCGAGCAGCTCTTCATTTGAGTTGAGTGTCATGGCAGTGCGCTACCTCAAATTTATCCGACTGGAAACATATCGGCAGGCTAGCCTTGCCTTTTAACTCATGGAGTTTGGGTTCAGGACTTCACCATGTCCAAGGTATTAATCTTGGCATTTGGTTACTATGCCGCCGGCTGACTTCTGTTGAATCACCTCAGCCATTACTGACCGAAGCGCTGCTGTGCTCCACCACTTTTGTCTATCTCCGCGATGGTGACTAGCGGGTTGGGCCTACTTATGAATCAGCGGCCACGCTGACAGCTTCACAGCAGCAAGCTAAACAGACCTCCCCAGATAAGACTGTGAACTTTCACTACACAACTGCATCATTGACTCTACCCGTTAGATCACCCGACTTCGGTGCCCTTTGCCACCTCGCCTCCAGACCAAGCCATATAAGATGCTTCTGTTCGTCAGCTCGTAGTTTTGCTAGCGACCTCCTCCCCACAAGACCACGCGGTGTTGCGGTTGCCATTCGCTGGTAGTTAGCATTTAATGGACCCCATTAAATGGTGATCTTCCTACAGGAAACTTTTACCCCATTAGCCCACGCCCATACTGGGCGTACTAAGGCGAAGCACGATAGCCAGCAAAGCTGGCTGGACCTACATTCGGTAGCTTCGCTGCTTCATTTCGGCCCATGCTGGCAGCTTTATAACTCATGAGGGCTCTGTGACCTACATAAAGTACTTGTTTGTAATTTTGTTTCCTTGGTTAGCTTTTTTCGTAGGAGACATGATTTATGGTTCTTCGCATGTGATGTTTCATCATCCCTGCGAACAATCAGAATATGGATGCTGGCCTATGGATTCTACAAGTTTTGCTATTAAAGGGGCGTTGTTTGGTATCTTTATAGGCTTGGCAAATTTGTCGTCCTCTCAGCTTAAAATATCATTGGTGTCGGCATTAGTGTTGTTGGCTTTGATTACTGTCAGGCTGGGTGCTGTTCAAATGGAGGGTATTCTGTCTGTAGTATTGGGTGGGTATTATTGGTTTAGTTTATTTGTCCCATTATTATTTAGCGCAGTGTTTTTTTACCTAGGCTCAAAGTATGTGTCAGGTAAGTTATAGCAATACCAGGTACGATCGCCAGAAAAGCTGGCTGGACCTACATTCCGAAGCTTCGCTGCTCCATTTCGGTTCGTGTTGGCGACATTAGTACTATAGAGATATAAGTAATGGGAAGACCTTGGAGTAAACTGCAGAAGGAATTTTATTTGCTGCGAGCAGATGGACTTGATCTGCAATTGCATTGCCGAGCCTATAGAATGGATTCACAAATGGGATCTACCGATATTCCTAGATATTGGATTACATTAGGCAAGGAGATAATCTGGGACTACCCAAGAGATTTTATTGGGAAGAATCATCCTAAACGAGTAAATACTAAGTGGTATCCTTATGGCAGTGATGTTCCAGATATTTCCAATCTAATACGAGAGTATATTGACACTCCAAAAGATGAGCTGATGTCAAAGAATTTTCAAAATGACCATTGGGGGTTGATTAACATATTTCGAGCTTCAGATAAGCGTATAGGTTTAAGACGCCTACCTGAGCTAAAGAGGAAAACAAAAAATAGGGCAGCATTGAAAGTAATTGAGGCGCGGCTAGAAAAGCACTGAATCTGGTAGCTAGTAGCTGGTAGCTTCTAACTACCGGACCCCAGACCACCCATTATGCGGACCCTCAATGAGCAGCTCCCTATCCGTAATGAATCTCTACCCAACGATAGTGTCGAAAAACTCTTCATTTGAGTTGAGTATCATGGCAGTGCACTACCTCAACTTTAACCGACTGGAAACATATCGGCAGGCTAGCCTTGCCTTTTAACTCATGGAGTTTGGGTTCAGGACTTCACCCTATCCAAGGTATTAATCTTGGCATTTGGTTACTATGCCGCCGGCTGACTTCTGTTGAATCACCTCAGCCATTACTGACCGAAGCGCTGCTGTGTTCCACCACTTTTTTTCTATCCCGCGATGGCGGCTAGTGGGTTGGGCCTACTTATGGGTTAGCGGCCACGCTGACAGCTTTACAGCAGCAAGCTAAACAGATCTGCCCAGATAAGAGCGTGATCTTTCACTACACAACTGCATCATTGACTCTACCCGCTAGATCACCCGTCTTCGGTGTCCTTGGCCAACTCGCCTCCAAGCTAAGCCTTCTAGGATATTTCGGTCTGTCAGCTCATAACTTTACAAGCGGCTTCCTCCCCACAAGATCTCACGGTGTTGCAGTTGCCATTTACTGGTAGTTAGCATTTAATAGAACCCATTAAATGGTGATACTCCTACAAGGGACTTTTACCCCATTTTCCCCATTAGTCCACGCCCGTATTGGGTGTACCAGTCAATGAATTACGTGCCTTCGGCGCCCGACAGCTTACAACCCGCTTCGCTATGTTACAGCTGCGGGTTATTGAGGAGTCATGTAAAAACACATTAAATAAACCAATTTCCTCATGGTGGTAATGATAATATTTTTCAACACTCTTATGCATTACACTAAGTACTCGAATTAAATAGAGGAGAATTGAATGGTTAAATACAAAAAGCAGGTGTGGGATATACGACGCTGAACTATCAATCTGGCGAGTTTGAAACCCGTCAAGATAAAGATTCAAAAGTAAATAACGTTTGTATTTTACAGCAAATTTCAAACTGGCGGCCCCCATTGAAGTAGAGAAATATAGCGGTTAAAGTTCTTATACCTTGTATCTATGGTTGGCTACCATATACCATAATTTTCTATTTACTGTTCAAAGGTGTAATACTTATGAGCGTAAAATTTCACTCAGATCAACTGTTCTACCACGGCACTAACGATCGTTATTTTGCGGAAGGCCATACCAAACCAGCGGGACAATTCTACCTCTCTACCAGTGGGTTTGAATCGCCTATTACCGCGAACACAAGATACATAATTAAATTCAAGCTTTTTAGAAATGTTAATGCTGTTGAGAGCCGGAATATCAAACGTGGCGACGTTGATGAAACTCAGCTTATACGCGATGGAGGACTGTGGTGTTCGGTACCTGATGCTGGTGAGCCTCAAGTCTTGATCCATTGGGAAACCGCCGGACACAATTTTGAGTACGTCTCCTGGTCATTCTGTTGGTGGTCTGACCGTTTTCGGTGGGTGGCTTGCTGTGATCGACCAGCTCATTACGGACTGCCCAGTAACAATCATATGGTTTGAAGTCTTTAAGGGAAGTTCACAAAACAACATGGACAGTCATTCACAAACAAGATCGGTGACTGTCCTATTTATTTGGAAGTTTTAAAAAATACAAATATATTCACGTTATTTTAGGAGTTTGGATTTTCGCCCCTCCGATTTGGTTTTTCATCGAGTATTATTTCGTATGGGTTAAAGGGACAGGAGTGGATCGCGAATAATTAGTTGCTGGTAGAGAACTAGCAAAACCTTTTTGGGCTGCAGTTTTAGCAACTCTTTTGGTTTTGATGTCAAAATAATGCATAAATCGGGTAGCCGGTAGTTTCTAGCTACCGACTCCCACACCACTCATCGTGCGGGCCCGCAATGGGCGCTTCCCTATCCGTAATAAACCTCTACCCAACGATAGTGTCTAGCAGCTCTTCGTTTGAGTTGAGTGTCAAGGCAGTGCGTTACCTCAACTTTATCCGACTGCAAACATATCGGTAGGCTAGCCCTGTCTTTTAACTCATGGATTTAGGTTCAGGCCTTCACGGTATCCAAGGTATTAATCTTAGCATTAGGCTACTATGCCATCGGCTGACTTCTGTTTAATCACCTTGGTCATTACTGACCGAGGCGCCGCTGTGTCCCACCACTTTTGTCTATCCTCGCGATAGTCGCTAGCGGGCTGGGCCTACTTATGAGTCAGCGGCCCTGCTGACAGCTTCACAACAGCAAGTTAAACCGATCTCCCCAGATAAGAACGTGAACCTTCACTACACAACTGCATCATTGACTCCACCCGTTAGATCACCCAGCTTCGGTATCCTTGGCCACCTCGCCTCCAGGCTAAGCCTTATAGGATGTTTCCGTTCGCCGGCTCGTAGTCTTGCTGCTTCCCCCCATAAGACCTCACCGTATTGCAGTTGCCATTCTCTGGTAGTTAGCATTTAATGGCGCCCATTAAACGGTGATCTTCCTACACGGAACTTTCACCCCATTAGTCCACGCCCATGCTGGGCGTGCCAAATTTAGGCAAGCGGACAAATTACTACGCCTTCGATTCCGTAATTTGCCGTTGTTAAAGGCGTTATCTGGGGCTAAGTCAAGGTCTTATGAGAGATGTGGCGTAATTGACATCAGCTTAAAGAATCATCCTGACACTCACTGTAGTGCTACGACAAATTTACCAAACGCAATAAGTTGTTTTTATGCAGCCTTTTAATACTCAATTTACCTTATCTAGAGATTACCTTGCCGAATGTTATGATCAGTCTCTCCCCTATGGGAAAAACGTCAAGCCAAATTATCTTCTTCCTACATTATTATTATCTTCTGGTGCGGGATTACTGTTATTTACTGAGCAACCTAAGATCGCAGGTTGCACGTTAATTGCATTAGGCGTGCTGGAACTGATTCACATTCGATTTCGACGAGCTTGGTGGTTAGCACGGCAAATGCTTGGGAAAAGTGCCGGTAGTGAAGTTAAATTAACCATAGATAAGAATGGAATCCAGACACAGAATCCTTATACGATAACAGCTCTGTTGTGGGCAGATATCGAGCGTATTATTGAAACCGATTTAGGGCTTATTTTGGTAGCTAAATCTGGGGGGCAGCAGTACTTATCTAAATCGTTATTACCTGCTGAATTAATTAATGAGATAGTTACCAAGATTAAGGGTAAACATTGATTTCAATAAAAAATTAAAATTGTGCCTACAATGCAGCCAATACATAAATCGGGTAGCCGGTAGTTTCTAGCTACCGGCCCCCACACAACCCATCACGCGGGTCCGCAATGGGTGGCTCCCTATCCGTAATAAATCTCTGCCCAACGAAAGTGTCGAGCAGCGCTTCACTTGAGTTGAGTGTCATGTCAGCGCGCTACGTCAATTTTATATCCGACTGGCATCATATCGGTAGGCTAGCCCTGCCTTTTAACTCGTTGAGTTTGGATTCAGGCCTTCACCCTGTCCAAGGTATTAATCTTAATATTAGGCTACAATGCCATCGGCTGACTTCTGTTTAATCACCCTGGTCATTACTGACCGAGGCACTGTTATGTCCCGCCACTTGCTTTCCATCCCCGCGATGGTGGCTAGCGGGCTGGGCCTATTTATGAGTCAGCGGCCAAGCTGACAACTTCACAGCTGCAAGCTAAACAGATCTCCCCAGATAAGAACGCGAACTTTCACTACACAGCTGCACCATTTAATTCACCCGTTAGATCACCCGACTTCGGTGTCCTTGGCCACCTCGCATCCAGGCTAAACCTTGTATGATGTTTCTGTTCCTCAACTCATAGTTTTGCTAGCGGCTTCCTCCCCACAAGACCTCACGGTGTTGCAGTTGCCATTCGCTGGTAGTTAGCATTTAATGGGACCCATTAAATGGTGATCTTCCTAGTGTGAACTTTCACCCCATTGGTCCACGCCCATGCTGGGCGCACCAAAAAAAGGCAAGGCGACGCATAAATACGCGCTTGCTTTAAGCGTTATGTGAATCTTAGATAAATATGAAAAAAGCACTTTTTTTAGTTTTGATAGTTGGTGGAATTTGGAAATTTTACAACCACTCACCTGAGGTGTCGTTTGGGCCTGGTGTAATGGCACCTGAGCTACCTCAGCAGGAGAAAATTGACTCGATTTTTAGTTTCAGTTTTGGAAAATACAATATTACGGAAATTGCAGAATTTAGAATTAAAGCAAAAGTACTATCAAAGAAAAACTATCGTACTGGTCGAGAAGCAGAGCTTTCACCTACTGATTTAGTATTAGGTTGGGGAAATATGTCTGATGAGAGTGTCCTAGAAAAAATTAAGATATCACAATCACGTCGATTTTATTGGTGGCGGGTAGACTCATTTCCAATACCTAGAAGAGAAATTGAAACCCATAGTGCGAATATGCACCTCATTCCTGGTAACGATGCTATAGAAGGCCTCATTGATGAAATTCGTAAGGGAGATATTATAGAAATATCAGGGAGTTTGGTAAACGTAAAATCTACCACCGATAATTGGTATTGGGAAAGTTCACAAACTCGTGAAGATACTGGAAAAGGAGCTTGTGAATTAATTTATGTTAAGAAGATTAACATAAATACTATTTAGTTTTGCATGTTTCATCACTTAAATCAGGTAGCCGTCAGTTTCTAGCTACCGGCCCCACACCACCCCTCTTGCGGGCCCGCAATGGGCGGCTCCCTGTCCGTAATGAATCTCTACACAACGATAGTGTCGAACATCTCTTCGTTTGAGTTGAGTGTCATGGCAGTGCGCCACCTCAATTTTATCCGACTGGAAACATATCGGTAAGCTAGCCCAGTCTTTTTAACTTGTGGATTTTAGGTTCAGGCCTTCACCATGTCCAAGGTATTAATCCTGGCACTTGTCTACTATGCCATCGGCTAACTTCTGTTTAGTCACCTTGATCATTACTGACCGAGGCGCTGCTATATTCCACCACTTGATTTCTACCCACGCGATGGTCGCTAGCGGATTGAGCCTATTTATGAGTCAGAGGCCACGCTGACAACTTCACAGCAGAAGGCTAAGCCTTATAGGATTTTCCTGTTCGTCGGCTCGTAGTTTTACTTGCGGCTTTCTCTCCACAAGACCTCGCGGTATTGCAGTTGCCATTCGCTAGTAGTTAGCATTTAATGGACCCATTAAACTGTAATCTTCCTACAAGGGACTTTCAGCCCATTAATTCACGCCCATGCTGGGCCTACCAAGTTACGACACAATCGCCCGCAAAAAGCGCGGGCTGGACTCGCTACACTACGTTTCGCTCGCCAGCGTGCAAAGCGTTAGCCGTTGAATACACGGAGGTATGATGAGAGACAGAAACCAAGCATTAGTCTTCATCGTCTCAGTGCTTGTAATTAGCTGGAGCTTTGAGGCGTTCATCATCGCCAGCGGGGGTGTCAGGAGCTTCGGCCCTCTCTGGATAGTCGCCCTGATGTGCATCCCTGGCGCTCTTTCCATAGTGCTGAGACTCATCCTGAAATCTGGATATGAAGATGTCAGCTTTCGGATCGGAAAGGGACGCTACTACGTCTATGCCGTCGCAATTCCATTCCTATTAGTATTGCTAACGAGTCTGGTATCTGCAGCCCTCGATATCCGGCAATTCTCGCTGGTGTCATTGGAACAACTGATCCAACTCAGCCCTGTTCTTCTATCCGTCCTAGTGCTCGGCCTGATCGGCGCATTTGGGGAAGAGCTCGGTTGGCGAGGATTCCTGTTGCCAAAGTTGGTAGGTGGTGGTGTTAAGAACCCCTATCTCGTCAGCGGACTTGTATGGGCGTCCTGGCATCTTCCACTCATTGCTTACGGAGGTTTCTACCAGACAGATTATACGTTGCTCATGGCGTTGATCTATAGCCTCGGTGTTATCGCCATGAGTTTTGTATTCAGCGAGCTCAGAATGCGCTCCGGCTCAGTCTGGGTTGCCGCCATCGCCCACGCTGCTCACAACTTCTTCTTCCAGTTCGCGGCTCCTGTACTGCTTTTAACGGAACCGGGTTCGCGCTCAAAGCTGTGGGATATGGTGGCCAGCGACACTGGCTTGTGTATCGCAGTATTCTACGCTATCGCGTACCTCGTTTTTCGCCATACCGTTCGACGGAGCAGGGCTTTCGAGAGACGTTATGGCTCTTAGTATGAAAAAATTAATTAGCGTGACAGCTATGTTTTTGTTGTCGGGCTGTTATCCCATTAACAAGACATTACAGCCAGCATCAATGATTACAGTTCAAAACGAATCAGGTGAGCCGCTACAGGATCTGACTGTTACGCTTGTCTCAAATACATATCCTTACGGGTTCGAAAAAACAAGAATGAGTATAGATACTAACTATAAAGGAGAGGCAGTATTTCCCAAAATCAAGGAATGGAGAGTTAAAGCACGAATGATTCATGGTGCAGAGGTATATTTCTGGAATTGGTGTGTATATAAAGAGGGGTATTTCACATATCTTACCAAGAATGGTAGTTCGAAAGATTTTAATAGAAACGCCACTATTACAATGTTGCCAGGTGCGTCTGAGCCTTGCCCAAGGGAGTTTAACTAGTGGTTAGTATAACAAAGCCAGCCAGAGCGGCAGCCAAACCGCTACGTGCTTTATCTACCCCTGCTAGCCCTGTTAGGACACTTTAAAGAAATCTAAATATGTTTAAAAATATAGATGTTATACCTCAATTTCCTTCGTTAACTCCAGATGATATTTTGGACGTTAGTAATCGTCTTAAAGAAAGATTTGGATACAAAAAATTTCCAAGGGAATATGGCGATTTTCTACAAGAAACAAACGGCTGTTTGTTTTCGCCTAATGATGAAGACTTGGAAATTGGAATCCAGATTAAAACTGATTTGCCATTCATACAAAAGGCAAATGTGGCTGGCATTTTTGGCGTTTGGTATGACCGCTTTGACGGTAATGAACCTTCAAATTTAAACTGGCCAGAACTGTTTGCCTCTAATGAAAACTCTAAAGAAAACTTTGATGTTCTTCCTGACAATATGATGTCTTTTGCATACGAGGAAGAATCATTTGGTAGTCTCTTTGCAATATCCACTGACCAAAGAGATTTTGGTCAGGTCTATTACTATTATGACAACTATATGTATTCGATAGTTGGACGTAAATTTATGCTAGAGAAGTATGGCTACTGTTACTATGACCAGAAACTGTTAAATACTCTAGAAAAATATGGCTTTGATCAAGGCCAAGTAAAGAGAACAAATGAATTGGCTCAATTTGAACCAATTCAAGTCATAAACAATTTTGAAAGTTTGCCTGAAGATTGCAAGTTCGAACTGTTGAGAAATGAATTTGTCCCAGTGGCAAATTCCTTTAATGACTTTATGGCCAAACTAACAGAGGATGATTTGTGAAAGCCCTAAATCGGGTAGTCGGTAGTTTCTAGCTACCGATCCCCACACCACCCATTGTGCGAGCCAGCAATGGACAGTTCCCTATCCGTAAAGAATCTCCATCCAACGATAGTGTCGAGCAGGTCTTCATATGAGTTGAGTATCATGGCAGTGCGCTACTACCGAGTCAGCGGCCACGCTGACAGCTTCACAGCAGCAAGCTAAACAGATCCCTTCAGATAAGAACGTGAACTTTCACTACACAACTACATTATTGACCCTACCCGATAAATCACCCAGCTAAGCCGCATAGAATGTTTCTATTCGTCAGTTCGTATTTGCTAGCGGCTTCCTCCCCATCGGTGTTGCAGTTGCCATTCGCTGGTAGTTAGCATTTAATGGCGCCCATTAAACGGTGATCTTCCTACAGGGGACTTTCACCCCATTAGGCCGCGCTCATGCTTGACGTACCAAGACGAGGCAGTTCTTTCCAGCCCAGCGGGCCTCCACCAGACAATTTACTTTGTGTAATTTTCGGAAAAATCATGCGAAATTCAATATTATTAATTTTGGCTCTATTCTCGGCACCCGTGTTATCAAAGGAAGATTGTGGGCCAGAATCTATCGGCTTAGAGAAGTCTTCAAATGTTGCCGAAAAACTATATTACACAGGTACATGTCATTATCGAAATAAAGACTATGAACTATCAGCTAGGTCTTGGGAGGAGCTATCTAATCTAAAAAAAGTTGATCCAGAGTTTCAGGGCTTACAAGTCGATGTGCTAAATAATCTAGGGTACTTAACGTTCTTTGGTTTCGGAATTAAACAAAATCAAAAACTAGCGGTTTCGTATTGGGTAAAAGCTGTGTCTCTGGGCCATTATGAATCTGAGTATCATTTATGTCATGCTTATGCGGACAAAGAGCAATCAACCTATAACCTTGCCAAGGCAAAGAAGCATTGTGAAAAGGCGTTGCTGATTTACAAGGGGATGGAAAACCCCGACAAAGATATAATGTCAACGCTTAAAAAATATAATGCTCAAGTAAATGGGTAAAAATGCATAAATCGGGTAGCCGGTAGTTCTAGCTACCGGCCCCTACATTACCCATCGTGTGGGTCCGCAATCGGCGGCTCCCTATCCGTTATGAATCTCTACCCAGCGATAGTGTCGAGTAGCTCTTCACTTGAGTAGAGTATCATGGCAGTGCGCTACTTCCGAGTCATCGGCCACGCCGACAACTTCACAACCGCAAGCTAAACTGATCTCCCCAGATAAGTACGTGAACTTTCACTACCCAACTGCACAATTTACTCTGCCCGCTAGACCACATGGCTTCGGTGTCCTTGGCCTCCTCGCCTCCAGGCTAAGCCTTTAGGATATTTCTGTTCGTCAGCTCGTATTTTGCTAACGGCCTCCTCCCCACAAGACCTCACGATGTTACAGTTGCCATTCGCTAGTAGTTAGCATTTAATGGAGCCCATTAAATGGTGATCCACCTACACGGGACTTTCACCCCATTAATTCACGCCCATGCTGGGCGTACCAAATAAAGGCACCCCACCGCCGCTTTGGTTTTGCTGCTGGTGCTTTAAGCGTCAGGCGTCAAGCAAACTATCTGAGATTTTCGAGAATATGGAACTAGAGAAAAGTGAAGCTCGAAAGAGAGCTGATGAAATTAAGCCATACCGTTGTAAGAATCTAATTGCTGTTCTCGAATGCCCAATAGATATGAAAAATATTGGCACAGTTATTAGAAACGTCAATGCTTTAGGTGTAGAGAAAACATATATCGTTGATCCGCGTAACTCACTGCCTGATGATTGGCAGGAAATGAGAGAGAGAAAATCACTTTCAAAACCGTCTGTGTCTGCAATAAAATGGAGTTTTGTAAAGCGATTTGACAGTACAGAGGAGTGCTTAGCCCACTTGGCCAATAATAGATTCACCTCCATCGTCACCTCTCCTCATGTAAAAGGAAAAGACAACTTTATACTACATGAGGCTGATTATACGCAGCCGAAATTAGCCGTATGGTTTGGTAACGAATCTCGAGGTATAAGCGATTTGGCAGTAGAAAACAGTGATTTCTGCGTATCCATTCCAATGTTTGGAATGATTGAAAGCCTGAATCTAGGAACAACTTCCGGAATTGTACTGTATGAAATTACTAAGCAGCGCCGTGAGTATCAGGAAAAATACAAGCGGGCACGCCGCGGTACCTAAATCTGGTAGCCGGTAGTTTCTAGCTACCGATCCCCACATCACCCATTGTACGAGCCTGCAATGGACAGTTCCCTATCCGTAATGAATCTCTACCCAACGATAGAGTCGAGCAGCTCTTCATTTGAGTAGAGATTCATGCAGTGCGCTACTTCCGAGTCAGCGGCCACGCTGACAACTTCACCGCAGCAAACTAAACAGATCTCCCCAAATAAGAGCGTGACATTTCACTACATAACTACATCATTGACTCTACCCGTTAGATCACCCGGCTTCAGCGCCCTTGGCCACTGCACCTCCAGGCTAAGCCTTAGAAGATGTTTCTGTTCGTCAGCTCATAGTCTTGCTAGCAGCCTCCTCCCTACAAGAGTGCGCGGTGTTGCAGTTGCCATTCGCTAGTAGTTAGCATTAAATGTTGATCTTCCTACAGGGGACTTTCGCCCCATTAGTTTACGCCCATGCTAGGCGTACCAAGTAAAGACAGCATCGCCCCTTCGGGCCTGGATCTCACTACGCTCGGCCGCTGTTGGCGACGTTAGATTTTCTACTCATCGGAGATAGGGAATGTCAACGAGAGAGATCTCTAACTATTATGACTCGACAGAACATAGTGATACTCGAGAAGATTTAATTTTTGCTCTTAGCAAAGTAAAAGGAAGAAAGATTGCTGTTGATTGTGGCTGTGGAGCAGGATCAGATATAGCTTATTTACGCAGTAATGATTTCACAGTTCATGCCTTTGATATCGAGAATGAATCTATATCTAGATGTCGTAAACGATTCATAGATGATGAGCAGGTTATTCTATCCAGGGATAGTTTTAATACTTTCAATTATCCTGAGTCCTCACTGCTAGTTGCTGATGCCAGTCTTTTCTTTTGTCCTGAAAAAGATTTTGAGTCAGTTTGGTTGAAAATAACTAACTCTTTGACAGAAGGCGGGATCTTTTGCGGTTCATTCCTAGGGCCAAAAGATACAATGGCTGGGCCTGAGTATGATAAGGAAGCATTTTGGAGTGATACTCTGGTTATGAATGAATCGAAGATAAGAAAACACTTCAATAACTTTGAGCTATTAAAGTGGACTGAACATGACCTTTCAGGAGAAACTACAGATGGTACACCGCATCATTGGCATATATTCTCCATCGTAGCGAGAAAACAATCTAAATTGGGTAGCCGGTAGTTTCTGGCTACCGTCCCTCATACTACCCATCATACGTGTCCACCATGGGCAGTTTCCTACCCGTAATACATCTCTGCCCAACGATAGCCTTGAGCAGTTCTTCAATTGCGTTAAGTGTCATGGCAGTGCGCTACTTCAACTTTATCCGACTGGAAACATATCGGTAGGCTAGCCCTGTCTTTTAACGCGTGTTTTTTGGGTTCAGGCCTTCACCATGATCAAGGTATTCATCTTGGCATTTGGCTACTATGCTATCGGCTGACTTCTGTTTAATCACCTTGGCCATTACTGACCGAGGCGCTGCTGTATCTCACCACTTATGTCTATCCCCGCGATGGTGGCTATCAGGTTAGGCCTAGTTATGAGTCAGCGGCCATACTGACAGCTTCATAGCGGCAAGTTAAGCAGATCCCCCAGATAAGAACGTAAACCTTCACTACACAACTGCATCATTGACTCTACCCATTAGGCCACATGGCTTCGGTGTCCTTGGCCACCGTACCTCCTGGCTAAGCCTTATAGGATGTTTCTGTTCGTGAGCTCGTAGTTTTGCTAGCGGCTTTCTCTGTAGTGGGCGGTATGGAACTGCTGGTGCCTATGGCCGGCCTGATTGATGTCAAAGCTGAAAGCGCACACTTGCTAAAAGAGATCGAAAAATTATCCAAGGGTCTCGCTCGCGTCGAAAGCAAGCTCAATAACCCGAAGTTTGTCGAAAAGCACCGGTTGAAGTTGTCGCCAAGGAAAAAGATAAACTCACCCACATGAAAAGTGCCCAGCAGCAGCTGATGGAAATGAGTAACCTTTGATCCAAAGGTGGGAGTTACATTAATCCCTACAATGCATTAAACATCTGGCTATCGGGCTCAGCCCTCTTTATTATTGCCCAATTTTCGCAAAAATCCACCTGACGCTTATTTTTACAGAATCAGCTTTCATAAGAATGGGGTATATAAGAATTAAAAGTTCCTTGGCCGTACTGGCGCTTGGTGGCGCAACGATTTATAAACAGTGAACGATCAGTTATATGTATGGGCCCATAATAGAAGCGCCCAAGATATAGCCATAAACAGAGAATAAGAACATCTTATTCAATCAGCTTTCATTTTGCCTGAAAGCATCCCCATTCAATATTTTTGCGCTGTAAATTTCGTCGCAGTATCAGTGGTTAACCCGGGCTCAGGCCCAGAAGAAAATCGGGGAGAAATACGTTGAACTATCCAGAAGAGTTCAACCCGGAAGTATGGCCACTAATAGTTTACTGCCTGGCCGTGCTTGCATTAATCGTATTGATGCTGGGACTTTCATATTTCCTTGGCCAGAAGCGCAGAGATCCCGCCACCGACGAGCCCTTTGAATCCGGCATTATTTCTCAAGGTAGTGCCCGATTACGTATTTCTGTTGCCTATTATCTGGTTGCCATTTTATTCATCGTATTCGACCTGGAAGCTATCTATCTGTTTAGCTGGTCTATTGCATTTTATGAAACAGGACTACTTGGATTTATCGAAGCCACCGTGTTTATTGTGATCTTGCTGGTGGGCCTGATATACCTCTGGCGACTGGGTGCGCTGGAATGGGGTGGCCATCAAAAGAGTCTGATTGATCGCGAAAATCATCAATAAACACTCATAGGAATATGCTATGCGTTGGCAGTTAAGCAAAGCCCAAGATGTAATTGCCGCCGATTCTTCTCAAACGGAAAACGGTGCAATAGCCGAAGATCTAAAGAAAAATATCCTGCTTGCAAAACTGGAAGAGCTTGTCGCTTGGGGTCGTTCAAACTCACTGTGGCCATTTAATTTTGGACTCTCCTGTTGCTATGTGGAAATGGCTACCGCATTTACCAGCCGTCATGATATTTCTCGCTTCGGCGCAGAAGTTATTCGCGCTACACCCCGTCAAGCTGATCTTATTGTGATTTCCGGAACTGTATTCTTGAAAATGGCTCCGGTAGTGCAGCGCCTGTACGAACAGATGATTGAACCTCGGTGGGTTATCTCCATGGGTTCCTGCGCCAACTCCGGTGGAATGTACGATATTTATAGCGTTGTACAGGGTGTGGATAAATTCCTTCCGGTAGATGTGTATGTACCGGGCTGTCCACCCCGACCAGAAGCGCTGCTACAGGGACTTACTCTTTTACAAAAATCAGTTGCCGCAGAGAGACGCAGCTTTAGCTGGGTGGTGGATGAGCAGGGTACGAGGAAAATCCCCAAACAAAGCCAACGTGACCTGCACCGTGAGGAGCGCATGCGCGCAGATGTTTTGCGCTCACCAGATACTGTATAGCCACACTGTTGCCGCTGACAGACAACACAATAACAACGGAATGCCCGATGACAGGCGTCATAGCAAAAAGTGTCCACAGCGAGACTCCCTATAGCAAAGAAGCCCGGGCTTTCTTGCAAGACCTGAACCGTGAATATCAACGGCATAATTATTGGCTGCAACCTGACAGCAATGACATGCCCACGCTGTGGGTCGATACCGAATCCCTAATACCGCTATTAAGCTTTCTCAAACAGGATATTTCCCGCCCCTTTGCCATGCTGTACGATCTTAGCGCTATTGATGAGCGCTTGCGGGTTAATCGTGGGGAGGGTCCGGAAAAGCAACCAGCCAGTGATTTCACCCTTATTTACCAGCTGCTTTCTTTTAGCCGTAACTTGTTTATTCGTATTAAGATCGCACTCCCTGAGTCTCATTTGTCTGCGCCATCGATTACCAGTATCTGGGAAAACGCTAATTGGTATGAACGGGAAGTATGGGACCTTTTCGGAATCCACTTTAACGGCCACCCGCACTTGCAGCGTATTATGATGCCGACAACCTGGAAAGGTCACCCATTACGGAAAGATCATCACGCTCGCGCTACAGAGGTGGACCCCTTCTCATTATCCGAGGAGAAGGAGCGCCGTGAACAGGAAGCTCTGCTGTTTCGCCCAGAAGATTGGGGGATGGCTCGCCATAATGAGGATTCAGAGTTTATGTTCCTCAACCTGGGGCCAAACCATCCCAGTGTCCATGGCGTATTCCGCGTAGCTTTGCAACTAGACGGCGAACAAATCGTGGATGCCGTGCCGGATATTGGTTATCACCATCGCGGTGCGGAGAAAATGGCGGAGCGCCAGGCTTGGCACACTTATGTGCCATACACAGACCGCATTGATTACCTAGGTGGGGTTATGAATAACCTGCCCTACGTATTGGCCCTTGAGCAACTGGCTGGAATTCAGGTTCCCGAACGTGCCCAGGTCATTCGGGTAATGATGTGCGAATTTTTCCGCATCTCCAGCCATTTGGTATTTTTCGGCAC
Organism: Microbulbifer sp. NBRC 101763; assembly: GCF_040371615.1. Taxonomy (NCBI): domain Bacteria; kingdom Pseudomonadati; phylum Pseudomonadota; class Gammaproteobacteria; order Cellvibrionales; family Microbulbiferaceae; genus Microbulbifer; species Microbulbifer sp. NBRC 101763. The sequence goes on from NZ_BAABQV010000007.1 coordinate 150,977, forward strand.
ATTCGCCCAGGACGTGGGACAGATGTCTCCCGTCTTTTATATGTTCATTGATCGTGAAAAATTATTTGGCATCGTAGAAGCAATCACTGGCGGGCGCATGCACCCGGCCTGGTTCCGCATTGGTGGTGTTGCCCAGGATTTACCTGAAGGCTGGGACAAGATGGTGCGGGAATTTCTCGACTATATGCCCGCACGTCTGCGCGACTACGATGGCATGGTTATCAAGAATAAATTGTTACAACGTCGCTCCAGGGGCATCGGCGTCTACAATACCGCAGAAGCCATGGAATGGGGTGTCACCGGGCCAGGCTTGCGCGCTACAGGTCTGGAGTGGGATCTGCGTAAAAAAAGACCCTACAGCGGCTACGATCAATTCGAATTTGATATTCCCACTTACGATGGCGGGGATTGTTTTGATCGCTGCCGGGTGCGAGTGGATGAAATGTGGCAGAGCCTGAGAATAATTCGCCAGTGCCTGGAGAATATGCCCTCAGGGCCCTATAAATCCGATCATCCCTTGACCACGCCCCCTCGCAAAGGGCGCACCATGCAGGATATCGAGACTCTTATCCAGCATTTTGTTAATAACAGCTGGGGGCCGGTAATGCCTGCCGGGGAAGTGTGTTTCCCAATAGAAGCGACGAAAGGGCTAAATAGTTACCAAATTATCAGTGACGGCAGCACTACGTCATATCGCACCAGAATTCGCACCCCCTCATTTCCGCATCTACAGATGATTCCACTGATGTCTAGGGGGCTGCTAATTGCCGACTTGATCGCAATTATTGCCAGTATTGATTTTGTTATGGCTGATGTAGATAGGTAAATAATAAATACGCGGCCTCAGGTCGCATCGCAGCGGAGGAGACCAGTGCGTAGGAAATTTCTATTCGCCAGTGCCACAGTGTTCATGTGCAACACAGGTGAATCACATATGCCTCCGCGATTTCGCCTGAGGATGCATATATGTCCAGCTTACTAGAACCGGAACCAATCGAAGTAATGGAGCATAGCAACAGGGATTCAGACAAATTTTCCGGGCCTCTCACAGCCGAGGAAAAAGAGGAAATTGATCGGGAGGCTTCTCACTACGAGAACAAATCCTCTGTGGGGCTGGAGGCCCTGAGAATTGTACAAAAGCATCGCCGCTGGATTTCTGACGATACTATCCAGGCTATCTCCAATTACTTGGATATCCCCGTTGCTGAGCTGGAAAGTGTAGCTACCTATTTTCAACTTATTTTCCGCCAGCCTGTGGGAAAGGAAGTTATCTATCTTTGTAAGAGCGCAAGTTGCTGGGTTATGGGCTGTGACCGTATGCAAAAACACATTACTGAAACCCTGGCTATAGAACCGGGACAAACTTCCGCAGATGGTATCTTCACTTTATTGGAAACGCCTTGCCTGGGGGATTGCGACAAAGCACCGGTTCTGATGCTGGGTGAAGAAATGCACCGAAATCTCGATGAATCGGCCATCGACGATCTCATTGATAAAAAGAAAAAATACCATGCTGACAAATCCCCTGACTAAAAATGTCACCGACCAAAATGTCGCCGCGGATCTTGGACGCTACCTGGAAAATGGCGGCTATAGGGGTTGGCGTAAAGCTCACACCATGGCCCCGGATAAAATTATTGAGCAAGTAAAGGATGGTGGGCTTCGCGGCCGTGGAGGCGCGGGATTTAATACGGGCCTGAAATGGAGTTTCGTTCCCAGGGGTGAAGGATCTCCCGAACAAAAATTTATTGTCTGCAATGCAGATGAGATGGAACCTGGCACCTTCAAGGACCGCCTGCTTATGGAGCGCGATCCTCACCTGCTTTTGGAAGGTATGGCAATAGCCGCCTATGCCATAGGTGCTTCTATTGGTTACATCTTTATTCGCGGTGAATACCATTTAGCTGCCGAACGCCTGGAAAACGCGATCGCAGAAGCCAGGGAGCAAGGTTTTCTTGGCAGTAATATTTTTGATAGCAAATTTAGCCTGGAAATCTTCGTACACCGCAGTGCGGGTAATTACATTTGTGGCGAAGAAACCGCATTGTTAAATGCGTTGGAAGGACGTCGTGCTATTCCTAGAGCAAAGCCGCCTTTCCCCCAGGTGAGCGGACTGTGGGGTAAACCCACAGTGGTCAATAATGTGGAGACCTTCTGCAATATCCCCCACCTGATTGAGCTTGGAGTTGACTGGTACCGAGGCCTAGGGCGAGGAGAGGATGCTGGCAGCAAAGTTTTCGGGGTCAGCGGTAAAGTAAACAACCCCGGCACATGGGAGCTTCCAATGGGCACTCCTATCCGGGAAATAATCGAGAAACATGCTGGTGGCATGCAGGATGGACTGAAGCTAAGGGGATTCCTGCCTGGCGGTGGCTCCACGGACTTTCTGGGGCCTGAGCATCTGGACCTACCGATGGATTATGACGTCATCGGTAAAGCCGGAAGCCGTATGGGTACAGGCACAATCATTGTTCTGGACAATCAGACTTGTCCTGTGGGATTGGTACTGAACCTCTCCCAGTTCTTTGCCCGTGAATCTTGCGGCTGGTGTACCCCCTGTCGGGATGGCCTGCCCTGGGTTGTAAAAATACTGCAACGAATAGAGGACGGCGAAGGTTTACCGGAAGACTTAGATCTGCTGCGCGAGCAGTGCCAGCGTATTGGCCCCGGTAAGACATTTTGCGCTCTTGCTCCAGGGGCTGCCGAACCACTGCAAAGTGCATTGAAACTATTCGAGCAGGATTTTATCGACCACATAGAAAACCATTGCTGCCCCTATGAATAAATTCAATTTATATCCTCAGCAGAGGCCACTATCAGATCAGTAATTGAATTGATATCGATACAACAATAATGGACTAGCGATGCCAACCATCACTATTGACGGTGAAAAATACCAAGTCGACGGTGAGCAGAACCTGCTCAGCACCTGCCTGACACTGGGGCTCAATGTGCCGTATTTTTGTTGGCACCCGGAAATGGGTTCAGTGGGCGCTTGCCGGCAATGCGCCATGATGGAATATAAAGATAGTGAAGACCAGCATGGCCGCCTGATTATGAGTTGTATGACACCTATCCGTGACGGCGGTATTTATAGCGTCAAGGATGAGGTAGCGGAGGAGTTTCGCGGCAGTATTATCGAAGACCTGATGACCAACCACCCACACGATTGCCCGGTCTGTGAAGAGGGTGGAGAGTGCCATCTCCAGGACATGACAGAAATGTCTGGCCATACCATGCGACGTTACCGGGGCACCAAGCGCACCCATCGCAACCAATATCTGGGCCCTTTTATTAACCATGAAATGAATCGCTGTATAACCTGTTATCGCTGTGTCAGGTTTTACAATGATTATGCCGGTGGAGAAGACCTACAAGCACTTGGAAGAAATCACCAGGTCTATTTCGGCCGCCAGGAAGAGGGAAGGCTTGAAAATGGCTTCAGCGGAAATTTAGTCGAGGTCTGCCCAACTGGCGTATTTACCGACAAAACCTTCAGCTCGCACTTTGTGCGCAAGTGGGATTTGCAGACAGCTCCATCTGTTTGTGAGCATTGTGCTGTGGGCTGTAACACTGCACCGGGAGCCAGGGAATCCGGCAACAGCAATGAGCCGATATTGAGACGGATCACCAACCTTTATCACCACGATATCAATGGCTATTTCCTTTGTGACCGGGGGCGCTTTGGCTACGAATATATTAACAGTGCCACTCGTATCCAAAAAGTGCTCTCTGTTCGCCAAGAGGACGTAATCAGTTCTACGGCGGAAAAAGGCGACCGTCTGCATCGAGAAATAAACCCTCAAGAGGCGGTCCTCCATTTGGCGGAACAAATAGCAATGGCCAATCAAGGTAAGAGAAACCTGATTGGAATTGGGTCTCCACGCACTTCTTTGGAAAATAACTACGCACTGCGAAAACTGGTAGGTTCTGATAATTTTTACTCAGGCCTGAGTCAAAGAGATCAGGAACTTCTGCATCTGGTGAGCACCATCCAGCAAGATGATCGAATTCAAAGCCCCTCTACACCGGAAATTGAGAATGCCGATGCGATACTGATTCTCGGTGAGGATATATACAATACCGCACCACGTATTTCCTTAGCTGTTCGCCAAGCCGCACGCAATCGGCAGAAACAGCAAGCAAAATCACTGAAAATTCCACTGTGGCAAGATTCCTCTGTAAGGCAACTGGAGGGAGATTACAGTCCGATTATTTTTGCTGGAACAGAGTTGAGTAATTTAGAGAAAATAACCTCTAATACATTATTTGAATCACCTGAAAAAGTTGCTTCATTCGCCTGTAACCTCGCCTTGGCAATTTCTGATCCCACAAGCCTGTCTCCAGACCTTGAACCATCACTACTTGAATTGATTACTCATACAGCGGGAATACTTCGCGGTTCCAGTAAGCCATTAATCATCTCGGGAACATCGAGTAAACACGCTGATACACTCAAAAGCGCAGCCCAAGTTGCCACTGTGTTAAGTGATTACAAAAAACAACCTACCATGCTCTATTTGGCCTGCGATGAGGTCAACAGTTTAGGACTTATCCAATTTTTTAATGATGGAAAAGGGAATCTTGACGAGTTGCTCGAACGCCTGAAAAAAAATACTGACAATCAAATCCCTACATCCCTGATGATTCTTGAGAATGACCTCTATCGACGCCTGGATAAGAAGTCCCTCGAGCAATTACTTTCACAAGCTGACGAAATTATCCTGCTGGATACTCTTCTTAACCCTACTTCCAAGCGCGCAGACTGGATTTTTCCAGCTTCGGTAACTGCGGAATCCCAGGGTACATTTATCAATAATAACGGATTGGCCCAGCGCTTCTATGCTGTCTACGAGGGCAAGGGATTTATCCAGGAAAGCTGGCGCTGGCTGATGGATGCGGTAAATTTCTGTACAGAGAAACCCGCTAACCTGTCAGCGATTGCCGAATGGCAGCACAGCACAGACCTCAGCGATGCTATTGCACGGGAATTTCCGGTACTTAAGGCTCTCGACTCGCTCGGGCCCGATGAAGATTTCCGTATTGATGGCCTAAAAGTAGCACGCCAAAGCGCCCGCTACAGTGGACGCACAGCAATACACGCGGAGAAACAGGTTTCAGAGAATCCTCCACTTCAGGACCCTGATGCTCCGATGAGTTTCAGCATGGAGGGAATCCACAATCCCAACAGATCCCCGCTGCAAGCCAATATCTGGTCGCCCGGGTGGAACTCCAACCAATCGATATTCAAGTTCCAGGAGGAGGTTGGTGGTGAACGCAGAGGCGGCCCCTCGGGCATCAGGATTGAACGGCCTCAGCGGGTTATGCCGGAATGGCCCGCACCTAGCACACCTCCAGAAGTGGCTGCTGATCCCAGCCATGTACAAATGTTACCGCTATATCGGCTATTTGGTTCCGAAGAGCTTAGTAACCAGGCAATGGGTATTTCCGAGGTCATTGAGGCGCCTTTTGTAATGGTTAACCATATAGATGCTAAAGCCTTCGACATTCATCAACGGGAATTGATTGAATTGGAGACCAGCTGCGGGACATACCGTGCAGAAGTCCATATAAGCCCCACAATTCCCTCTGGCACTGTGGGTATACCGTATGGTTTGCCAGATTTTGAAACCTTATCTCCTCTCCTACCTGGATACGCGTCACTACGGCCGGCAGAAGCCCCCGCAATAACCGAGGACTGATTGAGCAATGAGCACACCGATCTGGATAACACTGCTGAATATCTTCGGGGTATTAATTGCCACGGTAATACTCGCGGCAGTTTTAACCTGGGGTGAACGGCGTCTACTCGGTTTTTGGCAGGACAGACCCGGGCCTAATCGCGTAGGCCCTTTCGGTACCCTTCAGGTGCTTGCCGACATGATTAAACTTTTCTTTAAAGAAGACTTCATCCCCCGCTTTGCAGATATTCCGGTCTTTGTACTGGCGCCAACAGTTGTGATGGCCACCATGCTGATTGCTTTCGCCGTAGTGCCAATGTCCCCGGGTATTGGCGTGGTGGACCTTAATATTGGCTTACTATTTGTACTGGCGATGAGCTCTATTGCGGTGTACAGCATTATCCTTGGGGGATATGCCTCCAATAATAAATATGCCCTTCTCGGGGGGTTACGTGCCGCAGCACAGACCGTTTCCTATGAAGTCTTTATGGGTTTGAGCCTGATGGGTGTGGTTATGATGTCCGGCAGCTTTAACCTGCGGGATATTGTCAACGCTCAAGCTGAACGCTGGTTTATCATGCCCCAATTTGTCGGCTTTATTGTGTTCTTCATTGCCGGTATTGCAGAGAGCCGGAGAACCCCGTTCGATCTACCCGAAGCGGAACACGAGCTCACTGCCGGCTTTCATACCGAGTACTCCGGTATGAAATTTGGGATGTTCTTTGTAGGCGAATACCTGGCCGTAATTCTTATCTCAGCTTTAATTACGACTCTTTTTCTAGGTGGTTGGCATGGGCCATGGCTACCACCCATTATCTGGTTTTGTCTGAAGACCGCAATCCTGGTGGCAATTTTTATTTTGCTTCGAGCCTCTTTGCCACGCCCACGTTATGACCAGCTGATGAAGTTTGGCTGGAAAGTAATGTTGCCATTGGCATTAATTAATTTACTTGTCACTGCGGGGGTATTGTTATGGACTGCCTAGCCCAAAGCTTCTTTGCTGAAATACTGGCTGGAGAAAATACATGATCGCGAGTCAACTCCGCAGTATGTGGCTGGTTTTCAAACACCTGTTTCGGCGTAATGTCACCGTACAATACCCCGATCAAAAACCGTATCTGGCTCCACGATATCGAGGCCGTATCATTCTCACTCGTGACCCCAATGGCGATGAGCGCTGTGTGGCTTGTAATCTCTGTGCCGTAGCCTGCCCCCCTGATTGCATATCTTTACAGAAAACCGAAGACCCAGATGGACGCTGGAGGCCGGAGTATTTTCGTATCAATTTCTCACGCTGCATTATGTGTGGCCTCTGTGAAGATGCTTGTCCCACCTATGCCATACAGCTGACCCCTGACTTTGAGATGTGCGAATACGATCGACAAAATATGGTTTATGAGAAGGAAGACCTTCTGATCAACGGCCCGGGAAAGTATCACGATTACAGTTTTTATCAGGTGGCCGGCAAGGCCATCACTGGGAAAGATAAAGGTGAAGCTGAAAATGAAGCTGCACCGATCAATATTAAGAGTCTAAATCTGTAAGGAAACAGTCATATAGCTGGCCTTCTTGCAGAGAAAGTGGCCTTACAAATGAAAACATAAAAATAATTTGAGAGGGAGAGCTTGAATGAATTTTGTTTTCTACCTTACTGCAGCGATCGCTATCATTTCTACCATCATGGTAATTTTTCATAAAAATGCCGTGCATGCCCTGCTCTACCTGGTTACTTCCCTTTTAGCCGTGGCGGTAATTTTTTATCAGTTCGGTGCGCCTCTTGCAGCTGCGCTGGAAGTAATCATTTATGCCGGCGCCATAATGGTACTGATTATTTTTGTAATTATGATGCTCAACCAAGGGGACTCTACGGTTGTGCAGGAACAAGCCTGGCTCCAACCCACCACCTGGGTTGGTCCTGCCATACTATCTGCTCTCCTGCTGGTTCAATTGATTCTATTGGTCAGTAGTGGCCAGATATCATCTACACAGACCTTTCACTATATCGGCCCTAAACAGGTGGGAATTGCCCTTTTCAGCCACTATGTATTAGCGGTAGAGCTGGCGTCAATGTTGTTACTCGCTGGTTTGGTCGGTGCTTTTCATTTAGCACGACGCAGGAAAATTGACCAGGGAGATTCAAACAATGCCATTTGAAACTGCACCGGGGCTAGAGGCCGGTGTGCTTTTAGCATCGATCCTTTTCTGCCTGGGCCTTGCTGGATTAATGATGCGGCGTAATATCATTTTTATGTTGATGTGTGTCGAAATATGCACTAATGCCGCAGCTTTGATGTTCGTTGTTGCCGGTGCTCACTGGGGAAATGCCGATGGCCAGGTAATGTTTGTTTTTGTGGTTACTCTTGCTGCGGCCGAGGTAGCGATTGCTCTTGCGCTGGTTCTCCAGTTTTACCACCGCAAACACACAGTTGATATAGACCAATTAAATGAACTAAGAGGTTAATATGCAGGGACTTTTGGCCTGGGTGCCACTTCTACCGCTTATTGGCTTCCTGTTGTTGGTGGCTATCCCATTATTTTATTCAAAAGAACCCTCAGAAAAATTTGTCACTGCTATCGGGGTTGGTAGTGTCGGAATCTCCGCACTACTCACTGCTATTGTCGCGACGACTGTCTTTTGGCAGAACCCTGGGGAAGTCGTGAATATCGCCCTTTGGCAGTGGATGCTGGTAGATAACTTGGAGCTGGGTTTCAATTTTCATGTAGACTGGCTTACGCTGGTTATGCTGATGATTATTACTGGTGTCGGATTTTTGATACACCTCTACTCAGCAGGGTATATGCGTGAAGATCCAGATTTTCGCCGCTACTTTGCCTACCTGAACCTCTTTGTATGCGCCATGCTGATTCTGGTAATGGCTGACAATCTGGTTTTACTCTATTTGGGCTGGGAGGGAGTCGGTCTATGCAGCTATCTGTTAATTGGATTCTGGTACAAAAATCCAGCCAACGGCGCAGCTGCGCAAAAGGCATTTATCGTCACTCGCATTGGCGATACCGCCATGGCCATTGGACTGTTTCTGCTTTTCTTTGAGTTTTCCACTCTCAATATCCCGCAACTCATTTCCGCTGCAGATAGCTCCGGGGCAAATTCACAAATAATCACAGTTGCCACGCTGTTGCTATTGGGTGGTGCAGTTGGTAAATCAGCCCAGCTACCACTGCAGACTTGGCTACCTGATGCCATGGCTGGCCCAACACCAGTCAGTGCCTTAATACATGCGGCCACAATGGTGACGGCTGGAGTCTACCTTATTGCCCGTATGCATCCGCTCTACATGCTCTCAGAGACTGCAATGACGGCTGTTGCCGTGGTGGGCGCGCTAACTCTGCTACTGGCCGGCTTCAGTGCTATTGCACAAAGCGATATCAAGCGTGTACTCGCCTATTCCACAATCAGCCAGATTGGATATATGTTCCTTGCACTCGGCGTAGGTGCCTGGTCTGGAGCTATCTTTCACCTGATGACCCACGCCTTCTTCAAGGCACTACTATTTCTCTCTGCAGGCTCTGTGATTCTAAGCCTGCATCATGAGCAGAATATTTTTACTATGGGTGGGCTCTACCGAAGAATTCCATTTACATTTATTTGTTTCGCCATTGGATGCGCTTGCCTGGCGGCACTGCCATTTACTTCTGGGTTTTATAGTAAAGACCAGATTCTTTTACGTGCATGGGAGTTCCATGACGGTTTTAACAGTCTGTGGTTAGCCGGCATTTTAGGTGCCCTGGTCACTGGAATTTATAGTTTCCGGGTTCTCTTCCTTGTATTCGCAGGGAGTGAAGGTTCATCCTCATCCCACTGCAAAGATGCCAATAACACAGTAATGCGTGTGCCCTTGGCAATACTCGCCACGCTCGCGCTTTTTGGTGGGATGTTGGCGCCACCACTTCAGTCAGTATTTGGAACACAAACATGGGAGCATCCAGCTGCCTGGGTAGAGGGGATTGCCATTGCTATGCCACTCTTCGGGCTTGTGATAGCTTGGGGACTCTCTCGGCAGCAGCAAAAGATTGGCGAAAAGCGCTCTCCGATTATGCAATTTTGGTTTAGCGGCTGGGGTTTTGACTGGCTTTACGAAAACCTGTTGGCCAAGCCATTTAGAAACCTGGCACGTCTAAATCACAAGGACATAATCGATAGCATATATAAAGGCACCGCCGCGTTCAGCCAACAACTGAATAGCCTGCTCAGCTCTTCCCAAAATGGCCAGATACGCTGGTATCTGGCAACTTTCGCAGCTGGTTCCATTCTGTTCCTCGCTCTCTTGGTGGCCCTATGACATTACTGGCAATCATAATTATTCTATTTGCGGGAGGTATTATTGCCTGGCTCTCTGAGCGCTATCTTCAAAAGGGTGGGCGCTGGATTAGCTTGGTCAGCCTCTTATTAGCAGCGCTACTTCTTGTTAATTATTGGTCTTATCTGGGTACTCCACAATCAGTGTCAGGTGGACCATGGTGGGACAGCTTACAAGCAGCCTGGATTCCCAGGTTTGGTATTAGTTTTCATCTCGCAGTTGATGGCCTGAGTTTCCTGATGCTTACCCTGACGATAGCGATGGGTATCTTTGGACTGGTCATGACCTGGAATGATATTAATTTTCGTCGTGGATTTTTTTATTTTAATTTTCTTTGGACTCTTGCTGGAGTTGTAGGAGTTTTTACGGCTATTGATCTTTTTTTATTCTTTTTCTTCTGGGAAGTCATGCTGATTCCCATGCTTTTTTTAATTGCTGTATGGGGTTATGAAAAGCGAATCTATGCCGCCATTAAGTTTTTTATTTTTACCCAAGCTAGTAGCTTGTTGATGCTTATCGCTATAGTTGGATTGGCTTATATCCACTATAGGAACTCCGGCCAGCTTACCTTCAACTACAACGAGTTGCTCGGCGCAGAACTTACAGCCAATGCCGCCTACTGGCTGATGCTCGGGTTCTTTATCGCCTTTATTGTGAAATTACCGGCATTGCCATTTCATACCTGGTTGCCAGATGCCCATACCCAAGCTCCAACCGCTGGTAGTATCCTACTGGCAGCTATTCTCTTAAAAACCGGGGCTTATGGCTTGTTGCGCTTCAACTTACCATTGTTTCCCGAGAGTTCTATGGCATTCGCCCCGGTAGCTATGACTATTGGCGCAATCAGTGTTATCTACGGCGCCATGTTGGCATTCGCACAAAGAGATATGAAGAGGCTGGTTGCTTACTCGAGTGTCAGCCATATGGGATTTGTACTGCTCGGTCTCTATGCACTGGATACCATCGCGGTGCAAGGTGCCGTGATGCAGATGATTGCACATGGCTTGAGCACCGCAGCTCTTTTTGCACTTGTTGGTGCATTGCAGCATCGACTGCATACACGGGATATGCAACAGCTGGGCGGAGTCTGGGCCATCCTGCCGAAATTGTCAGCAGTAGCACTATTCTTCGCAATCGCTTCTCTCGGACTTCCGGGGCTGGGGAACTTCGTTGCTGAATTTACTGTACTGGTGGGCAGTTTCCGTAGTAACCATTGGATCACCGCACTCGCCGCTATCGGCCTGATTGGGGCTGCACTTTACGCATTGTTAATGATGCAGAGGGTTTTCTTCGGGAAACTGAGAAATCAGTTTGAATCACCTTCAGAGAGTGGAGATACAGCTGACCTCAGCCTTCGGGAATCCTGTGCCCTGCTGTCTCTCGCACTACTTTTAGTTGTGATAGGGCTGCGCCCACAGCCAATTTTTAATATTTCTGAACCCACTGTTACCCAGGCAATAGCCGAGATTAAAGCAGTGGCTCCAGATCAAAACCTCCTGTCCTCCAAATCGCAGCGCCAGGAAATCCTAATTTCAACAGGGGATAAGTCTCCATGAATGCACAGGAACTTTTTGGAATACTACCTCTATTGTTAGTAAGTGCAGGAATTGTCATTCTCTTGCTGCAGGTATCATTCTGGCGAGGGCATGTCGGAGCACTAGCGACCACTATTATCACTTTGGTGCTCGCCGGCATTTCATGCTTCTGGGTAGCTGGCACCTTGTCCACTGGAGCCAGCTCTATCCAAGTAACTGGACTGTTACTGGTAGACCACACCTCACTTTTCTTCGCCCTTTTGTTACTCTTGACAGCAATTGCTGTATGTATCATGGGATACAGTTACTTACGCATGAGATGCAACCCAAAAGTAAATTCCGGCAGTTATCCGGAGGAGTTTTATATCCTCCTGTTACTGGCGATGCTAGGGGCCACCACCCTGGTTTTCGCAAGCCATTTTGCTACTTTCTTCCTCGGACTCGAGCTGATCAGCCTGGCTTTATATCCTATGCTTGGATTTGCCGTAAATGGTGACCTCTCCCCACAAAAAGAGCAGCTGCAATCTCTAGAGTCAGCAATTAAGTACTTGCTCCTATCCGCTTTATCCACAGCTTTGGGGCTATTTGGTATCGCCCTGATCTACAGTGCCAGCGGCTCCTTAAGCTTTAGTGGAATAGCATCCCACATGACGGAGCTTTCACAAACTTCCACTTTGTTTGCAACCGGAGTTACTCTCCTACTAATTTCAGTAGCCTTTAAATTATCCTTGGTGCCTTTTCATATTTGGACTCCAGACGTTTACCAGGGTGCTCCGACACCAACTACAGCGCTTATCGCCACTGTGGGTAAAGGTGCCGTTATCGGCTTCCTATTGCGCTTTTTTAGTACTTTGGATCTTTATGAAAGCCAGGTACTTATTGATATGCTGTCTATTGCGGCTGTGGCCAGTATGCTGGTGGGGAATCTCCTGGCCCTAATGCAAACTAATATCAAGCGGCTATTAGCCTACTCTTCCATAGGCCATATTGGCTACCTGATAGTCGCATTTATTATCGGCAAAAGCACTTTTGGCACCGAAGCTGTTATCTATTACCTTGTAGCTTACATCATTACCACCTTAGGTGCCTTCGCTGTGGTAGGTCTAATTGCAGATTCAGTTGAAGAGAAAGTTCTCAACGGTGAATACCCTGAAAATCCCACTCTAAATTCAGAAAATCCATATCAGTGCGATTTTTATCGGGGGCTCTTATGGCGCTCCCCCTGGCTCGCCGGCTGCATGGCGGCAATGCTTTTATCCCTTGCCGGTATCCCATTAACTATTGGCTTTATTGGCAAGTTTTATATTTTCACCGCTGGTATAGAGGGGCAATTGTGGATACTTCTAGCAAGTGTAGTTATTGGTAGTGCACTGGGGCTATTTTACTACTTGCGCCTTCTACTGATCATGGTACAAAGAGATAATATAGTTACCGAAGAACCCAGTGGAAGCGTGCAAATCGCCACCTCCGGGAATTTACTATTAATTATTCTGACTGGGGCTTTACTTGTATTTGGTATATTTCCCCAACTCTTGATCAACTGGATAAATGCACTATAACGATACTTAAGGGTATGGCCGTACAAGCGCACGACCTGTTTTTTCCGCCCAATAAAAAGCCAACAGGTACCAAAGGGCAAAATTATGAAAACTTTCAAACAGGCATTTGAAATTATCGAAGACGCTGAGAAATTTCACCTGGACATGGCGAGCCTCTATGAGGATTTGCTTGAGAAATCAGACGACTACCGAACCCAACTATTATTGAAACACATGCTCGAGCATGAGCAACGGATGGCCAGAAACCTTGCCAACTATGGCGAAGTCGCGCAACAAAAAGTGATGAAAACGTGGCTGCAATACACTCACGAGGAGAGTGCAAAGGACTTTATTCGCCACCTACCATTAAGTAATCCACCAACAATCAAAGAAATTAACAATATGGGCCGTGAGGTGGACCGTTACTTCTCCAGCTTGTACGAGGCGGTTTATGGAGCTATAGAGTCAATGGAGGTAAAGGAAATATTCGAAGACCTCAAACAGATCCAGGATAAAGAGCGTATCACCCTTTCAATGGCCACTAACTCCCTTTGGGATATGTAAGTGCTAATTTTTACAATGGACTTTTTATTTAATAAGAATCCGATTATTAGACTCAACCGATTAATCGGCTGAGTCTAATATTTATACGGGCTTAACTACATCGCTGTAGACTTTAAAAATCATACTGTGCACGTAAATAATAAAGTGCACCATTGAAGCCCATAGGTGCAGTCTCTGGGTATTCAGCGCCAGCAACACCAGACCAGGGATTTTTATCAGGATAATTGTTGAACAGATTCTCAGCACCCGCAATCAGGGACAGAGACTCACTAAACTCATAAGCACCCTCAATATCTACTGTCCACTCATCACCAGCATCAATAGGCAAGCTGTAGTCATCCAGATGCGCTTCCCAGTAGCTGCCATAGTAGTTCAGTCGGACTAGACCGCGCCAGCCATCACCTACATGATTAATCGTGGCATTACCACGAACATTTGGTAGTCCATCTTCCAGTTGCCTGAGACGCATATCACTAATCGTCTCTTCCCTATAATCTGTTACTTCAGTATCAGTCCAGTTTGCAGCAAAGCTCAGGTCTGTGGCCTCACCCAGAGGGTAAGTCGCAACCAGGTCAATGCCACGGGTCTTGGTATCAAAGTCATTGGTATAAAAGCGGAAGAAGTCCAAAGAATCAGCGCCGCTAATGCCATCTGCCACTAGCTGAGCACGCTCATCATCACTCAACTTCTGGTCAGCTGACTGCGTAATACGGTCGCTTACGGCTATCTGGAAATAATCCAGGGTAACTTCCCAGTCCCCAGCTGAAACAATAGCGCCAAGAGTAAAGCTCTCGGACTCTTCCGGTTGTAATTGTTTACCGCCTTTCAATTCAGCAATGGGATTAGTGGGGGGGATAGTGCCTTTATTTTGAAGTTGCCCTTCAGTAAAGGCTGTAGTTACGTTACTGATATTTGATTGGGCTGGCGTAGGTGCTCGGAAACCCGTACTGATTGTAGAGCGCAACGCCAATATCTCATTAACTTCATAGTGCCCAGACAACTTGAAGTTAGAAGTGTCACCAAAATCAGAGAAGTCCTCCCAGCGCAGCGCCGCGCCAAGACGTAAGCTATCTGTCGCCTCCAGTTCAAAATCGGTGTAAAGCGCGATATTGTCGCGATCAAAAGTACCCACTACTTCCGGTCCAAAACCTGGGAATCCATTTGATCCAATCGAAAATTCCTGCTCGGTTAAGGGGCCTTTGTACCAGGAGGCTTCATCTCCCAAATTAACTTCAAATTCTTCTTCTCGCCACTCAAAACCGCCAGCCATATACAATGTCTTGCCAGCAATCTCTGTAGCTTTAGTGAGATCGATATTAAAGTTTGTCTCAGTTTGTGCATAGCCGCCAGGGCTGAACTTAGTTGGGGTGTCCGGCCCCATGGTGGCATTTACAGTATTGTAGATATTGAAATCTACTTTGTTATGCCCTCTGCTGGCGCTAACGTCATAACCAATACCACTGGCAAATTCACCCCGCAGGCCGAAGACCATAGAATAATCTTCTAAATCACCACCAAAACGAGGCGTAAAACCGCCGGGAAGTATTTCCGTAAAAGAGAAACATTCATCTAAGTCATGAGCTTCGGATACAGAAACGCTCTCACAACTGTCGGTACCATTCGTTGGATCGAGATCACCGATCAGTGGATTTCCCTCATCATCCGCGTAAACACCTGACCGAGTTTCTGGGTTACGAAAATAAAATCCACCGTCTGTGGAGCGACTGGCATAATTGCCAAAAGCATATACCTCCGCCTTATCACTCAGTTCAATAGCACTGTTGATAAAGAACTTGGTGTCATCATTAACTTCTGGTTGCCCCCAAATTTGTGCAGGGTTAGCAACGAAAGTATTGCCATCGGCGATCAGCTGCGCAGCATCATCCCGCTGAGTGCTTCGGCTAGTAGAGTCCTGCTCACGATACTCCATACTGAAATTCACAAAGCCCGAATCAGTCAATGGCAGGCCAAAGTTGGCGGCAACCATACTCTGATCACCATCACCCTCAGCAGTAGTCGCATGCTTGACTTCCACCGAGCCACCCTCAGCAGCATCCTTCAGCTGAAAGTTAATCACACCGGCAATGGCATCAGACCCGTACTGTGCAGCTGCACCATCACGTAAGACCTCCACCTGCTTCAGGGCAATTGCAGGAATGGCTGAAATATCCGGCCCCTGGGCGCCATCAGATACACCACTGCCGAGGAAAGCAATCACAGAAGCTCGGTGACGGCGCTTGCCGTTTACCAGAACCAGGGTGCTATCCGGTGGTAGTCCGCGCAGGTTGGCAGGGCGCACAATCGATGCAGCATCAGAGATTGGCTTAGCATTCACATTGTAGGAAGGCACGACGTTGCGCAACAGGTTATTAAGATCGCCATCTCCCTGATTCACAAATTCATCGCCAGTGACAACATCAATCGGTGCAGATGAGTCTGTAGCCGAGCGGCCTTCAACTCGAGTACCTATTGTGATTACTTCCTCTATAAGTGCATCTTCAGCGATAACGGGGCTGGACACTGCAGCTACCGCCATCGCCAGCAGCGATGGAGCGCCACAAGATGCCAACCAACGCCTCTTGTTTACTTTCATGAAATTACCCTGTTAATTATCTGTTTTATCTTCCTAGCCAAACTACCCAACCTACCTGACACTCAAAATATATTGCTAGCGAAAAATCACTATTAGAAAAAAGTACATTTAAAGCTGGCCAACACTACAACGGACAACATACTGCAGGAGTTAGTATACCGACCGAAGATTATCATCATTAATGATCACTGCAAAAAGCGTGACACAAATAGAAAGTGCCAGTAAAAATGAGAAATTAAAATACCTAAATAACAGATATTGACAATTTAAATCATGCCTTATCTGATTAAATCGACATTTATGTCATTCATAACAACCGACATATGCCTGGATCAATTTAAATTTTATTTAAATCGGTTATGGAACTTAAAAGAGTGAACCTCTATTCGGAAGAGTGAAATCAACAAGACCAGAATAATTTGATTCGATAATCAAACAAGCCATCCTAAAGAGAGTGAAGTTCTGAAAAGAAATTACATTAGAGGGCAATAGTTAAGAATCACCCAGCACTAAATTGAGTAATTCTCAACGTTGCAATCGGCTTTTTAGTTATGAAAGAGCAAACTCAACCGCCTTAGCCGCATGAATTTGAGTAGTATCAAGGAGGGTAACCTCGATATCATCCTGAGTGACCAACAAGCCTATTTCAGTACACCCAAGAATCACAGCCTCAGCCCCCCTATCTGACAAAGATTGAATAATTCTCAGATACTCTTTTTTGGAATCTTCACGCAAGTCTCCCTTGCAAAGCTCATCGAAGATAATCGAATGTACCTTTTTTCGATCACTCCTTTCAGGAACAATAACTGCTACCCCATATTTACTCTGGATTCTCTCCCGATAAAAGTCCTGCTCCATTGTGAATGCAGTACCCAGCAATCCAACTTTTTTCATTCCCTTCTGGACAAGAACCTCGGCCGTAGCATCGGCAATATGTAACAACGGAATATTAATCGAT
The DNA here is from genome assembly GCF_040371615.1 of Microbulbifer sp. NBRC 101763. Lineage (NCBI taxonomy): Bacteria > Pseudomonadati > Pseudomonadota > Gammaproteobacteria > Cellvibrionales > Microbulbiferaceae > Microbulbifer > Microbulbifer sp. NBRC 101763. The sequence goes on from NZ_BAABQV010000007.1 coordinate 168,165, forward strand.
AGCTCTACCTGGCTGGCCACTTTATGCATGGTGTTGGTACATATCAATACACAGTCTGCGCCCGCCGCCTGGATGCTCTGAGCAGATCTGGCCAGTAACTGCCCTGATTCCTCCCACTCTCCAGCAACTTGCAATTTTTCAATTGCCGCAAAATCCACACTGTATAGAATAATCTCAGCCGAGTGCAGTCCTCCAAGCTGACGATTAACCCCTTGATTAATCAATTGATAATAAGTCTGGGTACTCTCCCAACTCATACCACCGAGTAATCCCAACTTTTTCAAATTCCTATTCCTTATACTTTTATAAGATTGATTTTTTTAACACGGCTGAGACTCACCCACAAGACACTCTATCGTTCATACTTAAAGAGAAATCTATTTGGAATACTTGGATGGATCAAATGCCATACATGAAGCGATCAGATTTCTTTTACTGAAATTATATCCGGACAACAAACCCATTAAATTCTCGCGCCCCAGAAGCTTTTTGGTAATCTGTTTGAGTGGCAGCCCTTGTCGACCGAGTTCTTGTGCTGCGCTGGACAGTTCCAACAAATAGTCATATTTATCCTGCAGACGCTTTTTTCCATTCTCAACCATTCCCCGATGCGGACAGAGCATCAGTTCGAAATCATACTCAAGCACCCTGCGGATACTTTGCATCAGGGTCGGGATACTTTCATCTTTGCGCAACAGCTTTAGATGGCTGGCAACATAGAGGTCCGCAGTAAAAATCCAGCCGCGATCCTGCATCAGATAACAAGTCATATCCTTCGCATGCCCTGGAGCTGGTATGGGAATTACTTTCTCACCAGCTATGCGCAGATCCTTCGGTAATTCTGCAGCTTCAGCCAATCCCGCAGCCCCCCATATCAGACGCTGTATTGGCGGTATGCGAAAACCCCTCTTTAGGATTTCGACAGTTGCTTTGGGAGCCCGAGGCTGAATACCCGTAAGTTTATAAATGGAGCCGGCATTACCACTGTGGTCCTCATGGTGGTGAGTTAACAACAGTTGTTTGAAAGGCTTATTCTTAACAAACCACTTCACGTATTTCCACTGATTACTGGGACCAGCATCAACAATGGTGTCCTTCAATCGATATACGATAAACGTCGTATTGATTCCAAAGTCAAACCTGCCAACCCTTTGTGCATCCAGGTCCTTATAGTCAAAAGAATCAATAACCGACACACAACCCTCCGGCACTGGAAAGTAGGCATTGAAATCTCACCTCAGGAAAGGCATATCGTGCCATCCTGCTGATTATCCTGTTTGGAGTTCAGTAAATCGGTAAATCAGCAAATTTTCTTCAGGCGACATTCCGGCTCTCGCTCTTAAGAAAAACCGAATCCAGCCAAAATAAGCCTGCTATTCAGTCAACTCCAAGCGCAGCTTCAGTCCCAGCTTGGTAGTAGTGCCGCTGGTTACCCAGGCTATCTTTCCATCACTCCCTACAATAACCATAGTCGGTGTAACCCTGACCCCCCAAAGGGCACTGGTAACTCCTCCGGGGTCATTGATCGTGGGGAATTTTAAGTTGTAGCGCTGCATATACTCTTCCACCACCTCCTCTGACCCAGACTGCATAGCGATACCAATAACCTGGTGCTCACGGGCCAACTCAGAAATTTTTGGAGAAACTATACGACAGTAGGGGCACCAGGTTGCCCAAAAATAGATAAGTACCGGTCCCTGGGTTGTCATCTGCTGAAGGTCGAGGAGATTGCCGTGAAGTGACTCCCCCTTAAGGGGAGGTGCCTGCTCTTTTGGTACATCTCGCTGCTGATAGTAAGCAACTGCTGTTGTCACCAGAATCGCAAGCAAGGCGAAGACTGCAAATTTTCCCGCCAGCCGAACCCAGTGATCCCGCACCTCTACCACCTCTTCTCTAATACTTTACACTGCAACCATAGGCCCTGGATGATGACCGTGGAACGACTTTTCCTTTGAGGGATGCATCCAGGGCAGCAGAGACATAATTGTGGGAATTGGCGATAACTGAGGGGTTTGCTGAGTCATTGTCATCAATTGCCCCTGCATATACCACTTTCCCTTCAGGATTAATAATAAACATATGTGGTGTTGTCTTGGCACCGAAGGCACGCCCCATTTCACCACTGGTATCCAATAAAAAAGGTCTACTGGCACTTAAATTATGGGTTTTGGCCACACTAAGTGCCTCTGCCGGCTCCAGGTATCCCTGCTTGCCTTCGGCGGAAGAAATAACTGTTAACCATCTAACATCCTGCTCAGTATATTTTTTCTGCAGGAATTGCATATTACCACTGCCATAATGTTTCTTTACATAGGGACAATCTTTGTTAAACCATTCAATTACAAGCCATTGACCCGCATAATCTGCCAATGAATGCTTATCCCCCTAAGCATCAACAACTGAGAAATCTGGCGCCTTTTCGCCCGGTACGGCAGTTGCCGCCACACTGGATGAGAGCAATAAAAAAAACCATAACCAGCCTTTCGAGAAGAGGCTGCTATTTATAATCTTCATACCCATGACCAGTTGCCCTTTTCTATTTGCTTTTTCTTTTTTCATTGAATAAATCGGCGATTATGGATTCCTGCAATATTTGTGGCAAAAGCTGTGGTTCTCTGGATCCAGCTGGATACCAGGCGTAGACCGGCACAGAATTACGTCCCAAGGCAGCCAAAGCCTCTGTGATTTCTGGGTCCTGCCTGGTCCAATCCGCGCGGAGTAGCAAAACCTTATTCTTATGGAATAATCTTTGTACTTCAGGCGTATCCAAAACTAGTTTTTTATTCACTTGACAGGTAATACACCATGCCGCAGTGTAGTCGATAAATACTGGACGCCCCTCTTCCAAGGCCTGATCCAATAAACTGCGATCATACTCCTGCCAACCGGCAGCAACCTTGGAAAACGTCTTCTCTTTCGGGGTTAAGGTCGAATAGCCAATCACCAAAAAAGTCAGCATCAATATCCATGCAATAATACGGCCGATACGTGAAAAGTTATATCCGAGCCATAAAGTGAAAGTAACTGCCAACAATAATAAGGCACCGATTAACCAACCGCTCTCCCCCAGAATCCTCCCCAGCACCCAAAGCAGCCAGATGACAGTCGCGTAGAGAGGAAAAGCCAGGAATTGGCGCAGCTTTTCCATCCATGGACCGGGCCTCGGCAACCGCTTTAAAAGAACTGGGCTGGCACAGAGTAAGACAAAAGGTGCGGCAAGACCCATCCCCAATCCTAGAAAAATAAGCAGTGCTTCAACCGCCGGCAATACAGCCGCGGTACCCAATGCAACTCCCATAAAAGGCCCTGTACAGGGAGCCGCTACGAATACAGCCAACACCCCAGTTGCAAAAGAGCCCCCCCGGCTGACGCCAGCTAGATTTACCAGGCGGTGCCCGAACTCAAAGACACCACTGAACGACAAACCCATAAGCCAGAAAAGTGCTATCAGCGCCATTACCACCGGAGCGGATTGCAATTGGAACCCCCAACCGATAGCCGCACCCCATGAGCGAAGTACCAGAAGCAATACTCCCAAGGCGATAAATGTAGTAAGCACCCCAGCGCCATATAAAAGCCCCTCTCGCCACCTGCCACTCTCGCTATAGCCCTCGTTTACCAATCCCAATAACTTGATGGAAAGTACGGGAAAAACACAGGGCATCAAATTTAAAATAATCCCACCTGCTAGGGCAGCGAGGACCAGAAGCCATAGAGGGCGCGACTTTGCTTCTGGCATTGCTGTACCAAACGAAACTCTATCCAGGCGCCAGGCACGAGTACCATCCGTTAACACAAAATCCGCAGATTCACTCAAGGCAGCACCAGGTTGGCGCCCAAAAGTATAATCCAGCGTCTTTCCTTCCCGCTGAAGTTTCGGCTTTGACGCGGTAAATAGGTCACCATTTATGGGGAATACTTTAGGTGCTTTAGATGCCGTTTCCGACTCGAGTAATAGATGAATTCGATCTTTGCCTTGCGCCGCCAGAGAAATCGGTTTCCAGGGGCTATACACACTTGACTGGGGAACCCTCTTTGCAAAGTGATTCCGCAAATCCAGGTTCGCTGAAGACCAGCGAGTCTCATCTGATACCGGGCGGGTTAAGGTCATAGTGCCAAACCCGGGAATACATTCTATTTTGCACACAAGCCATTCAAGCTCGGCGCTTAAGGCAATTACCTTGCCTCCCCTGTCAGGAGTTAAATCGAACAGGTAGGCGACATTCCCTTCATACCCTAGGTTGGTCAGGTGCTCTATCTTGAGACGAGAGGGGAATGGCCACTCAATTGCCCCTACCTCGGCTCCATTTGGAGTTATGGTGAATCGCGGTGCCGCCCCCGAGTCCCCGGGATTACGCCAGTAAACGTGCCAGCCGGGGTCAACTTCAAAGTAGAAACCGATTTTTTCACTGGCTCGATCTACAAAACTTGAAGGCGCCAACCAACGAACAGTAACATGGTCTCCAGATATACTTTCCTGGGCAATGAGATGTGTACTTCCCGCCAGTAGTAAAAAACCCAGGATATTTATTAAAAAATTTCTTCTATCAATCACAATTGTCGCTTCCTCGGCGGCATTGTTCCTGGAATTGTTACAACACATACTCCGACAGTCTGGGATTAAGTCACAAACTATGACATAACCTGACTCAGGTGTCGTATGTTCTCATTATAAGTGTATGGCGGACATTTCCTTGCTTGTGATATTGATGGCGTCTCCTAAGCCTCTCTAATCATTTTGAATGATCAATTCCCTGACGCCAAGCAAATTCGCACACCGATAAAGCCCTAATAGCCATCCTGAGATTCCAGGAGATCCATGCTGTACAAGCGAATATAACGGCTTATATCCAAAAAATAATTGAAAATTATACCGAGGTTTTACAGATTGCAGCTCAAGGTGATGTGATCGATATAATAAAACTGAAACACCAAATGATTGAGAAGGTAAATGTCTAACCATATATAATGGCCAATCTATAAGTTTATACTTAAACACTACAGATCAAATTTACCGAAAACCAGCCTCTTAAATTATAAAAAATTCATCCTATGGTATGAATGAAAACTAGAACTCCACAGCAACCGGCTCTTCCACCCTGACAGGCACCAACCCGGAGAGAAAGTCTTCCGTAGCAACATCCCACGAAAAAGTTCTGGCATGGGCAATACAATCTTCTCCTTTAAGTAAAAGAGCGCGCTCAATCGCCACTTTCAGATTTTTATGCACTACTCCTACAGGAGCATCACCAATAATATCTTTTGGGCCAGTAACTGGGTAAGCAGCAACAGGTAAACCACAGGCCAATGCCTCAAGATTAACCAGGCCAAAAGTATCAGTTAAGGAGGGAAATACAAAAACATCTGCACTGCTATAGCATTCTGTCAGCGCCTCCCCCTCACGAACCCCCATGTAAATTGCTGATGGGAATTTTCTTTTTAATATATTTAATTGGGGACCATCCCCTACGATAACCTTAGTTCCCGGAAGCTCAAGCGAGAGAAATTTTTCCAGTGATTTTTCAACGGCAACACGCCCCACATTCAACATAACAGGCCTAGGCAAACCATCGAAGACTGTCGACTCTACTGGACGAAATTTATCCAACTCCACTCCACGCCGCCAGTGTCTTACCCTGGTAATCCCCATAGCCTTAGCTTCAGATGCCATGCCATCTGTTGTTACCATTGTGTGCGCCGCTGACTGATGAAACCGCAATAAAAGATTATGTAACCAGCTGACAGGAATTTTTACTCGGATTGATATATATTCTGAAAGTCTGGAAAGCCAAGAAGTAGTAAATCTTAGACCGCGTTGTTTACAATAACCTCGCACCGCCCATCCCACCGGGCCCTCTGTCATAATATGAATAGCATCAGGGCAAAACTCATCCACAATCCGGGTTACTCTTTGCCCAGGGAAAACTGCAATTTTTATTTCCTGGTATCCTGGCCATGGAAAGGCCATACAATCATCAGCTGATAATATTTTAACCTCATGCCCGCGTAAGGTGAGTTCTTTATAAGTCTTATCAAGAACTCTGGAAACACCATTTAATTGCTGTGGGTATGTATCAGTGGCGATTAATATCTTCATATCTGATACTCCTTAACTACAACATACAACAAAGTTGCTACTCAAACCTTGCACTCCCTTATTTGACAATACCTCAAATAGACAACGGTGATATAAACAGGATATTTTTTCAATTAAAATTACGAACATATTTCCTGAAATTCCCTATTTATCTTTAGATGCTCAATTTTCTGTGCATCAGAATCCATTTCAGCAACTTACTTCCAATAATAAAAACACTTTCCCCAACGAACTCACTTCAGACAGACCCAAACTGGATATTGAGCGACAATACCTCTAATATACCAGCTCAAGAGCCTGTGTTTTCTTTCAACTAATCTTTCTTTTTTTTTCATAAAACTAAAGCAAAACTCTCTTCCAGTTGGGCTACCCTACTTCACAACCAGCCTGAAAATCTCACACACTTATAAATCAAACAAACTTTATTAATCACTAAATCCCATAATTTAGATAACCTTGAGCATGTACCATGCCCCCGGAACTATAGCAGTCAGAACAGGTAAAACTATCTCACTCTTTACTTATTGAAATATATGTCAAAGAAGCAATAATTCACGCCACATTAATGTAATTTACGCCATTCTCCAGTTTTAACAGATTTCTAGTCTAAACCACTAATCACCTTAATTAGCTCACAGCTTTCCAAAAGAAGGAAAGAACGCCAAAATGTCGAGGCCTAAGATACCTGTGAGCCACAATCTTCCCAGCAATCCCCTCACCGCTTCCTGCATCCTTATTTTTTACACATTTCGCATTCACACCTCACAGATTCTCCCCACTCACTGCCAACTTGAAGATCTACATTTGGAAAATTTTATTCATAATCACGGAACTACAGGATAAAACATGACAACTAAGACATGTCAGACAATTACAACAGAGTTGTGCAAGCACGCAACGGGTTATGGGCAAAAATAAATATTCGGGGTTGGAGCCTGGGCTGGAAGTAATAATCAATCCTGGGCAAAAGATGGGTCTTCTCAATTATATTTCCCGATTTTTAAGCCTAAGGTCTCGAACATTTTTTTTTCAAGGCCTGCATGGATGCACTTTAGTTCTATGAAAGTGCACCTAATGAGACTGAAAAATTTAAATTTTCAATGAATAGGCAATTATTCCTATAGCTGACTGTTTAGCCACAGGAAAGTAGTCAATTCAGTCTCATATCAAGCGTATCTGCATAGACATAATCGCTCCATCCATGTCTCATCAGAATCGGGAGATACAGTTAATGATTTCCAAAAAGCATCTATTACCTATTTCAATGGCACTATCAGCCCTATTGTTTACCCCGGTACCCATATTGGCTGACTTTGGTTCCAAACACGATAAAAACCGAGTTCCCAAGAATGCCAGAAAAGGACCCAGACCATCCCGGCAACAGCCCTTTGATTTCAGTGAAATCTTTAATACTGTGCAAATCCTCGAGGCCGGTGCTGTAGAGAGGCACCTTGGTGGCCACCTGGAGCAATCGGAGTTGGAAGCCATGGATCCCATAGAGGCCTATGTGCACGCCTTTGAGGAGGGGGATGAACTGTTCGAAATGAATTACAACGCCCTAGACGGAGTTGGAGTCAACGTCGGCAATGGTAAACGCTTTACCAGTTTTCCAAGGCCGGATCTAAAAGGCCCCATGGCCTGGGCCAATATCCTACCGCACAGGACCACCGGTCCAAATGGTGACTCCTGTATTAGTTGCCACAATGTACCCGTGGCCGATGGCGGTGGTGGTGTGAATGACAATGTGATCCGTATGGACCCGGAACGTAAACAAAAAGGCTTTATCGAGCGTCAATCGCCACACCTCTTTGGCATGGGGGCGGTACAGCTAGTTGCTGAAGAAATGACCACGGAACTGCATACACTACGCGACGACGCCATCTCCGAAAGTTGTAACTCAGGAGAAAGTCATATAGTGGAAATGATAACCAAGGGGGTTAACTTTGGTGAAATCAGTGTCTCCTGTGGAAATGTAAATTACGATAATCTCGATGGCATTGATACAGACCTGGTTGTTCGTCCTTTTGAGTGGAAAGGGCTCACGGGTTATGTCCGCGCCTTTGTACGTGGAGCTGCTCACCAGGAACTTGGCATGCAAGCTACAGAGCTGGTGGGGGATGCCGATAGCGATTTTGACTCAGTAACCAACGAACTCAGTGTTGGGGATATCACTGCACTGGCCATTTATAATGCCGCCCAACCTCGTCCCGTTACCAAGCTTGAACTCAATAGTGTAATCAGCACATTGAGTGAAGAGGAACAGGAGACTTACGGTCTACCACTTAGCGAAGCTGATATTGCCGGCATTCAAAACGGTGAAGTGATTTTTAATTCTATTGACTGTGCTTCCTGCCACAGCCCTGAAATGGAAGTGGCATCACCAATATTTTACGAGCCCTCCAAGCATGCCAGCTTCCGTGACGAGACATACCCAGCAGGAGACATTGCCGGCCTGCCGACAACTTCACTACAGTTCAACCTACTGACTGATATTCTCGATAACCCTCAGGAACTCGCCTCAGGACAAACCCTGGGACAATTTGAAGAATCTGAAAATGGTGGGGCTATTGTACGTCTATATGGCGACCTTAAACGGCACGATATGGGTAGGGCCATGGCGGAGGAGTTCGACGAGGGCAATGTAGGCGCATCAGTGTTCCTAACGGAAAACTTGTGGGGCGTAGGTTCTACAGCCCCCTACTTACACGACGGACGCGCAACAACGATGACCGAAGCCATTCTCTATCACGGTGGTGAAGCTCAATCCAGTAAAGAACAGTTTGATGCATTGAGTGATACAGAAAAAGCCGACCTTCTGAGCTTTCTCAATAACCTGGTTCTCTACCTAGCCCCAGAATAACTTGCCTGAACAACACAATGAAGCGGGGCGGCCAAATGGCTCGCTCCGCCTCTCTTCATTTAATATCATCATTGGGTAATGACCTACACATTAAGATGACGGCATTTGTGCCATTCTGCCAGGGATTCCTCGGGGTAAGCGTCGAAGCTTTGATCACTCTCGTGAATATCTGGCTCTATCCAAGGCCTGGCATACTGCAACATCATGTGGGTCCGCTCAGGAGGGATAGGCAACTCGGTATCTATAGCTGAGGCAAAGGGATGTACCAGCTCTGGCCAACGTGGATCCCAGAGCCAAAGTGCACTGCCACACCTGGAACAAAAATGGCGTTGAGCTGGACTTTCAAAAACCTCACTCCGCTCAGGACACTCTACTCTAGCCTGATAAACCGATAAAAATTCCTTGCCATCAACCTTCATGGAATTGAAATCTCCTCCCAAGTTTATTGCGTAGCCCCCTCCCCCAGCAGTCTTGCGACATATTGAGCAGTAACAGCGATTGAAAGGATAGGGTTGCTCGGAGTTCAAGGTGAACCGCACCGACTGACAATGACAAGAACCTTTAAGTTTCACGATATCCCTCCCTGAAATTTCATCCCTGATCAAGTCTAATTTACAGATATGCTTTTACCGACAGAAAAGCAACTCGCGGTTATCCCTTCCTGTAATTGTATTTGGGCTAGACTGAGAAACTCCCACCGAATAAGCAACAGGGTGCCAAAACCATGGATAAGCCCATCAGACACGATAAATGGCAGGCTCAGGAATATGTAAAAGCGTCCTCCATGCAGTGGCGCCATGCAATGGAAGCCATACAACGTTGCAACTATCAAAAGGCCAGTGCCATTCTCGATGTCGGCTGTGGCGATGGCAGAATCACCCATTATCTAGCCGAACGCCTTGAGAATGGTAAAATTATCGGTGTGGATCTCACTGAAGATATGATTCACCACGCCCGTAAAGTCCACACTGGCATACCCAATCTTTCCTTCGAGCAGATGAGTGCCGACGAAATTCAGTTCAATGAGCAGTTCGACATTATTTTTTCCTTCAGCTGCCTACATTGGGTGGCAGACCAGAAGAAGGTCTGGGATGGCTTCTATAAGCACTTAAAGGAAGGTGGCAAGATTGTGGTCGGTTTTCAGGTTGGTCATGAGAATTTCTGGGATACAGTATACGAATTCCAACACGATAATGACTGGCAACCATATTTTGAGAGTTTTCTCGATCCCTACAACCACTATACGCTCAACGAAATGCGCAATTATATCGAAGGGTCAGGATTTTACCTACCCAGGATTGATGAAATTCATCATGTGGAAAACTTTGGGACCCGAGACACGCTCACAGCGTTTTTCTTATCTTGGGTACCCCAGTTTAGACATTTGCAGCCCCCGCAAAGAGAAAAGTTTTCTCATCAAGTCATGAGTAAATATTTTAAAAAGATAGAGCCCAAGACTCGCAAAAATGCAGGAATAAGAATCAAAAGATTTATTATTGAAGCAGAAAAATAATATAAAAACAGATTTACATACAGTACTCCGGACCAAAAACAAGGTATATCGTTCATTCATCACCTGGCGCCCCAAGAAACCTCGCCACCATCTAGCTTGCGACCAACACCAGATATAATCCCTCCTCACTGATTATTGATCATATACCCAGTGCAATGCTATCCAAAACTACTATATTGAGCACCGACCACCTCCAGTGTATGCGAAGTGAAAATAATTCCAACCAACAACTATAAAAATCAAAATAGCAGTAGAGGCCTTTACGCACCTAAATCCAAAGCAACTTAATTAACCCCTCAAAGGCAATCAAATCAATGAAACCAAGCCGACCTAAAAACTATTATACTAAGGACATTAAAAATTTCTTAGAGAGGCATTAAAATCGAGGCATTTCATCAAGATTAACATTCAAACAGGAAGCAATGAGGTTTCTCTTGCAAAAATTATAACCGGTGAGTTTGCTAACCAAACCCTCTTTACCCAGCAGACGCAAAGTACTTTCTTCCAGGGACAGACCCTTTTTTTGTAAATTTTGTGCATCACCAGTTAAGTTTAGCAGGAATTCATATTTCTCATTAAGCTGCTTCCACCCATTCTCTACCACTCCTCGATGCGGACAGAGAATTACGTCGAACTCCTGATCAAGTACCCCTTTAATACTTTTCAGTAAAGTGGGGATATGCTCATCTATCCGCAAAAATTTGAGGTAATTGGCAATATAAAGATCCGCACTGAATAGCCAACCGCGATTCGGTATTAAATAGCAAGTCATATCCTTAGCATGCCCTGGACTAAACAGAGGTACAACTCTTTCTTTACCAATAAAGATATTCCCGGGCAGCGGCGCCACTTCTGCTTTGCCCGCAGTACCCCAGAAGAGTTTCTGCATGGGCGGTATGCGAAACCCCTTCCTGAGAATACTAATGGTTTGCTCAGGAGCCAAAGCCTGGACACCGGTCAGGCGGTGGATAAGTCCAGCATTACCGCTATGATCTTCATGGTGATGGGTGAGCAAAAGCTGGTTGATGGGACCACTTTGGATAAAAGATTTGACATAGCGCCACTGATTACTGGGCCCTGTGTCAATCACTGTGCCATTCAGCCGATATACAACAAAAGTGGTGTTGACTCCCATATTAAAGCGGCCAACTCGCAACGCATCAAGATCCTGGTAGCGAAAGGATTCACGTACAGACATGGGGTACCCTCTAAATCAATGAGCGCTATTCTTATGTGGTTATAGTAAAGAGGAAATTGCAATTTCCCTGAAAATACGTGACATATTACTACTTCAAAGGTAACCAGAGAAATCCAACGACATGCTTTTGGATGCACTTGAAAAAAGCATGCCCGAACAGTCACATCATGAGTTGACTTATTACATATGATTTTTTGAGCATTTTTTTCGTGTAAAGTAATTTTTAAGAACACCCCCTTTCTATAAGGGACAAAAAATAAATGATTTAAGTAAATCACACGCAGGCCTCACCCAAACAATCGAGCCATTAGCATATAGGTAAACATTTACCTAAAAGAAAAAACTCCCAGGCAGAACCTTATAAATATTTATATTATCCGCTACGGTTATAATTTCACTATTGCCACAATCGCCTAGAAAGCTATTTACTCAAACCGCGAAGAACTCTTTTAAGTGCCTTTAAAAATTGTGCACCTAATTTTAGAAAACGATTGCAAACATTCAGGCCCCTATTTTCAAGTTAACCTAAAAATCACCCTCAAATTATCTCCAAGTAAAATTGATTCCGCATAGTATTACTCATGTATTGGACTTATATTAGACTCCAACGCTAGCAGCTACATTGAAATAACTGAAAGTGGATATCCTGTTTTTACCAGACATATAGGGACACCCTAAGATAGAAAATTTAAGGCATCTTACAGAGCAACTAAGGAGACCACTTCTATTCCCTTCCCGGTATAGCGCCAGCAAAGATTAAAACCACACAGCTTCATCCCATAGACACGCTTAGGATCTGTCCGCTGATAAGCAGGCCTGGGATCTTGGGCCAGTACTTGCTCAATTAACCGTGGTAAATCTGTTCCCCAGTCATCGCAGAACTCCCTTGCCTGGTGCAGAATCTCCTCGGGGATAAACACAGGGGTCAATTCAGGAGCGGCACCGGCAAAAGCACTCTCTGCGGATGGTAATGCATCGGCATAGGGCACATAGGGCTTGATATCCAATACCGGGGTGCCATCTACCAGGTCAGCCCCAGCAACAACCAATTCAACTTTTGGTGAGGTTCGCACTTCTACCAAACGGACTACAGAAAGGCCTATATTGTTTGGCCTAAATGGTGAGCGGGTAGCGAGTACGCCGAGCTTTTTATTACCACCCAATCGCGGGGGACGTACTTTGGCAGACCACTGCCCAGCTGCCTGGTGAAACAGAAATACCACCCATATATGGCTATTCTCCTCCAGACCCGCTACCGCATCCGCTACATTCAATGGTGATAATAGTTCAATACTTGCACGACTGGCGTCGGCAAGCATTGGCTGCCGGGGCACACCAAATTTCTCACCAAAGCAGGAATGCACACGCCCTATAGGCTCAACAACCATGGAAATTCCAAGTAACCATTAATGAGCCGGACATTTTAAACCAGTTGCTGTTTTTTTATTTATCAATGCCGCCAATGCACAAGTACTTTACCTCCAGGTAGTCCTCAATACCGTATTTGGACCCCTCTCGTCCCTGGCCAGATTCCTTCACTCCACCAAACGGTGCCATCTCATTGGAAATTATGCCCTCGTTAACGCCCACCATGCCGTATTCAAGGGCTTCAGATACGCGACAAACACGGCCAATATCCCTGGAGTAAAAGTAGGAGGCCAAGCCGAATTCAGTATCGTTGGCCATCCTCACAACCTCTTCCTCGGTGGAGAACTTATACAAGGCCGCGACAGGCCCAAAAATCTCCTCTTTAAATAGATGCATCTGATCCGTGGCATTACCAAGTACCATAGGGGAATAGAAGTGATCTCCTATAGAACTGGGCCCTCCGGCAACCAGGGTCTGCGCACCTTTCTGCAGGGCATCCTCCACCAGAGACTCTACTTTTTTAACGGCCTTGGTAGTAATCATGGGCCCAACATCGGTTTTGTCATCTACGCCGTTGCCCAGGGTTAGCTTATTGACCGCTTCAATAAACTTGTGTGAAAACGCTTCATAAACCCCCTCCTGCACAAAAATCCGGTTGGCACAGACGCAGGTCTGGCCCGCATTGCGGTATTTACAGATGATGGCTCCTTTTACCGCCTCATCCAGATCCGCATCGTCAAAAACAATAAAGGGCGCGTTACCGCCTAACTCCATGGAGGTTTTCTTCATGGTCTGGGCACATTGGGCCTGTAACAGCTTGCCTACAGCGGTTGAACCGGTAAAAGTGAACTTGCGCACCAGGGGATTCGAAGTCATCTCGGCACCGATAGCCGGTGCATTCTGTCCAGCGACGATATTAAAGATACCGGCGGGAATACCTGCCTCCTCAGCCAACACAGCCAGGGACAGTGCGGAGAGCGGGGTCTCTTGAGCAGGCTTGGCAATAAAGGGGCAACCAGCGGCCAAAGCAGGGGCCATCTTGCGGGCAATCATGGCACTAGGGAAATTCCAGGGAGTGATGGAACAGGTAACACCCACCGGCTGCTTGATTACTGCTATACGGCGGTCGCTGGCAGGCGGTGCTATCACATCACCATAAACACGCTTAGCCTCTTCGGAAAACCATTCGATATAGTTGGCACCGTAGACAATTTCAGTGCATGACTCGGAAAGGGGCTTCCCCTGTTCGGCAGTCAGTATTTTGGCTAAATCTTCGGTATTGGCAATAACCAAGTCATACCAGCGACGCAGTATCCTGGCGCGCTCTTTGACCGGTGTTCCCATCCAGGCCGGCCACGCGGCAGCGGCAGCCTCAATGGCACGACGTGTTTCGTTTCCCCCAAGGTCGGCAATGCTGGCAACAACTTTGCCAGTAGCCGGATCTATGACATCAAAAGTTGCACCGGAATCGGCATCGATCCACTGGCCATTGATGTAAGACTGGGTGCGCAGCAGCGCAGGGTTGTTCAGCTCCAGCATCGCCATCTCCTTATGGTCTCTTGCCCGATTCCCATTGCAATGGGAATCAACTGCTTAGGATATTAACCCGTAATTATCCCCTCAAAGTGCAACACTATGAGGGGATTTGCGACACTTGGATTGACTGGCGCTAGAAGCCTTACTTTTTCTTTTTCACAAACTTCATCAGACGGCGCTTCTTAGCCTTCTGCCGGTCCGTCAGCTTGTTTTTCTTATCGGCATAGGGGTTGGCGCTGGTACGAAACTCAATCTTCACCGGAGTCCCTTGCAGGTCCAGGGCTTTGCGAAAGGTCTTCTCCAAATAGCGCACATAGTGGGCCGGTACCTGCTCTGTCTGGTTGCCATGGATCACAATCACCGGCGGATTCTGTCCACCTGCGTGCGCGTAACGCAGTTTGATACGGTGGCCATGCACCAATGGTGGTTGGTGCTCACTTACTGCCCATTGGAGAATACGAGTCAGATGGTTAGTAGAGAGTTTGTCTGTAGCACTCTGATAGGCCGATTCGATAGAGTCGTACAAATGACCGACACCTGTGCCATGCAGTGCAGAAATAAAATGTACATCGGCGAAATCAACAAAGCGCAAGCGGCGCTCCAGCTCTGCTTTCACGTATTCACGATGATCCGCTTCCAAGCCATCCCACTTGTTCAGAGCCACAACCAAGGCACGCCCAGCCTGGATCACACTACCCATAAGGTGCATATCCTGATCCACCAGGCCCTCACGGGCATCAATCACCAGAACCACCACATTGGCATCTTCCACCGCTTGCAAGGTTTTTACGATAGAGAACTTCTCTACCGATTCCTTAATGTTCTTGCGCCGGCGGATTCCCGCAGTATCGATCAAGGTGTAAGGTTTCTCGTCACGCTCATAATTGATATAGACACTATCGCGGGTGGTTCCCGGCTGGTCATAAACAACTACACGATCCTCGCCTAATAGTCGATTGACCAAGGTCGATTTGCCCACATTGGGTCGGCCGACGATAGCAATCTTGATCCCGGTGGCCTCATCAACCTCTTCGGGTTCTATCACCTCAGGTAGATCTTCCACCACTCTTTGCATCAATGAGCGAACGCCACGCCCCTGTGTTGCAGTAGTTGGGAACAGCTCACCGATACCCAGCTCATAGAACGGAGCCAAGGCAATATCCGGGTTGACCCCATCAACCTTGTTGGCCACAAGAAAAGTGGGCTTGGAGCGAGTACGCAGTCGCTCGGCGATCATTTGGTCTGCAGGGGTGAGCCCGGCACGACTGTCCACCAGGAACAGGACAATATCCGACTCTTCTATAGCCTGCATAGATTGCTGCGCCATGGCAGCATCAATACCTTCCTCCCCGCCGCTAATACCACCGGTATCAACCAGGAGTACTTTGCGCCCGTCGATCTCCGCCTCACCATATTTGCGGTCACGGGTAAGACCTGCATAGTTGGCCACCAAGGCGTCACGGCTCCTGGTAAGACGATTAAACAGGGTGGATTTGCCCACATTGGGGCGCCCGACCAGGGCGATTACTGGCAGCATACAAATTCTGGCTTTTAGCCTAATAAATAAATACAAACGCCCGCTCGAGGCGGGCGATTTCAATTCACCTGCTAAGCAGGCTCCTTTTGCGGGCCCGAGGCCCAGTGGTAGACAGTTGTCCACCATCAATATTGAGGTTTTTTAGTCCTGAGCTAGGCGCAGGGCAACCAGCTCACCGTCATCCGAAAGGACAAACAATAGATCGCCATCCACCAGCATGGGGATGCGAATCGCATCGCCATCTACCTGCTCACGGCCAATAAATTGTCCAGTGTTTGGATCGAGAACATGTAGGTAACCTTCCAAGTCACCGATAACAACGACACCCTGGAAATAAGCCGGGCCGCTAAGCTCTCGGCGCAACAACTCATTGTTCGTCCAGACAATCTGGCCATTGCCCACATTGTAGGCGTACACACTACCAGAGACACTGCTAAGGTAGACATGGCCACCACCAACCGCTACCGCATGATGTGTGGAGGCGTCGCGGGCCCACAAGCCCCGGCCGCCATCTTTGGACAGGGCAACAACCCTGCCCTGATAACTCGCCGCAAATACCAGATCACCCCGCACAACCGGAGAGCCATCGATATCCACAACTCGCTCCAACTCGGCGGAGCCCTGGGGTATAGCAACTCGCTGTTCCCAGCGGGGAGTGCCATCCCGGGCATCCAGGGCGATCAGTTTACCGTTGTCCAGACCAGCGAGCACCAAGCCACCGCTGATGACGGGAGCCGCAGTGCCGCGCAGAGTTAATACTGGCAGGGTGGTATTATGACTCCAGAGCTCTTCACCGGTACCTGCATCCAGGCCAACCAGCTTGCCGTCGACAGTTTGCAGAACCACAACCCCGGAACCGACCGCAGGGGCAGAAACCACTTCTCCAGAGACCTGGTAATTCCACAACTTTGCACCATTGTTCAGGTCGAGCACTATGGCCCGACCACGGTAGTCCACTACAACCGCAATACCAAGACCGACACCAACGCCACCACTTAACTCGATATCCAGGTCAGTTTCCCACAGAGGCTGGCCGGTACTGCGTTCAAATGCGGTAACTTCACCATCACTACTGGCCGCAACCAATTTGCCATCAGCCAGACCCGGCTGCAGCATGGCATAGCGCTTTTTATCGATATCACCAATACTCGCTGACCAGACCTCACGCAGCTCAACACTGGTATTGATATCCACCAGCTCAACCGGCTCGACATCTTCCTTTTCATCGTTGGAGGCACAGGCAGCCAGGGCGATTGCCAGGGCTACTGCAGCTGTACGCCCCGCAGCGCGATTGAGAAATCCCATTACTCATCTCCCTCTGGTGCTGGCTCACTTTGATTCTGTTCCTGCACAGCTTTGTCACTCACTACTGCTAAGCTATCAGCCTTGAGGCGAAGCAGTTGGGTGCTACCAGCCTGCTCCGGCAGCAACTCAGAAATTGCCTTCTCATACGCTGCACGCGCACCGGCATTATCCCCTTTTTGCTTCAGGATATCTCCACGAGTTTCAGAGTAGAGAGCAGCAAACGCTGGCGGCACAGAGCCTTCTATCAGCTTCAGAGCCTCATCGGGTTGACCGCGCGCAGCGATTACCGAGGCAAGTCGGCGCTTGGCCAACAGCTTCAGGGCAGTCTCTTCGGTATTATCGATCACCCACTGCAACTGTTGCTGAGCTGCTTCCAGATCATTGTTATCTGCAGCGATGGCAGCCAAGCGCAGTGACGCCTGGCTGGCATAAATACGACTGCCAAACTCGTTCTTGAGCTGCTCCGCCAGTGTTTTTGCGGTCGTCAGCTGTTTATTGTCCGGCTGATTGTTATTGGCGGATACCGCCTCAACAAAATTTTGATACAGGTCAGAAGCTGCTTCAGCCTTGCCGCGCTGGTCACCCTGCCACCATTGATAGCCGAAGTAGCCGGCGAGAGCCAGGACCACGCCGGTAACAATGCCCCTGCCGTTCTCCGCCCACCAGCGCTTCAGCGTTTCTATTTGTTCTTGTTCGGTAAGATGCTCAGACATTGGGTAAATCGCCTTTCCTGTGGTTTTCTAACTTTCCCGACGGGGGCCTCCGCCCCCCGGAGTATTTTGATCAGCCCTGTAACAGTGCGGCCAGCTCATTCAGCTGGAGGGTCTGTTGTTGCTGCTCAGAACGGAGGTATTTCACTGTTATCTGACCATTTGCGGCCTCATCCTCGCCAATAATCAGTGCATAATCGGCACCGCTTTTATCGGCTTTCTTCATTTGGCTCTTAAAGCTTCCGCCACCGCAGTGCGCCTGCAGGCGCAACCAGGGCAGCTCGTCCCGTAGCTGCTCTGCAGCAGCTAAGGCGGCTGATTGTACATCACCCACCGCCACCAGGTAGGCATCCACCTGTTGCGCCAGGCTATCCGGCAGAACTTCGAGGGTTTCCAGCATCAGCACCAAGCGCTCAGCCCCAAGGCCGAAACCAACCGCTGGAGTGGCTTTCCCCCCCATCTGCTCTACTAGACCATCATAGCGACCACCGGCACAGACTGTGCCCTGGGCACCGAGGCTATCAGTCACCCATTCAAATACGGTTTTACCGTAATAGTCGAGACCGCGTACCAGTTTAGAGTTGATTTCATACTTCACACCTGCGGCATCCAGTAGCGCGCGCAGCTGGGTGAAGTGGGCGGTAGATTCCTCATCAAGGAAGTCCAGTAGACAGGGGGCGTCGGCGAGCAGTTCCTGAGTTTGCGTATTTTTACTATCGAGAATACGCAGCGGGTTGCGCTCGAGGCGGCGCTGGCTATCTTCATCCAGCTGCTCGCGATGCTCGCTGAGATAGGCCACCAATGCATCGCGATAGGCCGCACGACTGTCTGAATTACCGAGGGAATTGAGTTGCAGGGTCACATGCTCACTGATACCCAGCTGGCGCCACAGGCGCGCAGTCATAATAAGCATTTCCGCATCGATATCCGGGCCTTCGATACCGAACACCTCCACACCAAATTGGTGAAACTGGCGCAGGCGGCCCCTCTGTGGGCGCTCATAGCGGAACATGGGACCAAAGTACCACAGGCGCTGGGGTTGGATCAGTAGGTTATTCTGAATCGCTGCGCGCACAGTACCGGCGGTACCTTCAGGGCGCAAAGTAACGCTGTCACCGCTCTTGTCTTCAAAGGTGTACATCTCCTTTTCGACAATATCGGTGGCTTCACCCACCGCGCGGCTGAATAACTGGGTCGCCTCCAGCGTGGGCGTACGAATCTCGTTATAGCCATAGCGGGTAAAAAGTTCACTGAGAGTGGCTTCCACATACTGCCAAACCGGGGACTGTTCCGGCAGCAGGTCGTTCATGCCTCGAATTGCGCGAAGTTGTTTCAACGCTGTTCCTTAATATTTAACTCAACTATTCGGATGGTGCTTGCAGGCTGGAGCCCGCTACGCCTTGGCGATGATATCCGCTTCGCGCTCAGCCTTGGCTGCAGCCTTGTCACGAATCAGGCGTTCCAGGTCATCCACCAGGTTCTCATTCTTAAATTTGCGATCCGGCTGACCGTCTACATAAATAGCATGGCTGGGAGTGCCGCCGGTAAGGCCGATATCCGCCTCCTTCGCCTCTCCAGGACCATTGACGATACAACCGATCACAGCCACATCCAGCGGTGTAGTGATATCTTTCAGGCGTGTCTCCAGTTCGTTCATGGTTTTCACCACGTCGAAATTCTGGCGCGAACAACTGGGACAAGCAATGAAGTTAATACCCTTACTGCGCAAGCGCAGGCTTTTGAGCAGGTCCCAGCCCACTTTGACCTCTTCAACAGGGTCCGCCGCCAGGGACACACGCAGCGTATCGCCGATACCATCGAGTAACAGGGCACCGAGGCCAATCGCAGATTTCACCGTGCCCGCACGCAGACCACCGGCTTCAGTGATCCCCAGGTGCAAGGGCTGCTCAATTTGCTCGGCCAGTTTGCGATAGGCAGCTGTTGCCATAAAGATATCCGAGGCTTTTACACTCACCTTGAAGTCCTGGAAGTCCAGACCATCAAGGATATCCACATGGCGTAGGGCGGACTCCACCAGTGCATCAGGCGTTGGCTCACCGTATTTTTTCTGCAGATCTTTTTCCAGAGAGCCCGCATTTACTCCGATACGAATCGGTATATTCAGATCGCGGGCTTTATCAACCACGGCGCGGATACGCTTCTCTCGACCGATATTGCCGGGATTAATGCGCAGGCAGTCCACCCCCAAGTCGGCCACGCGCAGGGCGATGCGGTAATCAAAATGAATGTCCGCAACCAGCGGTACATCGGTCTGCTTTTTAATTTCCCCAAAGGCCTCAGCGGCCTCCATACTAGGCACGGATACCCGCACAATATCGGCACCGGCCTTCTGCAAACGTTGGATCTGCCCCACTGTAGCGGCTACATCACAGGTTTCAGTATTGGTCATGCTTTGCACCGATATCGGGGCATCACCTCCGACCGGTACGTCTCCTACCATGATCTGGCGCGACTTGCGGCGAACAATGGGAGATTCAAATTGCATAGGGCTGACCTGGCAGTATTGCTGCTAAAAAATCGAGGGGAGATTATAGAGAGATTGGGCGCAAACCTACAGTATTCGCGCCCAAACTAAGGGGATCACTTCAATCACCAACGATCAGGCGTCGAGTGCGGCGGTTTCCAATAGGGTCGCTATTTATCGTTTGCTCGCGATAAACCACTTTGGTCGCGCGGGCATTTCCCAGCATCAACTCAAAAGGTGCGCGCCCATCCAGCTCTTTGGAAGTGCCCGCTTCCTGCACTCCGGCTAAGAGTACTACACCACCTGCATCTTTCACCTCAATCCAGGAGTCCTCATCAAAACTGAGCCGTAAGGCACCTTGCAGTTGCTGATCCAGTTGCGCCACTTCGGCGGGAAGCTCCGATAAGGGCTCAGCAGAAGTCGCCTGTGACTGAGCCGCGAGAGCAACAGTGGGGGCCTCAACGGCAATCTGCTCGCTATTGAGGTCAACAGGGCTTTCCTGTAATACAAAAGTAGAATCACCCTGCTCTATTGCACTGTTTTCCTGCTTTAGAATTGCCGTACTTTGCCCTGGTATCTCCTCAGGAGCCTGGGAAACTTCATCCGTCAGTGCCACTGGCATTGGTACAGAGGGAATATTTACCGGACCGCCATAGAGCCACCAAAAGACGCCCCCGGCAGCAAGCAGAGGCAATATTGCCAACACTCCATGTCCCTTTCGACGGGCAGGACGCAGGGCATCGGCCTTCACCTCTATACGGCGGCCTTCACTGCGTGGTTGCGGCTGAGGTCGTGCGGAATCATAGGCGGTGAGTACTGGCTCTGAAGGAACACCCAGCTCCCTACAGATATTGCGGATATAGCCACGTGCATAAACTATCTCGGGCTGACGCTCGAAAATATCATCTTCCAGCCATTCCACCGTGTTATCGATAATACACAAGCGCCGGGATAAATCTTCACGGGACAGGCCAGCATCCTCACGCGCTGCACGCAGGATGCTACCTGGAGAAACTGGGGACGTTTGTGTCGGGGGTACGGCTTCACCGCTATCGCGGTGCGCGGAACTACTATCCGTCATTACCACTCAACTCCTGATATTTCAGTGTTTCCGCAGAGTACGGGTACAAATTCTTCAAGGCAAGCGCGTAACTGAGCTCCTTGTCACGATTCCCAAACACCTTTTCGATGCGGATACCCAGCCACAGGGACCGCGGTGTCTGGCGGTTATTTTCGCTGTATTTATCCAGGTACTGCTTGGCCACGGCATAATCGCCAGCCTCAAACTTCAACTCAGCCAGCTCAAGCTGGGCCACAGGCAGATTTGCATTCAGGGCCAAAGCGCGAGTGTAGGCTTGTTCAGCCTCCTCCAGCATACCCAGTCGGCTGGCAGTGCGGCCATAATTAACCAGGGCGAAGAAGCGACGGTTATAGGTCAGGTCTTTTGAAGCGTGGCGAAACTGCTCCAGCGCCTCTTTGTAGCGCTCCTGCTTATAGAGAAAAACCCCGAAATTGGTGCGCGCCATCGAAAAGTTATCGCCATAACGCAGGGCTTTCTTGAAATGGGATTCAGCCACCTTCAGCTCGCCATCTGCCTGATATAACAAAGCCAGGCCATGGTGGGCTAGTGGGTTTTTCCTGCCTAATTCCAGAGCCTTATTGAAATGACGCCTGGCCAGCTCACGGTTATCACCGCTTTGCAGATAGCGCAGCCCCAACTGCACGTGAGTTTCCAGGGCCTTATCCAGGTTCACTTCCTGGCGCTCAGGCAACCCGGTCGTTACACAGCCCCCCAACAGAGCAGTAAATAACAGCCCCAAAAACGGCAGGCCAAAAGATTTTGCAGACACAACATCACCTGTAAATTTATTTTTTATCTGTCCATCTAGCGGAAGCACCTTGGGCGCAGTCAACCCCAGCTAGGCGGCGTAAGACCTGCTACATCCGTCAACCGAAATTCGCTATACGCCCAGGGCTGATTAATTTTTCAACACAAACCCAGTCACTATTTGCCGTCCCATCAACCGGTCGTAACCCCTAACCTGTGCTTCCCGGGCCCTATACTGCCGTAAAGTACAGCCCGTTGCAGCTCCATAACCCCAATGAATTCCAATTAACAGTTACCAAGCCCGACTTGTCGCGGGCTTACAGGAGAGAAAAAGTGCGGATATCACAGAGCTAATAATATTCTGCGGAATAGTATTCTCCTGGCTCCCATTTATAGCGCCTTGCCCTCGCGGTCTTTCGCCTCTAGCTGCCGGCCATCTGGGCCACCATCCCGAGGGGGCATCAGAGCCTGAATCGCATTAGAGTTGGCATTGGCAGCATCCGGATCAGTGAGTGTTCCAAGGAATTTCACCACCAGGTCGATCTCTGTATCACTGAGATTATTGGCTCCGCCCCCGCCGTTCCCACTGAGAATATCCTGGGTATGAGCCAGGCCATTGGGAGCCACTTTATTGGCACAGTCCTGCAGCCCCACAAATTGCTCCAAATCACACATTTCGCTGTTGGCAAAATATCGGGTAATGGAACCTGATCGATCGCGATAGTGCTCGATATTTCTCCTTAACGTGGCGAACTGGCCACTGTGTCCCCAAGGGCCAGTGATGGCGACATTGAGTAGTGTTGGAATACGAAAACTACCCGCACCATTACCACCCAGATCGGCACCACTACCGCTAGCATCCTTACCAACGCCTATTTGTGGATAACTTACAGCCCTAAGCCCCTGGGTAGTAAAGAAGGCGCCGCCATGACAGTTAGTGCAGCCCGAATTACCCGCCATAAAGGTAATAGCCCCGCGCTTCTCATCGCTATCCAAAGCATCCGGATTACCATCCACATAATCAAAGAAGGGGTTATCGATAAATAATTGTACTGCCTCATAAGCAGCTATAGCCTCAGCAACACGGCTGAAATTAATCTCAGGATCACCGAAAGCAGCGCTGAATAACGAGCTCCAACTGGCACTCTCCAGATTTGCCGCAATTATCTCTTCGCGATAGGCGGTAAATCCACCTTCAATAGTATTGTCGTAGCCGAATTGGGTAATGTCCCCCATTTCTGCAGCATCGGTAACGGGAAAATGTGCCTGGGCCATCATTAGAGCCAGGGTACCAATACCCACTGCCGCTTCGGTATTATTACTGACATCGCGGGAGTCTGTTCTCAGCCCCCGATCTGTAATTGCCACACGGTTATCCCAGAAAAGCCCTCGAGTCCAAAGTGCGGCATTACAGATCGGTTGGGCATTTCTCGCCACAACAGGCACTTCATTAAAACCATCTGACCGCCCCGGCCCCACTAGAGCCGGATCGAGCGCGCTTACTCCAATAGGCATAGAAAGGTTATCGCCTCCACAACCCATAACCGGTTGGTGGCAGGACGAGCAGGAGGTGTCGTTATTGGCACTGAGGCTTTTGTTGTGGAATAAGCGCATACCCAACTCCACCTTTGCGGGGCTCTGCTCACTGCGGACTCGGGCGGCGAATGCCCGTATATCCTCCAAGTGAGAGGCCATACCATTCAGCTCAAGCATGGCCTGAAGGCAGGAATCCAAATCTGCATCAAGCAGATCCAATGCACTGCGTGCATTGTTACACTCTGCAAAATTAGAAATGCGATCATTGTCCACCTCAATATCCGCGCCGCTGCTGAGCCCGCTATTGGTATTGTTCAGCAAGGTTTTTGCACTGACCCGGGCGATGTCACTATCATTATCGACGTCTCCAGCAGTCACTGTGTAGGTGTGCTCTGTATTTATCGAAAGCCCCTGGTCGACAAAGTAGTGATTACTCGTTTCAGCAATTTTTTCACCGTTACGATAGATGGAATAGGTTGTCCCATCACGCTCCCACGAGAGTCCGATACTGGTACCGGAAAAAGCATTAGCAATTAACTTTGCGGGAGCACCTCCCTGTTGGGAGCTACCCCCAGTATCATTATCACCGCCTGTACTGGTGTCCGAGCCGCCATCACCACCTACATCTCCACCAGTGCCTATATCTCCGCCACTGCCATCTGCAACTGGATCAGAGGACGGATTGTCATCCCCACCGGAAGAGCCCGAGCTGCAACCCGCTACCAACACAAACAGTGGCAGGATCAACAGCCGCAGCAATACCATGATCGATACATTCGAATTTTTACTATGAACTTTCATAAAATCTGACCGACCCCGCCACTAAAACCTCATTTGAGAAGCTCTGGACAGGCAATAAGCGAACTAGTGCCCCTTGCGGCACCAAAAGCTAACATCCCCAGGGTTTGCTGAAACTCAACAAAAGTCCTTTTTAATTTCAAAGGATAAAGATCTGAATTATCTCTTGCCTTGGCCGTTTGAATAAACCCAAAACAATATCTACTGCCTTGGTGGCAATTGTTGCTAACAAAAAACTGATTCTACTTTGATGGCCAACTGGCCACAGAGCCTGGCTATTTAACTACCAGTCGCTTCAGCCATAGGAGTAAACAATTTAGCGCCTTTACCCGACAATTTCTGTTGAGGGAGTCGCAAACTGTCAGTGCGGTTAAGGTGATCTTCGGGGGCAAGAATTATCTGTTATTTTTAACCCGAGCCCGACACAATGGCAGTACCAGTCAATGTAGGTATTTTTTACAATTGCCATTCGCAAGAGCATGCTGCTTCTACAATACTAGGATTGCTATGATTGCCGAGCATAGAGAGCTGTAGGAACCATACCCTCTATACTCGCCATATTATTTTTAATATTTCATGCAGTCCGGGAAAAATCTAACTGAAACTTACAAGATTTCTCCGCTCTGGTCTTTTGCATCCAGCTGCTTACCGTCTGGGCCACCATCTCTGGGAGGTATCAGGAACTGAATCTCATTGGAACTGATATCCGCTGCATTCGGATCAGTAAGCGTACCCAGGAATGTCACAACAAAGTCAATTTCGTCTTCGGTCAAACGGTTGATGCCTCCTCCATCGTTCCCATCGAGAATATCTTGGGAGTGAGCCAAACCATTGGGAGCCACCTTGCTCGGACAATCCTGCAGATTTTTAAATTGGTCAAGATCACACATCTCGTTATTTTCAAAATATCTAAGGATGGAAGCTCCTTGGTCGCTGTAGTGTTCGACATTTCTTCTCAGAGTGCCAAATTGCCCGCTATGCCCCCAAGGGCCCGTGATAGTTACATTTAGCAGAGTAGGCGCACGGAAGGCTCCAAGCCCCAAAGACCCCTCTCCCCCCAAATCCGCACCACTTCCGCTTGCATCCGTGCCTATGCCTATTTGAGGATAATTGGCAGCCATCAGTGCCTCAGAGGTAAAGAAAGCCCCTTTATGGCAGAAAGTACAACCGGCATCTCTTGACATAAAAGTGATTGCACCGCGCTTCTCTTCAGCATTGAGCACCTCCAGATTCCCCTCGACATATTCAAAAAACGGATTATCGATAAATATCTGTACGGCTTCATAAGCTGCAATTGCCTGAGCAATACGGCTGAAATTAATCTCGGGATCACCAAAAGCGGAAGTAAACAAGGCCCCCCAAGCTGCAGTATCCAGGCTGGCTGCTAATATATCCTCGCGATAGGAAGTAAAATTCTCATCAACAGAATCATTATATCCAAAGTCGGTGATATCCCCCATCTCAGGCGGAGCAGTTACCGGAAAATGTGCCTGTGCCATAAGCAGTGCCAACGAGCCAGTTCCTACAGCATTGACGGTATTATTCGTAACATCTCTCGAGTCTGTTCTGAGGACACCATCAGGGCTTAAAGAAACCCGATTGTCCCAGAACAGGCCCCGAGACCACAGTGAGGCATTACAAATAGCCTGTGAGTTCCTTGGCACTAAAGGTACTTCGTTAACACCATCTGAGCGCCCCGGCCCCAGCAGGGCGGTATCTATAGCATTAATACCCACCGGCATTGAGAGGTCATCCCCACCGCAGCCAATCGCGGGATGATGGCAGGACGAACAGGAGGCATCTTGATTTGCACTTAAGGATTTGTTGTGGAACAGGCGCATTCCCAGCTCCACCATAGCAGGCTCCTGCTCACTGCGAACACGTGCGGCAAAAGCGCGTATGTCTTCGACAAGAGGGGCCATACGGTTGAGTTTGAGCATAGCTGCCAAACAGTTATCCAGGTCTTCTTCGAGCAAGTCCACCGCACTGGAAGCATTTTTACATTCCTCAAAAGCGGATATACGCTCATTTAAGACATCATCTTCTGTGCCGTTATTCAGCCCCTCGTTCGTATCATTGACTAATGTTTTAACGATGATCTGGGAGGCTTCCAGCTCGCTGGCCGCATCAACGGTATTGACAGAGTACGCGTACTCAGTATCTACCGATAAGCTCTGGTCGATAAAAAAGTTATTGCTGGCTTCCGCTATTTTTTTTCCATTACGATAGATGAAATAGGTTTCACCATCCCGCTCCCAGACAAGGCCGATACTGGTTCCAGAGTAAGCATGACCAATCAATTCTGCAGGTGAGCTTCCCTCTGCAGGACCGGGATCGGGATCGGGATCGGGATCACCCCCTACAATATCCGGAACCGAGCGATCCTCACCACCGGACGACCCCGAGCCACAACCAAGCATTATCAAAACGAGTGTTAGAAAAAAAAGCCGTAATAAGGCTCTGGAAAATAGCATTAAATCCAGTTTCTGAACGTTCATATAATTTAACAGTCCCTTCCATCTACTTTTTAAAAAGTTCTGGACTGTTAACGCGTTACCCTGCGGGTTGGTTGACTTCGGAGTAAAAAAAGGCACCACCAAATCGAAGGCAAGGCGTGCGAGGAATTACCACTTAGAGAGGAATAAAAGATTTAAAAACTATCCTCTACCAAAACTGCAGCTCTAAGCCACCCAGATCGGAAGAAGATGTTTTAGGACCACCTGGCATCCCAGCTAATCGCCAGCTCAAGACACTCAGGTTAAATTGGTACTCAGCCTACAATACGGACAGGGCGCTCAGCGTTGCGATAGCGTTCAGAGCGGCGGGTCCGGTCATTCACACTTCCTGCCAATTGACCACAAGCTGCATCAATATCATCACCGCGAGTGGTTCTGACGGTTACGGTATAACCTTTGTCGAGTAAAATCTGTTGAAAGCGTCGCAAAGCGTTATTACTCACCCGCTGATAATCGGAAAGCTCAAACGGATTAAAAGGGATTAAATTAATTTTTACTGGCACATCGCGCAGTAGTTCCGCCAGTTGCTCAGCATGCTCAGGGCGATCATTAACCTCGCGCATCAGCGTATATTCGATGGTCATCTTACGATGGGTGTCTGGCATGCGGTCGATATAGCGCTTAGCAGAATCCAACAGCATCGCAATCGGATATTTATTATTGATCGGTACTAGCTCATTGCGCAGTTCATCGTTGGGCGCATGCAGGGATATCGCCAGGCTTACATCAGTAACATCCGCAAGGCGATCCAATGCGGGTACTACACCTGAAGTAGACAAGGTTACGCGGCGCTTGGAGATGCCATAGGCGTTGTCTTCCATCATCAGGTTCATTGCATCGACTACATTGTCGAAGTTGAGCAGGGGTTCACCCATTCCCATCATCACTACATTGGTTACCTTGCGTGGACCTTTCGGCTGTAGCTGGCCGAAAGACTTACAGGCAATCCACACCTGCCCAATGATTTCAGCAGCAGTTAAGTCCCGATTGAAGCCCTGTTTTCCGGTTGCACAAAAACTGCAATCCAAGGAGCAGCCCACTTGGGAGGATACGCATAAAGTACCGCGATCCCCATCGGGGATATAAACGGTTTCGATGGCATTATCACCAAAAACTTTAATGAGCCATTTGCGCGTACCATCGGCAGAATCCCACTGCTCCAATACTTCCGGAGCGCGAATCTCAGCAACTTCTGCCAGTTTCTGGCGCAGTGCCTTGCTGACATTGGTCATTTCAGCAAAGTCACTCACCCCGTTTTGGTGAATCCACTTTAAAACCTGGATAGCGCGGAAACGCTTCTCGCCCAATGATTCAAAGAAGGCGGCCAGCTTTTCAACAGAAAGGCCGAGCAGGTTGGTTTTCTCAGCGGTCATTCATTTCACCTCGGGGAAGAACTGCACCGGCCCAGACGGACCAGTGCGATTTCAGCACACAAATTAAGCGCGCGGACAGATTTCGTCGTCAGCGAAGAAGTAGCTTACTTCGCGGGCAGCGGACTCTGCGGAGTCAGAGCCGTGTACTGCGTTGGCGTCAATGCTGTCAGCGAAATCAGCGCGGATGGTGCCAGCAGCAGCTTCTTTCGGATTGGTAGCGCCCATCAGCTCACGGTTTGCCAGGATAGCGTTCTCGCCTTCGAGAACCTGTACAACAACCGGGCCGGAAGTCATGAAATCAACCAGGTCTTTGAAAAAAGGACGCTCTTTGTGCTCAGCGTAGAAACCTTCAGCTTTTTCGCGGGACAGGTGCACCATCTTCATGGCAACAATGCTCAGGCCAGCTTTCTCAAAACGGCTCTCGATTTCACCGATTACGTTTTTGGCTACTGCGTCCGGCTTGATGATGGAAAGGGTACGCTCCAGGGCCATGGTTATCTCCAATGTGATTTTTCGTTACTGAACTTACATACAGAAAGAGCAACCTGCACAGTTGCTCTTTCCTGATATTCCTTCCGTACCCACCGGGCCGGGGGTACTCAAATTTTGATCACCGCATTTCGCGGCCGGCGGATTATACGGGGTATTGATCGACTTTTGTACTCCATTACCAATACTCGGTTAACTCCACTCAACTACTCTCGCTCTTCAATCCAAGCGGCCTGGATCGCCTCCAGGATCTTCTCGCCACAGCGATCAGGGTCATCATCAAACCCCGGTAATGCCATTACCCAGTTACGCAGATCGACGAAGTTAACGGTAAGTGGGTCCACCTCTTCGTGAGTGTCGCAAAGTTCAATGGCGATATCGTGAATGTCAGTCCACTTCATTATTTGGCTCCCCCAATACCCGCACCGATCAGTGCTTTTCCGAAACCTGGTTTATTGTGTACTTGGGAATCTCGACTACCAGGTCTTCATCCTCAACGATGGCCTGACAGGAAAGACGAGATTCGGGCTCCAGCCCCCAGGCCTTGTCCAGCAGATCCTCTTCCAGCTCATCAGGCTCCTCAAGGGAATAAAAACCCTCGCGTACGATGACATGACAGGTGGTACAGGCACAGGCCTTCTCACAGGCATGCTCAATTTCAATATCGTTGGCCAGCGCTGCATCTATTACGCTGACACCACTCTCCGCTTCCACGACCTTACCCTCAGGGCAAATTTCGGCATGGGGTAAAAATACAATCTTCGGCATGGGTACTGACTCTCTATGGTCTCAATCCGACGGGGCTGTGCCCCAGCCGCTTATTTATCGAATTCATCCAGGCTGTGGCCCTGCATCGCTCGCTTAATCGACGCATCCATTCGCCGGGCAGCGAAGGGTTCCGACAGCTTATTCAGAGCTTCCATACGACGACGAATCTCTTCTGCATCGCCACCGTTATGGGCCAGACGCAACGCCTCCATAGCAAGTTCCAGCTCGTTTAATTCATTTTCCTGCAGCAACTGAGCACCATTTTCACGCAGTGCAACCAGCAGGCTTTCCAAGGTACGCTCTGCCTCTACCTGTGCCTCACGCAGTGCGCGCAGGGCAATATCTTCTGCAGCATGGGTATAGGAATCCTGCAACATACGGGCGATATCCTTGTCCTCAAGCCCGTAAGAAGGCTTGACTGTGATATCTGCACTGACACCACTGCTCTTCTCCACGGCACTAACTGACAGCAAGCCATCCGCATCCACCTGGTAAGTCACACGGATATGAGCCGCACCTGCCACCATCGGCGGGATACCGCGCAGCTCAAAGCGCGCAAGTGAGCGGCAATCGCTCACCAGCTCCCGCTCTCCCTGCACTACATGGATAGCCATCGCTGTCTGACCATCCTTAAAAGTGGTGAACTCTTGAGCCTTAGACACCGGAATCGTCGTATTGCGCGCGATCAATTTTTCAGTGAGGCCACCCATGGTCTCGATTCCAAGCGATAGGGGAATCACATCCAGCAATAACAGCTCATCATCAGATTTGTTGCCCACAAGCATATCCGCCTGCAAGGCCGCACCAATAGCAACAACTTGGTCCGGGTCTATTTCTGCATGAGGCGCTCGGCCGAAATAATTCTCGACCCGCTCACGCACCCGCAGGGTACGGGTAGAGCCACCTACAAGCACTACCTCCTGCACCTCCTCAACGTCGATGGCAGCATCGCGCAGAGCGCGCTTGCAAGCGCGTAAGGTTTTATCAATCAAGGGATCCAGCAGTGAGGCCATAGTTGCCCGGTCGAATACACCCTGCCAATCTCCCTGGCCCACCTCCGCCTGTTCGGCATTGGCCAAGGCTTCTTTCGCCGCACAGGCACTATCGAGGAGCTGGCGCTGGGTAGCGGCATCCAGGTCCGTACCCAGACCTGCCTGTTCGGCTATCCAGGCAGCGATGGTACGATCAAAGTCATCACCACCGAGTGCGGTATCACCACCAGTCGACATCACTTCGAAAACACCACGGGACAGGCGTAAAATGGAAATATCGAAGGTACCACCACCGAGGTCATAGACTGCTATAACCCCTTCCTCGCCCCTGTCCAGGCCGTATGCCACAGCCGCCGCCGTAGGTTCATTGAGTAGACGCAACACTTTCAAACCTGCCAGCTTGGCCGCATCTTTGGTGGCCTGACGCTGGGCATCATCAAAGTATGCCGGCACGGTAATCACCGCACCATCCAGCTCACCGCCATCCTTGCCGCATAGAGCCTCGCGGCCGCGCTGAGCCAACTTTTTTAGAATCTCCGCAGATACCTGTACCGGGTTTACCGGGCCGGCAGCAGTTTCGATGGAAGGCATACCCCCATCGCTGTCAGCGAAGTGGTAAGGCAACTGCTCACCAAGACTTTTGACATCTGCCACCCCACGCCCCATCAAGCGCTTGATGGAGATCATGGTGTTGTATGGGTCCTGCGCGGCCCGTGCTCGGGCCTTGGCACCCACGGTGATAGTCTCGCTGCCGTAGTGTACCGCCGAGGGCAGTATCACTCTGCCCTGCTCGTCGGCGATGGCCTCTGCTGAACCACTACGCACAGTCGCCACCAGCGAGTTGGTGGTCCCCAGATCAATCCCCACAGCGTACTTGCGCTGGTGAGGATCGGGGCTCTGTCCCGGTTCGGAAATTTGCAGTAATGCCATTGCTAATCTCTTCTATCGTCAGGGTGGCGTTGCCACGGCACAATCAGTGCCATATCCCAAGTTATTATCAATTGTCGCTCAGTAATCACCGAACAGATCGGCTTCCAGTTCTTCAATCTGCAACTGCAGCTTCACCAGGAACTGTTGTTTGCGCAGGGAGCCCTCGGCCTCAACCAACTTGCCAGCATCAAAAACCTCAGCAAATTGCTTTTGCTCATTGCGGAATAGGCCTTGCACTTCAACGGCAAGCTCTTCAAGGGCGGAGGCTGGATCGGGTTGCTCCCGTACCTCTTCGAGGCGTTCACGCAGCAACATCTGCTGCATCAGGAATTCCGTATCGGCGGTAGTCTGCTCCGGCGGTACTTCCACGCCGGCCAACTTAAGTAGATATGCGGCGCGCTGCACCGGGTCGCGCAGAACGGTGTGGGCTTCATTAATCTGTGCCGCCATCTGGATAGCCAGCAGCTGCTCACGCTCAGATTTGGAAGCGTATTTATCCGGGTGGAATTCCCTCTGCAATTCCCGATAGCGCGCTGCCAGGGCGTTGCGATCGAGTTCAAAGGTGGGCTCAAGCCCGAATATTTCGAAATGGGTCAGGTTGGTTGCCATCTCAGTTCACCTACCGGCACTGGGCCTTAAAAACTGGGCGGCGGCGCCCCCGCCCGGCAGTCGCTACCGGACCAATAAAAAGGCCGGCATGCACAGTGCACCCGGCCTCGCTGCGGCGAGTTCCGATTAAACGTGGAAACTCTCTCCGCAGCCACACTCATTTTTCACGTTAGGGTTAGAGAAGGTAAAGCCTTCGTTTAGCCCCTCTTTGACAAAGTCCAGTTGGGTTCCATCGAGGTAAACCAAACTTTTGGGGTCGACGATCAGCTTTACATCGTCCTGCTCGAACACCACATCTTCGGCTTCTGTCGAGTCGACAAATTCCAGTACATAGGCCAAGCCTGAGCACCCGGCGGTCTTAACTCCTACCCGGATACCGATACCTGTGCCGCGCTTGGCCAGCTGACTCTTGATGTGAGTCTTGGCGGCCTCGGTCATGGTAATAGCCAAAACAATACCTTCACTGCTGTAGGGCACATAGCCCAGTAGAATTAACCTGCGGCGGACTCTTTTGCTTCACCAGCATTGGCAGATTCACCGCGTTTTTCACGAATATCGCGCACCGCAGCCTTGATCGCATCTTCCGCCAGTACCGAGCAGTGAATTTTTACCGGGGGCAAGGCCAACTCTTCAGCGATAGCGGTATTCTTGATCTGCTCTGCCTCATCAATGGTCTTCCCTTTTACCCACTCGGTGAGCAGGGAGCTGGAGGCAATAGCAGAACCACAGCCATAGGTCTTGAACTTGGCGTCTTCAATGACCCCTTCTTCACTTACCTGGATTTGCAGGCGCATCACATCACCGCAGGCAGGTGCCCCAACCATTCCAGTTCCGACGTTGTCCGCCTTGTCATCCATTCGCCCGACATTGCGGGGATGTTCATAATGGTCAATTACTTTATCGCTATAGGCCATGACTGTTCTCCTAACTCTTGCGCGCGCTTAGTGAGCGGCCCATTCAATCTTGTTCAGGTCTACGCCGTCTTTGTACATATCCCAAAGAGGCGACAGTTCGCGCAGCTTCTCAACCGCTTTGCGCACTTCAGTAGCAGCAGTATCTACATCCTGCTCGCTGGTAAAACGGCCGAAGCTGAAACGCAGTGAGCTGTGTGCCAGTTCATCGTTCACACCCAGGGCACGCAGCACATAGCTCGGTTCAAGGCTGGCGGATGTACAGGCTGAGCCGGAAGAGATCGCCAGGTTGCGCAGGGACATAATCAGGCTCTCGCCCTCTACAAACGCAAAGCTGACATTCAGGTTGCCGGGCACACGTTGTTCCGCAGATCCGTTGATATGAACCTCTTCCATATCCTTGATTTGATTCCAGAAGCGATTGCGCAGGGCCAGCAGTCGCTCTCCTTCTTGCGCCATTTCCTCTTTGGCAATGCGGAAAGCTTCACCCATACCCACAATCTGGTGAGTGGGCAGGGTGCCGGAACGCATACCGCGCTCGTGCCCACCACCATGAATTTGTGCTTCCAGGCGCACCCGTGGCTTGCGGCGAACATACAGGGCGCCGATCCCTTTGGGGCCGTAAATCTTATGTGCGGAGAAGGACATCAAATCGACCTTCATTTCCTGCAGGTCAATCGGCAACTTGCCGGCACTCTGCGCCGCATCCACATGGAAAATTACTTTGCGTGCACGGCACAGTTCGCCAATCGCGGCAACATCGTTGATTACACCAATCTCGTTATTGACGTGCATTAAGCTCACCAAAATGGTGTCCTCACGCAGTGCTTCCTCCACCTGCTCGGGATAAACGATGCCATCCTCACGCGGGTTCAGATAGGTGACCTCAAAGCCCTCACGCTCTAGCTGGCGGCAGGTATCCAGCACCGCCTTGTGCTCGATCTTTGAGGTGATAATGTGCTTTCCACGGCCCTGATAGAAATGGGCCGCACCCTTGATAGCCAGGTTGTCGGACTCGGTGGCACCGCTTGTCCAGACAATTTCACGCGGATCCGCATTAATCAGCTCCGCCACTTGTCGACGGGCATTTTCCACTGCCTCTTCCGCTTTCCAGCCGAACAGGTGGGAACGGGAGGCCGGGTTTCCGAAATTGCCTTCCATCGTCAGCTGTTCCGCCATTTTTGCGGCGACGCGCGGGTCCACCGGACAGGTAGCTGAATAATCCAGATAGATGGGAAGCTTCATAGTCATACCGTTTCCGCTCAATAAATCTCTAATACCCCGTCCCGGCCCCAACCGGGCCGGCACTTATAGTCCGCCAAGTACGGCGATGCGCTCTTCCGGTGTCTCACGCATATCCTGTCGACGCGCTACTTCCTGCACCTCCGCACGAGCCACAAGGTTGGCCAGGCTGATACCACTCAGAAAACCGTGAATCTGGTCGCTTAAATCAGACCAGAGATAGTGTGTCAGGCACTGTTCGCCATTGGCGCAATCGGCATTGCCACCGCAACTGGTGGCATCCACAGATTCATTTACCGCATCGATAATCTGTGCCACATAAATTTCTTCGCCGTCACGGGCCAGGCGATAGCCGCCACCGGGACCACGTACACTGGAAACCAAACCAGATTGGCGCAGGCGGGAAAACAACTGTTCCAGATAAGACAGGGAAATACCCTGGCGCTTGGAAATATCCGCTAGGCTGATCGGCCCACGCTCTGCGTGTAACGCCAGATCCAGCATGGCGGTGACCGCATAGCGGCCTTTAGTAGTCAAACGCATATCAGCTCCAAACTGATGTACAGCCTTTTCCGATCGGGGCGCGAGTATGGAATAACCCAGCACTACAGTCAAGTATATAACCCCCCGCCCAACTCGGGTATTTACCTAGTCGGGGCGCCCCTTACCTCCTGTGCGATGGATGTAATTCTGGATAGAGGTCAGCATGCCGCGGAGGATACCCAGCTCCATATCATCAGGGCGCACTCGACTAAATAGTCGACGCAAGCGGGTCATAGTCTGACGGGGGTTGTCAGGGTCGATAAAGCCCAGCTCGCCGAGGGACTCCTGCAGGTGATCAAAATACAGTTCCATATCGCTGGCCTTGGCTGGGGGGCGATCCCAGTCGGCATAGTTCAGCGGCTCCCCCTTTTCGGCCTCCAAGGCGGCCATACGCACTTCGTAAGCCAGTACCTGCACAGCGGTTGCCAGGTTCAGGGAACTGTATTCCGGATTTGCCGGGATATGTACATGGAAGTTACAGGCCTGAAGCTCTTCATTGGTAAGCCCACGGTCTTCGCGCCCAAAGACCAGCGCCACCGGGTGGCTTGGCGCCTCCGCGACCGCTCGCTCACCACATTGGCGCGGGGTCAGCAGTGGCCAGGGTATACGGCGCTCTCGGGCACTGGTTGCCACCACCAGACCACAATCCGCTACCGCTTCCTCCAGGGTATCTACAACCACAGCGCTATCCAGCAACTCCGCCGCCCCCGCCGCGCGCCAAATTGCGTTGGCCGCCGGGAATTCACGCGGAGCCACCAGGTAAAGTTGGCTCAAGCCCATATTCTTTAACGCGCGCGCCGCACCTCCGATATTACCGGGGTGGGCACTGTTAACCAAAACCACGCGCACATTGTCGAGCGCATTGAGCGGAGTCGTATCTAAAGGGGACTTGGCCATACTGAAGTAATAAATCGGTGTCATGGGGGCGCGCGAGTGTAGCAAAAATGGATGGGAATCCCTACAATCGCGTCCGCTGCGGTCAACTCGCAGTCTGCTTTTTAACCCCTTCAACCACTTAGTGCGGAATAGTTATGGAACCCATGCTAAATATTGCCCTGCGCGCGGCGCGCAAGGCCGGAGAACTGATCGAACGGGCCTGGGAGCGCGGCGACCTGATGAAATTCGAGGAGAAAGCGCGCAACGATTTCGTCACTGAAGTGGACAAAGCCAGCGAGCAGGAGATCATCTATCACCTTCGCAAGGCTTATCCCAAACACAGCATTCGCGCTGAAGAAAGCGGCTTGCTGGAGGGTGCGGAACCCGATTACGAATGGATTATCGATCCTCTCGACGGCACCACTAACTTTATCCATGGCGTACCCCAGTTTGCGATTTCCATCGCCTGCCGCTATCGCGGTCGCATTGAACATGCCGTGGTGCTGGATCCGATTAAACGAGAGGAATTCACCGCAAGTCGTGGTCGCGGTGCTGCTCTGAACGGACGCCGCATCAGGGTATCCCCGCGCCAGGGCATGCGCGGAGCGCTGATCGGTACTGGCCTGCCCTTTAATGGCCCGGCCCTGGAAAACATCGACCCCTACCTATCCGCCCTGAAAGAAATCGCCGGGCAGACCGCTGGTATCCGCCGCCCAGGCGCCGCAGCCCTGGACCTGGCCTATGTTGCAGCTGGTCGCTTTGACGGTTTCTGGGAAATGTACTTGAACACCTGGGATATCGCCGCGGGCTCCCTGCTAGTAA
Source organism: Microbulbifer sp. NBRC 101763 (assembly GCF_040371615.1). Classification (NCBI taxonomy): domain Bacteria; kingdom Pseudomonadati; phylum Pseudomonadota; class Gammaproteobacteria; order Cellvibrionales; family Microbulbiferaceae; genus Microbulbifer; species Microbulbifer sp. NBRC 101763. Next base: position 205,007 of record NZ_BAABQV010000007.1, read on the forward strand.
AAGAGGCAGGCGGCCTGATCAGTGACTTCCGCGGAGGGGAAGACTACCTGGATTCCGGCAATCTGGTGTGCGCCACCCCCAAAGTATTCAAGCCCCTGATACAAATCGTGGGCAAGCACCTCGGTGGTATCCGCTAACCCCGCGATATAAATTACCCGGCTAATGGCCGGGTAATTTACAACTTTTCCTCAGTACAACCTGAGTGCATTTCAGGTAGATCGGCCTGCACTCACAAGGCTCTCCGCCAGCACTTTCGAAAGCTGCACAAAATCGAATTGATCCGGCAACATTGGGTGACTCTCCCCTGTAGGATTTTCACCAACCAACACAAAACGCGTCGACCGAGTGGAAATATCCTCCTCAAGGATACGCACCAGGTCCGCCGCAGACATACCCGGCAGTTCACTGTGAAACAGCAACACTTCGGGATGCATAGTTCGCGCAATAAAAATCGCCTCCACAACATCAGTGGCTACCAGGCACTGGATCTGCGGGGTATCTTTCAACATTTCTTTCAACCTGCTCGCAGCTGTAGGGCGGTTATCCACAAGCAATAGGCGCCCCTCAGGCAAATGTGACGGCGCCTCCGGCTGGGCAGAAAAAGACATCAGCGCGTCAGGAGCATCAATCATGGGAAACTCGATCCAAAAAATCGATCCCTGCCCCTCCTGGCTATCAAAATCAATGCGCCCACCCATGGCCTCGGTCAAGCGCTTGGCAATCGCAAGCCCCACACCCGTGCCCTCAATATGACCTTTTTCCTCGCCCAGCCTATTAAATGGCTCGAACACTTCGGTACGCCGCTCCGGTGGGATACCTTTACCCGTATCGAGGATACTCAAGCGTAACCAGCCTTCAGCCTCTGGGGCAAAGTTGATAATGACGCGACCATTTTCCCGGTTGTACTTCACCGCATTGCCGGCGAGATTGAGAACCACCTGTTTATAGCGCACCGGATCCGCGCAAATATATGCGGACTCCCAACCCAGAGGCTCAAAAACAAGGCTCACCCGGCGAGTTTCAGCCAGGGGCTCAAGTAGACGCTTGCACTCGGCTACAAGCTCCGCAGGGCGAATGGATTCCATTGACGGACCGAGGCGCCGGCTATCAATACGAGCCAGTTCGAGCACATCCCCAACCAAGTGCAACAAATGCTGGCCGGCGCGACGAATCTCTCCCAGCCTCTGCCGCTGGTCCGAATTGAGGGTCTGGTCCAGTTCCACCATCTGGCTATAGCCCAGTATCGCATTCAGTGGGGTACGCAGTTCGTGACTCAGACTAAAAAGCAGATCTGCACGATGCGCATTCTCTTCGCGCTGCTGCTGTAGCTCCCGCTCCACTCGCGATAAAGTCTCGCGGCTACCACTGATATCCTGCAGGGTACCTAATACCCGTACCGGCTGGCCGCGACTGTTGAGCTGGGCCTTACCCCGGCAGCGCACCCAGACAATACTTCCATCAGAACGCCACAGGCGAAATTCAACATCAAGGGGAAGGCGCTCACGCACGTGGTCCTGCATGGCCTGCTCGACCCGGGAAGCATCTTCAGACAACACCCTGGCCTTCCACTGTGCCGCAGCCGAACGCCCAATACTGCGAATGGGGCTCACCTCATAACCGAGTATGCTCCAGCAGGCATCGTCTAACACCATCTCATCTGCACGCAGATCCCATTCCCACAAGCCATCGCCAACACCAGAGAGAGCCTGTAAGGGGCGCTCAGCCGGTAGGTTTGAAAGATAGCTCTGTGACAGGGCTTCACTGTAATCGGCACAGCTGCCGATAGCGATTGTTCCATTGGAATCACTGCTGTGAATCGTCCTGCCCCATACCCTCAGCCAACGCAACTGGCCTGAGACATCATAAGCGCGGAAACAAGTATCAAAGTAGCCACCAACACCGTTAATCTGCTCACGCAAAGCAAAAATACGATCGCGCTCATCTATATGGACCTGGCGCAGCTCACTGCCAGTCCAAAGGGATTCCAATGCACCGCGGGCGCTGTCTGCAAACAGGAGCCAAATATCTCCCTGGGCTCTCTGGGCACCGGTTTTCAAATGCCACTCCCACAGCCCGCAATCTACATCCTGCAATAATCCCTGCAGGTTCGCAGCTTGTCGGGTAAGCCGAGCAGCATCCAAAGTGTGCAGCTCATCGGAGGTAGCCAGCTGGAATAGGAGGGGAGGTTGGCCTGAAACTTGTGACTCGGACACACTGCGCTCAATTTGTTGGTATTCGCTTGCGGTAGAAATGGGTCATTTATACCGAGTAGTAAAAAGGGCGTCTATTCACCCGGCAATAACATCTGCGGGAATTCTACAAGAGGTCACAAACTTAAAGAATTGTTTCAAACGGAAATGCTGTGACAGATAAAAAAGGCCCCGCAAAGCGGGGCCGTAATCAGCGATGATGAGAGAAAACGGGAAGTTACTCAGAGGAGACGGTTTGCCATAACCTCGTGCATTCTTCCCGAAGTGCGGGTCATGCTTCCCGCACAATTAGTCAAAGCAATTGCCATGCCAACTATTGAAACTCCAATATCTCGGGGGCCGACAGTCCAGCACCTTAATTAATATCCTGACAATCGTGAACCAATAAGTGACTTCAGCTTCTTCTTTTGCGCCGGAATAGTGCACCAGATCCTACCGAATAACACTTACTGAAGTGAGATACCAACCTCTAGGCATCTCTCGCCACTGGGAATCATGACTCAGCCTATCAACCAGCAGATTGGGAATTAACCGCCAACCTCCGACTTGCTCAACGACTATCTTTGAATCAATGTGACTAACAAGGTGGCGATAAAGCGGGGTTCCAAGGCAGATTTTTCCATGGAACTGAGCGTCAATTTCACCATTTCTACCTGGAGCAGTTTGAACCGGAACAAAACATGCGCACAGCCTCTACCGTTAACTCAGATAAACGCAAATGCTTTTGGATTCCCACAATACTTTTTTCCAGTACCGGCTTTTTAGCGCTGACTGCGGTGCCTATCTATGGTGTGATCCATGGCTACCATTGGTATCAGTGGCTTGTTTTTGCCGTGTACGGCGCCCTATGCAGTTTTTCGGTTGCTGCAGGCAACCATCGTATGTGGTCGCATCGGAGTTATGAGGCACACTGGTCATTACGCCTTTTATTTGCCTTATTTACTGCCGCTGCACTGCAAAACACCACGCTAAACTGGTGTGCCGCCCACCGTCATCACCATCGCCACATTGACGATAATGACCGAGACCCCTATTCAGCCAAACGCGGCTTCTGGTTCTCCCATATCGATTGGATGATGCACGACTACCCGAGTGGTCGCCTGGATTACAAAAATGTGAATGACCTGAAACGCGATAAGATCGTTATGTGGCAGTTCAACCACTACGTACCCATTACCCTGGCAATGAATATCGGCCTACCTATCGCACTGGGAGCTTTGACCGGCGATATTATTGGTATGTTTTTGCTTGCCGGGGTATTGCGTGTAGTCGTTAATCATCACACCACATTTATGATTAATTCCCTCGGACACATGTGGGGAAAGCGCCCATTTCGCACAGACATCACTGCACGGGACAACCCCTTCCTCAACCTGTTTACTTTTGGTGAGGGTTATCACAACTACCATCACACATTCCAGATTGACTATCGAAGTGGTATTCGCTGGTACCAGTACGACCCAACCAAGTGGATGGTCAAGGTGCTGAGCTGGGTCGGTATTACCCGAAATCTGAAAAAAGCAGCGACGATTCAGGCCTATAAGGCACACCTCACAACTTTGTTTGAAGAAGCCAGACAGAGACTGGCTGACTCCCGATACAGAGAGTTTTGGCAAAAATGGCTAGCGAAGGAGGAACAGCATCTTGCCGACGTAAACAGCAAGTGGAGCAACTTACAAATCCGTCGAAATAATAAAGCGCGGCAAGAGCCCCCACCCCGGTGGGAACTGAAAGAAATCCAGACAAAAATCCGGGAATTAGAATATTCCCTAAAAATGCAGAGTAAACGCTTAAAGATGGTGATGAATCAATTTCACTTATGCCCTCTCACAGCGACCTAGAGGGCAGCCTGCTTCATCTACAAATCCCGGCAAGCATTAGCATTGCCGGGATCAAAATTTTCAAGTGGCAAGACTCCCCCTAAAACCCTTTGTCAGCCGCAAATTCGCGCATAGAAAAAGCCACCCGCTCATCCACATTTTTATTGAGCATATCCTCATCCAGCTCCTCAATAAACTTAAGGCGCCGTCGCAGACCGACGCCATTGGCTACCTGAATGGCGAGGCCGGGACGAGCATTAGCTTCCAAGAGAAGCGGGCCCCGCGCGCGGTCCAGGACAATATCGCAACCCAGGTAACCTAGATCAGTCATTTCATAGCAACTTGCCGCCAAACGCACCAGATCATACCAGCCCGGTACTTTTAACTGATCGAAATGCACCTCGGTATCCGGGTGACGATTAATCCGTAGACCCCGCTGCACAGCGTGACAGCTATTTCCGGTAGCCAGGTCGATGCCAACTCCAACAGCCCCCTGGTGCAAATTGGCCTTACCATCGGAGTCGTGAGTGGAGCAACGCAGCATCGCCATCACCGGAAACCCACGGAAAACAATCACACGGATATCCGGCACGCCTTCAAAGGAGTAGCTTTGGAAGACCGGATCGAAATCCACCAGAGACTCCACCATTACCCGGTCGGGCTTGCCTCCGAGACTGTATAGGCCGCTGTGAATATTATTAACGTGGCGCAAAATATCCAATGCTTCGATTTCCGAGCCGGAAATTTTCTTGTATTTATCACCATTGCGCCCCGCAATCACCAGGATGCCTTTGCCCCCCGATCCACGTGCCGGCTTAATCACAAACTGCCAAAGGGGGTCAATCACTTCCATAACCCGCTTGCGACTGGCAGGAGTCTCAAAGGCCTCAATCAGTTCAGGCACAGGGATTCCCGCCTTTTTTGCGGCGTGCTTGGTATTCAGTTTGTCATCAACGATGGGATATTTTTTACGGTCGTTGTAACGCGCGATGTAATTAATATTACGCGCATTCATACCGAGCACACCGATATCGTTCAAGGTCAGCGGTGAAACTACTCCACCGCGTACCTTATTGATCATATGCTTGAACGAAAAGTGAAGCATAACAACCTCCTACCTGACCAGAGGCCGAAAGCGCATCAGTTCGCTGAGGCGATAACCGGTGTAATTACCTATAACCAGAATAAAGCCCAACAGCACCAATAACAGTTCAGGGAAGTTGAATGTCCAGTGCTCAACATATCGATTGGTCATCACCCACCAGGCCAGCACTGCCACCAGCAGGCTACCACCGGCCTGGACAATCACCTCATAGGGGCCGTCTTCCTCCCACACGATTGACATACGCTCGATGGTCCAGGCCAGAATAATCATTGGGAAGAAAGTGACTGTCAGCGCCTGCTCGATACCGAGCTTGAAACTAACCACACTGATCATTCCCATTATGAGCACCACCGTTACCACTACGGCGGCGATCCTCGACACCAATAACAAGTTGAGCCGGCTTAAATAGAAACGCACCCATAATCCCAGCACCAGGATAAGCACAAAGATGGAGAGTCCGGTAATCAGCTGGGTCTCGATAAAGGCAATCGCCAGTAGCACCGGCATAAAGGTACCGGAGGTGCGCAACCCTACAAATACTCGCAGTAGCACCACTACCAAGGCCCCTACGGGTACCAGCAGAATCAGTTTAAAAATACTCTGTTGTTCAATGGGCAGGCTGTAGATAGAGAAATCAACCAGGGCCTCTTTATCCTGGCTGGTACTGCGCATGGAAACATCTCGTGCGGGTACATCATTGGCAATCACCGAAAAAGTCACCTGAGAGTTACGCCCACCCTCCAGGTCCAGCAGGCTCTTGCCGCCACGCTGCCAAATAAAAAAGTTTTCCGGCACACCGGGCATGCCACTGTTGGGCTCAAACACGATCCAACGCCTGCCATCGTAGACTTCTAGAAGGTCCTCGGGTGTCAGCCGGCGCCGGTCATCTTCAAGATAGAGGCCGCGAATTCGATGGGCGGGAATATCAGCAGTAGCCAGCATCAATAGAGCTACATCTACCAGGGAGCTATCAGCATAATGACGAAAGACCAGGTTGCGATCCTGGTTGCCGTCATCATTCAGCTCAAACAGCAGCTGGGTGGTAAAAGATTCCACATCGGAGGAGCGCTCACGGGCCTGCTGTACCAAAGAATTGATAGCCAGGCGCACGGCCTCTTGCTCTCGCGCACCGAGGAAGGGTTTCTGCACTTCGGTACTGAGATTCAGGGGCTGTTCAAGGGCAGCGCCGGGAGTCTGATAAACATCCAACTGGTAAAATAGGGACTGGGCCCCTTCTGCCGAGCGGCGTGTCCAGATTGCCCGGTACTCATCGTTTTCACGGGCAATGTAAAAGCCAAAACCTGAAGAGCTGAATGTCTCCCCAAGAATTTCCATATTGCGCTGCTCACGGGGCAGTGTAAGGGCTGCCTTGACAGGCCCACCCTCCGCATCAAAGCCCACTTTGGCCTCAATGGTCCAAACGGTGCGGTATTCGCCCGGCAGTAGTGGAAAACCTAATTCGAAGTGTTTGTATGCGGTAAGACCCGCTCCGATCAATGCGAGCAATGCCGCAATGACATAAACTTGGACACGCGGCGACATTCGCCCTTCCCCGTAAATCTACGGTTCCAATCGGAACCTAACTTTCAACTCGGCCTATTTGCCCCCGGATATTTGGGGTGGGCCCTGAACATTGCGACGGCTCACATCGACAACTGCGGCGTCTTTGAGGAAATTGCGTCCCAGCAGCATCAAAACATCAGTGCCGCCCTCGTCTGTCAGGCTGACCTCAACCATATGGGTGATACTCCCCACGGTGAGGTTCATTTCCACCACCGGACGCCGCTGGCTGGGAAAACCGAGCCGTGTAGCGCGGATATGCCGCTTGACCGGCAATTCCACAGACACGGGCCTGGCCTTGCCATCACCATCGGCCCTGGTCAGCTGGATTCTGATCCAGTCTTCGCCGTCTCGCTCGAAGCGGGTCAGCGCCTGGGCGCGCAAAGTGGAGGTCGGTGAACCTGTATCGACAATGGATTCTATTACCAGGCCAGAGGGCTCAACGGAGACTTGTTCCACTGCTCCGAGCACCAATTTGTCCTTGGCAACGGGCACTTCGACTACTTTTTCAACGCTTCGTTCGATAACCTTCTCAACAACCCTGACTTCCGGTTCGGCACAAATCACTTCCACGGGCTCAGGGCACTGTACCAATTCACCCTGCGGCTCTGTCTGCTGTGTTCCCACTGATGCCGGTTGAGTGCGCTCCTTACCGGGATACAATACAGATTGGCAGCCCGCCAAAAGCTGGACCGCCACCAATAACCACAGAAGGGAAAATTTCTGCATCCTAACGATTACCTCTAGCCCCATTAGCATTTCAATCCGACCATACCGTCTCAGCAGCGTTCACGGTAAAACGTGGGAAAATTCCTCCCCACGCCAAGCAAAAAGTCGATATTAGCCTATGACAGAGCCAAGTGAACAGGGATCTCCATCCAGCCGGGCTATGCAAGCGCCACAATGTGACATGCGCCAGATCTTTGCAATCCAAATAGGGACAACAGACAGTCAGCATCAGAAAGACATGGAGGAATGGAAGTGGCGACACCCGGCAGGCAGAGATGGGTATCGCTCCTACTTGTATCAGCCAAGCCGTAAGCGCTGGTCTATCTGCTCAAGGATTACTATCAGCTCTTCGGCACCACCGCGGGTCTTGAAAAACTCCTCCGCAATGGGGGCAATACTGCACTCCCGGGGAAGCGGCACTTCCTGCTCAATCATCACCCGCATGCGCGGTAAGAAGATAAATTGCAACCACTGGGGCAGAGTCAGGGTATCAACACAAAATGGCTCCGAACTGGCCAGTGCCTCCGCCGGCGGCGGCTCACTTTGCCACAACTCCATGCGGCGCAGCTCCGCCTCAAGAATCAATAATTGATCGGCAACTTCAGAATAAATAGCTTGCATATCATCCAATACCAGAGCTGCTCAATTTGCGCAGCAATAAGATTCACGCACCCCGCACACACTGACAGAGAAAGTCGGAGTACTTATAAGAGATTACTCGATTCGGCGACTGAAGGGCGGTAGTGAGTTAAGTATTGCCTGACCGTAGCGCCGGGTAACTACTCGCCGATCCAGCAGAGTGACAGTACCGCTATCCCCCTCAGCCCGCAGTAGGCGACCACAGGCCTGAACCAGCTTCAAGGCCGCATCGGGCACAGTAATCTGCATAAAGGGGTTACCACCCTTGGCCTCAATCCATTCTGCCAGTGCAGCCTCAATTGGGTCATCCGGCACGGCAAAAGGCAACTTGGCAATCACTACATGGCGACAGTAGTCACCGGGAAGGTCAACCCCCTCGGCAAAACTGGCGAGCCCGAACAGAACGCTGTTGCCTCCTCCATCGATTATTTCTCGGTGGCTATCCAGCAACTGTTGGCGGGACTTCTGCCCCTGCATCAGTATGCGATTGCGCCAGGTGCCTGGCAGCGACTCGTAAACAGTTTCCATCTGCCTGCGAGAGGAAAACAGCACCAGAGAACCACCACTGCCATTGAGTAGTTCCGGCAAGGCATCAATCACCGCATCTGTATGGCGGTCTGCATTGCCTGCATCCACTGCGCTGGCAGGAACCTGCAAAGTAGCCCGAGAGAAATCAAAGGGACTAGGTACCACTTGGTAACTGGCATTGTCCGGGGTACCTGCTCGCATGCGCAAACGGTCAAACTTACCCAATGCGGTCAGCGTGGCTGAGGTAAGCACCGCACCGTAACAACGTCGCCACAGGCTGTACTCCAGAGCTTTACCCGCGAGTATCGGTGAGCTGCACACCTCAAAATCAGTAGAGCCACCCCAGTCCACCAGGGTTACCCACCGCGCCTGCGGCAAGGCACCGCCAGTATCGGGGCGGGCATAATTGGCCCAGAGCTGCAGGTTGGCTTCGGCACGGCCATACCAGCTGCCCAATTGTGGATACCAGCGCTCCAAGTCCACAATCGGCACAGGTGAATGTGCATCTTCCAGCATTCTCTGGGCTGTTTGCAGCATTTTATTGAACAAGCTCTCCAGCTCGTCGAAATCCTCGCGCAATTTTTCTGCAAGCTGTGCCATGGTCTCCGGCACCACACCGCCCTCAAAACGGTGGCGGGTGGTGTTACCGCGTTCATCCTCAAATTCGCACAACTCCTCAATCAAGGGCCACATCTGCTCAAGGCCCTGTTTGGCCGAGGTCAGTACCGCTGGCAGCTGTTCACCGCAGCGATCCAATTCCGCACCATCACCAATTTCCCCCAGCATTTGCCCCAGTACTTTATTGACCTGGTCCAGCCAACCAGTGGAGGCACCAACCCGGCTGTGGTGGGAAAAATGATTTAGTGCTTTATCTGGTAAGTGGTGGGCCTCATCGAGTACATAAATTGTCTCTTCCGGCGGCGGCAATATAGCGCCCCCCCCCAGAGCCAGGTCTGCCAACAACAAGTCATGATTGGCCACGATTACCTGGGTCTTGCCCAAATTCTCTCGAGCGCGAAAGAAGCTGCAGTTAGTTACATGAGGGCATCGACGGCCACTGCACTGACGGTGGTCTGTAGTCACCCGGCTCCAGTCATCGGCTTCAATCGCATCTGCCCAGTTATCACGATCACCATCCCAGCTGCCGGCTGCCAGGCTGTCGGTCATCTTCTGGTAGAGGGCAATGCTCTCCGCTTCCACTTGGGGTAACTCGTCTTCATAGAGGCCGAGGGAAATACCGGTGCCACTTGCGGAGAAACTGGAAAGTAGTTGGTCCAGCTTAGACAGGCATAGGTAACGACCTCGCCCCTTTGCCAGACTGTATTCAAACTTCAGACCACTATGGCGAGCAACTTCAGGCAGATCCTTGTAGATAATCTGCTCTTGCAGAGCCACAGTGGCAGTAGAAATCACCAGGGTCTTTTCCTGGGCCTGAGCCAGAGGGATAGCTGAGAGGAGATAGGACACTGTCTTGCCCGTACCTGTACCAGCCTCAACCACACAAATATGCTCACCATCGCTCTTTTCCACATCGCGTTCGCCGCTGGCATTCTGGCTTATAGCCCCAAGCGTACGGGCGATGGCCGCCACCATTAGCTTCTGCCCGTAACGGGCCTTAAGCCCACGGCTGGACAGGAATTGGCTATAAGCGGCCTGGATGGCGGTTTTGTGTTTGTCGTTGAGCACAGGAAGTGGAATCTATTCGCTAGTGAGTGGCGCAAGGGGCGCTATTATCCACTAAGCACACTCTCGCCACCACTCCACCCAACCAGTGATCATTCAAATGCCAGACGGGATACCACCGGATTGGCATAGGCCTGGATAGCTTTGTCGCGCCAGCGCTCATCAACTTTGGCCATACGCGCCTTGAACTTCTCTCGGGTTTCCTCGTAATCCCTGGGATCCCATGGCTTTGATGGGTAACCCACCGGCAAGCCACATACATCACCATAAAGCATCTCATAGGCGATTAAATTGGTGGGGTGCAGGACATAGTTGCCCACAATCTGGCGGTCAATCTCTTCAGCCAGGCTGTTTACATCGTCGAAGTCTCCTTCGATCGGGGTGCCAAAAGCGGTATGAACGCGCCCCTTCTGGCCAATAACCCCCTTACCGATGGAGGCAAGGTCTTCATTCTTGGCCTTTTTATACTCTTCCTTGTGCTCAGTGACGTAAAGTTCTTTGGCCTTCTGGCCATCACAGGGATCCCATTCGTAAGAGATGGACAACGGCACAATGTGCAGCTTCTTCCAGAACTCGGCAAAAGGCGTATCCCGATCCTTGGTCATTGCAAACATGGCTGCGAGGGCCGGATTGGTGCGATCCAACCCATCCTTGGCACGGCCCGAGCGCTGTGCAATCCACACATGCTCGTTTTCGTTGACGATAGAGTAATAAATGTAATTGGATAGCTGGCTCGCCGCTGCCAGCTTCTCGCGACGGCTGCCGGAACTGCGCTTGACCGTAAAGCACTTATTGAGCTTCATAATGTCACTGGCAAACTGCTTGCTGAGCAGGTTATCGCCAATAGCGATTCGAGAGGTCTCATGCCCTTCCTTATACATGGACACAATCGCAAAGGCAGGGTCCATGGCAATATCCCGGTGATTGCTCACAAATAGGCAGGCGCGATCCCTGGGCAGAGTATCCAACCCAGAGATAGTCAAGCCAGAGGTGGTACGGCTCACCACCTTGTCAATGTATTTATCCACAATCGCTTGCACGCCGCGCACATCGTGTACATTGCGGAATTCAAAGCGTAGAAATTGACGTACCAACCAAGCCAGCGGACCTTCAAGGCGCGCCAACTTAGGAATCAGGAAATGCGCTACGGCATGGGACATTTCTGGATCGGCAATCAACCGGTCCAGTACAGTGCGCACCTCATCATCGCGATAGGGGCGCATATCCTCGAATTGAGCGGGGTCTAACTCACTTGCTCTCATGAAATCACTACCTGCCGGACCTGCTAACTTCAAGTGGCCCTGGCTCATTTTATTGTGCGGCTAAGGCTAGCCGGGATAAGAAATCGGCGCAGAACATACCGGAAGCCTCGCCGAACTGCTAGCACCTCTCCCATCCAGATACCTGATGGGAGTGATGAAAGCATGCTTAGACGGGTCAGTCAGTGAAAAGGTCCTCCTGTTCGGTTCTCTATTCAAAGTAGACTTCACCGCCCCAAGCCGAGAGAATAGGAGGATCAACCGTCGCCGACGGCAAAAACAACGATAACGAAAACGGCACTAGCCACGCAGTCAAGCAGGAGTTCACCTTGTCTCAAGCCAGCCCCAATAATGAACCGCGCAAGCCCAGCCTGCTGGATGCGCTGATCCCACTAGGGATCCTGATCGCCCTGTTATCCCTGTCTGTTTATTTCTACGGTGCCGATTCCTCCTACGGCCCGAACCAGATTGCGTTGCTGTTATGCGCCTGTGTGGTCGCCCTGATGGGTATGAAGAATGGTCACAGCTGGAGCGATATGGAAGGCGGCATGCTGCACGGCATCGGCCTGGTCTTTGGCGCTATTCTAATTCTCTTGGCAGTGGGCGCCCTGATCGGCAGCTGGATACTGGCCGGCACTGTACCCTCTATGATCTTTTACGGCGTACAGATTCTCTCCCCCCAATGGTTCTATGCCGCCAGTTGTATTATCTGTGCCGTCGTAGGCCTCAGTATTGGCTCCAGCTGGACTACCGCCGGCACCCTGGGCGTAGCTCTGATGGGGATCGCTGGCGCCCTCGGCCTGTCCCTGGAAGTTACTGCTGGCGCAGTGATTTCAGGCGCCTATTTTGGCGACAAGATGTCCCCCCTCTCCGACACCACCAATGTGGCCGCAGCGGTAACGTCAAATGACCTGTTTCAGCATATCCGCCACATGATGTCCACCGCTATCCCGGCTTTCGCAATCGCCCTGATCGCTTTTGCTTTCCTCGGCTTCACCTCTGAAGCCAGCAGTGCCTCCGCCAGTGATATCGAATCGTTGTTAGCCGCACTAAAAAGCGAATTTAAGATCTCGCTTATCAGCTTATTACCCCTCGTATTGCTGTTGGCCATGGCCTGGCGCAAAGTCCCAGCCTTCCCTACCCTGATCATCGGCTCCCTGGTTGGCTGTGCGATTGCCCTGATTTTTGAACCTGAAGCCGCACGCCGCCTGGGCGGTGGAGAGGGTACCCTGGCAGCCCTTAAAGGCGCCTGGTACAGCTTGTTCGACGGCTACAAGTCCACTTCCAGTAATGAAAACGTGGCCGCACTGCTATCGAAGGGCGGTATGAGTAGCATGCTTAATACCGTGTGGTTGATCACCTCCGCCATGGCTTTCGGTGGAGCCATGGAGCGCGCAGGCTTCCTGCAAGTGATTGTCACTGGCGTCTTATCACTCGTTAAAACTGTCGGCGGCCTAGTGACCTCCACCGTACTCACCTGTTTTGGCATGAACTTAGCTGCTGGCGATCAATATATGGCGATTATTATTCCTGGCCGTATGTTCCGCGAAGCTTTCAAGGAAAAGGGGTTACACGGGCTAAACCTGTCACGCACCTTAGAGGATTCAGGCACCATCACTTCCGTATTGATTCCGTGGAATACCTGTGGCGCTTTTATGGCCGCAACTCTCGGTATTGGAACCTGGAATTATTTGCCCTACGCCCTGTTCAATATCATCTGCCCGCTGCTGGCAATTGCATACGGCTGGTTGCACTTTAAGCAAAAACCCATCTCTATTGCAGCCACTGCGTCCTAAGGAAGTAGATAAGTCACCCATGAGTGAAAGCGGTACCCTGAGCAGCCTTATAGAAGAGGCTAACTTTAAATTGCGCTGGTTCGACCTGGGCCGGCGCCTGCAGTCTATATCCAAATCCACAGCCGAAGCCTTTGAAGCGGGTCAAAAGCCCTGGCCTTCCCCCTACTTGCGCCAGGCTTGGACCGGGCTTTTACTGCAACCCGCCGAAGGCGGCGAGCCAGCGGTATGGTTCCTGCGTTTTCCTCTCGATGAGCAGGGTAAATTACAGTTACAGGCTCGCGATGGTCTACTGCGTGCGCTGGCACAGGAATTAAGGGGGCCTGCCGCTGAATCCGCAGCGCAGCTGGATCAATTGCTACAACAGAGCGGCCTTCTCTATACCCCTTCTACCGAGCGACAAGCTGCATTTCATGCCCATACCGGGTTGCTGTTGAAACACAAGCCCAGCGCTCATTTTGAAACGGTACTCAGTTACTTCCGCAACCCGCAGGAGTCCCGCTGGGACAACCTGGCACTGCAGGGCATTGCTGACCTTGCCGCTCACTGGGAAAGTGAAAAGGCGCTTCTTATGTGCCAAATTTCAAAGATAGCTGCGCCAGTATTTGTCAGCTTGTGCCACTGCCTGGAAAACGAAACTATCGACCATCAACTGGCAGAAGCCATCATCACTCGAGCCAATACATTACTCGCCGATAGTACGCCTGACTTTAATGTGGTTTGCGCCGCCGCACGCGGTATCTCAAACTCGCCAGCTAAAGGGCTGCGCCAGTCGTTCCTACAAAAACTGCTGCAATCCTCTAACGCGGCTAGGAACAAAGAAGTACTCGCAGCAATTGGCAGTCGCTGCGCACTTGATCTGGAGAACCCAGAACTGGCCAAGCTCTGGCTCACCAACTTGGCGCACACTGGAGATCAAAGCACATTTAACCTGTTACTATCGGACTTAATGTTCATTCCCCAGATACGAAACTCCCTGCTAATCGCATTACGTGACCCTGCACGTGAAGAAACCCTTGCTCAGACCTTTGGTAATTTTCTTCATGGACCCAAACCCACTCATTGATTCAAATACGGCGGTTTTATAATTTTAAAGCTGCCATATCTCAACCAATTCACTAAATGAACCAATAAAAAGCTCTTCCCAACCTCTAACAGAGTGACTCACTCTGAAGACTTGTTGTAAATTTCCAGCAATTCCCACTGCTTCATCCTCCTTTAACAACCACCCTTTCATCATTTATTTCCCGCCACTTTTCCCCAAACCCTCAAAATAAAATTAAAAAACCATCTAAAATTAATCTCTCTTTTGAGCAAGTTTTCCAACTTGGAAGAAGCAAAAAAAATAAATACACCCCGTTAATTTAAATACGCCCTAAACTGGCAAAAAACTCGCTTTTTAAAGCACAAAACACAATAAATTGGCACGACTTTTTTCCAGACTTTAATCTTGGCAGCTATTTAATCCCTGCGCCTATTACACTCAACTAGGCGGTATCTTTGTAGAGAGCATTTTACAAAGCTGACCAACAGGTGACGTTTTATTGGCTATGCTAATGTCTACATCAACGGAAAGGAGTTAGGGGATGAATTTCACTCCAGCCAAGTACTTAATCGGAATTATCAGTGCACTGGTTCTAGCAGGTTGCTGTAGCCCTCCGGCACCTCCAGCTTACTGCCCTCCTGGCGCTGAACAAATTCCTCTTTCAATGGCCTGCCCCGCAGATGCTGACTGCTGGATGGCTTCGGATAGAGTACGCTGCATGAAAGTGGTGAAGTAAAATCACTTTCAAGCAGAACCAGCGTGGTGATTCATACTAAATGAGGTTTTGACCAAATCGGAGCTGACAGACACCTACTCTGAAAAGCTTTATTTAGTATGAATCACCACCAAATGCCGCTTTTACGAGCGGCATTTGTCTTTTGAGCAGTTCATTCTTACCGGAAACTATCCACTGTAATACACTGTAACGCTTCGGGCGCCAGCCAACAGACTGGAATGCGTTAGCATTACCCGCTTTTTTCAATCATGCACCATAAGCTTGTGTGATATTCGCAATAAGAAACCGCTCACAAGAGAGTTAATCAGCAATCACCATGACAAGTGAAACTTTGGCATTCAGCCGAGCCGCAGCAATTCAACAATTGCAGTCTCATTTTAAACAACATAAATGGTCCCTGCGTGAGCTGTTCGCTACCGATACGCAACGTACAAAAAACTTTAGCTGTGAAGCCGCAGGTATTTACCTGGATTTTAGTAAGAATCACCTACGCAAGGATACCTTCCAGTTACTACTCGATTACGCCGAAGAGCAGAATCTAGGCAATCAGATCTCAGCACTCCTTAGCGGCGCCAATGTCAATAATACTGAACACCGCCCGGCCCTACATACTGCCCTGCGCTTCCAGGGTGAACCACAAAATGATCACGAACGCGCAGTGGCTGACTGCCGCACACAGATGAGGCAATTTGCCAAAAATATCCACAACCAAAGTTGGCGAGGATTCAGCGGAAAGCCAATTCGCCATATTGTTAATATCGGTATTGGTGGGTCTGACCTTGGTCCACGCATGGTAGTGGAGGCACTTAGCCCATGGTACAAGGAAGATTTCCAGATTCACTTTGTAGCGAATGTGGATGGTGCTGATCTCAGTGATACCCTTCGGGGTCTTAACCCTGAGGAAACCCTGTTTATCGTCGCCTCCAAATCTTTTTCCACCTTGGAAACCCGCGAGAACGCTCTCTCTGCGCGCCGCTGGATAGTAGCTGCTGGCTGTGATGAAGAGAAACTTGCTCAACATTTCGTTGCCGTAAGCAGCAATATTGTTGCGGCACAGGACTTCGGCATCGCCCCTGAGAATATATTCCCAATGTGGAACTGGGTGGGTGGCCGCTATTCCCTGTGGTCCGCCATTGGCCTGCCGATCGTTCTAGCCTGCGGTTATGAAGTTTACGAGCAGCTGCTGCAAGGCGCTCACTCTATGGACCAGCATTTCGCCAATACCTCTCTGCAGGATAACCTGCCAGTGATAATGGCCCTTATTCAATTCTGGTATCGGCAGTGCTGGAATACCAGCAGCCAGGTTGTTCTGCCCTACGCTCAACGTTTGGCAAAATTCCCAGCCTGGTTGCAGCAGTTAGACATGGAAAGCCTGGGTAAAAGCGTAAATAAAAATGGTCAAGCGCTGGACTATCCGAGCGGCAGTGTAATCTGGGGTACCGAAGGCACTAATGGCCAACACTCTTTTCACCAGCTGCTACATCAAGGTACCGACCTGATCCCCGCGGATTTTATTGCGGTGAAAGAGCCAACTTCTAAATTACATGAACAGCACCGTTGGCTACTGGCATGTTGCATCAGCCAGAGCCAGGCTTTGTTGCGTGGTAAATCCCTGCATGAAGCGCGCCAGGAACTTGAAGAGGCCGGCTATACCCATCGCGAAGCCCATGCACTGGCCCCACATAAAGTAATCCCAGGTAACCGCCCAAGTAATACCTTGATCCTTGATAGGCTGGACCCTCATCACTTAGGGGCTCTGCTGGCGCTGTACGAACATAAAGTTTATGTGGGCGGCTGCTTGCTCAGTATCAATCCGTTCGATCAATGGGGTGTGGAACTTGGCAAACAGCTGAGTTCAAAAATTCATAAGGCGGCCGATAGCGAAGTACCGGAAGATTGGGATAGTTCCACCCGTATTCTGATGGAAAAACTACTGTAGAAAATCCTAGGGCAGAAAGGTATTACTCAACAAAAAAGGCCGCGGTTATAATGCGGCCTTTTTAATTTATCTTAGATTTTACACAGTTAATTTCCTTATTCCTCTCACACCTGTTCTTATAAAAATAATAACACACCTAAAAGCAAGCGGCCCCAGATTTAGGAACCACCAGCCTGTGAACCTCGCTTAAGAAGCGGCTCAATCAAATCAAGCGGCAGCGGAAATACCAATGTTGAGCTGTTATTGGCTCCGGCAATATCAATCATAGTTTGCATATAACGCAAGGTAATTGCATTTGCATTTTTGGAAAGTTGATCAGCCGCCTCAGTGAGCTTCAAAGCCGCCTGGGCTTCACCCTCTGCGTGAATAACTTTGGCGCGCCGCGCCCGCTCAGCTTCGGCCTGCTGAGCTATAGCTCGAACCATACTCTCATCGAGATCGATATGCTTAATTTCAACATTGGTTACCTTTACCCCCCAGGCATCCGTTTGCTCATCCAAAATATTTTGTATATCCACATTAAGCTTATCGCGTTCAGAAAGCATCTCATCCAATTCGTGTTTACCTAGCACAGAGCGAAGAGTAGTCTGGGATAACTGGCTTACTGCCTCGTGGTAAAATTCTACATTGATAATTGCAGACTGTGGGTTGATTACGCGGTAATAAACCACTGCATTAACTTTCACTGAGACATTATCGCGGCTGATAACATCCTGCGTGGGTACATCCATTACCACGGTGCGTAAATCCACACGCTCCATAGTCTGGATGATGGGGATAATAATGATCAGGCCTGGGCCTTTAACTGTTTGGAAACGCCCGAGAAAAAATACCACCGCGCGCTCATATTCTCGCAGGATGCGGATGGCATACATCAGCAGCAGCACTACCGCGAGCACTAGTAGACCAATAAAATAACTGACCATTTTCCTCTCTCCCTGTTCTCACCACCTGAAATCTGCAAGCATGCAAGTACGCTCACAGGTTGATAAATTCAAAACAATTAACCAGGCTCTACATATAAAAGTAAACCGTGCTGTGCGATTACCCGTACACGTTGCCCCGGCTCCAATGGTGTCTCACATTGGGCCTTCCAGATCTCTCCATCGAGGTGCACCAGCACCTCCGTTTCTGTGACATCACTAACTACCGCGGAGCGCCCTACAAGGGCTTGGTCAGCTGGCACCCGCGGCGTACGCAAGCTTCGGCCGATAGCCAGGAAAAATGTCAACAAAAAGAGCCCGCTTACTCCGGCAATTGCGCCAATCAGCTTTCTCGAGACCTGCATGCCGGGAACATCGGTATCAATCAACATTACCGAGCCAATCACCAACGCAATAATCCCGCCAATACCCAAAGCGCCAAAGCTGGGCATAAATACTTCCGCAACAATCAGCAGTGCGCCAACAATAATAAGGGCCAGGCCTGCATAATTAATTGGCAAGACCTGTAATGCGTAAAATGCCAATAATAAACAGATAACTCCGACAATTCCGGGTACAAAGGCTCCGGGGCTATAGCCTTCAAATATCAAGCCATAAATGCCAATAAGCAGAAGAATATAGGCAACCTGCGGATTGGTAATCAGCGCCAGTAATTCATTGCGCCAATCCGGCTCATAATTTTCTATGGGTAGTTGCGCAATTTCTGTTGATAGAGTGATCTCGCCGGAGTCAAGGGAGACCTTGCGCCCTGCAATCTGCTTTAACAGGTCTTGATCATTTTTGGCAACAATATCCACCACATTCATTTCAAGTGCTTCCGAAGCCGTCAGAGTTGCCGCTTCGCGCACCGCCTTTTCTGCCCAATCCGCATTGCGCCCATGGCGCTGAGCGAGCCCCCGGATAAATGCGACCGAATCATTAACCACCTTACGTTCCATCGCAGTACCGGATAGAGGCTTCTCCTCTTTTTCCTCTTCGCTTTTCTCGTCACCTTCTTCCTTTTCTTTTTCCTCTTTTTTTTCATTCTCTTGGGGCTTACCTCCCGGAGTGGGTGTTCCTGGCGGGCCCCCTATTTGTACCGGTGTAGCGGCGCCAAGGGTGGTAGCTGGAGCCATGGCTGCTATTTGGCTGGCATAGAGGATATAAGTACCGGCGCTGGCCGCACGGGCGCCAGATGGGTAGACATAAGTTGCAATTGGAATTGGGGAAGAAAGGATGTGCTGGATAATATCGCGCGAAGCGGCATCAAGGCCGCCGGGGGTGTCGATGTGCAAAATAATTAATTCTGCACCCCGCTCTCCCGCTTCCTCTGTGGCACGCTTAAAATAATCGGTAGTAGCCGGGCCAATGGCGCCATCGATGGTTAAAAGTGCCACATGGGGAAAAGCGCCTTCTTGCGCGGCACTTTTACAAATTAATACGGAAAAAAACAGCGCCAGAAAAGCGACGCTGCGAGAGAAAACCGCAGGCGAAATCTGATTCAACATGCACCTTTCCCTGATGCGATTGCAGAGGCACCCGGACCAGATAGATCAATACTGGCCGGGCTAACTCAATCAGATTAACAGAAAAAAGCGGCGCTATCTGAAAACGGAACCAATCAGCATTAAACCGGGTTGCGGCGACTGTGCCAGTTCACCTCACGGGCGTACTTGTCCACTTGGTTTTCCACCCCCAATAACAGAGCAAACAATGCCATACGAACCAGCAGGCCATTATCTGTCTGGCGGAAAATTGCCAGGCTCGGGTGCTCATTTAGGTCCGTATCCAGCTCATTGGCTTCCGCGCGGGAATCCCGGGGCAGCGGATGCATAATCACCGTATTTGGTTGGGCGTTACGGGTGAAAATTTCACGATTTAGACGGAAGCGACCGCGATAAAGGTTGGCCTCTTCCTGGGAGGCGAAACGCTCCTCTTGGATGCGGGTGGAATAGACAATATCCACATCGGTAATAGAGGTTTCCAGCTGATCGGTGACCGTCACATCATGCCCTATGGTACGGAGCTTCTCTACCACCCCTTCCGGCATAGCCAGCTCCGGCGGAGATACCAGAACCACCTGCACCTTGCCAAACAGACACAACAGCTTGCATAGCGAATGTACGGTGCGCCCGTGCTTGAGATCGCCAATCATAGCGATACGGAAATCGTCCAAAGTGCGACCGTGGGCGGCCAGCTCCTTGCGGATGGTATAGAGATCCAGCAGCGCCTGGGTGGGGTGCTCATTGGCACCGTCACCACCATTGACCACCGGCACGCGGCTCGCCGCGGCAAATTCTGCCACAGAGCCCTCCTGTGGGTGACGCATGCAAATCACATCACTGTAACCAGAGAGCACTCTCGCCGTATCGTAGAGGGACTCCCCCTTTGCCATGGCACTGGCGGTAATTCCAACGGTTTCACGCACGGTACCACCCAGAAGGTTAAAAGCCGCGCCAAAGCTGAGTCGAGTGCGGGTGCTCGGCTCCATAAACATATTGCCGAGAATCGCCCCCTCCAACACGCGTGTTACTTTTTCGCGCTTGGCGTAAGGGGTCATGGCGTCGGCCACATCGAACACGCGCTCTATGTCGGCACGCTCGAACTGGCTGACGGACAGAATATTGGCTCCGATAAAGTCCATGGTTACTCCAGTGGTTGCGCCTTGTGGGCGCCAGGTGTTCGCGAGCGGCATTCTACTTGGGCACTGCAGCAGAGCCCAGAGGAAGAATAACCGCCGGCGTGATTCGATACATTAGGCGAGCAGGCTATCGCCCCAGTTTTCCAGCTCGGTAATCAGCAAGATCCGCTCCGGGTGCTGTACCCGTAAATCGGACAACTGGCGAAAATAATCTTCGAGCGTGATAGAAGCCCCAGCGGTAGGGTCAGTTAAACGCTGGAAACACCAGATCTGCCAACGCTGATGTTCCTCTTCAGACAGGGTCTCAGGAAAGTTGCGCGCACGCATGCGGAACAGCAGCTCAGGCAGGCGTTTGTCACTAAAAGGCACTTCACCAGCCAGCGCTTCGGGGCCTCGGGCAGCCAGCCCACGGTGGAGCTCACGGCAGATATCGCGGTCGGCATCACTGAGGAAACCACCGTATAAATCGGCCTCCACATCTTTCTTGGGAAACTCCCGATCCAGGAATACGCTGTGTAGCTTTTCAGTCAGGTCAACATCTTTGAGCTTCTGCCAATTCGCCTCGCAGGTTGCGCGGTCGATACCTAACTCAGTGGCGCGCTTGTCATCAAGCATATTTGCCGGGGCCAGAACCGGGCACTTGTTTAAATGCACCAACTTCAGACCCACAGGCAGTTCGCCCTCACCAAGCTGGTCGCGGGCAGTGTAAAGGCGCTCGCGCAGGGTATCCGCATCCAAATTAAGCAACGGTTCGGGGTCCATCGCCAGATTGGCAACAATGACCGCATTGCGATTAACTGGATGGCTGGCCAAAGGCATTACATAGGTCAAATGCCCGTGATTTGCAGACACTTTGCCGGAGATATGCAACAGCGGGCGACGCTCGCGCATATCAATCATCTTGGCAGCTTCCTGCTTGCGACGCAGGCGGAATACATAATCGTATAATTTCGGCTGCTGCTTACGGATCAGTCTCGCCATATCAATCGTGGCGTGCACATCCGACAGGGCATCGTGGGCACCCTCGTGGGCAATACCATTAGCAGCGGTCAACTCTTCCAGGCGAAAGGACGGCGCACCGTCTTCTCGGGTCGGCCATTGGATGCCCTGAGGACGCAGGGCGTAAGTGAGTCGCACCATGTCGATAATATCCCAGCGACTGTTGCCGGAGCGCCACTCGCGCTCATAGGGATCTAACAGGTTGCGATACAGGGTGTAGCGGGTAACTTCGTCGTCAAAACGCAAACTGTTATAGCCCACCCCACAGGTGCCGGGCGCACCCAGCTCGGCGAGGATGCGCTGGATAAATTCTATTTCCGGCACGCCATTGGCCAGGGCCTTTTGCGGGCTGATTCCAGTCACCAGGCTCGCCATCGGCTGCGGCAGGCAGTCCACTGAGGGGCGGCAGTAAATCATCAACGGCTCGCCGACGATATTCAGCTCTTCGTCAGTCCTGATACCGGCAAACTGCGCCGGCTTGTCAGCCCCCGGGTCTGTACCCCAGGTTTCATAATCGTGCCAATAAAGTGTGGTAGAACTCACGGTACCTCCATAATTTGGCGGCATCATACCACTGAGCGCCATGCCGTCTGGACACTTGCATCCAGATTTAAACCTCTCTATAGCGAAGGTTGGTTGCAAAGCCGCCACCGCCCATTAAAATTCGGCGTTTCCACGAATTTAAGACAGCTATATCCCTCTATGAATATTCGCCAACTCCTCTCCGATAAATTCCAGGCCGCCATGCTCGCCGCCGGTACCCCCGAAGAATGCGGCCCCATCGTGGCACCTGCGAAAAAAGCCGGATTTGGCGACTATCAGGCCAACGGCGCTATGGGTGCAGCCAAGCGACTCGGTACCAACCCCCGCGAGCTGGCCAGCAAAATCCTGGAACATCTTGAAAAAGGCGATATGATCGAAAAGGTCGAGATCGCCGGTCCCGGCTTTATGAATATCCACCTGAGCGAGCAGTGGCTGAGCCAGCAGCTGTTGGCCGCGAATGGGGATCAGCGTTTGAATATCGCCGCTGTTGAAGAGCCGAAGAACGTAGTTATCGACTACTCCCACCCCAATCTGGCCAAAGAAATGCACGTGGGCCACCTGCGTACCACCATTATCGGTGATGCCCTGGCGCGTCTGCTGGAGTTCCAGGGCCACAAGGTTATCCGTCAAAACCATATGGGTGACTGGGGAACCCAGTTCGGTATGTTGTTGGCTCACCTGTCTGACAAGCTGGCGGATAGTGATGCAGAGGTGGCCTTAGCCGACCTGGAAGTATTCTACCGCGAAGCCAAAGTGCGCTTCGACGACGAAGAAGGCTTTGCCGACCGCGCCCGTGAATACGTCGTAAAGCTGCAAGGCGGCGACGAGCAGTGCCTGAAGCTTTGGAAGCAGTTTATCGATATATCTATCAGCCACTGTGAAGAAATCTACTCCAAGCTGAATGTCACCCTCAAACAGGAGGACGTTTACGCCGAGAGCCAGTACAACGACGATTTGCCGGTGCTGGTTAAAGAACTGCTGGATAACGGCATCGCCGTAGAAGACCAAGGTGCTATCGTAGTGTTCCTGGAAGAGATGGCCGACAAAGAGGGCAATCCCAGCCCGATGATTATTCAGAAGAAAGGCGGTGGTTACCTGTATGCTACCACCGACCTGGCAGCCATCCGCTATCGCGCCAACCAGCTCAAAGCCGACCGCATCCTCTACGTAGTAGATGCCCGTCAATCCCTGCACCTGCAGCAGGCTTTCGTCGCCTCACGCAAAGCTGGCTTCCTGCCGGAATCCGTTTCTCTTGAGCACTGCGCCTTTGGCACCATGATGGGCGATGACGGCAAACCTTTTAAAACCCGCACCGGTGGTACCGTAAAACTGGCAGCCCTGCTGGACGAAGCGGTGGAGCGGGCAGAGAAACTGGTAGCCGAGAAAAACCCTGAGCTGGATGAAAAAACCTGTGCGGAAATCGCGCGCAAGGTGGGCATCGGCGCAGTAAAGTATGCCGATCTGAGCAAAACCCGCACTAACGATTACATCTTCAGTTGGGAATCCATGCTCAGCTTTGAAGGCAACACAGCCCCCTACCTGCAGTATGCTTATACCCGCGTCCGCAGTATTTTCCGCAAGGCCGGTATTGAGCCGAGCGAACTCAAGGGCGACATCAATCTGGAAAGCCCTCAAGAGCGCGCCCTGGCCATTAAACTAAGCCAATTTGGGGAAGTACTGGATCAGGTAGCCAAAGATACCTTTCCACACGTACTCTGCACCTACTTGTACGAGCTGGCCAGTGCCTATATGAGTTTCTACGAAGCCTGCCCGGTACTGAAAAAAGGCGTCAGCGAAGAGCAGAAGCACAGCCGCCTTCAACTGTGTAACCTCGTCGCCAGCACTATTGCTACTGGCCTCGGTTTACTCGGCATTGAAGTGATGGAGCAAATGTAATTGACTCCTGCCCGGCCACACCTCCAGCAAATATGCAGGTTGGCGAGCCGGGCAGCTCGAGCAGGTAAGCTTTCTCCGCTTCCTGCCCACCCATCCTGCATCATCAATTGCTCTATAAGGGTCACATTTCTCCCACTGGCCTGATTAAAGGAACGTAACCCGTGAAAATCCTGATTACCGGCGCCTCCGGCCTATTAGGCCGCAGTGTATTTAAACAACTTTACAGCAACCCGGCTTTTACCGTAGCTGGTACCGCTTTTTCCCGCGTAGATGAAAACCTCATTCACCTGGACTTATCTGATAGCGACGCAGTAAAAACTTGCTTGCAAGAAATTAAGCCCGATGTCGTAATCCACTGTGCCGCCGAGCGCTGGCCAGACCGCTGTGCCGAAAACCCAGATACTGCCTGGCAACTGAATGTCAGCAGCACAGAGCTTTTGGCAAAACAATGTAGCGAAATCGATGCACAGTTAGTGTATATCAGCACCGACTATGTCTTTGATGGAACAGCGGCACCCTACAGTTCCGATGACATCCCCAATCCTGTAAATTTCTATGGCCGCAGCAAGCGAGCCGGAGAGGAAGCGGTACTGAAAAACGCTAACCATTGGGTATTAAGACTGCCCTGGCTGTTTGGACCCGTCGCCTATCTGGAGGAATCCGGTATTACTGCCCTTCTGGATACACTGAGAGAACAAAAACCGGTCACACTGGACCACTGGGCAGTTCGCTTTCCCACCAGTGTGGAGGAAGTAGCAGAAGTATTGGAGCAATGTCTGTTAAAAATTTGCTGTAACACCAAGTTTGAAGGCATTTATCAATGGAGCGGCGATACCGCCTGCACCCGCTATGAGCTCGCTCACATTATTGCCGAAGCCTGCGAATTAAGGGCCGATCATATCAGTGCAGATAGTGAACCCAATTTTTCTGTACCGCGCCCATACAATTGCCAACTGGATAAATCACGCCTTACAGACTTAGGCATTCAAGGCAAGGAACCATTACAGCAACAGCTGGCTCGAAATTTAAAGCCATTTATTGGAAATTGATGTAGGCAGTTTTCAATTGGTTCAACAGGGATGTATCGCTGCCGATTAAAATCGGCATCTCTTTTGCAATATCTCAATACATAAACCACGAGTATTACAAAAGTGGCAACCGAATAGATCATGGAAGACCTATTGGGTTCCAGGATTAAACCATTCGAAAATTAGGGAAGAATTGATGAAATTAAAACACTGGTTTTCTGCAGGGGCTTTGCTACTGGGCAGTCTTGCCACACTCGCTTCTTGCAACGCAGACAGTGGCCACCACGGTAATAAGCTGTATCAGGCCAGCAAAAACGAAGATGCCCAATCCATTATTTGGATTGGCGACTTCAATAACTTTGACGATGCCGTGGCACTGATGCTGATTGCCAAAGACCCCCGCTATACCCTGGAACTGGCAGTCGTCGAAGACTCCTTCAATACTGTAGCACATGGAGCCAATACGGTTTACAACATACTTGAGTGGCTGGGCAACAACGATACCAAAGTAATTCGCGGTGCCTACTTTGCCACTGAAGAGGTCGCCTACGGAGCTAATGGCAAGGCTTCCAGCACTCCGGTAAATGACGACAAAGCTGTAACAGGCCGCGATGATTATCAGCTGCCTAACTCCTCGGATTTCACCACCGGCACCTGGAACCTGGAACGCCGCAACGCCATGGGGATTAACCTTTACGGCCAATATGTGCCCGGCCCCTGGCGCGACAACGGCTCCACCCTATATGGCACCGATCATCTAATCCCACGCGCAAAGCAGGCGCACTATCGCTACCAGGGCAACAATGGTGTTTCCTTTAATTTCGAGCTAGCTGAGGATATTATTCTTGACACCCTGGATAACCTGGAGAAGCCCCCAGTAGTTTTCAACACCGGCAAACTCACCACCCTGGCCCGGGTACTTGGCAAAGCCAACGAAGAGCAGCTGGATAAAATTGATCGCGTAATTATGATGGGTGGCGGCTTTGAAAATTACCAGCCATTTACTGCAGATCACGAGGCGGCCTGCTTTGGCGACAAATCTCGCAACCTGGGTGGCAATATTTTCTCCCACCCAAGCTTCGGCTGTGACAGCGACTTCAGTACCCACCAGGAATTCAATATTCTGCTCGACCCCTTGAGTGCACAGTGGGCCTTTGACGCCCTGAGCGAAAGTAATATTGAAACTTATCTGGTACCCACCAACTCTACCGATATGGCCAAGGTACAGGGCAGCACCATCGAAGCCCTGGCTAAACGCCGCGCAACGCCGGAAGCCTGCTACACGTCTCAACTTCTCAGCTCTATTCGTGAATTTGAAGGTGGAGATTTCCAAGGTAATGGTGACTTCGCTATGGATGCCGTCATCCGCCTGTGGGATATTATCGCCGCACTGGTACTGCTGGAGCCTGAAACTCTGGAGATGGACCTGGTACCTGGGTTTATCGAAGTAGACCAGCTAAATGCCGGCCTGGCCGACAGTATGACTCCCTACGACCCCATCACCTTCGACCCTACCGTGGGTAAAACCACAATTACTGAAAGCGGTGAAGGGCTGGAAGTTAATGTGGTTATGGGAATCAATCATGATGCCGCCCGTACAGCAATGATTGAGCGCCTGCGTGATGGCTTTAATAGTGCACGTAAGGGCCCTAGGTGCCGGGCTAAACTACACTAATCTAGATTGTCTTAATATTAAGGAACCTTTTAATTTAATGCAGAATAACTGCAAAAGCATTAAAAGGTCCTTTGCCTAGGCAAAACAATAGACCCAGCAATACTCCCTTACACCACACGATTTCATGAGATCAGGTATTTTTCCGAACTATAAATTAATAAACCCTGAAAATAGGGATACCCTTAGTAATATTTAATGCAAATACGAAAGACAATTTTTTCTTAGTCAAAAAATGTCCCGACAGAGCCGGGTATGCACCCACTTCTTCTCAAGCTCAACTTTAAAATTTCCATGTACTTTTAAGCGGCACAATTCAGAAGCTGTTTTCATTTTTAAATTCATCTAAGTAAACAAATAAACATCTTTGCCTTTGGACTTTTCACTACGACCAGATCTGTCTAAAAATTAGGCTATTCAGTCTCATTTAGTGTGACTATGCAGGAAAGCCCACATCATCCGTTATTGAGACATTGCATTATCACTATCGAAGAATTCGAGAAAGCCTTCTACTTATCCAAATTGCTCAATTCGATAAAGTCGAAAAAGACCAACCTAAAAAATAGGTACCAACAATCAACAAGGACTTAAGGGGAAAAATTTTTCAGAATACGATATTCAATACCTTTCTAGCAATAGTTAGCACAGATTGTTCATCGAAAATGATCCACTATCACTAAACTGAAAAGATTTAAGCAAGCCTACACAGTGAATGCGCAATGAATCACCCATTAAATAGTATTATCAAACCCACATCTATATGGGTAAAAAGGATATATACATATTTAAAACCGCCAGATGAAACATTTCATGTCACCTGATAATGATACAACCCTCTACAACTTATAACGCATGAAGTCATAACCATACAAAAAGTACGATTTGTACCGCTATTCATAAATGTACCAACAAACAAATAATCATTAATAAATTCGACATAAATTCATTCAATGTATTTTGCCGTTGATACGCAGAATTATTTCTGATAACGTCCTGGCGCAGGATTGTAGTGACAGATAAACATGGAAGTCGGCACTATGAAAAATGTATATTACCATCAACGCCTAGCTCTATTTATTACTTCACTCTTATCTCACTTTAAACAAACAAGAGATAAGCAGCCTCAAATTAAACAACGACTTTCGCTTCAAGTTATTTATTTTAAATTATTTGAAAAACTATCTTTTGTTGGCGCACGCCTCTCATATTCGATATTAATTTACTTAGCCCCACCCAAAGTATCTACCGCCCTGTCCATCAAGAGATGGAAATCTTAGCCTATTAGGCAATAAGCAATTATAGATCCATGGGGCTTATCAGACCTGATCGATCATATACGCCATATAGAAAGTCATAAAACTGCCATATTTATAATATTTGAAAGTCATTAAAAAAGAGTACAAACCGGATAAAGCACCCGAGCTTAAACCTCTCAATATTTACAATTAATACAAATTTAATTCAAAAAATAATAATGGAGTACTGATAATGGAAATCAATGAAATATTTAATTCACCAAAAATTCACAGCGAGAATTTCAATTCAAAAGCCCAGTCGGTCTATAGCTGTTTCGAAAAGCAAATCAGTATAAATCCAAATAAAACAGCTCTTGTACATCAAGGAATAAGTATTAGTTATCAAGAACTTGATAAGCGTTCAAAGTCACTTTCGACTCTAATCAGTCAGACGCTGGCTAAAGAAGAAAACTCAGAGGAAAATCTGGTTGCACTGTATTTAGATCGAAGCTTGGACATGATAATAGCCATATTGGCAGTAATAAAGGCCGGAGCTGCCTATGTTCCAATCTCTACAGAGTATCCACGAGAGAGAGCTTTATATATTTTTCAGGATACCAAAACCAGAGTGGTTGTAACTCAAACTCATCATGATGCTCAGCTGACGAGCTGGCTCAACTCATCTCATAACCAGCCAACTTTACTCTTTTCCGACACTAAAGATACTACTGAACCCGACCCTTCAATAGGTGAAGCTAAAAAGAACTGCCTTAATGATCTTGCCTATGTACTCTACACCTCTGGAACAACAGGCAACCCTAAAGGGGTCATGATCACTCATCAGAATATCCTTCATCTCGCTTCGGCTCAAATTGAAAGGTTTTCACTAGCTAATTATCAAAGGACATTACAGTTTGCATCTTATGTTTTTGATGCCAGTGTATTTGAGATATTTGCCAGTCTATTTTTGGGGCAAACGATTTATATTGCTAGCGAGGAGGAACGTAAAGATCACAATAAACTTGCGATCCTAATCCGAGACAATCAAATACAGTTTGCCACTTTACCACCATCATTATTAGCGTTATTACCTGAAGAAAAACTTCACTCCTTGCAAAGTATTGTTGTTGCTGGTGAAGCACCGGCACTAGATATGATGCAAAAGCTCAACAGGCAAAGCAAAATTTTCAATGCCTATGGACCGACAGAGACTACTGTTTGCGCGACCGCACACCTTTTTACACATGGGGATTCAGCAAATAATATCGGCAAAGTGTTAAAGAATACCGAAGCCTGGGTGTTAGATAGTAATTTACAGCAGGTGGCCATCGGAGATATTGGAGGACTATATCTTGGCGGTACAGGCATTGCTCGTGGCTACTGGAGAAAACCAGAATTAACAGCCGAAAAATTTATCAGCGGTAATTTACTACCATCGGAAATTAGTCGCGACGGTTATAAACGCATATACCAAACAGGAGATTTAGTTCGACGCCTCCAAGGAGACGAATTTGAGTTTATAGGCAGGAATGACTCGCAAGTAAAAATACGAGGCCACCGAATAGAGCTTTCGGAAATTGAAAATTGCCTAAAAACTCTAAATGGCATTGCCTTGGCATGTGTACTTGTAAGCGATACAGGAAACAAACAATCGTTGCATGCATATGCAGTACTCAAGCGAGAAGTCTCGTTGGATATACAACAGCTCGCATCACACCTAAAGGCACATTTGCCACTTCACATGGTACCTGAGCATTTTCATATTCTACCTGAGCTTCCGCTGACAGAGAATGGAAAAATAGATAAATCGATTTTATTATCGATGGCAACACACGACACATCTGCGATGGTGGATGTGAATCTTAATTCTGAACAGGCGACGTTTCTAGCCTGGATAAATGAATACACAGCGTTACCTTTGGCATGGAAAGAAGACTTCTTTGCCGCTGGTGGCGACTCAATCTCAGCCATTCGATTATGTTCAAAACTCGCCAGAGAAATATCTGTAAATATTCCAGTTGAGTTAATTTATACAGAGCGCACACCTGAAAATATCTGGCAGGAATTACCTCGCTGCCAGCAAAGTTTCAGTATCAATACCAGGGATAATAAATATCGGACTATTTCACCTTTATCCTCTCAGCAGCGAGCCATATGGTTTTTGACAAAATCCAACCCAGGAAATAGAGCATATCATGCAAAGAGCAAGTTGATTCTAAAAGGTGAAATCGATCCAGACATTCTTGCTCACTCTATCCAGGATGTAGTCGATGCACATGAGATTTACCGAAGCTCCTATTCTTTGGAAGAACCCTGCCAATACATCCATGAAAACTACCAGGTTGAGTTAGCTAGATATGATTTTAGCTCCATGAATTATCACCAGGCTCAACAGCAGGTTGACTATTTAATAGCAGAAGGTCTGAATCAGGTATTCGACATTACCCAACTACCTTTGGTACGCTGGGGATTAGTAAAATTAACAGACAAAGAACATATTCTTATTCATATTGAATACCACCTTGTCCATGATGGCTGGTCCTCGAATATATTTCTTGAGCATTTATTCTCCTGCTATCAGCAAAGACTCGAGGGCAGAAAAAATATAACTCTTAATCATGTTGGGCAGTACGCCGACTTTGCTGTTTTTCAAAACAACTGGCTAACGAGCGAAGCAGCTGAAAAACAAAAGCTATTCTGGTATGAAAAGCTCAAAGATGCCCCAACTAAAATCAATTTACCTCAGACCGCCACGGGAGATTTAAAGGGAGGAGACACTAAAAAAATGAAGATCCCTCGGAATTTCTGGCATAAGATACAAAATTATTGTCAGAAACAGGGAGTAACGCCATTTTCCTTTATGTTGGCGGCCGTCAACTTAGTATTATCTCGGTACTCCGGCGATACCGATATTTGCGTCGGCACTGGCACTGCGAACCGTAATTATCAAGGAGTAGAGAACACTATCGGAATGATGGTGGCAACCAATGTTGCGAGAATAAAACAGAACTCAAAACAAGAAATCAATGATTTTATTCATACATGTTTTGATACGACACAAGAAATACAAAAAAATCAGGAACTTCCATTTGAAACTGTAGTTGATTTGGTAAACCCTGAACGTATTAAAGGATTAAATCCGTTATTTCAGGTCTGTTTTAGTTTTCATGATTCTCCATTACCCAAAATGACATTGCCTGGCATCTCAGAGATGCAATTGGTCGAAGCCATCGGCAGCAAATCTGCAAAGTTCGATTTAAATATTGTGGTTATACCCAGGATCGGGCAGGAAGGTAGTGGTGATCCTGTTACCGTACTATGGGAGTTCAATCAGGAACGACATGCCCCTTGGTTTATTCAGAATATGATGGCCTCATTTAAGTCAGTAATGACCCAAATCCTGCAGGGGGATGCCAGTAAAATATCAGATTTGGTTATAGCTGATGCTAAACTGAATCAACAGATTGCCAGATGGAATAATACCGATACCGAATATTCAGCGAGCAGAACTTTGGTTGAATTATTTGAATCCCAGGTAAGTAAAGCCCCCAAAAATACAGCCCTGGTGTATCAGGATAGTGTTATCAGCTATCAGGAGCTTAATAAGAAGGCTAATCAACTTGCCCAGGTTATTCTCACTCAGTATCGAGCTCAAACCGGCCATGAGTTAATACCAGATACAATAGTAGCGCTGTATTTAGATCGCAGCCTGGACATGATTATTAGTATGTTAGCCGTTTTAAAAGTTGGCGGAGCCTATTTACCCATCTCTCCAGAATACCCAGAGCAACGTACTCAATTTATTTTTAAAGACAGTCAAGCTCCGATTATTCTAACGCAACGGCACCACTTTACTGCGATTGATAAAAAACTATCAGAATTTAAAAATATTCCATTACTTATTTCTGTTGACATACCTGAATTGCTACTCACTCAATCGTCAGCATCTCCCGCTATTAAGCTAGATTCCAAAGCTCTTGCATATGTGATTTACACCTCCGGCACTACAGGAAAACCCAAGGGGGTGATGATAGAGCACCAAAGTGTAGTAAATCTGGCTCAATACATGATCAAAAGTCATCAGTTGAATACTGAAAAACGGATCTTGCAGTTCTCCAACTATGTTTTTGATGCCAGTGTTTTTGAAATATTTCCAGCACTTTTATCTGGCTCGGAACTCCATATTGCCTCGGATGAATGTAGAGTTGAGAGTGAAAGGCTAATTTCATATATCAATGAGAATAATATTAACCAGGCATTTATTCCAACTGCAATACTCAATGAAATTGCGAAAGAACTAAGGAATTCCACATTAACATTAGTTCACACAGGTGGTGACAATTTAAGTCCATTAGCAGTATTACCTGCCGAGTTCACATTTAATGAATATGGCCCGACAGAAGCCACGGTATGTGTGACACAGCAAAAAATAGAGAAACCTGACCAAATAAACATAGGAAAACCAATCGATAATGTGAGGCTTTATGTATTAAATGAACATGGACATTATTCACCTGTTGGTGTTATTGGCGAATTATATATAGGTGGAGCTTGCCTGGCTCGCGGATATTTAAATAGAGAAACCTTAACGCAACAACGATTTATTCCCAACTATTTTGCAACACAGGAAGATCTGGATAAAGGTTACGATAGATTATATAAAACTGGTGATTTAGTCCGCTGGTTACCTGACGGTTCTCTAGAGTATTTTGGCCGAAACGACAGCCAAATAAAAATCCGTGGTTATCGAATAGAAACAAGTGAAATCGAAAACACCTTGTGCACTCACCCTGAAATAAAGCAGGCAGTTGTTATTAAACGGGAGTTAAAGGGTAATCAAGTCTTGGCAGCCTATTTGGTTTCAACACATGATGTAGTATTGGATTGCGACGCAATAAAGTCATTTCTACAATCGAGCCTACCCAATTATATGGTACCTGATTCATATAATTTAATAGATGTCATCCCCCTTAATATCAATGGCAAATTTGACCCCAATCTGTTACCTGAGCCAGAACTGGTCACGCAGCATAATTACGAAGCGCCAAGAAATGAGCTTGAACGACATTTATGTACAGTTTGGCAAGAAGTCTTGAAGCTGGACAAGGTCGGGATTGAGGATAACTTCTTCCGTATCGGTGGCAACTCCATCAATGCAGTAAAGCTCACAGCTGTCAGCCGAAAGTTAAGCGGGATAGATATTCCCTTACGCCTACTATTAGAGCACAGCACCATTGCCAGATTAGCACTTGCATTAAAAAACCAGCAAAGCATGGTCATTCCCAAGCTGGCTGATAAGCCTACGGCTAATAATCAGTTTGTAATGGAGATTTAGTTGATGTTGGCGTTATTAAAAGAACTCAAGAAAAATAAACTGGCTGTATGGGTCAGTGGAGATATTCTTAAATTGGCAAGTAGCGGTGATGAAATACCGCAAGAACTACTAACACGATTGAAAGCAGAAAAGTCTCAGTTAGTTAAGTATTTACAAAAAAGAGAAATTGACTCACAGAAAAAGTTTTCCAAGCTTGAGGAACTCATACAATACCGCCTGTCTTTTGCTCAGGAGCGACTATTATTTATTGAACGTTTACAGCCTGAAACCTGTGCATATCACATTCCATATTTAGTGCAATTGAACCAAGATGCCCGATTAGATATTCTACAAAGTGCTTTTACACATTTGGCAATACGCCATCCCGTGCTCAATTCAGTCTATATTGAGTCTGATAACCGGAATATCAGCCAGATATTATCTGACCCTGTTAAAATTTCGACAAACCAATTAAGCACAGAAGAAAAGTTACTACCGGCGGTAAAAGATGAGATAGTGCGTCCCTTCGATCTGTCGCAAGATCCACCAATGCGCCTGAAATATTATGAGGTCAATAAAAAGCTGTATTTGCTAATTATGTGGCATCATATTGCGTTTGATGGCTGGTCAATGGATATTTTCTTACGGGAATTATCTAGCATCTACCAGTCTCTACTTAACAGTCAGGAAGTACGCTTACCAGACCTATCTATCCAATATAGCGATTATGCCCAATGGCAGAGGGATTACCTAAATGGAGAGAATCTCTCCAAGCTAAAGTCTTTCTGGCATAATACCTTATGCGGTTATGAACTTTTAGTTTTACCAACAGATCGCCCTCGCCCCAAAAAAATGGATTACCGAGGAAAAAATACCTACTTTACGTTAGAGACTGGACTATCCCTGAAATTGCGGCACTATGCCCAAACAAGGGAAACTACTCTATATACCGTCCTCCTCAGTGCTTTTTTTGCAACACTGTCTAGCCTATCAGGGCAAGAAGATATCCTGATAGGTACTCCGTCAGATAATCGTCATCATGCCCAGACCCAAGACGTAATTGGCTTTTTTGTCAACTCACTGGCGCTACGATTAAAGTTAAATGCAGATATAACAGCTGATGAATTAATCAGGCAAGTACATCAGGTAGTCTCTGCGGCTAAAACTCACCAAGATCTACCATTTGAGTCTCTCATTGATACACTGGAAGTGGAAAGGGATTTGTCCCGCCATCCATTGTTTCAGGTAATGTTTACGGTACAAAATTTTGGTTTGACAAACCTATATGAATTGCCGTTTACCCAGGTAGAAACAGATCCTCAAAATCCATTATATTCGCCTGCAAAAGCGGATTTACGCCTAACTCTCGATGACAGTGGGAACCAGATAAAAGGTATATTTAGTTATGCCGTAAGTCTATTTGATGAAGACAGCATTATTCATATCGGTAGAGTCTATCAAAAAATTTTGGTACAGATGCTGGAGCAGCCCTCACGATCTATCAATACTTTTGATAGTTTGTCAGATAGGGATCGCCAAAAAGTTTTAATTGATTGGAATCAGACAAGCTCACCTGGTGGTAATGAGCTAAGCTTATCACATCTATTTGAAACTCAAGCCCTAATAAATCATGATTCAATCGCGGTTAGTTTTGAAGAAAAACAATTAACTTACCAAGAGTTGAATGAAAAAGCTAATCAGTTAGCAAGAGCAATACAGCATAACTATCAAAATAAACACGGAGATACGATAAGACCTGATACTATCGTTGCCCTATATTTTGAGCAAAGCCTGGAAATGGTAATAGGGATATTAGCTGTGCTAAAAGCCGGCGCAGCTTACCTGCCCCTTGCCTGTGATGCACCTCAAAAACGTCTGAAATTTCAATTAGAAGACAGTAATTCTGCTCTGGTATTAAGTCAAAGTTTCAAGCTAGATAAACTCCGCTCTTTACTCGAGGAAATCCCTACCCCACCTTTATTGCTTGCAGTAGATAACCAAGTAGAAACTGCGCCGTATTCTATCGAAAACCTAAGTCATGGTCCGCAAGGAAACAACCTGGCGTATCTAATCTATACCTCAGGCACAAGCGGTACTCCTAAAGGAGTAATGGTAGAGCATAAATCCGTTGTTAATCTAATTAAAGCACAAAGCGAAGCATTTAATTTTGACAATCAAGAACGTGTACTTTGGCTGTTGTCTTATGTTTTTGACGCTTCAGTTGAGCCCTTTTATTTGGCTCTGTTGAATGGTGGGAGGTTGATATTACCCGAAAGAGGAATATTAAAACAACCGGAAAAAATCATCGGCTTATTAGCCAAACATCAGGTTACACACTTGGTAGCATCTCCTGCTCATTTGTTGACTTTAGGTGATATCAAAAACAAACAGCAAATAAAAAGAGTGGTATTTGGCGGTGAATCTTGTTCACCGGAGTTGGTAAATATTTGGAAAGACAAGCTTATTAATGAATACGGACCAACTGAAGCTACGGTAACAGCCATTCAAAGCCTGAACTTTTATCAGCAAAATAATAATCGATGTATAGGGCGCCCTATCAATAATGTTAAGGCTTACGTACTTAATAAAAAAGGTTATCCGGTACCCATCGGGGCTCCAGGGGAATTATATATCGGTGGAGCAGGAGTCGCCCGAGGCTATCTCAACCAGGAAGCACTGACAGCACAGAGTTTTATCGATAACCCTTTTGCCAATAATGAAGATAAAAGCAGGGGGTATGATCGCCTATATAAAACCGGCGATTTGGTGCGCTGGTTACCCAGCGGAAACTTGGAATATCTGGAACGCATAGGACAGCAGGTTAAAATTCGGGGTTACCGAATTGAGTTAGGAGAAATCGAAACTGCGCTCACCAACATAGAAGCGGTAAAGCAGGCACTGGTGACAACTTATCATCATCAGGGTAGTACCTTACTGATAGCCTATATAGTACCTCTTCTAGCACAAGATATTTCATCAGAAGCCTTGCGGAAGACATTGGCTCTTAGCTTACCTGAGTATATGTTACCGGAGAGCTATGCTTACTTGGATCAGATCCCGCTAACCACCAACGGTAAGGTAGACTATCGTGCTTTACCCACCCCAGAACTAATTTCTAAGGATAACTACCTTGCACCCCGAACCGAACTAGAAAGTCAGATGTGTCAGATCTGGCAACGTGTACTGGGGCTGAAACAAGTAGGCGTTAAGGATGATTTTTTCCGTATAGGTGGCCATTCAATCAATGCAGTGAAACTAATTGCTACTATTCGCCAAGAACTGGCTATAGAAGTTTCACTGGAAGATTTGTTCGAACAAAAAAATATAGCCACTCTGATTTCAGGATTAAAAAGACAGGAACTCTTGACAATCCCACGCTCAAATGCAACCGCATTTCCACTGTCTTTCGCTCAGGAAAGACTGCTATTTATTGAACAATTTGAATCCGGAAGCAGTGCTTACCATATACCTTATTTTACCCGGCTAAAGCCAAAGACATCGCTGGACAAGCTTGAACAAGCACTAAACGCTGTGATTCGTAGGCATACTGTGCTTAACAGTATCTATTATACCGATAACACGGGGATTAGTCGGCAAGAAGTGCTCTCTACTCCTGTCACTTTACAAATGCACAAGGCTGCGGATAAAAAACAATTAACGCTCTTAGTTAGAAAAGAGTGTATGCGTTCTTTTGACCTTGAAAAGGAAGGGGCAATTCGACTTCATATATATCAATTAGGGGAAGTAGATTATCTACTGATACTCTGGCACCACATCGCCTTTGATGGCTGGTCTAGCGGGATTTTCATTAAAGAGCTTTCAGAAATTTACCAAGCCATATGTCAAAAGCGAGAAGCTCACCTACCCGAACTGGATATTCAATATCGTGATTATGCTGCCTGGCAACACGACTATCTGCAAGGAGAGCAGCAAAAGAAGCAGCTACAGTATTGGCAACAACGTTTGTCCGGATATGAACCTTTGGCTTTACCACTTGATTACCCCAGACCCACAGTGGCTGATCACCGAGGTAAATACTATCGGTTCACTCTAGGTAGTCAAATCTCAGCACAGTTACGAACATTAGCAAGAGATCAAGGAACCTCCCTATACACGGTACTTCTTAGTGGATTCTACCTATGCCTGACAACCCTGTCTGGGCAAGAAGATATTTTAGTGGGCACACCGTCAGATAATCGTCATCATGCCCAGACTCAAAATTTGATCGGTTTTTTTGTTAACCCCCTGGCTCTGCGTGTTGTAATCAAGCCCGAAATGTCGATAAAAGAACTACTCGCTACAGTGCACCAGATCGTAACTTCGGCCAAAGTACACCAGGAGTTCCCATTCGAGCGTCTAGTGGAAGAGCTGAAGATAGAGCGAGATAGTTCTCGCCACCCTTTATTCCAGGTAATGTTTGGTCTACAGAATAATGGGCAGGAAATCAGTGATTCCGAAAAATTACCTTTCATTCCTGAAAAATTAGTTGATGAAAGCAACTTATATGTACCGGCAAAATTTGATCTAAGTTTATCCCTAAATGATTGTGGCGATGAAATTACAGCGGGGTTTAACTATGCGGTAAGTCTTTTTGATAAAGAATCTATAGTGCGTATATCCAGCCTTTACCAAAGAATGCTTTCCGGTCTTCTTTCTCGGCCAGACCTTCCGATAGCACAAATAGAAAAGCTAAGTGCAGCTGATCGGCAGAAAACGTTGTACCAGTGGAATGATACCCAGGTTAATTATCCCGACAGAGACACTATACATGGATTATTTGAACAACAGGTCAGGCAGACACCTGATCGTATTGCCCTGGTTTTTGAGCAATACAGATTTAGCTATCGGGAGCTTAATCAAAAGTCCAACCGTCTTGCACGTGCGCTTTTAGATAAATATAGGGCCAGCGCCGCAGGGACAATACAACCCAACACTCTAGTAGGATTATGTTTTCAACGTAGTGCAGATATGGTGGTTGCCATTTTGGCTGTGCTGAAAGCTGGAGCTGCCTATGTGCCAATTGCTCCAGACCTCCCTCAAGCACGTATCAAATTTATGCTGGAGGATGCCCAAGTCTCGTTAGTAATGAGTGATAAGCAGAGCTTATCGGCACTATCCGCATCTGACGCTGGCGAGTACCAGGCCCCATCAACTCTGGTAGTTGATGATGATAAGGGAATCGCCGAATATCATTACGATAATTTACCAGAAACATCAGGTAGCAATCATCTTGCCTATGTGATTTATACCTCAGGGACAACAGGTAAGCCTAAAGGCGTTTTAGTGCCACATAATGCAGTAGCAGCCTTTGCTTGTAATAATCGTTATTTGGAAGCCTCCAGGGTGACCAATATAGCCAGTTTGTCCTCCTATGCTTTTGATGGTTTTATATTTGACTTATTTTACAGTGTTCTTAATGGCTGTAGTATGCATCTCGCTACGCAGGACGTAATCCAATCTCCTATACACTTAATAAATTATCTAAATAGCCATCATATTGATTCATTTTTTATCACAACAGCATTACTGAGTGTCTTGGCCAAAGAGAACCTGTTAAACGGGTTGAAGGTAAAAAATATTTTGTTTGGTGGAGAAAAGGCCAATGCAGGAACTTTTCACCAGCTAGTTAACGACCACCCTGAAATTTCGTTCACACATGTTTATGGCCCTACTGAAACGGTTGTTTTTGCTACTGCTTGTCACTTGAATACCAAGATGAGAAAACTGCCTATTGGCAGTCCACTGTATAATAAGAAATTGTATGTTTTAGATAAAAGTGGCCAGCTGTCGCCTGTCGGGACTTCCGGGGAACTACATATTGGCGGTGCAGGTATTGCTCACGGCTACCTTAATCAGAAAGAGCTGACAGCTAAGAGCTTTATTAATAATCCTTATGCCAGTGATGAAGATAGAGAAAGGGGACATGACCGGCTATATAAAACCGGGGATTTGGTTCGCTGGTTACCAGACGGAAATTTAGAGTACCTTGGGCGCATTGGTAAGCAGGTTAAGATACGGGGCTACCGGATCGAATTAGGGGAAATCGAGTCAGCCCTACATGAAATTGACGAAGTAAAACAGGCACTAGTGACTACTTTTCACCATGAAGAAAATACAATATTAGTTGCTTATATAGTACTTAAGTCAAGAGAGAAAACTTCACCGGAAACCATAAAGCAAACTCTATTCACTAATTTACCGGGATACATGGTCCCTGAAAGCTATATTTTTCTAGAAAAGTTGCCATTAACCCCTAATGGAAAACTGGATTATCGTGCGTTACCAAATCCACAATTGATTATAAATGATAACTATCTCCCTCCCCGCACCAATCTTGAACAAAATCTCTGCCTGATCTGGCAGCAGATATTGGGACTTGATCGTGTAGGTATTGCGGATGACTTTTTTCGAATCGGTGGACATTCGATCAATGCGGTGCAACTCATAGCTACCATTCGCAGGGAATTAGGTATTGAACTTCCCCTAGCAACTCTGTTTGAGAAAAAAAATATTGCTGCCCTCTCCAAAGGGCTTGAGGAGAAGCCTCTACTAAGAATTCCTTCGGTAAAAGTCGGCCCTTATCCCCTGTCTTTTTCACAGGAACGTTTATTCTTTATCGAGAAATTCGACTCCGGGGCAAGTACATATCATATTCCCTACTTAGTCAGGCTCAAGCCGCAGGCATCGCTGAATAATATTGAACGGGCAATATGTGAGGTAGTACGACGTCATACTGTACTCAACAGTATCTATTACACTGACAAACATGGTGTCAGCCTACAAGAAGTTCAGCCCAGGGAGATAAAAATAAACAAGCACCAGCTTAATGATGAAGCTCAATTGAAGACTGCCCTGCTAAGGGAAAATAATCACCCTTTTGATCTAAACCATGAGGGTGCCGTCCGCTTACATATGTACCAGTTAGGAAAACAACGATACTTGTTGATTCTTTGGCATCATATTGCTTTTGATGGCTGGTCTACTGGCATTTTCATTAAAGAATTTTCACAAATCTATCATGCTATTTGTGAGGGGCAGCAAGCATCATTACCGTCGCTGGAAATTCAATATCATGATTATGCTGTTTGGCAACGAGCCCATCTCAAAGGTGAGACACTGGAAAATCTGCTGAATTACTGGCAAAAAACGTTGTCCGGTTATGAACCCTTGGCACTGCCACTAGATCATCCACGGCCGCCAAAGGCTGATCAAAGAGGTAAGCACTATCACTTTATCCTAGACAGAAATATGTCAGCGCAGTTACGCGCTTTTGCAAGAGCTGAAGGTACTACCTTATATACCCTATTACTAACTGGGTTTTATCTTTGCCTCGCAACCTTATCCGGGCAGGAAGATATTCTTGTAGGCACACCCTCAGATAATCGTCACCATGCCCAAACTCAAGACTTGATTGGATTTTTCGTGAACACTCTAGTATTGAGAACTATTCTTGATACTAAAATGACTGTAAGGGATTTGATAGCCCAGGTGCATCAGACCGTTACTCAGGCTAAAGTGCATCAGGAACTGCCTTTTGAACGCCTGCTCGAGGCACTTGATGTTGAACGTGATACCTCGCGCCACCCACTTTTCCAAGTCATGTTCGGCGTACAGAGCTTTGTTCAGAAAGAAAATGTTAATGAAAATTTTCCTTTTTTACCCTCTGAACTTGATGGAGAAACTTCTCTTTATTCACCGGCAATTTTCGATTTAAGTCTATTTTTAAATGATGGTAGTGAGGAAATTACTGCAACTTTTAATTATGCGATCAGCCTTTTTGATGAAAATACCATCATTCGCATTGCCAACCTGTATCAACACCTACTCACAAGCTTGTTGGCAACACCGAAGTTATGTATAGATCAGATTGACCGAGTTAGTGAAACTGAACGTCAACTAATCCTGGGTCAGTGGAATAATACTAGAATTGACTTCCCTGAGGGACAAACCTTACATGGTTTATTTGAACAGCAAGCCCTGCAAACGCCAAATAACATTTCACTGATCTTTGAACAGCAGCGGATTACTTATCGTCAACTTAATGAAAGGGCCAACCGCCTGGCCCGCATCCTATCAAAACAATATCAATCAGCCTACGGGCAATCGATAATTCCAGATACCCTTATTTCACTATATTTCGAACGCGGTATCGATATGGTCATTGCTATTTTAGCAGTACTAAAATCCGGTGGAGCTTATTTGCCGCTTTCTCCAGATTACCCCGAGCAGCGCCTACGTTATATCATATCTGACAGTCAATGCCCGATGATCCTGACAGGAGAGAGTATTGAGGATAAACTCCGAAAAATCATCGGTCTTGAACGTCAAGAATTCATATTCTGTGTAACCCAAGAGTTACTTCTGAATGAAGCAATAAGTGGAGAAAATTTACCTGCGCTGACATCACCATCCGACCTGGCTTATGTGATTTATACATCCGGTACCACTGGCATGCCTAAAGGTGTGATGATTGAGCATCGTAGTTGCGTAAATTTGATGCAGCATAATATACAAGCGTATGAGATTTCTTCTGATGAGTCTCTGTTATTACTGGCTAACTACACTTTTGATGCCTCAATAGAGCAAATATTTATCGCACTGCTTAGTAGTTCGCGGCTAGTAATTACCAGTCAAGCCGATATCCAGTCTTTTAGTCATCTTGAGCAGTTGATTGAGCAAGAGTCCATTACTCACCTGGATGCACCATCCAGTCTCCTACTGGCATTGGAGCTTGGGGAAAAGCATGGCTTGAAGCGAGTCATCTCGGGTGGCGAAGTGACCTCAACCAAGCTGGCCAGTGATTTGGGAGATAAACTCATTAATGTCTACGGACCTACAGAAGCGACTATCAGTAGCCATCAATATCATTGTCCACCTCAATCAGAAGACAACCGGATCCCCATAGGCAGGGCCATCGCCAATAACAAAAGCTATGTCCTCGATAAATCAGGTCAGTTATTAGGAATAGGGGCCGTTGGTGAGTTGCACATAGGCGGAGCCGGCCTTGCCCGGGGCTATTTGAACCAACCTCAACTGACAGCAGAGCGTTTTATAAAAAACCCCTTTGCCAGCAAGGAAGATAAAGCCAGAGGTTATACCAGACTTTACAAAACTGGCGATCTGGTCAGATGGTTACCCAGCGGTGAGCTGGATTATATCGGTCGCAATGACTTACAAGTGAAAATTAGAGGTTTCCGTATTGAGTTAGGTGAAGTCGAAGCGGCTTTAAATGACCTGGAAGGAGTTAAGCAAGCGGTTGTAACGGATCATGAATATCAAAATCAAAAATACTTGGCAGCCTATTTAGTACCAGATTCCGGGGAATCCAAAGATCTTGATCTATTAAAAGCTACATTAACATCGGTATTGCCCGACTATATGATTCCGACAAGCTTTAACTGGATTGATAAAGTACCTGTCAATTTAAGCGGTAAACTGGATAAAAAATCCTTGCCAACTCCCAAACTTGTTTCCCAGACTGATTATCTGGCACCACGTACGCAACTTGAACGCCAATTATGCGAGGTTTGGCAACAAGTCTTGGGATTGGACCAGGTTGGTATCCGCGATAACTACTTTAGTATCGGGGGAGATTCAATCAAAGCCATCAGTCTTGGGGCCAAAAGTCGTCAGATAATTGGTATAGACATCCCACTAGCAATGTTATTTGCAAATCAAACAATTGAAAAATTAAGTACTTCGTTACAGCAAGACGCAGCATCAAACCAGGACGAAACTCAAGAATTTGAGATGGTCCTATAGGGATAATAAAATGAATCAATTAATCAGCAAAATAAAAACCAATCAAGTCGCAATTTGGCTGGATGGAGAACAACTGCGCCTCAACAGCAAAAAAGATTTATCGAACAGCGATCTATTAGAGTTAATCAAAGAGCAAAAGTCGTCATTAACTCGCCTATTGAAATTTAATCACATATACAGTAAAGGCGACTTTATCAATAGGATAATATTTTCCACACCCGAAGAGAAGTCTGAACTTAGTTTTGCCCAGGAAAGGTTATTATTTATTCATCAGTGGCAGCAAGGAAGTAATGCCTATCATATCCCGCACCTGATTCGACTATCCGATGATATTAACTACCCGGCATTAGTAGATGCCATTCAGTATATGGTTAGGCGCCATCCCATACTCAACACCATTTATCGCCTTCATGAAAATGGTGATGCTTACCAGCAGGTCCTTGATATCCCCTTAACTATTCGCTGTATATCAAAAAAAGACAATGCTGCTCTGTTAAAT
The DNA here is from genome assembly GCF_040371615.1 of Microbulbifer sp. NBRC 101763. Taxonomy (NCBI): domain Bacteria; kingdom Pseudomonadati; phylum Pseudomonadota; class Gammaproteobacteria; order Cellvibrionales; family Microbulbiferaceae; genus Microbulbifer; species Microbulbifer sp. NBRC 101763. The sequence continues at coordinate 248,565 of NZ_BAABQV010000007.1, forward strand.
GGGCTGCAAGAAGCCATAGAGCAGGACTTTGACCTGGCCAAAGGAAGACCGTTTAGGGTTATTCGACTTGATTCTCCCCAAGGAGCTTTTGTACTTTTTGTCTGGCACCATATTGCATTTGACGGCTGGTCAGCACAGATTTTTTTTACCGAATTATCTCATGCCTATTCTTCTTACCGTCTTGGGCAGGAGCCACAGCTCGCACAGATAGACATTCGGTACAGCGATTATGCCGTATGGCAAAGAGCATTTTTACAAGGAGAAGAATTACGAAATCTAGAGAATTACTGGCTTGAGCAACTGAATGGTTACAGCTCACTTCATTTATTCACAGATAGACCACGTCCGCCCCAACTCGATTACCGTGGGCAGATTTTGAAATTTTCTTTGGATGCAAAGCTTTCACACCAATTAAGATTGTTAGCCCGAGAACAGAAGACAACACTGTATAGTCTAATGCTTAGCGGTTTTTATCTATTACTTTCGACTTTAAGCGGCCAGAAAGACTTAGTTATCGGCACACCGTCAGAAAATCGTCACCATGCACAAACTCAGGGCGTGATAGGTTTTTTTGTTAACTTATTAGCGTTAAGGGGAGAAATAGATGAGAGCTTCACAATTGCACAATGGATAGATAAAGTTCATCAGCTTGTTCTAGGAGCCAAAGTTCACCAGGAGCTACCTTTTGAACGCTTAGTTAAACTGCTTAATGTGGAACGGGACCCTTCCCGTCATCCTCTGTTTCAGGTCGTATTCAGCCTAGAGAATACCTCGTCGAAGATCCGCGAAGAAGATAAAAACCTTCCATTTACTCAGCAGTCCTTAAGCGAGCTTAACCAAGGACTTTCAGATGACGAATCACAAGAGGGCACGCAGTATAATCAAGAGTATTCCCCTGCTAAATTTGATTTAAGTTTACATATTAATGACGGGCAGGTTGAACTTGACGGTTTTATTAATTTTTCTACTAGTTTATTTGACCTGCAGACAATTACTAGATTCTCCACTTTATATCAAAGGATACTAGCGGAGATAGTTGCTGATGTACAGCAACCTATTGCCGATATGGACTTGATTTGTGAACAGGAGAGGAAAACCTTGTTGGTTGACTGGGTCAAAACCACACCATGCTCCCCACAAAATTTATGTCTTCACCAATTGTTTGAAATCCAGGCTAGGTCATTTGCCGATAAACCCGCGTTAACTTTTAAGCAGCAAACGTTAAGTTATGACCAATTAAATAATAGAGCTAACCAACTCGCTTTAAAGCTCCAGGCTGATTATCAATCAGCATATGGAGAGCACCTTAAATCCGGCACGCTGATCGGTATTTTCCTCGATCATAGCATGGAAATGGTGATTAGTATTATTGCAATTCTTAAAACGGGTTGCGCATACGTACCCATCTCTCCCAATTACCCATCAAGCAGAACCTTGTATATCCTCCAGGATACTGAAGTACCCATAGTCATCACCGACAATAAATACACTGGTACCTTTACGGCACTCTCTGGCGAACTTGAGCTAACACCCGTATTAGTATTTGCAGATGCCTCTGTACCCTTAGCTGATGACGTCAGCCTCATACCTGTCAGCGATATTGAGCCTCAAGATTTGGCTTACGTAATTTATACCTCAGGTACGACAGGCAAACCTAAGGGAGTGCTACAAACTCATGAAAATGTGATGCGGCTGTTAGAAAGCACCCGGGCAGATTTGAGCTTCGATGATAACGATACCTGGGTCTTATATCACTCCTATACCTTTGACTTCAGTGTTTGGGAACTTTGGGGAGCCCTGACCACAGGCGGAAAGCTGGTAGTACCAACAACCGAAATCAAGACGGACCTTCCCGGATTCGTCCGCCTGTGTCAGCAAGAGCAAGTGACGGTGTTAAACCAAACGCCGGCTGCATTTTATGCCCTGGTTGATACATTGAGGTTCACTGGTGAACCTCTTGAATTACTTCGCTTGGTGATTTTGGGTGGGGAGAAATTAAATATTGAACAACTTAAAGAGTGGTGGGATACCAATGGTAGTAAGTCAATTAGGCTGGTAAATATGTATGGCCTCACAGAGACAACCGTGACTGCAACATACAAAGAGCTGACAGTCGATGAAGATACCAGCCGTTCCAACATTGGGCGGCCCCTAAAACATATGAAGGCATATGTTCTCAATAGTAGATTAAAACCTTTACCTATCGGTGCCCCGGGTGAATTACATATAGGGGGAGAAGGATTGGCCAGGGAGTACCTCAATAGGGCGGAGCTCACAGCTGAAAAATTTATTAAAAATCCATTTATTTCACCAGAGGACGAGGTTAATACTCGACTTTATAAAACTGGTGATTTAGTCCGTTGGTTACCTAATGGCGAGCTGGAGTATTTGGGGCGAAATGATTCTCAAGTGAAGATCCGAGGTTATCGCATTGAATTAGGCGAAATTGAAGCTGTTCTTGCACAACATCCCAGGGTGCAGCAGGTGGTAGTAATAGACAGGTGCCAAGAAGAGAATAAGTACCTTGCTGCTTATGTGGTTCTAAGTGAAAAACAAGAATCAACTATTGATGAGTTAAAAGCTTTTGTTTCCGTTCACTTACCTGCCTATATGATACCAACAACCTTTACTTTGCTTGACGTTTTGCCGTTGACAATTAGCGGAAAACTAAATCGAAACGCACTGCCAATTCCCAATTTTACCACCGTAGCAGAATATATTGAACCAGAAAATGAATTAGAGCGCGAGTTGTGCTTAATTTGGGAGAAGCTATTAGGTGTAAAGACCATAGGTGTACTTGACAATTTCTTTGATTTAGGCGGAGACTCAATATTGCTACTTAAAGTTTATCATCACTGTAGTCGCAGTAATATCCGGGTTTCGCCTAAATTACTTAATGAACAACCAACCATTAGGGGCTTGGCAGAAAAGATAAAATCACAATCTATACCTAACTTTTCATCCTGCACAGAAAATGAAATTGTTGACTTTTTGAAAGATTATAATGAGTTTGGAAAATTTATGACTTTCAATGGTGATAGTAATAAAACTGGTTTATTTTTGATTCCTGCGGCAGCAGGGCCAGAAACTTTTATCCCACTGGTGGAAAAGCTTGATATCGATCGTCCGGTCCAATTATTGGAAAACATACAGGTGTACAGCGGCCGACAAATTAGATTGAACCATTTGATTGATTACTATTTAGCCGTGATACGTAAAAAGCAGCCGGGTGGACCATATTTTCTGGGGGGCTACTGCGAAGGAGCCATGGTTTCTCTCGGTATTGCTCAAAAGCTGGAAGCTTTAGGGGAGCAAGTTGAAATGTTGTTTTTAATTGATCCTGTAGTAATCACCATAGAACAAACTATGATTGATACTATAAAACAAGATTCCAGATTACTCGAATGTGGCCGTTTTGAAGCGGAAATGGTTGATACATTTCTATTTTATGCCGAATATGTTAAATCACTCCAACCCTATGGCGGACCTGCGATTTTCTTTGAAGGTAGCAGTGTCTCTGATGAAGCAACCCCGACACAAACCCTTGCTTTGATCAATGACTATATTGACATTCAAGGCGTATTTAAAAAGGGCTTCTCAACACCCAAAAATGGGTTCGAAGATCTGTTATTAAATTGCGATTATATTTCTATTAAAGCCAAACACGAGCGGGTCATGATCGAAGATGAGACTCTGAATACTATAGCCATGGCAATTAACCGTAAATTATCTGCTGGACAACAAACGTATCTAGCACCAGAAGCTCAAACTACAGAAATGTAAACCTGATTTTTCCAGGGGGGGGATTCGTCTTTTACAGAGTACGAATTCCCCTAAACAGGAAATTATGATTCTGGTATAGCCTTAAAATTATGTTTAAATTCAGTCAATCTCTAAATTATTTCCAACATCTCTCTAATACTTGAATATGTTTCATTAAGTATGATTGCCCTACAACTGATATCCGCCGGGGCTTTCAGGGGTATTACAGAGTTTTTCAGGGGCTCCTTAGGATGGGTTTATGAAGCGAATAGAATTAATCCGTTTATACGGATTTCAAATGGGATGGGGTTTTTTCTCCACCTATTTAATATTGCCTATATTAACGCCTTTGTTTTTAGCTATGGGTATGTCTATGCCGCAGCTGGGGATGATACTGGCAGTCATGGGGTTGTCAGTGATGCTTTTTGAATTACCTACTGGTAGCTTGGCGGATCAGATCGGTCGGAAAAAGGTATACTTAGTCTCTTTGACAATGGCTATGACTTGTTACGTGGTGCTATTGGTTTGGCAAAGTTTCTATGGAGCCTTGGTGGCGATGTTTTTATGGGGAGCTAGCCAGGCATTATTTTCAGGATCTTTAAATGCCTGGTTTGTAGAATGCTTTAACCAAGCTGAAGGTACAATGAGCCTACAGGAGGGTTTTGCGCGTATCGCGACTCGTGCCGGACTCATCGGAGCCCTAGGTGCACTATGCTGCGCCTTGGTCGTAGGAAGTGGGGAATATTTCGGACATCATGATCTGGATCTATATCGGGGACTTATATTTTTGGCGTTGCTAAGTAGTTTACTCTTGTTCGCCTTCACCAAGACAAAGATCAGGGAGAATCGTGTATTTGATCGTTTTCGACTTTCAAATATCAGTCAAATACCCAGCCAGCTCAGTTTAGGTATTAAAGCCTGTTACTCGCCATCACTATGGCGCTTGTTGTTGACTGTTATATTACTGACTCCAATAGCCAGTGCTATCGAAAAATATTGGCCGGTACGCTTAGAGGCCTTATCAGGCGATATGTCCGTGGGCTGGCTGTACGGATTATTAATGGCATTGATCATGCTATTAGGCAGTCTGTCAGCGAGAATTACTACCTGGATGACTCAATTTTTGAACCATCAATTGGGGAAAGTACTTTTGATAGCCAGTCTGATAAAATTATCTTTAGTGATGTTACTGGCGCTGTCTGGAGATTTGTTACTGTTTGTAAGTTTATTCTTATTGTTTAATTTTAGTATCGGTCTGGGGCTTTCTGCCTCTGCCCAGTTACAACATGAAGCAGTGGAGGACGAAGTCAGGTCAACTGTTGATTCCATCTTTTCATTAACAACTCGCTTTGGCGGTGTTATTGGTTCACTGGTTTGTGGTTTTGGCGCAGCCGTAATGGGATTGAACAATACCTGGTTATTGCTAGCAGCCATGGGGCTGTGTGGCAGTTGTATATTTTTGAGCCCGGAATTTAACCCCAAAGTAATAGCCAAAGACAGGCGAATGATAGAGCAAGGTTAGCGTCCAGTCTCATCCCCCTTCGGGGGGATTACCTACTTGCAGGAAAGCGATTGAATTCCTTAGGGTGGTTATATCGTCAAAACTTCTTTCTATTTTGAACATTCCTCTATCTCACCCCAGATAACCGGTCATTCGTGGATTTAAAGATTCAGCACCCGGGCTAAACGACATCTAATATAAGCCTCATTCCATAAGCGGCATCCATGGTCGCTTTGACTACACCCATATCGCAATTCTTGGTGGCTGATACGTCGCTCTCAATAAGGTGTTGGCTAATCTGTAGAAGGAGCTGAGATGGTGTGCTTATTGAGAAAAAAAGAAAAAACGTAGGGAAGAAGCACGGCATTCAGCATTCCATTAGCATTGAGCGGCCTAATAGTGAAATAGGCAGACTTCAAATCTGCTCAGCCATATGTAGAACAAAATCTCCCCAGCCCCCATTTCACAGGATTTAACCCACTTTTTGTGCCAAAATTTAGCAGTTTCCCCGCCCAAAACCCGCAGATTGCCCCTACTCGCGCCGATTGCTAAGATGCGCGCCTGCCGCTATGGCCCGGCTTCCCCTCTGGTTCCGTATTGCAACACTGGGGCTGCCAGCAAACCGATTCTCCCAAGCGTTACCCTCGCCTATCCGCAATGCGGAGGCCCGAGGCTTTCCACAGGAAAAGCGGTACCGAGGCCAGGTGCTATTTTTAACCGCGAGCGCACCGCGACGACTCCCTGCGACTACAGGAACGAAGTTTATGACCCAACCATCGCTGCAGCAGTTGGAACAACACGACGCCTTTATCCATCGCCATATTGGCCCCGATGCCAAACAGGTAGAGGCCATGCTGGAAACCCTCGGAGTTGCCAGCCTCGAAGAGCTGATCGAGAAAACCGTGCCCGAAGCCATTCGCAAGACCGATGAGCTGGATCTGGCCGATGCGATCAATGAAGTGGAGGCCCTCGCAGAGCTAAAAGATATTGCGGCGCGCAACAAGATCTACCGTACCTTTATAGGTATGGGTTACCACGACACCATTACCCCCAATGTGATCCTGCGCAATGTGCTGGAGAACCCGGGTTGGTACACCGCCTATACCCCTTACCAGCCGGAAATTGCCCAGGGCCGCCTGGAAGGCCTGCTGAACTTCCAGCAGATGATTATGGACCTCACCGGTATGGAACTGGCAAACGCCTCCATGCTGGATGAAGGTACCGCAGCAGCTGAAGCCATGGCCATGTGTAAGCGCCAGGTCAAACGCAACAAATCCAACGTCTACTTTGTGGACCAGGACTGCCACCCGCAGACCATCGCCGTCGTTAAAACCCGCGCCGAGCACTTCGGCTTCGAGGTCGTTGTAGGCGATGTGGAGAAAGATATCCCCGCCGAGCTGTTCGGCGCCCTGCTGCAATACCCCGGCAGCACCGGTCGCGTGCGCGACCTGACCGATATCATCACCAAGGTGCACGAAGCCAGCGCCCTGGTAACCGTGGCCGCAGATCTGATGAGCCTGGTAGCCCTGAGAGCGCCGGGTGATATGGGTGCAGACGTAGTTGTTGGCTGTAATCAACGCTTCGGCATCCCCATGGGCTACGGTGGTCCCCACGCTGGTTTCTTCGCCTTCCGCGAAGCTTACAAGCGCTCCGCACCGGGTCGTATTATCGGCGTTTCCGTCGACAGCAAAGGCAAGCGTGCCCTGCGCATGGCCATGCAAACCCGCGAACAGCATATTCGCCGCGAGAAAGCCAACTCCAACATCTGTACTTCCCAGGTGCTGTTGGCGGTAATGAGCTCTTTCTATGCGATTTACCACGGCCCTGAAGGCCTGAAAACCATCGCTGCCCGCATCCAGCGCCTGGCAGATATTCTCGCTTCCGCCCTACAGCAGGAAGGCTTCAATCTGGCCCACGACAGTTGGTTCGATACCCTGAATGTCACCGTTGGCGCCAAGCAGGAAGAGATTTACCAGCGCGCCCTGGCCGCTGAGATCAACCTGCGTAAAATTGGTGAAGACGCCCTGGGTGTGAGTCTGAGTGAGACCGCCACCCTGCAGGATGTGTCCGACCTGATCAATGCCTTTATCGGCACCGAACACAGCATCGATCTGCATACTCTGGACAGCGAAATTGCCAGCAAGGGCTCCCTGGGTGTACCCGCCTCCCTGGTGCGCGATACTGAATTCCTGACCCACCCGGTGTTCAACACCTACCACTCCGAGACCGAAATGCTGCGCTATCTCAAGTCTCTGGAAGCCAAGGATATCGCCCTGAATCACTCCATGATTCCCCTGGGCTCCTGCACCATGAAGCTGAACGCCACTGCGGAGATGATCCCAGTCACCTGGCCCGAGTTCGGCAAGCTGCACCCCTTCGCACCCGTAGATCAAGCGGAAGGCTACGCGGAAATGTTCCGCCAGCTCCAGCAGATGCTGTCCGCCTGCACCGGTTACGATGCGGTGAGCCTGCAGCCCAACGCCGGTTCCCAGGGTGAATACGCAGGCCTGGTTGCTATCAAAAAGTACTTCGAAGCGAAGGGCGAAACCCAGCGCGACATCTGTCTGATTCCCGCCTCTGCCCACGGCACCAACCCGGCTTCCGCCATGATGGTGAGCATGAAAGTGGTAGTGGTTGCCTGTGATGATAAAGGCAATGTGGATATCGAAGACCTGAAAGCCAAAATCGAAGAGCACGGCGACCGCGTTGCCGCACTGATGGTCACCTACCCATCCACCCACGGGGTATTTGAGGAAGGTATCCGCGAAGTTTGCGACCTGGTACACCAGGCTGGCGGCCAGGTTTATATTGATGGCGCCAACATGAACGCCCTGATCGGCGTCGCCGCGCCGGGCCAGTTCGGTGGTGACGTATCCCACCTGAACCTGCACAAAACTTTCTGTATCCCTCACGGTGGTGGCGGCCCCGGCATGGGCCCGATCGCTGTTGGCGAACACCTGAAGCCCTACCTGGCGGCCCACCCGGTGACTGAAGTACCGGAAACCAACCTGGATAACGGCACCATCTCCGCCGCTCCCTGGGGCTCCGCCAGTATCCTGCCAATCAGCTGGATGTATATCCGCATGATGGGTAAGCAGGGTATGAAGCAGGCTACCGAGATGGCGATCCTGAACGCCAACTACGTAGCCAAGAAGCTGGGTGAGCACTACTCCCTGCTCTACACCGGCACCAATGGCTTTGTTGCCCACGAGTGCCTGGTTGACCTGCGCCCACTTAAGGAAGCCAGCGGTATCACTGAAGAGGATATCGCCAAGCGTCTGATGGACTTTGGCTTCCACTCCCCCACCATGTCCTTCCCGGTAGCCGGCACCCTGATGATCGAGCCTACCGAAAGCGAATCCAAGGGTGAGCTGGATCGCTTTATCGAAGCGATGGCAACAATTCGCCAGGAAGTGGAAGATGTCACCAGCGGTAAATATTCTTCTGAGGACAACCCGCTGCACAACGCCCCTCACACCCTTGAGGACGTGATGAGCGAAGAGTGGACCCACAGCTACTCCCGCGATATCGCTGCGCGCCCGGCAGCGTGGTTAAAAGAACACAAGGTGTGGCCGGCTGCCAACCGTATCGACAACGTATACGGCGACCGCAACCTGATCTGCTCCTGCCCTCCGATCGAGAGCTACGCCGAGTAAAATCCAACACTCTCACAGGTGGATTTAAAAGCGGGCTATATGCCCGCTTTTCTATATCATTAAGCACAATCAAAAATTACTAACCTATAAAGCTACACGAAAAGGAGTCGAAGTGAAGAAAACTGTGATCGGTCTATCCTTCCTGGCTATATCAAGTCCATCATTAGCAAGCGTAGCTATGCCCAGCTACCAGATTCCAGAAACTGTTGGTGTTCTACCCGATGGGAGGCTGGAAATTAATTTTCCGCAAGCTTTTAATTCCGCATGTACAGATGGAAGTGGCAAACGTATTTATATTGAAGTAGGGAACTCCCAAGGCGTAACTCACGAGTCCATTAAACAAATTCAAAGTGTAGTTCTAGCTGCTCATGCTGCTCGAATACCAATTAAGTTTTGGTATGATCGGCCAAACAATGGGGCCATCTGTGAGGGAGGCAAGGTAGTAATGGCTTCGTAAAGTTGTTTCTAAGTACTGAGTAGGGGAAGCACTGCTGTTACCAACGTAAAAAGATATCAGGCTACCCCCGCTTGACTCAAAGAAATGAAAATTGACCCAACATAGTAATTTTAGAATAAATACCAGAGTCAATAATTGAGTACACCTTTTTCACTCCCTTGAACTACTTTTCAATCTTCATTTTTTTTAAGACCTACCCCGCTTCATCGACTAATGCCAATTCCCACGGGGCTCTCAGCCAGGGTTTATATAATCACTTAAGGCAATTAGGGATCTCTGAAGTACCTGGCCATACTGTAGAAAGGTAGCTGCTAGAATCTTTAGTCACATTAAAAATCATAGTGCCGCCACCAAGATTATTATTCTCATTACACGATGCTAAAGCGCTCGCTGCAGAAGCAGTATTCAACACAGTAGAAGCGCCAACACCCAACTTGGATCTATCGACCCCCAAATTTAAGTAATTCTGAATTCGTGAAGTACAGCTTGAGCCCAACCAATAGCTCATCTCCCAACCATAAGTTAATTGGTCGCCCAGTTTCTTCCCATTCCATTCAGCCTGAAAAGCATCGGTATCACTCCAAAGTGCTTTAGAAATAATTTTGTTAGGCATCTTCTCTCGTAATGCACTAGTCACTTTTACCAAGGAGTCAGAATAGGTTTGGCTGCACTGCGAGTACTCATCATCAATATCAATACCATCCAACCCATATTGATCCACGGCATCTTTGAGCTGCTGCGCGAAGTCATCAGCGGACTGCTCATCGGCAAAACAGGACCAACCTGCATTTTGGTGATTTCCGAGAACGCTGAGTACCACCTTCGTACCCTTGTTTTGTAAATCTTGCACTGTACTCAAATTGTTATTGAGCAGGTCTGACACTTGATTATTGAAATGCAAAACAGCTTTCTGGCCATCGTAATTAATATTTGCCGCGAAGATAACAGCTATATCGAACAACTGACTACCATCGCTCTCTGTAAAGCAGCCCGCATTGCCCAGGTTATTACTGTTAACCTCTATGTAGGCAACTTTCGGAGCAGATCCACTTTCCTGAGGAGTATCAGATTTACACAGTGTTGAGCCCAGCTCACGTATTTCATTCTTGCGTGAACCACACCCATATCCACTGCCATCCATGGAGGCATTATCGGCAAGGTTTGCAATTTCCCAGTCCCCCAGAACCGAACACAGCTCATCTTTATAAATTTGTGCCTCAAGATAGGTAACCGGGTCTGCATCGGATGAACAACTGCTTCCACTCACAACATGTGGTGCTGAAGGTTCAGACTTACATAATGTCTTCGCTATTTGGCGACTGTCATTACCCGTCAATTGGCAATTGGTCCCCAGATGTTCGATTGAAGCCCCACCTGATAGGCCGACTAAATCACCACTATTGAGAAGACCACAAAATTCATCAGGATAATTAAGCGCTTCAGAATAGCTTACTGTTGTAGTGTCCGAGGGACAGACATCCGAATTGACCACTTCAATATCTGCGTATGCACCAGCCTGAAATAGGAAGGTGGCGCAAACAGCTTGCATTGCTCTACGTGTTGGTTGCTTCATATCTTTTCTCATTTTTTATTATGTAGTTCTGTAAATTTTATAGCCTAACATCTCAAGTTAAAAAAATGGTGTAGAGCGTATGCTCTACACCCAATACTACGATCAACGAGGTGTTAGAATTTATAGTTTGCACCAATATATAATCGGCGACCAGAGTAATTATAATAAGTCATCCTGTTTTCCTGTTTCCAGAACCCCTCTGTCTTTTCCTCTGTTAAATTAATAATAGATGCCGTGAAATTGAGGTTTTCATTAAAGGTATAGCTGGCATTAAGATCAAGTTGCCCATAGGCTTTGTCGTACAAATTATATCCCTGATGAAGCCCTCCAGCCCGGTCATCCTTCCAATTGTAAGATGCTCGTACACTATACAAATCGTTTTCATAGTAACCGGAAAGGTTGTATTGATGCTTTGCCGTTCCAGGAATTTCTGCTTCAGTTTCTACACCATTAACAAATACTCCCGAAGTACTAGTGTCAGTGTAGGTATAATTAGCCATTACACCAAAACCACTTTCAAACGCATGTTGTGCAAATAGTTCAACACCTCTAGAAGTTGCCTCAGCACCTCCTGTTTTTGTAGTCATATCGACTTCAATGGGACCATTACAGCAACTGTGCTCACGCAATACGACTTCAGTTGTAGTTATAGGAAGATTGCTAATATCCTTACTAAATAATGTTGCTCCAAGTGCGGAACCATCAAGGTAATACCATTCAATTCCCAGGTCGAATTGATTGGAAAGCATCGCCTCTAGTCCAGTATTTGCGGAAGTACCGGTCCCACGTCCGGTCCAAGAATCCGGTGAATTTATATTTACAGGAGGGCCATATGACTCAGCCTGCCCCAAGTCAGCATAACTGACTCGAGACATAGTTTTTGCTGCAGCAAATCGTAATACCAGCTCATCAGTTAGATCCCAGGCAATATTTAAACTTGGCAGAAAGTTTTCACTATCAGCACTTCTATTATTTGCACTGGTAATATCTGTCTCTTGACCAATAATGTCATCGTATGTCGAGGTAGTTAGGTCTGTATTAACATAGCGGACACCAAGGTTACCCCGGAAAGCCTCCCACTCAAAGTCCGCCTGGGCATAAAGAGAAAATATTTTTTCCTCGATGGTATAGGTACCGGATAACACAGGAACTACAGTCCGGGTGAAATTATCACTCACGTAGGCTTTAAGCGCATCTATATCAAAAGGTAGATAGTTAATAGCCCCGGTATCGCCTGCGCTATTATCGATTACGTCGCTACCAAGTAAGATCGAAGTATCTGGATGAAAATCCGGGTTGTGGAACCATTCTGTACCCGACAACCACCCACGATAACCACCGTTATCCGAGATACCGTCATCCCACAAGAAAGTATCTCTTAGGGACTTTGCTTCATGATCCCGATATTTAGTACCGACATAGACTTTGTTGACTATTCCCCAATTGGTGTCAAACCCCAGGTCAAGCTGATAATAATCTTCTCTGTCCCGATTTTGGGTAGCGTCAGAACTAAACCAGTCATAGTATGGATAGGCCTCTTGATCCGAGGTGAGATCTGTAGAGATTTCGTAGCTAGGTTCCCCATCGGCAATAGACCACAGCCAACTATTTACAGAACCATAACGTGCATCCATATTTGCCATGATTCTTTCGGAGACACCACCTTTTGCAGAGCTTCGTCCAATATTTACTGCTGCTGTGTAAGAGTCACCTTCATAAAGAATTTCGAGGTCGAAGGTATGAGATTCTGATTCACCGTAGCTATCCTGCCCGGTCAATTGCGGAGACATTAAACCTCGCTCTACCTCGACACCACCATTGACATCAGCATCTCCCCAGTTATTCGCATTTAGCAGGCCGTTATCACCGTTGCCATAGGTAACTACGGTGTCCCCTTCCAGCTCAACGCCAAAGTAGGGGTTATGGTTATCATTCCATTCAGCTAAGGTGAGGGTCTGACTACGGGTATCGTATCCCAACTGGGAACCGAAATAGTTCAGAGAAAATTCCAAGCGCTCAGTTGGCCGCCATTGAGTGGTAATTTGATAACCATCCCTGGCCCTATCCTGCTCATGATTACCAATACCCATAGCCCTGGGCGCCCAAACATTGTTGTAAACTTCGCCAGTTTCCTGGTCAACAATTGCCGGGCGTTCGGCACCTTCAACCGTGTCTGAGTGGAATCGCCAATGGCTTGCGTAGTTTTCAATAGAGGTTACAGTTCTGTCCTGTTTGGTATAGCCAGCCAGAATACCGAAGGTTTCACTCTCATTTTTCCAGGAGTAAAAAGCACTATACTGCGGCTCCCACTGCTCATTGGTATCTGAATAAGTGGTTTCAGTGGTAATAACGCCCTCTCCAGACTCCATTTCCAGAGGTTTACGGCTGTGCAGAATAACTGTTCCACCAATTCCCCCTTCATCAATTCTAGCTTCCGGGCTTTTATAGACTTCTACCTTGCTGATCATGTTGGAAGGCAACAAAGTGTAATTAAAGCTACGAGATGGTGCTCCTCCATCGGAGGTTGCAATGTAATTTCCATTTAACTGGGTCAAGGTCCACTCAGCACTGGTGCCACGAATACTAACCCTACTACCCTCACCACCACTGCGGGTAATTGTTATTCCCGGTACACGTTGAAGTGAATCTGCAACATTTTTGTCCGGAAACTTGCCTACATCTTCTGCGGTTATCGCATCCACAATGGCATTGGAATCTCGTTTGATCTCCAAGTTTCTGGTGTTACTTTCAAGGATGCCAATTACCTCGATGTGCTCTATCGGCTTATCCTCACCGGAGGATTCTTCTGCATTAGCCATGTTACTAATGATTAGAACAATAGCGGAGGCTATAGTCTTGCGCTTAAGCCCCTTACTCCGAATTTTAACCTTGTTTAGACTATTCTTATTGATTGATTTCATAGCGTCCCAACTTTCTATTCTTTTTATCCGAGATTCAAAAAGTGCCAGCCCCCAAGTGGAGGGCTGACGCAAAACTGTCAGGGGACCCTAAACCCCAAAAAGACAGTTCATTTGTTGAGCACTAAAACCCTAAAAAAAAACCCTGATGAAGAGGTAATCAATACTGGGACACTAATGAAACAAAATCGGCGTCTTAGATTTTAAGAAAAAAATAAACAGTCACAGAAAGCCAAAAACAGTCAGCTAACTGTTTGTTTTTAGGAATAAAAACCTATGTCAAACTTAGGTATAGAATTTCCAGAAATGAATGAAATGGGCGGCTATCAACTCAACAGGAGAGGATAACGCAATACTCTCTCCAGAGTCGCTGAGGATACTCAGCTTAATTGATCTTTATATATTGGACTGAACTTCATCACGATAATTTGCTGGAAGCTGTCCAAACATGCCTTTGAAGTGTCTACTGAAGTAACTATGCGACGTAAATCCCACCCGATAAGCAATTTCAGATATTGGGCTTTGCGTTTCCACTAACATACGGCGAGAGTTCTCTAATCTGACTTCCCGAACAAATTGCATAGGTGTTTTATCCAGATATTTTTTGAAACGCCGCTCTAATGCACTCACCGATAAACTCGCGGCCTCTGCCAAATCCTCCACTGCAATTGGCTGGCTATAGTTATTTTTTATGTATTCAACTGGCCTTTTAAGTTTATCCATTCTAGAGAGAGTCTTAACTGTCTCTTTAAGATCTCGAGCTACGCCATAGGTTCCTATGATTTCTCCACTGGCACTCTTTAATGGGCGTTTTGATGTCGTAAACCAAACTAACTCGCCTGTTTTACCAATATTCAATTCCAGCCGATCTGTAATAGTCTCTCCTGCCATCACCCTTTTATCATCACGCATATAGTTTTTAGCGAGATAAGAAGGGGAGAAGTCCATATCTGAGCGGCCTACTACCTGATGCAAGGATCTGCATCCGACATGCTCAATAAACTCCCGGTTACAATGCACCACATAGCCGGATTCATCTTTTACCCAAAAAATAATATCTGATATAAGGTCAAATACTGCAATGATCTGCTGAGTAGAGACTTGCTCTAAAATTGATTCGTACTTCATTATTCTTATCTACATTTTTAGTACTAACCGAAACCCAAGCTTTACTACTGACTAAAAAGCCCTCTTTAAACAATAAACCTAATCTGGAAAACGAAAGTCAGAAAAAGCACTAAAACGCTCCTTCTCTACACTCTCCACGCACTTCACCACCATACTCTGAAATAGTACGTTCAATCTCAAAATACCCTTGCGTACAAAAACCTGTTTCCAACATCTTTTGTTCAAGGGCCCAATCAAAGTAACTTTCAACTCGACGAGTCGAACCCACTTTTCTCACTGACTCATTTTGCGTTCGCCGCTGAGGGCTGGTATTCGCCACAACAGGCGCAGGTATATCACGTCGCTCTCGATTTATGCTGAATGTAAAACGCTTGGCGCCATTGGGGGCTATCTCAGTTTGAAAAGACTCCACCATCCCGGGAATAGGCCCATGGTTAGAACAAGCTGAAAGCAACAAAAAAAATAGTAGACCTGTTATTGTTCTCTGTCTGGGTGGAAATTTGTGAATCCGGGTACTATTCATTCCCATTCTGTCCTCTGAATTTATACACCATTTCAGCTAAAAGGCCTCTCAGCCCCCTTTTTCATCTCTTATTTAAACACTACGGTTTTATTCCCATGGATAAATACCCGCTCCTGCAACACCAATTGCAGGGCCCGGGAAAGTACTAGCTTTTCAACATCTCTACCGGCATCTGCCATAGATTCTGCGGAGTAAGCATGGTCTACATGAATGACATCCTGCTCAATAATCGGCCCTTCATCCAGGTCATCAGTAACAAAGTGCGCTGTGGCTCCAATGATCTTCACACCACGTTCATAGGCCTGCTGGTAGGGCTTTGCTCCAATAAAGGCAGGTAGGAAGGAGTGGTGAATATTGATGATGCGACCGCTATAGCGGGCTACAAAATCAGAAGTGAGTACACGCATATATTTGGCCAGCACCAGGTAATCCGGGTTGTACTCATCTACCAACGCAGCAACCTGTTGCTCATGTGCCACACGATCCATCCCTTCCGCAGGCACGCAATGGAAGGGAATATCAAACTTTTGTACCAGGCTCGCCAGATCAGGGTGGTTACCGATCACTGCTGTGATTTCCACATCCAAAGCACCTGAATAGCATTTCATCAGTATATCCCCCAAGCAGTGAGGCTCACGGGTAACCATCAGCACCAGGCGTTTCTTACGCTCTGTCGAAACCAGGCGCCGCTCAGCACCTTGAGGTAGGGCCATATCCAGATCTTCCAGGAAAGTTGCATCATTGAAGATCCCTTCAAGGGCGGTACGCATAAAGAAGCGCCCCTGTTCCCGGTCTACAAACTCGTCATTCTTGATGATATTGAGCTGGTGCTTGTAGCAAATGTTGGTAATCTTCGCGATCAGCCCCTTATCATCAGGGCAGTCGGTCAGCAGTATCTTCTTTTCCATGGTCGAATTTCAGGCCAAATATCCAGACATCAGACTATACACTATGCCGTCTTATAGATTCAGCGATCCATTTTGGGGAGAACATGGATAAAAACCTTTACGCCGATCATATGGCCACCCTGTGCCGCCGCTACGATGAAATCCTCGAGCAGAGCGGGTTTGAAATCCTCAACGTATTCAGTGGCGCTCCCAGGGTGCAGTTCCTGGACGATAACTACTACCCGTTTAAGGTGAATCCCCACTTTAAGGCACTGGTTCCCATTACCGACAATCCCCACAGCTGGGTTATCTATCAGCGCGGACAAAAGCCAAAGCTTTTGTTCTACCGTCCAGTAGACTTTTGGCACTATGTACCGCCGGCACCCCAGACCTTCTGGAGCGATTTCTACGATATCGAGCTACTGAGCAAGCCGGCCGATGCCCAGGCGTTCCTGAGCCCAGAGAATGCCGCTTTTATCGGCGAGAGCGAGAAGCTGCAAGGCTGGTCACTGGGGGAGGAAAATCCGGAGCTTCTGATCAACCGCTTGCACTGGGCTCGCGCTTATAAAACGCCTTATGAGGTCGCCTGCCTGCGTGAGGCGAACCGTATTGCGGTCAATGGCCACCGGGCCGCCGAGCAGGCTTTCCGCAGTGGCGCCAGTGAATTTGAAATCAACCAGACCTACCTGGGCGCTGCTGGCCAGGGCGAGAACCGTATGCCCTACGGCAATATTGTTGCCCTGAATGAACACGCCGCAATCCTGCACTACACCCACCTGTCTACCGAACGCCTGCCTGAGTCGCAATTGAAAAGCTTCCTGATCGATGCGGGTGCCGACTGCAATGGCTACTGCTCCGATATCACCCGCACTTACGCCTATGCCGATAACGAGTTCGCAGAGCTGGTGACAGCTATGGATGAAAAGCACTTGCAGCTGGTGGACGGCCTCAAACCTGGCCTGCCCTACCCGGAACTGCATCGCCAGTGTCACTTAAGCGTGGGGGAGCTGTTGGCCCAATTTGGCATTATCAAAACCTCTGCCGAGAGTGCTGTGGAATCCGGCTTAACTCGCCCCTTCCTGCCACACGGCCTGGGTCACTTCCTCGGCCTCCAGGTACACGATGTCGGCGGTCACCAGACCGGCCCCGATGGAGGCACGACACCCCCACCGGCCGAGTACCCATTCCTGCGTACCAGCCGAGCTATCGAGGAGAACCAGGTATTTACCATCGAGCCGGGACTCTACTTTATCGACAGCTTATTGGGAGAGCTGAAAGACTCAGACCTCGCTGCCGAGGTTAACTGGGATAAGGTCGACAGCTTCCGCCCCTATGGCGGCGTGCGTATTGAAGACAATATTGTCGTACACGCAACCGGCAACGAAAACCTTTCTCGCAACCCTTAGTTCATAGACTAAAGCAATATTGTGAGAGTGCTTACAGGTAAGCGCTCTCGCAATACCTTTACCTTACTCCGAAAGTTAAAACATTAAAGAACGCCCTACCGCTCCCGCTTTTCCTCTCGCCGCTTGCGCCCCTAAGCTGCTTGCCCCCTCACCGAAAAGAAGCCAAAGTCCATCACCGGTATTACAACAAGAAAAGGGACAGTTCATGAGAAAAAAAACACTGACAACGCTTATCGCAGCCACAGTTCTAGCCGCAGCCAATAGCGCTTATGCAAAATCAATCGAGTATATTTTTTACGATAAAGAGGGCATTGCGGGCTCTGAAGTTATTCACCAGGATGGAACAAAGGTATCTGGTGAATTAAAGCTCGGCTGGAATAACCGTCGCCTAAACCTCAAGGAGAGCTTCACTATCGGTGAGGCGGCAATGCCCGAGCAATTATCCATTGAAGGGATCAGCCCATTTGGTGCTCCAGTCAGCGAAGAATTTTCCCTGGAAAATGGTGTCGCTCGCTGGAAAGGTTCCGATGAACATGGCAGTGCAAAAACTTCCGAAGCTCAATTTTATATTCCCAAGAACAGCACCCTTGCCGTACAGACGCAATTGGTAAAAGCACTGATTGCCGATGCAGATCAAAATATTGATTTACTGCCGCAGGGAAAAGCACGCCTCCATAAGCTTGATAAAGTGACCCTGCAACAAGGCGAGAAAAAGAAAATGGTCCACCTTTACGGCGTAAGTGGCCTGGGCTTTACCCCAGATCTCGCCTGGTATGATGACAATGGGGATTTATTTGCCTCCGATGAGGGGGGATGGTTCGCCATCCTGCGCAAAGGCTGGGATAAATCTCACCTCGAAGAACTGAAAACCCGGCAAGTCGCAGCCGCAGACCAGTACCTGCAAGGTATTGCCAAGAAACATACCCACACATCAATCCAACCCATCCTGATCAGCAACGTCAACCTGGTTGATGTTGAATCTGGCAAACTACAGAAAAAGCACCATGTTCTGATCAAAGATGGAAAGATCGCAAAAATCAGTAAAAAACCGATCAAAGCCAACGGGGCAACCACCATTGATGCCCGTAATCATACGCTGATCCCCGGCCTCTGGGATATGCACGCCCACTTATCCCCTACCGATGGTGTTCTGAATATGGCCGCTGGCATTGTTAATGTTCGCGACATCGGTAATACCCATGAAAGTATCATGCGTATTGAAGGGATGTTTGAGTCAGAGCAAATCATTGGCGGCGACCTATTCCGCGCGGGCTTTATGGACCGGGAAAGCGAAAATGCCATGCGTATGGGCAAGACTGCAGACAGCCTGGAAGAAGCCAAGGATATTGTCGAATGGTACGCGGATCGCGGCTATCAGCAAATTAAAACCTACAGCTCAATGGAGCCCGAGTGGATCGCTCCCTTAGCCAAGCATATCCACGAAAATGGTATGCGTTTGTCCGGTCATATTCCTGCATTTATGACCGCCGAAGAGGCAGTGGACGCGGGCTTTGATGAAATTCAGCATATCAATATGCTGTTCCTGAATTTTATGGGCAAGATAGATACCCGTAAAAGACTGCGCTTTACAGAAATCGGGGAGCACGCCCACGAGCTGGATCTGGATAGCAAAGAAGTGGCTGCTTTCCTGGATAAGCTAGCCAAGAAAGGCACTGTCGTAGACGCAACCACCACCGTATTCAGCTCGATGTTACTGCGCCAACCGGGCAAAGTAGATCCTGAATTTGCCGATATTACCGACCACCTTCCAGTGAATATCCAGCGCGCTTTTATTGGAGCCGAACTGGATGTGAAGCCGGAACACCGGGATGACTACGACCTTTCAGCGGAAGCCCTGCTGGCCATGATGCTCAAGCTACACGAGCACAAGGTCACTATGGTCGCGGGCTCCGATGGCATCCCCGGATTTACCCTGTTACGTGAACTGGAGCTCTATGCCAAAGCCGGTATTCCCAATATTGATGTGCTGCGCACGGCCACCCTGGTACCGGCGCAGGTTATGGGGGCCGACGAGTACACTGGCAGTATTGCGGTGGGGAAAAATGCAGACCTGGTTTTACTGGAGGGAAATCCTCTCGAGGATATTACCGCGCTGCGTCGCACCGCACTGGTGCTCGAGGGGCAGAATATGTATCGCCCGGATGAGCTTTACACAGCTTTGGGTATTAAACCTTTCCACCCTTCAGTGCCATTTGAATTAAATAACACTACTACAGTAGCCGCCAAGTCCCAATAAGCGGAAAAAACAGAAAAGAAAAAACCGGCAATCCAAATGATTGCCGGTTTTTCTACTTATAAATTGACTAAGCCAGTTCTGTACGCACAGTGCGCGCAGCCTCTACCATATTCAGCAAGGATGACCCCACCTCAGCCCAGTTACGGGTTTTAAGGCCGCAATCCGGATTTACCCAAAGTCTCTCAACTGGCACCACCTGTGCAATTTTCTTAAGCCGCTCCACCAGCTCACCCCTATCCGGCACATTGGGAGAGTGAATATCGTAAATGCCAGGTCCAATTTCATTGGGGTAACCACCGGCCTTGTCGGCAAAAGCGCTGAGCAGGCGCAGGTCAGATCTCGCAGATTCAATAGTAATCACATCCGCATCAAGGGAAACAATCGCATCCATAATTGCATTGAAATTGCTGTAGCACATATGAGTATGGATTTGCGTTTCCGCTTTCACTTCACTGCAGGTATAGCGGAAACAACCCACCGCCCACGAGAAGTAATCTGCATGTTCTGATTCTCTCAAGGGCACGCCTTCGCGCAGAGCCGGCTCATCTATTTGAATAATACCGATACCCGCCGACTCCAGGTCCAGAACCTCCTCACGCAAAGCCCTGGCAATTTGCAGGCAGCTCTCACTGCGGTGAATATCCTCTCGCGGGAAGGACCAGTTGAGAATTGTTACCGGGCCAGTCAACATGCCTTTTACAGGTTTTTTGGTAAGGCTCTGTGCGTAGCTGCTCCACTCCACAGTTATTGCCTGGGGCCGGGAAATATCCCCAAAAATAATCGGCGGTTTTACACAGCGGGAACCATAACTCTGCACCCAACCATTGCCGGTATGCACAAATCCATCAAGCTGTTCACCAAAGTACTCAACCATGTCGTTGCGCTCCGCTTCACCGTGAACCAGAACATCCAAGCCAAGAATTTCCTGCCGCCGGATCGCTTCAGCAATCTCCGCGCGCAAATGCTCCAGATAATCTTTTTCACTGATTTCACTATTGCGATACTGGCGGCGAACCTTGCGCAGTAGATCAGTCTGTGGGAATGAACCGATAGTCGTTGTAGGCAGCAGTGGTAATTGCCAGCGCTCAGCCTGCACGGGAACACGCTCCAGGTAACCCTGTTCACGCCATGTATCCCGTAGCTGTTGGGCAACTGAACCGCTTTTATCACCGCTCTTCAACTCGGTTACGGTCGTACTTACCTCTTGATCTAGAAGACTTTGCAGGTGCACCAGCTCATCCAGTTTTTGGCGAGCGTAGGCAAGTTTTTGCTTTTGCTCCACGGGCAGGGAGATTTCAGTATCCAGGTCTACCGGGCTGTGTAGCAACGAACAACTGGCTGAGATCCACAAGCGGTCACCCAGCTTTTCCGCCATTGGCTTCAGGACACGCTGCCATTTATCCAGATCTGCACGCCAGATGTTACGTCCGTTCACCACACCCGCAGAAAGTACCTGCTTATCACCAAGGAGATCGCGGGCGGTATTTAATTCTTCTGGCGCTCGTATACAGTCAAGATGCACACCATCCACTGGCAGAGAGAAAGCCAGCTGTAGATTTTCCCGCAGTGGGGAAAAGTAAGTTGCCAGGAGTAAATTCAGGCTGCCAGAATCCGCGCCAATCCCCTTGTATGCACCAATAAATGCGGAGCGCCATTCTTCTGGCAAGTCCAAACCCAGGATTGGTTCATCGAGCTGAACCCACCCCACACCGAGATCAGCCAGCTGCGAAAACAACTGTGTGTAACACGGCAACAAACTCGGCAACAGGGCCAAAGCGCTATCAACGCCTCTTCCCAACCATAGGTAGGTTAAGGGACCCATTACTACCGGCTTTACTTTATGCCCCTGAACCTGAGCTTCACGCACTTCATCCAACAACCATTCACTATCCAGGGAGAAGGCCTGTTGATCAGTAAGCTCTGGTACCAGGTAGTGGTAGTTAGTATCAAACCACTTGGTCATGGCACTGGCCGCAACCGGCTGCCCAGAGGGAGCTCGCCCCCGCGCCAAACGAAAGTACTGATCCAGTTTGTTCTCCGCGGCACCTTCAGAAAAACGATCGCCCACCACACCAAACATCAACGAGTGATTCAGTACCTGGTCATACCAGGCAAAATCTCCCACTGTCACCCAATCCAGACCGGCATCACTCTGTGCCTGCCAGTTGCTACGACGTATTTCCTCTCCCTCCTGCAAGAGTTGCTGCTGGGAAATTTCCCCACGCCAGTATGCCTCCAGGGCCTTCTTTAACTCACGATTGGCCCCGATACGGGGATAGCCAAGAATATGTGTCTGCGCCATGTCTCTGTTACCAAGTCCATTCCTGTGAGGGAGCATCGCTCCGTGTATACGGTCGTTCGCGGTAAATCGCCGGTTCCAGATCCCGTCACACACTCCGCGATAATTCAGACTTGATTGTGTCGGCACAGTGTTATTCAATCAATTTCATATTTTTTGCGGTTAACATGAATAAATTTAAAGATGATTGAGCTGCGTCAACTACGTGCCCTTTGCACCCTAAGGGAGACCGGCAGCCTGGTCCGAGCCGCCGAGAGGCTACACCTAACCCAGTCGGCACTATCCCATTTATTCCGGGAAATGGAGGAGCGCCACGATCAGCCGTTATTTGTGCGCAAATCCCGCCCGCTACGCTTTACCAGCGCAGGACTGCGTCTGTTACAGCTCGCTGACGACATACTGCCGCGGGTGGCCGTCGCACAGCGCGACCTGGCCCGGCTCGCTTCAGGACAGTCCGGCCGTCTCAATATCGCCATTGAATGCCACAGCTGTTATCAGTGGCTGATGCCAACCCTAAATACCTACCGCGACGACTGGCCCGAAGTAGAGCTGGACCTCTGTAGTGGATTTCACTTCGCACCGCTACCGGCACTAGTTCGCGGCGATCTGGATCTCGTGGTCACCTCCAACCCTGATTCAGAGCTGAAAGGTATCCACTACTACCCTCTGTTCAGCTTCGAGATGTGCCTGGCGCTCAGCCGTAACCACCCCTTATTACAAAATGGCAAGCGGCGCTGGGTCACCCCCAATGACCTGGACGGAGAAATACAGATCACCTATCCCGTGGAGCGGGAGCGCCTGGATATATTCCAACATTTCCTCGACCCGGCAGGTGTTGAACCCGCAGATGTGCGTACGGCAGAATTGACGGTTATGATGGTGCAACTGGTGGCCAGTGGCCGTGGTGTCTGTGCCCTACCCGACTGGGCCCTACACGAATACCTGCAAAAAGGATTTATTGCGCAATTGCGCTTGGGGGAAAAGGGCCTCTGGAGCACCCTCTACGCAGCGGTGCGAGAGGAAATACTGGAGCAGGCTTACTTGGCTGACTTCCTACAAACAGCGCGGGATACCTGTTTTTCCCACTTGAAGGGCATTCGCGCTGCCACTGGGGATAAAAACCGACAGGCCGAATTAACCACAGAGACATAACGGGAGCGGGTGCACACACTCGCCACAATTGATAAGCCTCTTCTCGGGCATTGTTTTTACAGGAGATTTACCTATGTCAACATCGAACGAAGGCTGGAATTCAGTCAGCAAGGGCTTGCACTGGTTATTTGTGATTCTACTGCTGGCCGTGTGGGGCGCTGTAGAGCTACATGAGTTCTTCGACCGGGAGGACCCCATGCGCGGCTGGTTTGTACGCCTGCACTTCTCGTTGGGTGTTGCTGTACTGATGCTGCTGGCTGTTCGCCTTTACTGGCGTGCACGTCACAAGCGCCCGGAAATTCAGGGAGCTACTTGGCAGAAGGCCGTTTCCAAACTGACACACGGCGCCCTATACCTGGTCTTGTTGGCAATGCCAGTATCCGGAATTGCCATGCGCCAGCTGTTTGGCCGGGATACTGAATTTTTTGGTCTCTTCGCGTTGCCACGCCTGTTAGAGAAAAACCCCGATCTGGGCAAGCAGCTCGCCTTCCTTCACAAAGACGTTCTATGGCCGGCACTGTTGGTATTGGTTGGCCTGCATATTGCCGCCGCCCTGTGGCATCACTTTGTGAAGCGCGATACCACCCTGACCCGTATGCTGCCGCAGCGCTAGCACCAGAGAATAGAAAAAGCGATAAACTAAAATGGTTTATCAAATAAAAAACGGCGCCTTCGGCGCCGTTTTTTATAGGGGCTATATTACTCCCCGCTATTCTCCCGCTTGAACTTGGGCTTTCCTTTTGGCTTATCTTTCGACTTACCCTTGGGTTTACCTTTCGGTTTACCCTTGGGCTTTGAGCTCGCCTCATCAAAGCGTGATATCTTCATCGGCTTTCCAGACACACGCACTTTTTTCAGGTGCTGGAAGACTTCTTTTGGCATTCCTTCAGGCAGGTCCACCGTAGTGAAATCCGGGTAGATCTCAATACGACCAATGTAGGAACTATCCAGCTCCACTTCATTGGCAATTGCGCCAACAATACTGCCAGGCCTTACACCATGTTCGCGTCCGATTTCGATACGGTAGCGCTCCAGGCCTTCGTCCGGTGCCGGCAATTTGCGGTCTTTCTCATAACCACCTCGCTTGCGGCCGCGCGCCCCTTCGAAGTCATCATCGCGCTCGCGTCGTTCTCTGCGCTGCTTGGGCTCCTGCTCTTTGATCAACAAAGGCTGATCGCCCTGAGCCATCGCAGCCAGCGCCGCGGCCACATCCAGTGGGTCCACTTCATTTTGTGCCAGGAACTCCTCTACCAGCTGGCGGTAGGGAGCCAGATCAGTTTGGCCTTCCAATGTTGCGGTAATACGTTCACGGAAACGCTGCATACGAGCACTGTTAACCGCCGCCGCGCTTGGCAACTCCAGCTTTTCAATCGGCTTTTTGGTGGCCTTCTCAATAATTCGCAGCATGCGGCGTTCACGCGGTGCAACAAACAGGATGGCATCACCTTCACGGCCTGCGCGACCAGTACGGCCAATACGGTGGATATAGGCTTCGGTATCGTAGGGGATGTCGTAATTGATCACATGGCTGATACGCTTCACATCCAAGCCTCGCGCCGCCACATCAGTGGCCACTACGATATCGAGTTTGCCATTCTTGAGCTTATCGATCACCGCCTCACGCAGGTTCTGTGCCATATCTCCATTCAGTGCTGCACTGGCGAAGCCACGCGCTGCCAGCTTATCTGCGAGCTCCACAGTGCTGTTCTTGGTGCGCACAAAAATAATTGTGGCATCCACTGGCTCAGCTTCCAGAATGCGGGTCAGTGCATCCAGCTTGTGAAGACCACCCACTGGCCAGTACCGTTGGCGAATAGTCTCAGCAGTCTCGGTCTTAACCCGAATTTTGACTTCTACCGGCTCCTGCAGGTGCTCTCGGGCGATACGGGCAATCTCTTTGGGCATGGTCGCAGAGAAAAGGGCAATCTGGCGCTCTTCGGGAATTTGTTCCAATACCCATTGCACATCATCAATAAAGCCCATGCGCAGCATTTCATCGGCTTCATCCAGTACCAGCGTACGTAAGTTGGAGAGGTCCAGGGAACCGCGGCGCATATGGTCCATCACCCGACCTGGGGTTCCCACTATTAACTGTACTCCGCGCTTCAGCTGCTGTATCTGTCCACGGTAGTCGGCACCACCGTAAATCGGTGCTACATGAAAGCCTTTAAGTTTGCCTGCGTAGGCCTGGCAAGCTTCTGCCACCTGGATTGCCAGTTCACGGGTCGGCGCCAATACCAGCGCCTGGGGGCGCCGGTCACTCAAATCTAACTGGGAAAGCAGCGGCAGCGCAAAAGCAGCTGTTTTGCCGGTACCAGTTTGTGCCTGGCCCAGTACATCGCGGCCCTCCATTAAGGAAGGGATAGTCTGCGCCTGAATTGGGGACGGAGTCTCATAACCAAGCTTTTCAATGGCATTGAGGATTTCAGGCGGCAGGCCCAGCTGGTCGAAGCCGGCCGGTTTAGGGGTATCGGTCATTTCGGAATTCACTTGAAGCCAAAGTCCCTATCGAGGGACCGGAGCGGCGGGTCAAAAGGCCGCGCAGTCTAACAGGTTAGTCGATTTAGATCAGCCTATTTTTTAAACAAAGGGTGACCAGTGCAACTGAAAGCCTTTAGGAGATGCCGTATTAGGCTGAGGAGGAGCAGGGAGTTGGGAGCACCCATGCTTTATACGGCATCTGTACTACAGGTTTCGACGGAAACAGGTCCCTGTGCAGCTAATACGGCAACTGATTGTAAGTGCTTTATCACTCCGTCTATTGTCTTATCAATGCCTTTGGAGAAACTACCGTCAATCTGGGTTTGCTCGTAAAGATAGGTATGGAAACGCTGAAAATATGTAAAGTCTACTTTCTCGGGTGATGACCAGAAGCTGGCTAACTGACCTTGATGGGTTAATCCGGGGATATCGTAAAGTGCACGACCAAGCACCTTGGTAGGAACTTTATGCAGCAATGCTGAAATACCCACCGTACTATTGATTGTCACAACCCCCCTGGCATGATCGAGCAGAGTGGGTAGGTGTAAATCGTGGCAGTAGATAACCCTTCCGACAATACTGTACCGCTCGGCCAACACATCAATCAGCTTCTGGTAATGGCAAAAGCCTCTATCCATAGGGTGATGTTTGATAACAACCACTGTGCCCTCTGGAGCATTCTGGGCAAAGGACTTCAGCACTACATCGATGGCGTTTTCTATAGAAAGAAGGTCGGAATGCCTCCTAAGCTGAAAATCATCTCGGGTTTGCAGGGGAAACAGGAAAAACTGCTGACTCAGATTTGAAGTTAACCGATCAGTCAGCTTATGCTCCGTTATCTTGTAAAGTCCCTTGCGAACAAAGCTGCGAAGCCAGTTAGTACCCTCCTCCAGCCAATCACGACTACGGTGATGCCGGTAATAAGGAAATTCTGACTGTCCAAAACGCATTGCCAAGTAATATTCGATCGCAAAAAGTGCTCTATGCCAGAACGTTTGCCCTACGGGAAGCCCTTTTTGGCGCCCATTAGGTTCGTACTGGTTAATTGTCTCCTCAGACCAATCCCTCTGGGAGAAAGCATTTACTCCTCCCCACTCCAGAGTTACGAAATCTGGGCGCAAGTATCCCTCTTCGAATACACAAAAAGGGATTTGAAGTGATGAACAGATTTCTCTTGCCGTGGCGTGGTAGCGTCGGCAATCGCCATAGACAAAGACCGCCTCAGCCCCCTTGTCTAACAGGTATTGGCGAAAAAAGAATGGCCAGTCATCCTCGCTACCAGCGAAATCTTCTTGGAAATCCGCCCACGCAAAAAAGCGATCACCGCCGTTAAAGTTGATTTTATGGGTGATCACACCATGTTGGGATAGCCTTTTCGCCACCCTGGCGAAAAATGGACCATGAGGCCCCTGTAGAAATACTGCAACAGACATAAATTGATCTACCCCTGAGTATCAATAAGCTGGCGCAATACAACTTGTCGGTAGGCAAGTGTAGGAGGAGAGAACAGAAACTTGCCTACGCATTTCGATACCACAAAACTTAAGTTAGTCAACAACCCACAGTGAGGTATTATCTCATCTAAAGTCAAGCTCCTAAAGCCTCCTCTAACTCCGCAATACCGCTCTCTACAGATCAGTGACAAGCCAAGGCCTATACATTGAACCTTTCTTAATAGCTATTTACAAAGACAGCGTCTGTATTAGTGGAAATTGAGAGTCGATTAATTTAGGCCTTTACATATTTTCAAAGACGCAAATAAATCTATCGCCCGCCAATTGCCAGTGCCCGGAGAAAAAGCATCTTATATCAAGAAAAAAAATATGCCATCACACACAAATACAGCGCATGTGCCCCTTCAAAGTAGACTAACAGTCCAGATATAACCGCACCCTGTTTTTTACCCAACAAATTTTTATCACTGCGCACAGCCGTACATCATCGGTGAGCAGTTTAGTCCAGCTCAAAGAATAGAAGCAGCGCAGCTGCAATCGTTTGCAGCTTGAATTGAATAAAACATCTTCCCCTTAAATAAAATCACTGCCAAAACTCAGAAAAGCGAAAAACCATTAAATACAAAACCACTGATCAACTCTTTTTGCAAAGCAAAACTCTATGACTCGCCTCAGGCTTTAAGACAGCATTGATAGCAACCATAAGCGAGACAGATAATCCCAGGAAAACTTAAGAATAAAGTTACCTTCAACAACAAAACAGGACTCGCAACTAGAGAAAAGGGCATTAACTTAAAAAAGATGAAGCAATTCCTGAAAAGAACCCAAATACCGCAAATCCCACTCAAAATTAGACTGTAATTAGAAAATAATGCGATTATTTAAAGGTGCGAGATCAATATCAAGAAAACACAAAACCAAATAACCTAAATGAAAATATATTTCACAAAGACCTGTATTACATATCTTCTAAGGTAGAAGTCTACGCCTAGCCAACAACCGCTTAAACTAATAACGCAAAAATTTACTCCGATACCAACAGAAAAACTTAAAGAAAATATTATTTCGGACACTCAAATTTCGTTCAGACTCTAACAGCTCAACTGTTGTCTCTGCGTCTATATACTCCCCAGTATTTCTATCCACATATACCGGATAAAGCAATAAAGTAGCCGCAATTAGTTGATCCAGACTTAAGTGGCGCTGCCTACGAGACTTCAGTTCAAATAAGTCTTTTTTACTCATCTCCTTGTTTTCTATAAGTTTATCATTTGTGAGACCCCAGCCTGCATAAAAAGGCAGGCCATAGGTTACCACCCTTACCCCGCGCATCAGAGCCTCAAAGCCGCTCAGTGAACTGAGTGTATGTACTTCATCAACATTTTCTAATAAAAAAGAAAAATCACCCTGCTCTACTATTAAATCAAACAAAGACTCAGCACCTGCCGGCAGCGCTCCCAGTCGAGCTCCGGCTACCACATCCGGGTGGGGTTTATACACAATATATGCCCCTGGATTATCGCGCCTTACTCTTTCAAGCAATGAAAAATTACTTTTTAATTTTGGTGAGCCATAGGCAATGGATGCATCACTTTCGACTTGACCAGGAATCAGGATCACTTTCTTATCTGAGGAAATACCTAAACTGGATATTGGCTTACAAACACTTAAATTGTATTTAGTTAAGCGTTTTCTGATCAGCGATTTTTGTAGCTTTCTGGCCCTATTTAATAATGACTCTGGAAAAACCCCAAAATTTAACAGCGCTTCAAGATCACTTGGTTGCTCCGCATCAAAATAGATACCACGAGAATCAAAAACCAGCGACTTTGGCGAAATTAAATCTGCCCCCAAACCAACAGAGCGTAAGAAACCATCCTCTACCCGCCATAAATTTAAGTTTGAGCGCTTACATTCCTCCTTTAATTCACTCGACGCTCGACTTGCCCAAACCAGGATATTGGTACCGATATCCAGATTTCTTGCTTCGCTATATCTTTTAGAGAATTTCACCCTATCCTTATTTCCAAGGAAATCAGGAATAAATCGACGCTTCCAAGCTGAAAACCCAATGCCCTGCCACTGTCCCCGAAACCGGTTCCACTGTCTTTTTTGTTCCGCAATGAGTCCAACAGTATCCTCAAATTCACACTTCTGTCTTGTGTAGGGATTTATATATCGACAATAGCGCAGGTAAGCAGCGTCGAAAATCTCCGCCAAAGTACGCTTGATTCCACGGCGTTCCGAGCTTTGGCGATCCTTGGTCAACCCCCAACCAGCATAAAAAGGCATACCAAAACAATGCACTTCTTTACCAGCAATTAGTGCATCAAAGCCCAGCTGGCTACTTACCACATAGACCTTTTCAACTCGATCAAATATTGCCCAAGGAGAAATATCCTGGGTAAGTAGCTTACAGCCTTTTTCCTCCGCCAGCTCTTCCAGATATCCGCGTTTCTTTCCCGCAATAACATCTGGGTGAATTTTTACTAATATTTCAGCCCTAGGATTTTCACGGATGGCGCTTTCCAACATTTGCTGGAAATGTTTCGTTGAAGCTAATCCTCCACTAACAGATTTGTCGCCATAGGTTTGGTCAACTACCAACACATAAGCGCGACTGTCCGGTAATTCCAGGGGAGTATCATCAGCAGAGTTATATTTACAAAGTCTATAGCTTCGTAAAAGCCGGAGCCCTGCTTCTGCTCGCTCTATCTCTTCTGCCGAACAAGCAGATTCTCCGATCAAGGACTCAAGATCACTTGGGCGGGAGGCATCGTAATAAATACCTGTCTGATCAACAATTAAGCTGTGGGGTTCAGCGCCCTCAACCCCCAGACCCAGTGATCGCAAAAATCCATCTTCAATACAGGAATAAGGTAAATTTGAGCGAACGGCTATACGCTGCGCCTTAATTGCAGTTGCCTTAAGACCCCAACCAACCATATGGGTAACAGACTTACCTGGTTTTGACAGCACATACTGACAGGGAGCCCCTAGAAAATGTTCCAGGTTGCGCAATCGGCTAAGGCCCAGCGAACAATATCCGATTACAGACATTGTCGAGCCTCACTTAATAACTTCTCACGTAATTGTTTATCATCCGCTAAATGTAAAATGCCATCTACCCAGGCCGAAGTCTCCATAGGCACCAACAAACCATTTTCCTGATGACGAATCACCCTGCCATAAATATCCCCATTCGCATATATTCCTACAGCACCAGCCCGTGTAATATCAAAAAACTTAGTGTAAGACCGGGCTTTATTAAATGGAGTGTCTAGCAACGGTGCCAAACCAATAGTTCGCCCTGGCTTTTGCAACATGGATAGATAGGTTGACCATTTCATAGGATGTATTACTTTTACTCTTGACATCCCTCGAAACAGGTTATTTACACGCCCATCACCGATAACTTCGAAATTCAAACTTGAATTTCTTTGCAATACTTTCTGAATTATTGGGACCAACCAGCGAATTTCTTCAATATGCGATGCAGAACCATGATAGAAAACTGTTAGAGGTTGACCTCCACTACAATCTATCTGCTGCGCCTGTA
The DNA here is from genome assembly GCF_040371615.1 of Microbulbifer sp. NBRC 101763. NCBI lineage: Bacteria > Pseudomonadati > Pseudomonadota > Gammaproteobacteria > Cellvibrionales > Microbulbiferaceae > Microbulbifer > Microbulbifer sp. NBRC 101763. The sequence continues at coordinate 279,578 of NZ_BAABQV010000007.1, forward strand.
ATAACTGTGGAGACCATTCCTGATACTTGCTCTGTAAATATGGCGTTGAGACCAACAGACCTGCCCCTATGGACTTCAGCCAACCTTGTCGTGACCAACTATAACGAAAAATCTTTAGTTGATAGCGGAGGGGCAAGCCAACAAAGGCGGACCAATCAAATAAATCGTCATCAATAAATAAATAAATTTCTGACAATTTACTAAGATTTTTATGGATAAGAGACTGCCATGATCTGGGGATATAACGTACAAATATCAATCCCAGGCCCTCAAGCTCATCACCACTAAGAACTTCCGAAAAAGACAACCGCTGTACTTGCGCTTTTTTCTTCCGCAAATAAGGAATAACAAAATAATCCGTTGAGGGATTTGGGCCCTCTTCAACGATCAACCAGCGGTTCGCATTATCCAATTCAGTTCTCAAAAGCTTCAATTCTCAAAGGGAAATACGATTGGCAATAATGTTAGGACAGTCAAAGAGTATGCAATGGTGAGAGGTAAACCCGCACGCAGGAAGTCCCTTAAGTGATACCCACCCAAGTTTTGCACTATCAGATTGGTCTGGTAGCCAAATGGAGTCAAAAAACTTGCGCTGGCCCCATAGGCCACGGCCATTACAAAAGGCAGCCAACTCACCCCAAAACTCTCTGCCAAACTCCAGGCAAGGGGGAAAGTAAGCGCGGCGGCTGCATTATTCGTCATCAGTTCGGTTAGGACTAAGGTCAGTAAAAATATACCCACCAGACCAGCCAACGGCCCCCACCCAGCAAGCATACTCCTCAAACCACCAGCCAGCGTGTCCGCCAAGCCACTAACAGCAAAGGCCTCTGCAAGTACCAAGGCACAGGCAATAATTAACCATATCTGGAAAGGGAAGCGTCGCTGCATCTCAGTAGTCGATACGATACCCAGCCCTATCATGCCACCCAGCAATACCACCAGTCCTTTCAGCAACGAAAAATAGCCGAGCGCCGCACCGGAAACTACGGCAGCAAAACCAAGGCCCAGCAGCCAGTTATCCCGCCGTGAAAGTTCACGCCGTACTTCAGTACCGCTTATCACATAAAAGTTCTTATCGATATTTAAGTGATGCTTGAAATCCGCTCCCACTGCCAGCAGCAGCGCATCTCCCGCGCGCAGCTCTATCTCCCCCAGCTTCCCTGACAACCGTTCACCGCCACGGCGCATAGCAACTACAGCAGCGTCGAAACGAGTACGAAAGTTGCACCCCTTTAGGGTTTGGCCAAGGATACTGGAACTGGGCGTTACCACCACCTCGGTGAGATTCAGGTCCAACTTCTCATCTTCCAGAGCGAAAAGGCGTAACCCCTCAATATCCTGTAAACGTCCCAGATCTCGGACATCACCACTAAAAATCAGCTTATCCCCACAACGGAGCACCTCTGAAGGTGCCACTGGACTTATGATTTGATTTCCACGAACAATTTCGATCAAGTAGAGGGTCTCCAGCTGGCGCAAGCGGTTCTGTTCAACGCTCTTGCCATCCAGGGGAGAATCTGCCACTACCTCTGCTTCCAGCAGATATTCAGTCACCGGCTCCTCAGTTACCGCCCCTTCAGGTAAAAGGCGATTACACAACAACAACACTGCCAGCCCCACTAAGGTTGCGGCCAATCCTACTGGCAAAAAAGTGAAGAACTCCAGGCCTTGCAGGCCACGGTCCAGCACGAAACTATTAACAATCAGGTTGGTAGAAGTGCCTATCAAGGTCAGGGTTCCACCGAGAATAGCGGCATAGGAAAGTGGTAATAGCAGCTTTGCTGCCGGTAAACGGCGTTGTCCTTTGACGCTGGACGCCAAAGCTGCCACCACAGCAGTATTGTTGAGAAAAGCTGAACTTAGCGCTGTTGCAGTAGTTAAGCGCAGAAGGCTGATCCTCAGGGAGCCATTGATCAACCCTTCTGAAAGAGCCCGCAACCAACGGGCCTTCTCCAACCCCACCGATACCAGTAATAAAATTATCAATGTCACCAAACCCGGGTTAGCCCCCTTCTGTAACACCGACTCCGCAGGTACCAATCCGGTCAAAAAACAGGCTCCTGCAGCTGAAGCAAAGACCAGAGAAGGGCGGAAACGTGTGAAAATCAGGGAACCGATTACCAGGGTAAAGATACCCGCAACAAAAAATTGGGAAAGTGTCATAAGATCAGGGCACCGCTCTGGTTACCGATACGAGAGTTTGTTTTATTGCAGGCCTGGGGCAACAACAGATTATGCCAAAACTGATCCGGTTATGCTGCCCGCCCAAAGCTTCCTATATAGTTATGCCCGTAAGCCCCCAGCCTTACCGCCAAGCGCAACAGAAGAGCATCCATACGCGCCACTTTCTTAATATGGCAAGCTGGCAAATGCAAAGAAGTCCCCATTAGAATAAATCAGCGAATATAGCTAAGGTGCCTTACTACTTCAGATTTATGCCAATGAGAAGTCCTCATGCACAAGCGTCAGATTAGGATTATAAGCTGGATCAGTATCTAACAACTCTCCCCAACGATTGCGCATATACTGCGCCTCACGCTGCGCACGGCGGCGTTTAGCCAAGGTATTGTCGGCGCCTCGGGAAACTGATTCATGATGGTAGAGTTCCGCATAAGGTGTCCACAGGTTACGATAACCCGCTTCGCGCACCTTGAGACATAAATCCACATCATTAAAAGCCACCGCCAAATTAGCACTGTCCAACCCCCCCACTTCCACGAATACCGCTTTACGTATCAAAAGACACGCGGCTGTCACTGCTGAAAGGTTTTGCACTAAGTGCAGGCGCGAAAAATAACCGTATTCACTACGGTTGAAATACTTGTGGGAATGGCCTGCGACACCTCCAATCCCGAGAATCACTCCACCGTGCTGGATAGTATCATTGGAGTAGTAAAGTTTTGCGCCCACACAGCCGATTTCAGGCCGCTGCGCCTGGCTTACCATCTCTGTCAGCCAGCCTCTGTTGATAGGCTCGATGTCGTTATTCACCAACCCTATAATCTCACCCCTGGCCAGCTCAGCGCCAAAATTATTAATCGCAGAGTAATTGAATGGGTGGTCCCAACGATGCACTGAAACTCTTGTATTAGAAGTACTAATCTCCTTCAGAAAGCGCAATGTTGCCTCGCAACGGCTCTGATTATCCAAAATCAGCACCTCATAATTCGGATAATCTGTTCTGGACAGAATCGCCTCTACACAGGGCTTAAGAATCTCCAGGCCATCCCGAGTTGGAACCAGTAAACTCACCAAAGGAGCAGGCTGAGGAATAGTCCAGTGCACCCGATAGCTGTTTGGTGCTGTACCCGGCTCTGCCATAGCTTGCAACCCTTCACTTTCAAAGTAATCAGTCACCGCTTTTAAGCCCGCCTTGGCTGCATAACTTTTGGCGTCGCCCTCCTGGGCGGTGGAACCATTGATCGCTCGCCAGTGGTATAGTATTTCCGGAATATGTACGACATTACCAGCATTCAGATAGGGCGAACAACGCAGGAGCAAATCGTGATCCTGACTGCCCTCAACCCCCAAGCGGAAGCCTCCTACCCGTGCCACTAGAGATGCCCTTAGCACCGTCAAATGGCAAATATAATTTTGTGACAATAGAAGATCAGGATTCCAATCCGGCTTGAAGTGCGGATCAAAACGCTCACCCAAATGATCAATTTTGTCTTCATCACTATAAAGCAATTGAGCTTGCGGTTTCTTCCGAATCTCCTCTGCCACTCTTTGTAGGGCGTGCGGCGCCAGAGTATCATCATGGTCCAGTAAAGCGATATATTCGCCCTTTACCAAATTTAAAGCGCTATTACTAGCCGCTGAAATATGTCCATTACTTTTCCGGAATTCCACTTGGATGCGTGCATCTTTGGCTTGGTATTCCTTCAAGCAAGCCTTAACCTGTGGTTCCGAAGACGCATCGTCGGCAATACAAAGCTGCCAATTGCCGTAACTTTGTGCTAGTACCGAGTCAACGCAAGCGCACAATAGCTTTAAATCAGTATTGTAAGTAGGGACAACAATTGAAATCAGGGGGCCTGTATTTGTATTTAGGGAAAGCCCCTTATCCGCAGATTCGAGGCGTTTGAGCTCAACGGTTCTGATCCACTCATTATAATCGCGAGACTGACGTCTCTTAATAAAAGTTCTCCCGTAGTGTTCTAACGCCAAATCACGCCAACAACAATTCCTTTCTAAGGCTTCCTCGCGAATGCTCCGCAACACATTCGCTTTTCCCAAGTTACGAAACTTAAAGTGCATATTGTTGAGACGCTGAGCCAAGCGATCATAAGCAAACTGGGGCAAAAGTCTGACTAAGTTAAAACGCTTTACTGAAAATAGCCCCACAGATTCCATGGGGTCAAAACGTACTGCCTGTGGTCGAGCAGAAAGGTATACCAGGCGCTTGGTGACTTTACCGGATTTAATAGGAATAAAAATGCTGTCAGATTCACTTAAACCAGCCCCATAATCAAAGTAGATCTTTGAATCTATAGAAGACTGATTATAGTTCAAAGCAATTTCCACCATATACCATCCGGCACTGGGCATCCGTCCCTTTACCAAAAATTGCGGATCTTTTCCCTCAGAATACCAGTCAAAATTCATCGAAGCATCACTAGCCCGACTAATAGCAAGTGCTGGCTTAAGCCTGGAGATCAAATCAATACGAAACAGGGACTTCAAAAATTTAAACACCAGTATTAAATCCCGCTATTTAATTGTGCACTTTACCGTGCTTGTTATGCGTACCGGAATAACCTTACTTTCAAGTTTAGCTACTTGTTCCAATGCCATATCCGGCCATATATAAGGTTTCTTCCTAAGCGCTAATATCCAACTTAAAGTTAACCTTCGCTTCAACAGTCGTACCGTATATATACGCCTCAATTTTATCTTCGCTAGTGATAACCTTCTTGGGTTTAAAACTGAAGCCACATTGTAGCCTTTTGGAAAGCCCCTTACGTACAACATCGGGGCGCGCCCGACTCAAATCGACAAGGTGTTCTACGCCATTGACCAACAAGCGAATCTTTACAGGACAATCAGACTCTGTAACAGCCCAACCGGTAATCAGCTCAGGCTTAACATCAACAAACGCTTTCCCGTAACAGAGGAATGGGGTTTCTGCACCAATACGATCCCTCAGGGCTGCAACGCCTGCCTTCACGTCATCAACATAGCAGAGCAGTGCCTTATCTCTCTCATCATTTAAATCGTGCGCCTTAAAGTAAGCCTCACCCTTTTTTCTCTCTGCACTGCCAGCTCCAGAGCCTTTGTGCTCCTTTTTCATAACATGCTCATGACGGGACTTAACCACATAATGATTAACTCTTATCCCATCATAGAGAACCTTGCTCGTCTTGGGCTCACACGGACTGCCATTCTCAAAGACCGTTGGTTGAAGATTCCCTGAATAATAACGTCCAGATTTAAGGATACATTCATGAACATGCATCCTCTCTACCATAGAGGGCTTTAAGATCGTCTTGATATGTCGATTGAAATCATGATCTTGTTTTGAGGCATATGTAAAACGCTCAATTACCAAGCCCTCATCCTTGAATTTATGACCGGACGACCCAAAGTTTCGCCAATTGAGTGCCAGAGCACCAGCATCCTCTAGTGCATAAAAATCAGATAAAACATCCTTTAAATTACTGCCATTTGTGCTGACAAGAAATTCATCGGCATCAATAAAACACAAAAGGTCAACTTCATTACCGAACCGATGCAACATATTATTATAAGCAGGCATCTGTGGACCACCGGTACCAACTCTGGGGAAATAAACCCTTTTTATCACACCGAGGCTGTCCAGTGCTTCCAATAACTGTGAGGATCCATCATCACTGACATTATCAGCAATATAAAAGGCATCAACACCTATCAACTGGTGATAGACAATCCATTCAAGAATATACTCATATTCATTTTTAAAAATCGCAGCGATTCCAAACTTCATTCGCGCTCCAAAAGACCATCTTTAGTCAACTATTCTAAAAAGTTTCGAAAGTGGTCACTATTAAAATAACGTATAATCTAACAGGAGTGACAATCAGAAAAGTGCAGACACACTTTATCTCAGTCGTAGCACCAACCATACTAACAGCTGGTCCGGTGATCATGTCTGTAAAAAGAAGCCTGCATTTTTGAACAGCCAGTAAATTTTTTTATCTTGCTTCCATCATCGTTTTCAATATCAAATAGAAGGAAGTTCTCACACCCATAAAAATACTGAAGCACATTTGAATGATGCTTGTACCACTCGTACTTCCAACGATCTATAACGCCTTCACGGTTACACGAGTAGATTTGTTCAAAACGCCGCAAGTAACTTCCATCACCGTGATTAAGGCGACTCTTTATCCATTTATCCACAGGGCGTGTATTTAATATAAAAAGAGAACCTGGGTACTGTCGGTCCAGTTCCTGATAGTATTTTTCGAAGGCATATAGGCACCGACTTGAAACCAGCTCCATATCGCTAAAGAAATCGAAATCTTCATATCCACTCAGCAATGGCCGTCCATGTAGATAGTTATCTTCAATCTGTAAAGCCAAGTTCCCATGATCCCAGTGAATAGCTTTATAGCCATTGCGCAAGAAAAAGTGGTTCAGGCTTGTCGTACCACACTTATTAAAGCCAATCTGAAATACTTTCATGCTAAAAATCTAAAAAACTTGTTTATTCAATGCCGAGCTAACTTAACGCTGTCAACACAGTGCATAGTGAGACGTTCGCGAGATTCTCTATTTTCTTCTGCTATTTTCAAGAAAATATCGCTAGCGCCATTTTCATCTACTTATTGGTAGCAACAGCGCCATAGCCATGGGGGTTTTTACTCTGCCACCGCCAAGTATCGGCCATCATCTGCTCCAACCCCAGATTTGCAACCCACCCCAATTCACATTTTGCCTTGGAAGCATCAGCCCAAAAAGCTGGCAGGTCGCCTGCACGACGTGGTGACAGCCGATAGGGAACTGTTACACCTGAAGCCCGTTCAAAAGCTCGAACTATTTCCAGTACAGAAGTGCCCCGACCGGTCCCAAGGTTAAATGCTTCTGCGCCTGACTTATCTGCCAGCCACTCCAAGGCTCGAACGTGCCCTATCGCCAAATCCACTACATGAAGGTAATCCCGCAGACAGGTGCCATCCGGTGTGGGGTAGTCATCGCCAAATATCGATAACTCGTTGCGCTTACCCACTGCAACCTGGGCGATATAAGGTAGCAGGTTGTTAGGTATTCCCTGAGGATCTTCTCCAATCAATCCAGAAGGATGCGCACCAACAGGATTAAAATATCGAAGGAGTGCCACAGAAAGCTCTGGGTTCGCAGCGGCCGCATCCCGTAAAACCTGCTCTACCATCCATTTACTGGTGCCATATGGGTTACTGGTGCGACCAGTTTGTAGAGTTTCCACATAAGGCACAGGGGCCTCACTACCATAAACAGTGGCGGAAGAGCTGAACACCAGCTGCTTAACTCCAAACGCCTGCATAGCCTCCAGTAATACCAGACTGCCACTAACATTACTCTGGTAGTAGTCGATCGGCTTCTGTGAAGATTCACCTACTGCCTTCAGTCCGGCAAAATGAATTACGGCATGAATCACATTCTCAGTAAAAATTTGGTCTAGCAGTTTGCGGTTTCTAATATCACCACGATAGAAGCGAACCGGTTTGCCGCTAATCGCCTGTACTCTTTGTAAAGCTACTTCGGAGCTATTGCACAGGCTATCGATAACTACAGCCTCAAACCCAGCCTCTTGTAATGCCACCAGGGTGTGAGAGCCAATGTAACCCGCGCCACCGGTAACCAATACCCGTCTACCCATCGTTTCGCTATTCTCAATCATGCAGCAGCATCCTCTGGAAGCTGGATCTGACTATCGGAAGCCATATCCCCAGATAGCATCAACGTATTCAAATAAGCCCGGTAATCTTCTGCTAAATCTGGATGGCGCAATCCGTATTCAACATTTGCCTTTAGATAGCCCAACTTAGAGCCACAATCATGACTCTTGCCGACCATACGATAAGCCTCAACTGTTTCCTGTGTCATCAGCTCTGCAATAGCATCAGTAAGCTGAATTTCGTTACTGGCACCTGGTAATGTCTGCTCAAGTAAGGGCCATAGCTTGCGTGACAATACATAGCGTCCAACCACTGCTAAATTCGATGGCGCTTCAGCTGCAGGAGGCTTTTCCACAATGGCTGTCATTGGCTGCGAGGCATTTGGAGACAACGCCGCTCCCTGACAATCCGCCACGCCATATTTATGCACTTCTTCTACCGGAACCGGCTCAACCATCACCTGACTAACACCAATCCGATTGAATCGCGACAACATTTGCGCCAAATTATCCCGGCAGAGATTAGAAGCTGCATCATCGATAATGACGTCCGGAAGTAACACCGCAAAATCCTCATCACCCACCAATGGTCGGGCGCATAAGATAGCATGCCCCAACCCCTTCGCCTCACCCTGGCGTACATGCATGATAGTAACGTCTTTCGGGCAGATGGACCGAACCTCATCCAATAGCTGTCGTTTGACCCTGGCCTCTAGGGTAGCCTCCAACTCAAAACTGGTATCGAAATGGTTTTCGATAGAGTTCTTACTGGAATGGGTAACCAACACAATATGTTTTATCCCAGCGGCAACCGCCTCATTGACCACATACTGAATAAGCGGTTTATCGACGATAGGCAGCATTTCTTTGGGAATAGCCTTGGTGGCCGGCAGCATACGGGTTCCCAAGCCGGCAACAGGTAAAATTGCTTTCATTTAAATTCGCATTGTATCTACAAACAATTAATATAAAGAATAAAAATCCTTTTAAAATTTCTACTTTACTTTCTAATCAACCAAGGCTTTTAGAGAACGCCCTAATGGAACACTATTATCATCAAGAAATTTTTCCATTTTTTTCGCAAGCTCTAGCCTATTCCTATCAAATTCTTCAAAATCCCAATCTTTAAGAATTGACTCAATCTGAGATTTGCTTATTCCAGCCTCAAAAGAACTCGCTGATGCATGGGGGATTTTCATTTTTTCACAAAGCTCATGTGTCCTAGAATCAATATACAAACAAATAGCAGGAACACCAGATTGTATTGCAGACTGAACACCGTGGATTCTAGTACCAACAACGACATCCGTAGATCTGTGAGATAGCATCCAATTTACAGCATCATTATATAGTCTAAAATTTTTTCTAACTGCGCTCCTAAATTCTGCTTCAGAAAATCCAGAAGATGAAAAAGCAGGGAATATCTTCTCAAAGGATTTTTCGAAATCATCATCGGAAAAATTTGCCGCCAGCGATATAAAACTCTCAGGATGCTGAACAATATAATCACCATCTGATTGCACGGCCATCCTTAGCAAAGATGCCTCTAGACTTCTTAGTTCTTTATTGAATGGACTACCCGCAGCTATGTTTATTCTCTCCAGTTTATTTCCACATATTTTCTTATAGATATTTTCCCCTAATCTCTTATCGGAGGATATGAAATTAGTTTGGCATCCTATTGATACCACGTTGTTAGAAAATCCCAGTTTTTCCATCAAACTTAAAGTGTAATCCCCTCGCAGTGTTATTGTTGCCCCCTTCCTGCGTTCGAAAAAATCTTTAAGCCAAGAGATTGTTCCTCCTGGTATGAAACTAATGTCATCTGTTTTGGTTTTTACTTGCGCCCCCAACCCCAAACCAATCACAGGAACATTCAAATTACAAAGTGACAGCCCTCTTTTTGACAAATCAGTATGAAACCCGAGTTGATTTGCAAGTGAAAGCACAATACCAGCACCCTCACGATTAAAAATCGACGTATCAGTGCCAACACTCATCGGCCTACCTGAAAAATCAATAACGCACTGCGTAGCAAAGTAGTAAATTAAATTTCCAGTATTACCACTAAACTGTGATTTATATTTATTAATATCATTCGGGAAAAATTTTTTCCCATAACCTGGACCAACATAGCTCCACTTCACAAAAGCAACCCCAATTTTTTAATTTACAAACTCAGTAAGCTTATTGCAAACTGAAATATCATAAGCAGCTAAAACATCAAGATATCTTTTTATCAGAGCTTTTCGATTCTTGTCATAAGCCGCCCCATCAAATTTACAACCATCTACCATGTCTGCAACACCTCCAGCTACAAACATATCCCAAGAGCAAGTTGGCAGCATCATAATATCTGCAAGCTCACTTGTTCTCGTATCATGGGAAACAAACAATGATGGGACATAACTTTGGAAAGCAAGCATGTTTCCATGTAATCGTGTACCAACTGACAAATCAAACTTTCGAACATATTCCATCCAGGCCTCTGCATTAAAAAAAGTAACAAACCGTTCTTTAACAAAGCGCTCGAATACATCTCTTGACTCACCAGGACACCATAAGTCAGCCTGATGAAGCATATGATGATTTTCCTCATCATATGCGTCTCCACGTGCTAAAGAAACTAATTCAAGGGGATTCTGGCATACAACCTCGAAATAGTTTTTCTTTATTGATAAATGAAATCCATCAAAAACTTTTTTAAATTTTTTCCTGTGCGCATCAATATTTACCAAAATACTTAATTTTTCTTCTGGCATATTCTTTAATGCTCTTAAAGAACTCTCACTCTTTACACCCAACTCAGGATCTAAATTTGTAAAATTTGATGGGCACCCTACAATCTCTACATTATTAACCCCAAATGACTCAAGGAGTGTAGCCGTATATTCTCCTCGAACAGCGATTTTCGTAGCTAAGTCACTCAAAACTTTAGCAAACCTAATAGTCCCTTCCTTAAACTTAACCCCCTCATTCTTGTGAGTCGCTTGCGCCCCTAGGCCAACCACTAAGACTGGGAGGTTTGCTTTTTCCAGCTTGTCTGCCAAACTTCCCATATCCCGATCAGGATGTATAAAATTTGACGCAGGAAGAACAATTAGATCAAACTCACTTTGAATTTTCTCAGGATTGAAATTCCAACCTTCGATATACTTCTTATCACCTAAAACCTGTCGATCTACTGCATTCCAAAATGCATAATTTCCCGTGTTATTCCCAGAATTTAAAAAAGCTTCTTCTGTATTTTTATTAAATGATGACCCATTTGGGTTAGCACCAACAAATGCTATTCTTTTCATACAGCACCTAAGGAATTAACTTTTGAATAAAGAAATCGACTAGACATTCAGATTCGGACAATGGATTCCATTCAAATCCACTTATACCATTTACCAAGGGTTCAGAAACTATAAATTCACTCATATCAGTTCCGATACAGAATTTATCAGCAAACTTCCTATTTGACTCAGAGTAATACCCCATCAATACCCTTGCATAATATTTTGGGAGTACAAACTCAACATCCTGATTGTTAAAGGAGATAAACTCTTCCAGCAGCTCTGGCGCAGACACGCCTCTCCGATTAAGAGCCAGCTTTAAAAGAACCTCTCTCTTTTTCAGGGAGTAATTCGCTCCTTTTGAATCTGGAATAGCGTAACCTGATAAATTTCCAGATATACCACAGACCTCAAAGAACTGTTCCTCTATCTTTTGGTTTGAACTTCGCACCTGATCAAAATTAATGATCGATACTTTCGCTCCAAGATCTACCCATTCCTGACAGTTGGCATAATAATCCAGAAGGCTATCTTTTTTTGACCAAACAAGATTAGAAGTTCTACCTAAAGCTTTTACATCCTGGTTAAATCCTGAAGCCAGTAACTTGTCTTGTCTACGAACGGTATAGATAACCTCTACTTCATCAAAATAGGAAGAGAAGTAACTCAAAACCGACTTCTTATCGGAGAGCGTAAAATACTCAGATGAACAGATAGCTACAGAGCCTGTGCTAAATGTAGTCAGTTTTTTGGATATTTCAGATAACTTTTTTTCCTGCAACAATCCGTTAATATCTTCGCGCTTTCGTAAGCGAGCATCCCCAATATGCTCACATGCAATAATATGTGGATCCCGCCCCGATATAACATCAACATCGTGATCACCTTTTAGCCTTTTTGCATTCAGGTTCATATAGGCTTGAATATAACTGGTGCCCGTCTTAGGCATTCCGACATGCAGATATAGTTTAGCCATGATAAATACCCATATGTTTATCTGCGCATTCACTAACAGTTAGAGGTTTCGGAATATTACTTGCGATCAGGTTCCAGCTACTATCCTCTCCACAAGCCTTCAGTATTGCCTGTTTCAGAGAATTACTACTCCCGTTACGGAAATGATGCCCACTTATATTATCGGAAATTTTTTCAACCATACCGCCGATATCACTACCGATCAAAGGACGGCCATGGTTAAAGGCCTCCTGAATAACCATCGGTGAGTTTTCCCACCATACCGAAGGAATAATCACCCAGTCGGCTTGCTCCATTAAGCGACCTATTTCATGGGACTCATAGGATCCATGCAAGGTAACCAAATCGCCCAGATCCTCTAACAACCCAAGAATTTTCTCCTGAAACTCTTCCGTCTGGCCTTGTAAATTAGCTCCGTGAATATCCAAGTGAACCTTCTCTTGGATATCTTCGGGCAACAGTTTAAAGGCCTCCAGCAATACATCTACACCTTTAAAAGGATTGATCTGACCAAAGAAAGCGAAACGGCCGCGCCCTTCCCCTTCTGCTAAGGGACGAGGTGCAGGCGTTTCGATCTCCGGCTGGCCATTTTCGATCATTACCATTTTTTCTTCGGGGATTCCCCAGGCTTTATAGCGCTCAATCAGAAAATGACTGGGTGAGACGAACATATCCACCAAGTTAAAAATGGATTTGATATACTTCTCCCGCAGGAAGAAGTCCGCTGCAGAGCGCTCGGGGAAACAACGTGCACAGTCAGTGGGAGATGACTTATAACAAAGCTTCATCTGTTTGCCTGGCTTAACCATTTGGCCATTATTAGCACAGATAGCTAAATATTCGTGCAGTGTTACAACAAGACGTGCATCCGGTAAGGTATTTCTTACCTCACGGATCAATTCCAACCCCATATGAATGTAATGATGAAAATGTACTACAGTCGGTTTGTAGCGCTTTAATAATGCACGAAATTCCTGCCAAACATGCTTTTTACAACCCGATTGGAACAGGAAAAAATCGGACATATGGGTATGGAATAGAATCTCTTTGTCCGAATTAATAGTGGAGAAAGCAGATCCTCCATGGGAAGGCTGGTCGGTACGTGCCAAAAAAACAGTGTCCAAGCCCAGTCGTTCGTATTCCTTAAACAGGTTATAGGCGGCCACTTCTGCACCACCCTTGCTGTGATCCGGGTGACCGTGGGAAACAATCAGTATTCTGTGTTCAGTCATTGATAATTCCTTAACGAACCAGCTGTTCAATCAGGCTTCCCCAGCGCTCGGTATGTTGCCAGGCGTTATAAAGGGTGATTTTAAATTTCCAGTCTCTATTTTCGAACAAATTTTGTGACATCCGCTCCAGGTGGTAGAGCTTTTCATCGGCAAGAACATAGTGACGGTAGCCTGCTTCGCGTAATTTCAAGCAGAGATCAGAATCTTCAAAATCCCCGAGTACATAAGTCTCATCCAGACCATCCGCAGAATCATATAACGCTTTGCTAATAAACATACATGCACCGGTAACTGCCGGTGATTCCATCACAGAATCAATGTCCACCAACCATTCCGGATTACCCTTACCTGGGTGTTCGTTCAACCATAAGTTGCCAAACTGGACGCTATTGGAAAAAGTCATTCCCACATGTTGGATTGTGCCATCATCAAAAACCAACTTTGGTGCAACCACACCGACATCCTTCAGCGAAGATACTTTTTGTTCGATTCTGGATATCCAACCACTGCAGCTAGGAATAATATCTGAATTAAGCAATACTAAGTTATCTGCGCTGGCATAGCGTACTCCGAGATTATTAGCACCGGCATAACCCAAATTACGACCGCCGTAAATCACCTTGAAGCTTACAGGGAACAACATACTGGTGTCATAACAGAAAGGTATAAACGCATCATAGAGCCTGGGGTCATCCAGAACATAAATCAGTTCCGTCTCGGCAAAATCGGCATCCTCAGTAAATTGGGCTATCTGGTGCAGTAAGAAGTCATAGCGACCATATAGCGGCACTATCACACTACGCTTGGGTTCTTTCACCTCTTGCCCGAACTGCAATATTTCCACTTGGGGATCTTCCAGGAGATAGCGCCGATTGGACCAAAGCGCAGACAGTGCCGGGCCAATATATTTACGCATATTGCTCTGGTATTCCCGGCCATCTACATTGAAATTCACCAGCACCTGCTGGCTGGCCTGGGTGATATCTTCACGAACGTTAGACTGCCGAACTGGCACTACGCCCAAGCCGCCCTCTTTTGTAAAAAACAGCATCTCTAGACTGGCCCGCTCTATCAGATGTGGCATGGGCACCCAAGTGAAGAAGCCTGCCTTATAGTTTGGCTCAGCTCTACCGGGAAAGGCCTCTAAGACATCAATACGGTCAAAACGTGCAGATTCCTCGAGCAAATTGAGACTGTAGCTGCCATCAGTAGTACGTAGCACTAAACTTGCCAGATCCCGCTGACCATCAAGTAGCCAGCCAGAAAGGAATAGTCCGTGGCCGGGCACTGCCAGAATACTATCCCAGTGCCAGTCAACCAGAGACTTGAGTTGGCTTTCTTCTAGTTTTTTTAATCCCGGAATTTCAAAGACCCCATTACCCATGCTCTCAAACATCAAGTTGAGCAATTCAGCCTTTTCTCCCGTACGCCAAGTCATACAGTGACCAAATAAGGTTTCACCGGTTAACTCTACAAATGGCTTAAGCTCTACCCCTTTAGACTGGCTGTCAGCACTTACAGTCATGCGCAGAAAAGTGTTTTCCACAGCGACATCATAGGGCCATTCCACTAGGAGGCTATAACCCCAGCAGCTATCACCTTCGAATTTGAAATGTCTGTTTACATCTAATCGAGTAGTTCTCAGGGTATAATAATTAAGCTCACCTACATCCTGAGAGCTGCTGTCCTCTTCACTGCCGATATATTCAAGCCGGAAGTCCAGAGATTTGTATTCAGGGTGGAACGCCCAACCTTGTATCAGCAGATGTCGCCCACCGATAACTCCACATACGTCTACCCATACCTGCACCTGCTCTGAGAACATCTTTTCCTGCACGGATCCAGCAGCCTTGAAACGCTTTCGTATCTTAATACCCATTGATTTATCCATCCTTACTCAGCGGTGCTGTATTGCTGTTCTATCCACTGTCGATAACTGCCATCCATCACTGAAGACCACCAATCCTCGTTTTCTAAATACCAAAGGAGCGTTTTTCGGATGCCAGTTTCAAAGCTCTCCTGTGGTTGATAGCCCAGCTGGCTATTGGATTTCCGTGGGTCTATAGCGTAGCGCCGATCATGAGCAGCCCTGTCGTCCACAAAAATAATAAGATCTTGGGCTTTGCCAGCTATTACAGAAGTTGCCTGCGGATACCTGTTGGCAAGTATTGGTTGAGCTTCAAACTCTCTATTCATCAACTCACAAATCATTTTTACGATATTGATGTTGGTCCATTCGTTAATTCCCCCAATGTTGTAACACTCGCCCAGTTCGCCTTTGCGGATTACCAAATCGATACCTCGAGCATGATCCTCAACATAGAGCCAATCACGAATTTGCTGGCCATCACCATAAATTGGCAATGGCTTGTCTTGTAAGATATTGGTGATCAGCAACGGGATCAGCTTTTCCGGAAAATGGTAGGGACCATAATTGTTTGAGCAATTACTGGTGGTTACCTTTAGTCCGTAAGTGTGGTGGTAGGCGCGTACCAGATGATCTGATGCGGCTTTACTCGCTGAATAAGGACTATTAGGTGCGTAAGGGGTAGCCTCACTAAATGCCGGTTCTTCAGCTTCGAGAGTTCCGTATACTTCATCAGTTGAAACATGATGGAAACGGTGTATCTCGCGATTGACCCCCTCTTCCAGCCAAACTTTTTTTGCCGCTTTAAGTAGGCTATGAGTACCTATGATATTGGTCTGAATAAATACATCGGGACCACTGATAGAGCGATCTACATGGCTTTCCGCCGCAAAGTGTACCAATGTATCTATACGATGCTCTCTGAGAAGCGTTTCTACTAGATCAGTGTCACAGATGTCACCCTGGTAAAACTGGAAATTTGGACAATCCTTTACCGAATTCAAACTTTTGAGATTACCTGCATAAGTTAATGCATCTAACACGATAACTGTATCTTGCGGATAATTTTCTATCCAGTAGTGCACAAAGTTGGCACCTATAAAACCAGCGCCGCCAGTTACCAGTAAGTTTTTCATCTTAAGATCACTATTAATTTTAGTTCTTAAATATTAAAAGGGGGTTATTGCTCAACATTTCGCTGAAGTGCTTTATGAGATAAGGCAAATCTCAACGAATCACGCCAGTTCCTCAACTCCATACCTAGCTCATCAACTAAACGGCTCTTATCCAACACGCTGTAAGCGGGTCTTCTTGCAAGGGTAGGGTAATCCTTCGTTGCAATAGCTTTAATGATCAATTCCTTATCAAGGGGAATCCGGCCACTTGCCTTTCCCTCTTCAAAGATAGCTACTGCAAAGTCATACCAGCTGGCCACACCGAGATCTGTACAATGATAAATACCATACGCCTCTTTACTTTCGGCCAAGCAAAATAGAGCTTGCGCAATGGATCCGGTCCATGTCGGTGTTCCCACCTGATCAGCCACTACTCCTAGCTCATCGCGCTCACTCATCAGGCGTAACATCGTATTAACAAAATTTTTACCATGGGCAGCATAGACCCAGGCTGTTCTTAAAATTATTGCTTCAGGAATTATATTCTGAACAGCGGACTCACCTTCAGCTTTACTGCTTCCATAGACGCCAAGTGGATTTACGGTATCTGATACTAAATAGGGAGAAGATTTTTCACCATCAAAAACAAAATCCGTTGATACATGTAGAAAACGTAAATTAAACTCTTTACAGGCGTGAGCCAGATTTTCTGCACCAAGCGTATTTATAGAGAAAGCTTTTTCTTTCTCTTGCTCAGCCTTATCTACTGCAGTGTAGGCTGCTGCATTAATAATCACGTCAGGGCAAAAATGTTCGACTGCCGAAAATACAGCTGCTCTATCAGAAATATCCAGTTCTTCTTTAGCTAGAGACACCAGTTCAAACTCATTGGGGCACTGCTGCTGAAGCTCAGTGGCCAGCTGCCCATTCTTCCCAGTTACTAGAATTTTCATAAGTGTCTCTTGTGCCTGCTTACCAATACACTAAAAGCAGCTCAGTTTGCCGCTCAAAAAAAGATGTTTCCGATTCAACGAGACTGAATTACAACCAGAAGGGTAATTACACTCTTTTAAGGAAATAAGTCCTAAATTTCAGGCGAAATAGGTAGCATCCTTAAAGTATTTCCCATCCCGATCTTTCGGCGATAGCTGTGGCTGTTCATCACCAACGAGCGGCCATTCTATGTTCAAATCCGGGTCATTCCAAACAATCGACTGCTCATACTTTGGTGCATAATAATCCGTACATTTATAGACAAATTCGGCAGATTCGCTAGTAACATAAAACCCGTGCGCAAAACCTTCGGGCACCCAGAGCTGTCTTCTATTCTCTGCAGAAAGATAAACACCAACCCACATACCAAAAGTGTTTGAACCTTTGCGTAGATCCACGGCAACATCAAAAACCTCGCCTTGAGTCACCCTAACTAATTTACCCTGCGTCTGCTCAGTCTGATAATGTAAGCCACGCAGTATCCCCAGAGAAGATTTACTATGATTGTCCTGCACAAAGACTCTCTCAGCGCACTCTCTATTAAAAACGTCATCTCGAAAAGACTCAAAAAAGAAGCCACGCTCATCCCCAAATACTTTGGGTTCGATAATTTTTACATCGGGAATTTTTGTTTCAATGATTTTCATACAACATTAGTAATCACAAAGTAAGAGGGGAAGGCGCCGGCTGACGGCCCATCATGAACAACCGGCAATATTGCAATAGCCTACTGACTAAAATTTATGGCTCGAATTATCCCGAAGCAATTCTTTTTATGTCCCTAGTGCGTATCGTCGTGCATTCAGAGTTGAACTCTCTCCACTCTCAATCAGTATTTGCATCAGGTATTTGCCGTAACCACTCTTCATTAGCGGATGGGCTTGCTTTTCCAAGTCTTCAGCGCTTATAAACCCTTTACGATAGGCAACTTCTTCCGGGCAAGCTATTTTTTGACCCTGACGCCGCTCAATAGTCTGAACAAAATGTGCAGCTTCCAACAGATTGTCATGGGTACCAGTATCCAGCCAGGCGCTTCCTCGTCCGAGTCGCTCTACGTCAAGTTGCCCTTCATTCAGATAGACCTTATTAATATCGGTAATTTCCAGTTCACCACGAGCACTAGGTTTAATTTCCCGGGCAATATCACAAACCTGGTTGTCATAAAAATACAAACCCGTAACAGCATGGTTGGACCTTGGATGTTCGGGCTTTTCCTCCAGGCTTATGGCACAGCCTTCGCTATCAAACTCAACTACCCCATAGGCACGAGGGTCCGCAACACGGTACCCAAATACTGTGGCTCCAGCCTCTTTAGCATTGGCATGTTGAAGTATCTGGCTGAAATTCTGTGCGTAGAAAATATTATCACCCAAAACAAGTGCACTTTTATGATTACCCACATGCTCTCTCCCAATCAAGAAGGCCTGGGCGAGACCATCCGGTGAGGGCTGTACTGCATAAGAAATACTGATCCCCCATTGAGCACCATCTTCGAGCAAGCGCTGGTATAGGCACTGTTCCTCTGGTGTAGTGATAATTAAGATGTCTCTGATACCTGCCAACATCAGGGTTGTCAGTGGATAGTAAATCATCGGTTTATCATAGACAGCCATCAGCTGCTTACTTACACCTTTGGTCAGGGGATACAGGCGAGTACCTGAACCTCCAGCTAAGATTATCCCCTTTCTATCAGAAGATCCTTTCACAACCATTTCGCCCACCCTTGAATTTACATCCTTTAATGATCCGAGAACGCCCCTCAGAGATAAATTCAGGGGTTTTTGCCCGGTTTGTTTAATTGGACAGAATGCGATTATCAGTCAAAATTTATTTAAATAATTTTGACGTGCATAGTTACATACAATTAATGAAAACGGTATTACACGTGCCTACACTCGCCAAAAGCTATATTCATAACCGTAAAAGACAGGAGCCAAACTCGGCGGCTCCTGACAATTAATCAGCAATAATGAGGCCAATATGAATAAAAATAACGGGCACCGCGTACCAATTTAGAAGGAGAGAACTGCGGCTGTGCCAACTGCGATACGATAAAGTATCTCGGTGACATCTTTGGTTACTTGTAATTCACTAGACTGTATTTTTGGCATCACCATGATTTCATCTCCGGGGCGCAAACGATCTCCCAGGCGATTATCAAAGTCCCTATCATCAATACGACTGATAGTGCCATCGAGGTGCAAAATAACGAGTTCATCGCGATTAGCATTATTAGCGAATCCACCGGCCAGCTCGATATAGTCCTCTAAAGTACGCTTTTTGCTATACACAAGAGAAGTTGGAAATATAACTTCTCCCACTATTGAAACCGTTGAAGATTTTAGAGGCACTACCAGTTCATCACCATCCTCAAGAAGCATTTTCGCCGCGTTTGGGTTGTTTGCAATCACGACCTGCCCTCTGGGTTCAGCCTTGCGTGCCTGCTCAATGAAATTTTGAATCATCATGGCATTGTCTTTTTGCGCTGACTTCTCCAGATCAGTATTGGGCTGACGCGTTAATACTTCCATTTGCAGGGCATCCAACGAACGATCTAAAGCTGCTCTCTGCCTCTCGGCAACACTTTTACGGTAAAGCTGAATAGAATCTACATCAGCATTGCCTCGGAAACTCAACTGATCTAACAATTCATTGAGTGTTGCTCCATAGGGAAGAACATAGGTAGCTGGACCATCCAGCTCACCCGATACACGTATCGAAATAGACTCAATATCGTTATCTCGTACTAACTCTACTTGTGCTCCAGGGTACAATCGCGTTGTCATAGCATCCGCTAACGGCATGTAATTAGCCTGCTGAACTCCACCAATGACCTGAGTAATTCGGGCAAAATTGGCTTGTGGGTCGGGCTTGGTCACAAGTAGCATTTCCCCAAGCTGGGTATAAGGCCCTACGAATTCCATTTGAGCAGGTTGCTGTACCGCACCTTCCACGGTTACCGATCCATGCCGCCCGCCCACTACAACAACATCACCATTACGAAGCTGGAGAGCTGGCATAATGCCGTCCACCAGGAAGTTGTACAGATTTACTCCTTGTATCTCCTCTCCCTGGCGCATGACTTTAATGTCAACAAAACTACCACTTTCTGCATCAATACCGCTGGCACTATCCAGATAGTACAAAATAGAATCAGAACTAAAGCCGTTGTATAAGCCGGGACTGTTAACATACCCGGTAACAAACACTTTTACCGGCTGACTAGCCTCTAAATTCGCGTACGCTTGTACATTATTTTTAAAGACGCGCTTTACATGCCGCAGGACAAAATCATTCAGCACGCCATTTTTAACGCCTGCAACATGAACAGGCCCAACTTCAGGCACAAAAATATTGCCCTGGGGATCAACTGGCAAGGTGGCACTAAAACTATAAGCACCCCAGAGCTGCAGATTGATTTGATCACCTATAGTGATCCGGTAGTCAGGATTAAAACCGCTAAATGGCTGGTCCTTGAAGGCTCCTTTAAAGAGGGATTCACCAAAAACTGGCACACCTGATCGCGGTATTTCTGTAGGTGCCACTTCATCTATTAGCTGAGTCTCTAGAGCTACAGACTGTATACTGACAAATGAAACTAGTAGCCCTACTCCTAAACCAAAGCTTCTTATTTTCCCTTTAATCATTTTCGTCATTCTTTGTAAATGAAAATTAACTTAGTTAATAAGAGGGCGATATTCGCCGGTTCTATCTATGAGCCAGGTCCTTCCCTGCCCAGGTTACACTCTGTGATCGCGAATGCTGGCGACTAACATTTTTACTATCCCATATAGCATCAATAGTATTATGGCGAGAGTTGTCAGGTTATATAGTTTGTGTGGGTATTCGGCTTCCTCGGCAAGAGAAGGCTGAGTCACTACCATTAAATGTTTTAGCTTACCTGAAGCCTCCATTCGGGCAGTTTCCAGTGCTTTCAAAGAAGCCGCGTAGGCATCAGTAGCAAATTGAAGGTCTAACTCCAGATTTTGAAAATGCGCTCCCAAGCTATTAAGCCTCTGGTCGCCCTCTTCCTCACCGATACCGACCAAGCGAACCTTCTCCATTTCAATTTGCTTTTCCAGTGCTCCAATTTCGGCCATCATGGAAACAATTTGCGAGGAGTCTGTATTCAGGTAGGTTTTAGCTGCAGTGAGATTCGCCCGCTGCTCTGCCAAGCGAGCTTCCAGGCCTTGAATAATGCTGCTTATCCCCTTGGTTAACTCCTCCGGGCTAACCACATTATTGCTGTTCTGGAAATCAAGAATCTCCTGTTTAGTACTTCGTAACTTGCTTTGCGCCAGTTCGACTTCGGTTTTCACAAAGGCAACTTGCTTGTCAGCCAGCTGATTGCTCACCGCATTGACAAAGTCTTCAGATTTTTGAGTAACTGTCTCCACCAAGAGCTGCGCAAAAGTAGGGTCATAGGCCTGCATATCTATTGTGATGATACCTGTAGTCTCATCATGGCCTACGTTGATATGGCTCCGGTAATACTCCAGGTAGTCTTCTTGCGTAGCATCTAGAGCCAGCCTGGAGAAAATGTCATGGTGATCGCTCTGGTAATACTCAGCCAACTTCAGTTTTTCATCGAGATACAGAGCCATATCCAGAGACTGGATATAGTTGACCACCAGGAAGGCATCCTGATTATCTGTGCCGACTCCTGGCATAAGGAAACCCAGAGCTGGTGAGGCCACTTGACTGGAACCGCTATCTTTTACAATTAGCTGGGTGCTACTTAGATAGCGCTCAGAAACCCAGAAAAGATAGTAAGCACTGACCATGATAAGTGGTAAGACAACAAACAGGGTGATACCACGCCACCGATAGAGATGATCTTTAATTGTTTTATCTTTCACTGATGCATTTTCCCCCACCCATTGCTTTAAGCTCTTAAAAGCGTTCCGTAGAGTGCTTTTCGCTTTATACTTGGCAAGGTCCATTTTTTGCTCTGCTTTGAGCGAGTCTCTAGCTTCCATAATCAACTTTTATACTTTAAGAGCCTTATTGGCGTTGCCAGCTTTGGGTTTGGGTCTAGGTTGTTCACCCTGGTATTTTTCAATAGCGTCATCCACCGTATCGAATACGGTAAGCTGTCCAGCATCAAGATAAATACCAACGTCACAATTTTTTCGTAACAATGGCATAGCATGGGCAACAATAATGAACGTTGAAGTTTTGCGCTTCTCGGCAATAATCTCTTCACACTTTCTCTTAAAGTGCGCATCCCCGACAGACATCACCTCATCAACCAAGTAAGTATCAAAATCTACGGCGATACTGAGCCCAAAAGCGAGGCGTGAGCGCATTCCAGAAGAATAACTTTTTACTGGAGCATCGAAATAATCGCCGATTTCGGCAAAGTCCTGAACCCGGTCCATAACCTTGCGCTGCTCCCCACCCCAAATGCCATGTATTCCACAAACAAAAGCTACATTATCCCGTCCAGTTAGGCTTCCCTGGAACCCGCCAGAAAGCCCCATGGGCCAGGAAATTCTCCGATCTGTTACCACCCGCCCTGAATCGGGATAGTCAATACCTCCCATGATGCGTAACAATGTTGATTTACCCGCACCATTGCGGCCCAAAATACCGATATTTTTTCCTTCTGGAAAAGTCGAGTTCACATTGCGAAACAGTACTTTACGGCCATTTGGCGTACGATAAGACTTTGTTAGATTTTCCAACTTGATCATTGGCTTCTCACCAGGTCACGCCAGTTAGCCCTATATGTCAGCAAGCCAAAGGCGAGGAAAGAAACGGAAATAAATATCAAGTAGTTAAGGTTTCCAAAAGCTCCTTGATACTGAACAAATAACCCCTCTCGAGTAAGCTCAATAACATGTAGGAGTGGGTTCCATACCAGGTAAGGGTGATACTCTTCTGGAATTTGCTCCAGTGAGAAAAACACCCCAGACAAAAAGTATAGCGATCGTACAATTATTGGGGACATCTTCGCAGCTTCAGGAAACCTTTGGCCAACAACACAGAGAGCCAAACTAAGCCCAAGGCAGAAGCAGAAAAATAGCAAGTTTACGACTACTAACAACAAGAAGTTATTAAAACGAGTGGACACTCCGAACCACGCTAGCAAGCCAAGTAAGCATGTCAGGGCTACTAAATAGATGGCAAACTCCAACAGCGTGCGAGTCAGTACTGCGTCAAATGGTCTCAGTTGCCGATAGTTAAACAGCCCCCTATTCGGCTCAATAGCAGTAAGCCCCTTCCCAAAGCAATGGCTGAAACAAAGGAAAGGCGCAATTCCAGATAACATGAACAATGCAGTGGGAATACCAGGGTAGAAGTTTTCCCTAACCAAGCTGAAAATTGTTACAAGCACCATCATATGCAGAGACGGTTCGAGCAGCACCCACACGTAGCCCAGCCGCCACTTACCAAAACGGGTTTTCATCTCCCTAACCAGCATCGCATGAATTACATCACGCTGGATCTGCCACACTGTGCGTTGAACGGAGGATTCCATATCAGCTTTTTCTTTGATATATGTGAACCAGTTCCACGCCAACCAGGGCAACAAACTGGGATAATTAACTCAATTCCATTTGGTGGGATTTTCTTCACATTGTTACAACTGTTACACGCGCCTTTTTGCTGTGATCGTTGTTATTAGCGTGAAAAATACTAGGGTCACACACTTTATATAGCGAATCTTCCTGAAAACGCCAGTTGCGTCCTTAATAGGCGCGGTATGCTATCGCAGTCCCGCCATCAGCGTCTTGACGAATTAATTACGCGCCATTACGAACTTTCCTACACTAAATTGGTGAGATCAGACTGAGTAGTCTGAAAAGGTACACTCTTTGATCAATCCACTCAATGCACGCACGCTTCCTGTCGCCAATGGCTAATCTTGGACCAAATGGTTTGAATGGCAAGCAGGCGAATAAGCATCCACTCTGGGCAAATTTCCAGCAAGAACCTTTACCCAAAATCTCAAACATTCCCTCAACGTAACGTGTGCAGCTCTTCGTAATTTACCAGTTACAATTTCCGCTCCAACCTAAATTCACGGTATATGACCCAACGATTCGATCATTTATTGAGCGTACTAATAAACCTTATAAATTGAACAAATCTTATGCAACGATAGAGGCGCTCCTGATTGAGGTAGTGCTCTCAGAGGGTGTCGCTCAACGATGCAATCGATTGCATTCTAAGGAAAACAATAACTCTACTCAATCTTTTGCATACGTTAGTACTCATATGCCAAAACTACAGTGATAAGATTTTGCTTCAGGGCTGACTTGACCAACGCCATACCTTGCAAAGGTATAGGCTCCCATACTCACGCAATAAACAAAGGTCCTCACACTGTGATCCGCACTTGGGCGTTTGCTTGCCTAGCATGTGAAAATGATATCTCTTAATTAAGCCCGTGCCCGATTGGAGTGACTTTTCATAAAAGCCAAACCAGCTCAATTTGCTTCACAGCAACGCTCTGTTGGTGATAACAAGATTCACGCCTAAAACAGGCTTTTAGTTAAACAATCCAAGTAAGATTGCCTTGTGGTTAACGGTCACTGAACAACCTAAATTTAGGCTAACACTTCGTCCACCCAATCAATCAACCAGCCGACCGAGATCATCGCCGATGAGCTTTTAATAGATACTGCAAGGTCACTATACGTTAGCAAAATAATACACACCCAGCTTAAAGTATCGTAAACCAGCTATTAAGCAGGCTAAGTTTGTTAGTAGATTAGTCGTATTTAACTGCCCGCAGCTACCACCAGCAAGATCTATAAAGTTACAAGCCTAATGGCTCAATGAATAATCTAGTTGAAAAACTACGCATTTTCGATATCTGTCCCTTTCTCTCAGTGTGTGGTAAAAGACTACGTATTTCGGGGCAAGCTCAAATCAATGGGTATACACTAACATCAAAAATTATCCGCTTGTTAGACAGTTGTTTCTTTTCAGCTTGGGATAATATCAATTATTCTACATAGCATCGATTATCGTTCGATAACTGGTGGCAGCTTGCCACACAAAAAAGTAAACTTTGTAAACTACAGACAATTTGTTGTGGTAAGCCTTGAAACTCTAACCAATAAGCATCAATCCATTCTACGGAAGTTAGTCTTAGTAGATTGAGTCAAGCTTTCTAGACCAGTCGTTTTAATGAAATAAACTGCTTAGCAGACTAGAGTGTTCCCATGTTTATCGTAATCTACTGGGAACCAAGCTCATCTATGATTTTTATAAGAAATACAGGCTTGGAAAATATTAAAATTTATCAAAATTTGAGGCGGTTACTCTCACTGAAAGTCAACTCAAGAATCCATAGAATAAAAATTAACTTCTCAATAATTGCTCTTATTTTATACATATCCTCATGAATAAATCATTCAACATGATACTCATAAGGCAATATGCATTCTCGACCATACAAGAGCTCGGATCATAATGATATTTAGCTAGATGCTATGTAAGGCGAAGAGAGCCAGTTTTTCTTAAGATTAGTCTACTGAAGTATCTAATTATGTGAAATCAAGCGTCAAGGACTTCATTTTTGAGTTATCTTAATCTTCAACAACGACAATCCAGCCTGTATTTTCTATAGAGTCATCAGTTATAAATCTTTTACCATGGCGATTCTTGGGGAAAACTAACCGAGAGTATTTATCGCAATATATATGAATAGGTTGCTTAGAGAGAATGACTTAAAAACCAATTATTATCTAGATAATTTATAAATATAT
This sequence comes from Microbulbifer sp. NBRC 101763, assembly GCF_040371615.1. Classification (NCBI taxonomy): domain Bacteria; kingdom Pseudomonadati; phylum Pseudomonadota; class Gammaproteobacteria; order Cellvibrionales; family Microbulbiferaceae; genus Microbulbifer; species Microbulbifer sp. NBRC 101763. Next base: position 305,622 of record NZ_BAABQV010000007.1, read on the forward strand.
TCATATCACTTATTTTTTCACGCATCCAAAATTTAAAGTCTTAGTTCAAAATTACATTTCATTCACATATGTTTGCTTTTTCTGGGATACCATATTCCTTCAACAACTTAGCATATTCACCTTTGGCACAGAGTCGGTCTAACCCCTTATTGAAATCATCTCTAGGTTTTTCATTCTTAAATGCCATCTTGAATTTAGTAACAGGCAAAAAAATCTTGTGGATATCCACTTCATCCATTGAGTGTCCCTCCACAATAGTGAAATTCATAAAAATACTTTTATCAACTATTATGATAGAATCTGGGTTTCTCCAGAAGTCTAGGACTTGATCCTCTGAGTTATCAGCCTCAACATAGTTTTTCCTGCCAGGCGCTCCAGGCGAGAACAGGCGCTTAAAATCTGGTCCGAGAGTAAGATGGGCTCCCTGCCAAACAATGAGATCATGCCCAACAAGATCATTCACACTATCTATCTTATAACCTTTACTTTTGTGACTAATCGCATAATTTACAAAACCGATATAGTATTTTGAGTAGTAGTACTTCTCTGGGCCACCATGTTCGATCGCATTTGCTTCTGCGTTTGCAATTCCCCTCCCAATTGCTTTTGGAATATCACCCCAGCTCATCTGTAAAAATGTTATTGAATATTCTGGAAGTGACTTTAGTATTACATCTACCTCGAGTCCGCGTTCCGCATTATTCCCCACATATGGTGGCGCATCCTCCTCAATCGCTACTTTAAGCTCTGACGCGGAAGTGAACAGTGCATAACCAAATAGAAAGGAAATCAAAACTAGCTGTTTTAATCCATTGTTTTGCATAACAATACTCAGAATGACACCGAAATTAGAATAAGTTAGATAGTAGATTAGGCTATGAAATAATACCCTATATGGTAATGAACACGGACTAGCGCCAAAATTCGCCCATAAGTCGAATGTGATGTCAGTGGCGCGTATAGATTGGTGGACCTCTATAGATAATTAACCTGCGTGTAATAAAAAATTAAATATTAATCCCTTTTGGCATGAAAAACTTTCCAGCATCTTTGGTATTATTTACTCCTTCTAATAAATAAGCAGTAGTTAAAAGCTTTAGAAGAGCTGCCTACTTCTTTCGTCCTTCATAGATACTTGAAATTTCCGTTAGTAATGGGCATTAAATTGAGTCATCTTTGACGCAATCTCTTCCTTATCAAATTTCCTGTTACTTTTATTCAATAGGAGCTATATACCTAAACTGAAGTAAGTCATCGCCCATTTGAACATTCTTCGTAACTGGACATTCGCAGCCGCCCCATTCCACAACACCAAAAGATTTATATTAGTCACCAAAATTTAGCATACTTTCCCAGATCAAACTCCTAAATAGAGTTAGATATTGCCCATCATATATTATTAAATGCGCATTATCTGAAACCAAGCTGGCCGACCTGACAAATACTGGGAAAATCTCTTCGGCCATATCAAATTCCTATAAGTGACAAATAAGTAAGCTAAAGATGTGCCATCACATTTTAAAATAAAAAATTGATTATTAAATTATAAAAGTAAACATAGAAACTATTCTATAAATTGAAAGTGGATCCGCTTTCCTGATCAGTTTTAATTGGTGACAATTAAATTTCTTTATTTTGAAGAAACCGTTTTACACACTTTAAAATTATACTGTACTGTTGTCTGGCGCCTACAAATCGATTCTATTAAACATCAAATTGATGGGGTAGCAAGCAGAAGGGCGACGCTAAATATCAAGGGGATTGATTACAATCTATGACTTCAATATATTAATATTTATTTTTGAATAAAAAACCGACTCTTAAGCCGGTATCGTAAATTTACATACACCATCAAAATGATCAAAAATTGCCTGGGATTACTCATTTCATTATCAACGATGCCCCTCTTCTATTAATGATGGCTTGCTATAGTTGTAAATTAGTATAAAGAAATTTGGTTCAAAAATTAGCGTTCTCCAGCATCTACAAGTGCCTGATAAATACGATCAGGATAATCACCAATAATGCCGTCTACACCCAGTGAAATACTGCGCTCTATATGGTCTTCATCATTCACGGTCCACAGATCAACAAGTACCCCTTTTTTCTGGAAAAAACGCACATAGGGCTTAGTTGTAATGCTATATGGAAGCTGAGCAACATCAAACTTAGGCTTGAAAGCCCAACCGAACCCTGTGCTCCAGGCAAGACTTGCCTCAATAAGTTCACCTATGGTTGCACTGGTTCTAACCTCACCCCCGCTGATATCACGAAAATGATTCATTGCTTTGCTATGTTGGCTCGCAACGGTAACCTGCCCCTGCATCCGATAATCTGAAATAATCTGCCAAAGTATCTCTGAGAGCACTTTATCATTAGGTTTAATCTCTACATTGAATAAACCATCAGGATAACGCTCGAATAGTTCATTCAGTGTTAACAAAGTAAGCCCCTGATTTCGAAAGGGATAACTGTTACCATTATCACGAGTGAATTCATATGCTGCATCCAGGGATTTAATTTCACCTAAGGTCAAATCTTCAATTTTATCAGACACCCCTACATTGTCTTTGAGATCTGCATCATGATTAATAATGATGTAACGATCTTTTGATAAATGAACATCCAGCTCCAGGATATCTGCACCCTGTTCCATGGCCATATCAAATGCTAGGGAAGTACTTTGAGGGTACTCACCAGACGCCCCCCTGTGAGCAAGAATCTCTATAGCTAAGGCCTGATTACAGAAACCGACTCCTAAAGCAAGACAGACAATGGCTTTTAACATTTTTTTCATTTAGAGAATTTCCTTTATTATTAAATTGGTAAACCACTACATGAAATACAAATATACTACCAATCAAACCTGCTAGTTTATTGAATCTATGCTTTAGGTGCTTAATATTGCTCTATAACAAGAATCTAATAAACATGTTTCCAATCTGGTTCAAATAATACTTGAACTAAAAAATTAGTGTGATGACAAAATACTTCTATTACGCTCTAGAAGATTTACTAGAAAATTAGTAGAATATTCTTAACTAACCTTAAACGCTAAACATTTATTCTTGTCATAAAAATTTAATTTAGATTGTAAAGGTTTAATCGACAGTTCACCTTAAATCTATATACTTAGTTTACGCAACAGTGATTCAGCCGAATAATCGGTACTAGCGCACATATTTTTCAATAGATTGTTCTCAGCTCAATTAATTATCCTTTGCATTTGGGTTCGTTATAATCAAATTTAAGTTATTTTACTATTGGTCTTGCCCACTAAAAGTAGACACTCTAACTATGTATAGTTACGCTCATACTCTGCTGGACTTACATAGCCCAATGCAGAGTGCTTACGAACCCTATTGTAGAAAATCTCAATGTACTCAAACACCTCAGATTTTGCTTGCACTTCGCTTTCGAATGTTCCAGCATAGACCAGCTCGACTTTTAGCCTGCAAAAGAATGATTCCATTGCTGCATTATCCCAACAGTTAGCCTGGCGACTCATACTCGGCTTGCACTTGCTTTCAGACACGAGATCCTGGTATTTCTGCGATCGATATTGCACACCCCTGTCAGAGTGAACTATTAGTCCAGGCTTTATTTGTCGTCGCTCTAGAGCCATTTTCAATGCTCGACGTGTCAATTCATCGGTCATCTGGGAGTCGAATGCCCAACCTACAATACGTCGAGAGTACAGATCCATAACTACCGCGAGGTACAACCACCGCTCCAGAACCCAGATATACGTAATGTCACTTGTCCAGCGGCAATTTGGTCGATCCACATCAAAGCAACGCTTAAGTAAGTTGGCGGAGACATTAATGCTCCCCTCTACGGGCTGACTATATCGAAAGCCTTTGCCGTTTCTCGCTTTAATATGCTCCTGATGCATAAGCTTAGCGACGTAGTTCCGTGAACATGGCTCACCTAACTCTCGAAGCTCGCAAGCGATTCTAGGCGCTCCATAACGACCTTTAAACGCAGTAAACATCTCTCGGATTTTATCGATTGTTCGTATCTTTCCAATCGTGCGAGAAGGTGGCAACCGCCCTCGCCATCGATAATAACCCTATCTTGAGACTTCTAAACACCGACACATCAAGCTAACCGGGAATGACCCCACATGCTCTTGTATCAGTGCGTACTTTACTCTTGGTGGTTCGCAAAGTACGCAGCTGCCTTTTTTAGAAATTCAACCTCCTGACGTGCTTCATGCAGTTCCTTCTTGAGCTTGCGAACTTCAGTGCTTTCCTGCTTGAAATAGTTGACGCCGTCTAAACTATTGAACTGCTTATCAGACAGTCGATTAAATTGACGACGCCAGTTGTAGATCTGCTGTGCGCTGACGCCTAGCTCTCGAGCCACAGAAGCCGTTGTTGCTCCAGGCTTTTCTGCTCTCTTAACTGCTTCTCTACGGAACTCCTCCGTATACGCCCGAGTTCTTTTCTTACCCATGATACACCTCCGTGTTAGGCCTAAACCTAACTATACAGGGTGTCTACCAAACGTGGGCAAGTCTTACTTATAACGCCTAAATTACCTGAAAAATTCTGTGTAGCGAGTGAAACGAGCGAAGCAGTATTTTATCAGGTACGTTTTTTGTTATGTTTATCCACTTCCATCATCGAAATATATATCCCAGACAATATCTAAACCTAATTCCACTAGGTCTTTCATAGTCTTGACATAAAGGCTTGGTCCACCTTGCCCAGTAGAATCCCAATAATTCCATATTTCAGTTCTACAACCCATATCTCTTAACTTTTGTAGTTCTGAAGCCTTAGACTTAAATATTTCAATCAGTTTATCTATATGAATACTATTTTCAGTTGAATCCAATAATTTTTCGGTAGACCATTTCCAGACAGCGTTTTCCCTTCTATGACGATACTTAGAATCTGGCTCCTTTTCCTTTTTCACTGTTCACTCAACACCAAGAATCAATTCAATTTCTCTGGATTCTATTTCGCTAGAAACAATTACAAGAGTTGAGAATGTTTCAGTACATGCCATAGTTAAACTTCTTTCTAAACATAACGTCTGCAGCACGGGCCGGAGCCGCGAAGCGGCGGGGGCCAGCACCGAAGGTGCAATCGTGCCTGCACTTATTAACTGCATTTTCCGATTCCCAACTGTTTAGCGTCAGGAAGCTCCAAACCTGTCTCTTTTAATTCATTACCCCAGTGCCTAACTGAAGCTATATATGCTTGTTCAAAAATATACCTAGGTCGAGAAAACTTCCAACTCGATGGAAGGAAAAAATAGTTTTCTTCATCCTCATAGTTGGGAAGATGTATTGAAAAGTCGTATGCATCCTCGCTCAATGCTTCAACAAGACACTTAACCATCGCTGCCTTATGCTTAGTTGCGTACCCACATTCTTTAAAGAAGTATCCATCAAATAAATTTTGAAGCTGATTGGATTCAAGCGGATCATACTCGTTGAGCTTTTCCCCTAAAGACTCCTCTCGATCATATATGTCAAATGGACCGAGAAACCATCCTGGACTTGGCTCAAAAGCCATCTTGCTTTTTGGGTGGTTCAGTTTCATGGCTCCCTCAGCAGTTAACGCCCCGCGGAGGGCCGGAGCTTTACTGCCTGTGTTTGTTAAATGTTTACCCCTCAAGCCTCTCGAAAAGCAGGGCGTCAAGGTTTCCAGTGAGTTCATTGCCATTTTCATCAAGTAGCTTATAGATTTCTTGACTACTACCGAGTGATGCAGTCCCCTCTATGCCACATATTATTGCATGCGTGGCCTCTCCTACTGCTAGCTGGATCAACTCCAACACTTTTTCCCTTTGCTCATTAGATAACTCAATTTTATCTAGCTCAGATCTAAGGTATGTCGGTCCGTTCTTGCCCTGTGAATACAAATCCACCAAAGAATCGATAGACTCGACAACATTATTCATGAATTCTTCTGGTGTCATAACTCACTGAACATTTAACGACTACAACAGGGGCGGCTGGAGCGTAGCGTAGGCCGTCTCGCGAAGGGCCAAAGGCCCGTAGCAACCTGCTTTTACTTGTTATAAATCATTTTTTAGCACCCAAATTGCCGACAATTTACTGAACTCTGCTTTTTGGGTGTCAGTAAGCTCTGCCTCAATTTTTGACTTTAAGTCAGTAAATTGAGTTTGCCGAAACCAGCGACCGCCAGACCAGTCACAGCAGAAAAAGACTTGTGGTTCACCATTTGATTTTGCAATTACATTGTTGATGATAAGCAAGGCAAGTACGAGATTTTTATCGCTGCCTTCACCGTTATAGTAGAGATCAGCCAGCCGGTATTGAGCGATAAGTGCGTCATTCTTTTGCCCAAAGTAACCGTACTCACCAGTTGCACCAACGAAATAGCCTTCAGCCCACTTGCTTTCATCGAGTTGACGCGCGGCTAGTTTGTACCACTTTATCGCTTCAGGAATATCGACTTCGACACCGTATCCAGAATTGTAGTAAATGCCCAAACGCAATTGAGCCCAAGGGTAGCCTTGCTCGGCTAACGGTCTAGCAACCTCAATTGCCCTGGAGTAATTGCCTTGCTCCCAATTAGTATCGGTTGTTCTTTCACCGGGATTTTGGTTCATTCCTGCGCAAGCAGTGAGAAGAAGTGTTAGTAATACAGTGCTTAGTTTCATGCCACTCCTTATGATTTATAACGCCTTACTCAGCCGCCACCGGAATGGAGCCGCTTTGTGCTAGCGTAGCGTACAGCACAAAGGGAGCGTAGTGTAGGTGGTCGGATGCAGTAACTTGTTATGTGTTTTTCTCGTTACTATTTTCGTAATACGACTCAGACACTTTTACTGCTTTTGTATACGATTCAAAATCATCGAAAAGCACATAGCTTATAACTTGTGCCCATTCAGCTGCGCCAACATGACCAGCATCCCAACCTGACTCACTGCATCCAACTGGAATCTCACCAACAATAAATAATTTTCCACCTTGATATTCAAAGCGTGGATTGTCCAAATCATGACTGCATTCCGAGTCGGTCAAACACATTGAAATACATTTACCAGAAAAGTCTGGAATATTTTCTTTGTCTATACTCATTAGTACTTCCCTACTTTACACATAACGCCCGGCTCTGCGGCTGAGAAAAAGTGGCGCTGCTTTTGCATCAGCAAAATGAGTGACGCTTTTGGCAGTCCGACAGCAGCCGCTTGTTAAGCCGTGACTACCTCGATTGTTGTTTCGAAAGTGAACGGCTCATTTTGAGCCACACCCTCATTCTCAAATTCAACGACAACGGAACCTTTTATTTCATAGCGGCCATCATTTGCTTTAGAAAACACTAGCTCTTTTACATTACACCAATTGTGAGCACAACCGACATAAACCGAACCTTCTGCTTCTGGGTATGACTCGTGTGATAAATTAGCCCCATCGAGTTCCGCTGAATTCGCTAAGTTTAACTCGTACCAGTCCAAGACTATTTCAGTTGATAGTGGCTGCTCCTCATACTCAAGACCTGAATCAAAAGGTTCTAGAGGTATGGTTATACGATGGAATAATGTTTTCTGTAACCCGATACTCTCGTTCTCAAACCAGTAGGCCTCAACCTTACCGTTTTTAGCTTTAGTTTTTCTCTGTAATTCGATTTTATCCATAACTTCAATTCTGGTTTGGCTTAACGCCGAGCTCACCAGCGGAGGCGCATAGGCGCCGGAGTCAGGTGCAGCGTATTGTTATCCCTTTTTACCTGAAACATGGTTTTGAATTTGGTCAGCAATGCTAATGTAAACTGACTTTAGCTGATTTGGGTCC
>NZ_BAABQV010000008.1:0-230897 GCF_040371615.1 Microbulbifer sp. NBRC 101763
ACTCAGAAGTGAAACGCAACATCGCCGATGGTAGTGTGGGGCTTCCCCATGTGAGAGTAGGTCATCGTCAGGCTTCTAATCCGAAAGGGCCACCCAATGGGTGGCCCTTTTTTTATGTGTAAAAAAATATCCGTGAAGAGCCGTAAAGAAGAAAAGCAAAAACTTGGAAGTTAATGATAAAAAGAAGTTAGAAATAAAAAAAGCAAAGATGAAACAAAGAAAAATTAAAAAAGAAAAGCTAAAAATAAAAACTAAGAAAATAATGTGACAAAGAAACCCTGAAAAGTAATGAATAACCCAGTCAGGTTTTACTCTCAAAATCCTGCTGAAAAATTTACTCAGGAAAAACCCCGGTAAAAAGTCGAGCACGTTTACGCGACTGTAAATAAAGAGTTCTCCTCGCGGCTTTCTCTCCTGAAAAAAAATTGAGCGCCCAGCTATTTTTTACTGCAATCTTCCCTGGAAGGGCATTCCCAAATAATTTACCGCAGTACTACTAGTAGTCTTCCCGGAAAAAATCTTCCCAATAAAGAAATTATCTCCGCTGTAAAAAAGGGTCTGACAGGGATAAAAGTGACACAAAAATACCAACGAAAAAGCCGGTGATTTTTTGTGCGCTCGCGCAATGTCACACAACTGTAAGGCTGGCAGCGGATATACCACAGTTATACACAAGTCTATCCAGCCATTCTGTTAATAACGGCCGACCTGTGGAAATCACCCTAGAATCAGTGGTGTTTTTTTACCCATTAAAAGACCCCCTATGGAAACAGAGGCCTGAAAGTGGATATCCCGGAGTTATGCACAGGTCTATCCATGGATTCTGTTAGTAACCGTCTCTTCATCCGCTTGTCATCAGTTATAAACAACTACCTGTTTAGACAGAGATGTCAGTTTTATTAAAGGTGGCACGGAAGTCTTTGTGATCGAAAGTTTGGGTTAGGTGGAATAAGAGGGAAATAAAAAAGCCCCTCTGAGTGGGGCTTTTTAAAATAACTGGAGTATTTATAGATTACTCAGATTTAGTGGGAATACGCCCGAGGTCACCTTCCATTTCGGTGGCAAGGAAAGACATCACCACCCAGGCAGCGACATTTTGGCGCAGGTTCTCAGGGTCGATCTTGTCCAGGGTATCGTTGGGAGTATGGTGGTAGTCGAAGTAATCAGTACCATCCTGGTAAAGGCCAAAGGCTGGCACACCCTGGGCGACGAAAACACTGCTATCGGGGCCGCCATAGGATTCGTTATTACCACGCTCAATGCCTAGCGGCGCCAATAATTGCATCATCTGGTCGGCGATATCGAATTTACTCTCCGGCAGCCTAGTATCAAAGCGCCAGACTTTTCCTGCGCCAAAGTCAGATTCTGAAATGGCGATAATGTTGTCGAGTTCATGGCGGTGGGCATCGACATATTGCTTAGCACCGACCAAGCCAATTTCTTCTGCACCGAACAGGACTACACGCAGGGTGCGACGTGGACGCTCGGGTAACTCACCAATCAGGCGTGCAGTCTCCAAAACAATGGCGACACCAGCACCATCGTCAAGGGCACCTGTGGCTTCGTCCCAGGAGTCCAGATGGGCCCCAATGATCATGACTTCTTCCGGTTTTTCGCGACCAGTAATTTCCCCAATCACATTAAAAGAGGGGCCATCGGCAAGGCGCTCATTATTCACATTGAGCTTAACTTCTACAGGTGCACCGCGTTTGAGCATGGCTTCAAGCAGGTTGGCATCGGGTGCTGAGAGCGCCAGGGCGGGGACCGGATTTTTAATACCGTCGATAGACATCATACCGGTGTGAGCGAAACGGTCTGAGTCTGTGCCGACGGAGCGCAGGAGCAGGGCAGCTGCACCTTTCTCTGAAGCTGCGCGCATACCGCGACTGCGCCCCTGAACTGCAGGGCCATAGCCTTCACCGGTGCGGGCCTTTTCCATGCGTTTGTTGATAAACGCTATTTTACCCTTAACCTGTTTTGGCGATGCTTTAATTAAAGCCTCTACATCGACGAACTCGACAATCTCGGCGGTGAGACCGCCATCGGGTGTTGCAACACTGTAGCCCAGGGAGCTGACAACCAGGGGTTGCGGATAAGGAGAAACAACTTCTGCGTGGGCATGGCCACGAGCCCAGCGCGGTACGTCTATCTGTTCCGTATAGACCCGGTCAAAACCCAGGTCTTTCATCTTTTTTTGAGCCCAGGCCACTGCACGCCGGTCTCCCTCGGTACCTGCGCGGCGAGGCCCAACTTCCACTGTCAATGATTCCACGATGCTGTATGCATCTGAGGACTCCAGGGCGCGGTCGCGTAGTACCTCGGCAACTGAGAGGTCCTCCTGAGGCAGCGGTTTTGCCTGGGCGATACCAATCGCCATGGTTGCTATAAGACCCCCGGTAAGGGATAACAGTGGTTTAAACATATGTTTATCCTTGATTAACACTCGTTGGCTCAAGATTTTGACTGTTTGTCTGATGTATTAATAAGTAGTTTGCTGCGAATTTGGCGCAGCTGTTCCAGTCCCCTTTCGGTAAATAAATAGGGTGGGCTATCACTGGACTCGTACTCTTCTATTTCCAGGCACTTGAGACGCATTTTCTCCAGCTCTGGGTCATGGCGCATCGGAATCGCCACCAAAGCACGCCACTCACTCTCGCTGGCCTGACCGGTAATGGCGTCTTCCAGGCCTTTAATAAAACTGGCTCTATCCATGCGAAAACGCGGGGTACGCAGGTGCATAAAAGTCCAGATTACAATGACGAATGCACAGAAGGACAGCAGCAAGGTGAGAAACAGGGTCACTTTTCTACGGCTCCAATAGTAATTTTATCGCGATAGCCAGGGTGGCAAGAATAATCACAGGCTTAATTAGCTTGGCTCCATGTGTGATAACCAGGTTGGACCCAAGTCTTGCACCAATTATCTGGGCGGCAGCCATAGTAATACCCAGCATTAGAGAGAGGTGGCCACCTAGTATAAATATAACTAGAGAAGTGATATTTGTGGCCAAAACCAATGGTTTGGTCGACGCAGTAGCTTTACGCATGTTGTAGCCGAGTAGCGCCGCAAATGCCAAGGCATAAAAGGCTCCCATACCGGGGCCAAAAAAACCTCCGTAAAAACCTATCCCGCCACCGACAAAAAGATGAAAGAGCCTCGAGTCCATTCTGGGTTTGGAGTCGATGTCTGAAATTCTCGGTGAAAAACTGAAGTAGAGAGCAATGGCGATAATCAGTAAAGGCAGTAATGTATCCAGTGTTTCAACGCCGAGCTTTGTGACAGCCCAGGTCCCCATGGATGAACCGATCATTGCTGTGACCAGGCCGGGCCACAGGGGTCTCAGTTGCAAGTGCCCCTTTTGAAAATAGTTAAAACTGGATGAGAGAGTGCCGAAAACCGCTTGGAATTTATTGGTGCCGAGGGCATCGAGCGGGGGAAGGCCAGCCCATAAAAGTGTGGGCAGGGTGATCAGGCCTCCACCACCGGAGATGGCGTTGATAAAGCCCGCGGTGAAGGCCACCGCGGTGAGTATCAGGAGTGTGGTTAAGGTTAAATCGCTACTAAGTTCTATCACGGGAGGATTCGTTACCCTCCAAGGTGCCAGTCTGCATTTTGCGGTGGAACCCCTGGTATTTACTGAAGCGGTGCTGGATCTCTCTCATATCCTCGTCCAGGTTTCCGGTGGGATGGTAGAGGGAGTCAAGGCAGAAGCGTTTACGTGAAAAATCCCAGGCAACCAATAAGATTGGTACATTGGCTGCGTAAGCAATTCGCAGGAAACCACTTTTCCACTTGGTAACTTTCTTACGAGTTCCTTCGGGAGTAATACCGACCCACATTTTTTCGTTATTGCGGTACTGCGTGGCTACCTGTTTTGCGATACCCCCTGCGGAGCCGCGATTGGTAGGGACACCGCCGAGCCACATAAAGAGATTTTTAAAGGGGAAGAAAAAAGCTTCCCGTTTCATCAGCCAGGAAATTTTTACCCTGTAGGCCATGATAAAAGGCATGGCTACGACAAAATCCCAGTTGGATGTGTGTGGGGCCAGGGCCACCATCACTTTCTTCTCAGGGGGGAAGGTGCCCTCCAGGCGCCAGCCCATCAGCCTGATCAGCAGCCTGCCAATAGCAGCGGTGACGCTGTTGCCAAGGCGGGGTATCTCTGCCGGTAATTCTTTCTGCTGACTCATTATGGATCTCTCAGTCTACTGCTTAAACGCCCTGGAACTGGCAAATGGTCTCAGGAAAAGCCCGCATAAATTAATGCTCACGGGTAGCGTAGAAGCGAATATCCGGATAACGCTCCTCTGCCAACTGCAAATTCACTCGGGTTGGTGCCAGATAGGTTAGGTGGCCGCTACCGTCAATGGCGAGATTGGTACTTGCTTTGCGTTTGAAGTTCTCCAGTTCTTTGACGATTTCACTTTCCACCCAACGGGCTGTATTCACATTTACATTTTCGTAAATGGCTTCTACTTTGTATTCGTCCTTAAGGCGATAGGCAACCACTTCAAACTGCAGTACACCAACGGCACCGACAATAATGTCGTTGTTATCCAGCGGGAAAAATACCTGGGTAGAGCCTTCTTCAGAAAGCTGTTGTAAACCTTTTTGTAACTGTTTCAGTTTCAACGGATCTTTGAGGCGAATCCGGCGGAACAACTCTGGAGCAAAATTGGGGATACCAGTAAATTTAAGAGCCTCACCTTCGGTAAATGTATCGCCAATCTGGATAGTACCGTGGTTGTGTAAGCCGATAATGTCACCGGCAATGGCCTCTTCTACATGGGTGCGGTCGCCGGCCATAAACGTCACGGCGTCGGCAATTTTTACATCCTTGCCAATGCGCACATGCTTCATTTTCATTCCGCGGGAGTAGGTACCGGAACAAACGCGCATAAAGGCGATACGATCCCGGTGTTTGGGGTCCATGTTGGCCTGGATCTTAAACACAAAACCGGAAAACTTTTCTTCGCTCGGTTCAACCTGGCGCTCTTGGGTAGCGCGGGACTGGGGACCCGGAGCCCACTCCACAAACCCATCGAGCATTTCACGAACGCCAAAGTTACCAAGGGCAGTACCAAAAAATACTGGGGTAAGTTCACCCGCAAGGTAAGCTTCCAGATTGAACTCATGGGTGGCACCGCGCACCAGCTCGATCTCCTCGCGGATATCCTCTGCGTACTCCCCGAGCAATTCGTCAGCCTCTGCTGAATCAAGTCCCTTAATCTGGATATCATCCGGGATGGTGTGGCCTTGGCCTTGGGTAAATACGTGAATCGTATCGGTGTAGAGGTTGTAAACCCCTTTAAAGCTTTTGCCGGAACTGAGCGGCCAATTGATAGGAGCGGCCTGGATGTTGAGGACCTCCTCAATTTCATCCATCACTTCGATGGGGTCTCGAATGTCCCGATCGAGTTTGTTGATAAAAGATAGAATGGGAGTGGTACGCAGGCGGCACACATTCATTAGTTTTATTGTACGGTCTTCGACCCCCTTGGCCCCATCGATCACCATCAGTGCCGAGTCCACTGCGGTGAGTACCCGGTAAGTATCCTCGGAGAAGTCCTCGTGTCCAGGAGTATCGAGCAGGTTAACCGTGCGCTCTTTGTAGGGAAACTGCATGACCGATGAGGTGACAGAGATGCCCCTTTCTTGTTCCATGGTCATCCAGTCAGAGCGCGCATGGGGCCCCTTCTTACCTTTGACAGAGCCTGCCATCTGGATTGCGTTTCCGAACAAAAGTAACTTTTCGGTCACGGTTGTTTTACCGGCATCTGGGTGGGAAATGATGGCGAAAGTTCTACGTCTTTGAAATCGTTGAGAAAAATCTTGGTTCACTTAGATTTAACCTTATCTGTGTACGCCCTGTGTACACATATAGAAATATACTCCAAGGCCGAATCCGAAAGGACGCATTATATCAAATTGGCCTTTGGTTTTGCTCTTGGCTGGTGACCAATGAATACTATCCGGTCAGGCTGGTCGATGCTAATAGGGTGGCAGGGTAGGCTCTTGGCTGTATACATTTACTGTTGCTGGAGTTGACTCTTTCCAACGTTCCTGGGTTAGCTTCACTGATTAGTTTTTGCGGCCCATGTTTTGTATTGATGTGACAATATTGACATTTGATGACAGGCTGGGTTGAAATGACTATGGACTTGCTGAAAGTCTTCACACGTCATTTTCAAGGAGCACTGAAATGGAAGTTAAACGAAAATTTTTTCTAACAGCAGCATTACTTGTATCAGTAGCGCACTCTGTACCGGCACTGGCATCTACATTATCAACAAGCATAGAACTCAAAAATAACACTTCTTCTGATAATGTGCTCATTAATGGAACAAATTCAACCGGGATTATTTCTCCATTATTTCCAAGCCCAGCAGTTGCAAACAATTCGACTTTCCACACCTCTATCACTAATGGTGTGGCGGATGCTGGGGTATTAACCTATCAATCATGTAGGTTCAATTGGTCAGTTATCCAGATGAATGGCTACTATCAATTTTCAATAGGAGCAACCCCTTCATCTAAGTGCAGTTCAGATGTATTGGTTCAAAATGTGTTTACTGGGGAATACAAAATAAGATTCAACATCGACGCCTAAATAAGTAAGTAATCCTTAGCGAAGGCGATGAGGTGCCTGCCATCGCTAAGGATGGACTGGAAAACAACTGTGTATTTTTTAGGCGTAAAATTTGAACCTCCCACTGCTCATCACCTTTGATCGACTAATATCCATTTAAAATCTTTTTGCCTTCGATATCGAAAATCCTTTAGAGATACACAAAATGTAATACCCGCTCAATTTTAACGCAGAAGAAATAATTATTTTCTATTAATTGATTATGGGTAATGGAGATAGATTTATTGAGAAATGCAATAAAAGACGCCGTGTAATTGTGTGTGATAAATAATGAACTTCGAAGCGTAACAACTTACCCCTTAGTGCCGACAAATAATCTCAAGTCAGATTTTTTACTTGAACTTAGTGGATAAATTTATTTGCGACGGTTATGTAAGGAGAATGATGATGTGTAATAGTTGTTATAGTTCTGGGGCAACTTATACCTTAATAAATAAAATTGAACTGTGGGCCAATAATGGTCTTACCTATACCGATTTAGAGTGTTTGGTTCGTTCATCTGCTGTGACTTATCCAAATACTTATGTTTTTGTTTTTAAAAATGCAATTATATTTAACGGTACTGCTCGAAAGGTATACGTCGACGTACATTATGTTGGCAACAAAATAATTCCGGGTTCGCCGCGACAAGCATTTGGAGGGCTTTGGGTGAGCGGAGTTGGAAATCAAGCGATGAAACCAGAACAGCACGGTGGTGTGCTACTAAGACAATTAAAATTGGAGCTTCCCAGTCATGCGCCAAAAGGTGGAGTAAAAGCTGTATTTGGTGACCGACATGGCAATCGGCCATTACCAAATGGGATAATTCAATCGAATAAGTTAATATAAGGTGCCCTTTTCGGGTTGATATCCTTCCCGCCCGATAAAATACAAGCTTTCCTCTTCGGGTGGGGAAGTATTGGTCTCAAGCTGCTTCTGGATGTGAAACTTGAGGCTCCCACTTTTCAATATCATCGATAGCCCAATGTTTGTGACTGTCAGATGCTTTGATGTGTGGCTATGGAAAAGGGTTTGTGTCTCGTTTTATCCATCTAAAAAATGTACGGCTTGAGCAGCGGTAGTGTTGGTATAAATCCTTGGTTGACCAATATCCTTTAATCATATTTTTTCTGTTTCTTAATATCTAGACATTTTGCTCTACACAAAGGCAAATCCCTGGCCGTTGTGTGTGAGTTCACCTGCTTGCTACACGGAGTCGTAAACGGGATTAACCGTTGCGTGTCCGAAGAAAATATCTTTGATAATATTGCGTATCATTAGGTGATGTGATCGCCGAAGTTACCATTACCGCTATACAGACTCCATACATCACCGGTGATTCGTAGGTAGATTTTCGGCAGGTCAGAAAGTCCATTATTGGGTCGTAATTGCCAGGTGAGGGGAAACTATACAAACGATCGAAAGACTCAATTTAAAGCCTGGCTAGGGAACCCTTTATCTGGGGGCTGTAGGTCCCCAAAAGAAATGGAAGATACAGGAGGCTTATATATCTCCTGCCTATACCATTAGGTGGGGACTTGCCAAGGGTGATGACTTGAGTAGTTAGTGGAAGCTGTACCTTAGGAGTGGGATTTGCTGAGGGTGGCAACTTGAGTGGCTTGCAGAAATTTTACCCTTAGAAAATTAACATTTAAATCAGGTAGTGTTCCACTTCATATTCTTTGTGCCATCTCAGCCACTGTATTCTGCCAAGTGTCCGACAGTGCTCTGTACGAATACATTTTCACGGTTAACAACAAGTCGATTTGTGAACATGCCTATATACAGATTTTCTTGTGGCTGAGGTTGGTTTTGTATACGCCGGTACTGTTTAGAGGGTGGGGTATACTGCGAATTAGGCAATATGTGAGCTTGATCAGCGAAGACCAAGCTCCAATGGGCTGAGTTGCTGTCAGGGCTGGCGCTTCTGGACATCTTTCGAATAAAGTTGGCCTTTCAGCCAAATCAATGTTGGGCGGATTGCACAGTGGGACCAGTCAAGGCTGGTGAACGGGTTTGCAGTTCTCGTAAGCTAAGGGGGATCTATGAGTCAGGACAGGTTGCAGGCGTTGCGTGGTGAGCTCAAGCGGCAGGGGGTGGAGGCCTTCCTGGTTCCCCGCGCTGATGAATATCAGAATGAGTATGTACCCGCGGCCGATGAACGACTGTCCTGGATAACTGGGTTTACCGGGTCCGCCGGCATGGCAGTAATCAGTCAGAGGGAAGCAGCGCTGTTTGTCGATGGGCGTTATACATTGCAGGGAGAGCAGCAGATAGGGGATCAACCCATTGAGTTGGAAAACCTTGATGGTCTGGCTATTGCTGCTTGGGTTTGCGATCAATTACGTGAAGGACAGTCGCTTGGCTTTGACCCACGTCTACATACCGAACCTGGACTGGCACTGCTGAAAAAGCGTCTCGCCGAGAGGGATATCTCTCTCCGGCCACTGGAACAAAATCCAATAGATGCGGTTTGGCGGGATCGGCCCCACCCTCCCTGTGGAGCCGCGCGTCCACATCCATTGGTATTTACCGGGGAGCACTCTAGAGAAAAGCGCCAGCGTATTGCTGGATTACTGGCGGAAAAACGTGTAGATGCCCTTTGGCTGCCCAACCCCGAAAGCTGCGCTTGGCTTTTTAATATCCGCGGTGATGATATTCCCCACCTCCCCGTTGCCCTGGCTAATGCGGTGTTGTACCGGGATGGCAGTGCCACACTGTACCTGGCCGAGCAGGCTATTGGTGAAGGGGTGCTGGAGCATCTGGATCACGAAGTGACACTGGTGTCAGAAAAAGGGCAGTTATTCGAAGACTTGCGCCGTCGCCATGCCAATAAGATCTGGGTAGATGCCTCAATAAGCAATTGCTGGACCCTGCAGCAGCTGCGCGAACTGGATTTACAGTTGCTACTTGAGCGCGATCCCGTGATTGAGGCGAAGGCTTGTAAAAATTCTGTGGAGCTGGCCGGCTCCAGGGCCGCCCATGAGCGCGATGGCGCGGCACTGTGTGAGTTTCTGTGCGAGTTACCCAGCGCGGTTCAAAATGGCCTCGACGAACTGTCGGCGGTGCAACTGCTGTATAGCAAGCGCGAGGAGCGCGAGGGTTTTCGCGGAAATAGTTTTGAAACTATCTCGGGCTACGGACCTAACGGTGCCATTGTGCACTACCGGGTGAGTGATCAATCCAGCTTGGCGATGAAAGCGGAAAGCATTTACCTGTGTGATTCCGGGGCTCAATACCCGGATGGCACCACCGATGTCACTCGCACAGTGGCCCTGGGGAAATTTCCGGCACCTGCAAAGGAGCACTTTACCAGAGTACTGAAGGGCCACATTGCAATAGCCACCCTGCGCTTCCCACTAGGCACCTGCGGAGAGCAGATAGATGCTATCGCAAGGCGCTCACTGTGGGAGGCGGGTCTGGATTATGCTCATGGTACAGGCCATGGGGTTGGCAGTTTCTTAAGTGTGCATGAAGGACCACAGAGAATTGGCAAGGTAGCCACTGGTGTGGCATTGCAGCCAGGCATGATTCTTTCCAATGAGCCCGGCTTTTACCTTACCGGCCAATATGGAATTCGAATAGAAAATCTGGTTTTCGTTAAAGAGAGTGCGGATTACATCGGTTTTCTGGAGTTTGAGGAGCTGACATTGGCGCCGATCGATCACCGTTTAATTGATGTGGAGCTGCTGACAAAAAAGGAGTTGGACTGGCTCAATCGCTATCACCAGCGCGTACGCGATACTATTACGCCGCTGGTCAATGAGAAGACTGCCGAGTGGCTGCAAAAGGCGACCGAAGCCCTGTAATTTTTTAGCTGGGGCTTGCCCCCAGCAGTTGTTATAAGCACCAAAATTTGCCTATGAAAAACAAGGCTATTATTGCATCTCGAATTTATATCCCGCCCCATACACCGATTGAATAAGCTCTGTGTCTGGTAGTACAGCGGTTATTTTCTTGCGTACTTTTTTGATATGGCTGTCGATAGTGCGGTCGCTGATTACCCGGTAATCTGAATAGATGCGATCCATGATTTGCTCTCGGGAAAAAATGCGGCCGGGTTCACTGTAGAGCAGCTCAAACAAGTGAAACTCCAGGGAGGTCAAACCAACATCGCGGCCGCCAATACGCAGCTGCCTGGTTTTGGGTTCCA
The DNA here is from genome assembly GCF_040371615.1 of Microbulbifer sp. NBRC 101763. Taxonomy (NCBI): domain Bacteria; kingdom Pseudomonadati; phylum Pseudomonadota; class Gammaproteobacteria; order Cellvibrionales; family Microbulbiferaceae; genus Microbulbifer; species Microbulbifer sp. NBRC 101763. The sequence continues at coordinate 10,782 of NZ_BAABQV010000008.1, forward strand.
GTTGTATCGTGCCCAGGTCTGGTTGCCCGGTGGCAGTGGTACGACGTAATACTGCCTTTACCCTTGCTACCAGCTCCCTGGGACTGTACGGCTTGCACACATAGTCGTCCGCACCAATTTCCAGCCCTCGCAGGCGGTCTGCTTCCTCTATTCTGGCGGTCATCATAATAATCGGTACATTACTGGTGCGACGGATTTCCTCGCAGATTTCCAGTCCGCCTTTTCCGGGGAGCATCAGGTCCAGCAAAATTAAATCTGGCGATTGGGACTTCACATAGGGCACAACCTGATTGCCATCAGAAAGGATATCGGCTTGATATTCAGCTGCGCGTAAATAGTCCAGCAGCAGGTTGGCCAGCTCGGTTTCATCTTCAACTATAAGGATTTTTGCGGTCATTATTCCTACCATTTGATCCGCTGAATAAGGGGGAGAAAAATACTGATTTCCAGGCCTCCTAAGCGCGAAGAGGTGGCTGAGATACTGCCCTCATGGGCTTTGACAATATTTTGACAGATTGACAAACCCAGGCCAGCCCCACCGGTCTCGCGGCTACGTGAACTTTCAGTACGGTATAGGCGGTCGAAAAGGTGGGGTATATCCCCATTGGTGACTCCAGGGGCTGAATCCTCGAAAGTGAGGATAACGGTTTGTGCTTTGGCACGGGCTGAAACTCGTAATTGGCCGCCACTATCGGTATAGCGCAAACTGTTAGTGAGCAGGTTGCCGAATAGCTGCTGTAGGCGCGCCGCATCGGCATAGATGAGCCTGTCTGCACTTAGTTTATTGGTCAATTTCAAGGCTATATTTTTCTGCGCAAAGGCACTGCGAAAATCATCGACGATATCATTTAGTAATGGAGCTAGGGGAATATCGGTTTTGCAATAACTAAGAGCTCCCACGTCAGATAGGGAGAGTTCGTAGAGGTCGTTGATCAGGCGATTTAACTGGTGAATTTTATCATGGAGTATATCGAGGTTTTTTGGGGAAGCGGTGCGTACACCATCCTGTAACGCCTCAATTTGTCCCTTCAACACTGCCAGTGGAGTGCGCAATTCATGGGATATATCTGCCATCCAGCGATTGCGTGCGTGCTCATTGGCCTCAAGGGTTGCAGCCAGCCGGTTGAAATCCGCACTTAGCTGGCCCAGCTCATCGCTGCGTTCAATATCGATACGGGTTTTGTAATTGCCGGAGGTAAGGCGATGGGTAGCTTCAGCTAGGCGGCGGATGGGGCGAACCAGCTGCCAGGCCAGGGGCAGGGCGATACCAAGGGTCAGGATGAAGGTGACAATAGAGATCAGTGCAAAAGTACGTGACTGTTCCCGTATAAAGCCCTGCTCATAATTATTGGACAGGGATGCCGGTGGGTTGATAGTGAGAAACCCCACTGTCTTGCCTTCAATGGTCAAGGGTTGGTAGAGCAATTTCTCTGCTGGTGCGGGGCGTCCAATCACCAGGCGCTTTTCGCTATCGAGCAGGCTTAGGCGTGGGCCGAGACGGTCACCAGCGGGTGGAGGCATTCCTGGTCTGCCACCTTCTGGACCCATGCCCCTTGGAGGCCTGCCGGGGCCGCCAGGGGGCGGTGGTGGTAATTGTCCCAGTTGGCGAAAGATGGTTTGATGGTGTAGGTCCAGCCATTCATGGCCGTTGCCTTCCAGGGACTGCCAGCTCCCTTTATGTGCATAATAGTCTTCCAGCGCTTGAACAAGGTCTTCAACATCGCGTAGTTCCTGTGCACGCATGTAGGCGAGAAAACCGTGGCTAAAACTCCACTGGAAAAATACAAACATACCACCGACGGTAATTGCGGTGGTCAGTAAAAATGCCAAGCTGAGTTTGTAGCGAATATTTAACGACATATCGTATCCGGTTCGTCCTTCAGGCTGTAAACGCGGCGAATCCTCCCGTTCCGTTGATCCTGGGTCGTGCCTGTGCTGGTAGGTTGTAACACAAGCGTACACGTACAGTAATTATGCAGTAAATACGCAGGTGATTTTCTTTCCCATGGCGGGTGAGTAGCTTTTGCTGTGCAGAACAAAAGCTCAATTATTTGCAAGGGCGGCTCCCAGTGTTGGAGCCTGATTTTTAACGGAAGCTCCGAGAGAAATTGGCGAAGTGGAAAACCGGTGTAAGACGAAGTTTTCCCGGTCGCACTGTATAAAGAGGGTTGCCAGTATCCGTTTACCTCCACGGCTCCAGGTGCTGTGATCGTGTGCATTTAGGGTTACAGTGATTTGGTTAAATCCGGGCCGTAATAGCTTTTCTGGCAGGTGCACATCGGCGGCATAGAGGCGCTGTACTTTTTTGCCATTAATATAAAGATGTGCGTGGCCCTCAAGAAATCTTTGTGGGGTATCACTGGCATCGCGAGGTGATTCGAGTTCGAAGCGGTCAAAGTCGATGTGTAAATTGAATCCGGACATCGTATCCCGGCTGATGTTCAGCTCAATTCTCGGTGTGGCAATATGCATTGGTATTTCCACAATGGGGTGCTGATCACCACCGTGTCCTGTATGCGGATTGGCTTGGGCTATCACTGTGAGGGTGCCGATCACTGCATATACCAGGAACCCGGCAATTAAATACTTGTGTAATTTCATAAGCTGCTCGCTTCCAAGTATGATTAAACTTTAACGACCAACAGTAGTGGAGCATCGATTCACGATAGTTTGGTCGTCCAGTTTTCCGTAAAAGCGCGGCCCAAAAGTAAATGGGAATGCCGGTATCAGCTGGGCATCATCACTGAGCGTAACCGTTAGGTGGTAGTGATAGCCGCGCTCGCTATCGCTGTGCCCGTTGTACTGATCAAGGTAGGCTCCGCCCAGAGCGGTTAATTCGGAATCCCAGTAGTAATCTTCGTAAAAGAAACCAGAGGTTGTATCGAATTCATTACCCGATAGTGAGGTATAGCTGCCGCTGGTAGTGGGACCGGTATTATTGGTGGTTTGGGTCCCCTGGTTGATGTTGTATTCATCTACCAAGAGACAGCTCCGCTCTCCGGCATCGCCACAGCCGGTTTTCGAGTTGGGATCGTTATAGTTGCGCACCGCCCAACTACTCAGTGCCAGTTGGTCGTCGTCTTCCCAGGGGCCGTGAATGGCATAGCCATCGGCAGTGTAGCCGTAGATTGGTGAGTGGCTATCACCCACATCACCCACCAGGTCAGCGAGGCAGTTGCTGTAGAAGTGATGGTGGTAGTCGCCATTGGCGGCATGGCCTCCACAGACATCCACATCGTAGACCTCTGCGAAAGGTGCGAGAGTGTGCCAGGTGTTGTTAACTGACTGGCCATCACTCCATTGGTAAATTGAGGTGCCGTTCACCCAGTAGCCCTGGACGCCGAGGCCGGTCTCGCAATCCTCGGTAGCAACTTCTGGCGTTTTGGGAATATAGCCTTCATGGGAAACGTTTTCTGGGCAAACGGGCCCCGGTGGCCAAAAACCATATCCAGCTTCAGCGCCGCAAGAGGAATTACTGCGGTAACCAATATCCTGACCAAAACTGATAATATCCCCTGGCTGCACTGTAGGGCTGCCACTGAGGAAGTCTGTGCTGACTTTGGGGCGGCTGAGAAGCGCGTTGAGGATATTGTCAGTGATAAGAATTTCGTAGTCGGGGATGCCTGTAGCAGTTACCCGTGTATAGTCTCTGCCATTCACCGTTACTGACTCGACACTTTGTACGTTTACCAGAATCTGTTCATTACTGTTATTCTCATAGATGTAAGGAGCGCGCTCATCGGTGGTGTTGATGATCCAAACACCGGCATCCCCCGAGCCGCCATCATTGCTGCTGTTATCCCCAGAGTCACTATCGCCATCACTGCCACTGCTGCTCACATCACTGCTTGTTTCTGTTTCAGAGGAAAAGTTTCCACCACCTCCACAGCCATGCAGTACACCAGCGAGTAATGTGAGGGTGAGGACATAGGACAGTAGCGAGTACCCGTCGTGATTTAAGAGTGCTTTTATTTTCATAATCCACCGAGGCATCAAAGGATAAGTACTTTGAAACTACCCGAGAAAAGTGGACAAAATATGGATGTTTGCTGTGCATTTTGATACTGGATGCAGTACAAGAATTATACTGAGAAGCGGTTTCTAAACTGGAAATTCCCCCCGACAACCTAAACTGAAAAGCTGTCCTATGTCTTTGCCGCTAAGTAATTCAGTCATTTTTTAGAGAGAGCAAATCCCTCCTGTACCTATGATTATTTATCGCCGGGCATTGTGTACAGTGCACCTGGGGTAATGGTGTTAATTTTTGCAAAGCCCAATATTTTTATGGACAGAGTTCCAGCGCACAGGCTGTGCGCTGGAGTCCCGTCCAGTCACGGAGGGAATCAGGGGCGTGGAGGTGGTCTGGGTGGCAGTCCGCCGCCGACTTCACCGGAGCAGACATTTACCAGGGTTTGATCGTCCAGCTTGCCGAAGAAGCGTGGGCCAAAGGTATAGGGGAAGGCTGGAATTAACTGCGTATTGTCACTCAGGGTCACGGTCAGGTGGTAATGGTAGCCACGCTCGCCCCATTCTATTGGTCCAGATAAGCGCCGCCTTGTGCGGTTAGATGCGGGTCCCAGTAGTAATCCCTATAAAAGAAGCCGGCAGAAGTTTTGAAGATATTGCCGGACAGAGCGGTAAAAGTATCGCTGGTACTGGGACCAGGTTTATTCAGCACTTCATAACCCTGTGCCAGGCTTTATTCGTCGACCAGCCGGCGGTTCCTCTCTCCGGGAGAACCACACCCGCTGATTGAGTTGGATCGTCGTAATTTTCGGATAGCTCAGCTACTTTTGGCCAGCACACCATCTTCTTCCGAGGACCCATAAACTGCATAGCCGTCGGCAGTAAAGCCGTAAATGGGTGGGTGGTTGTTACCTATGTCGGCTACAAGCTCTGCAAGGCAGTCGCTATAGGAATGGTGGTGGTAATCGCCACGTGCGGCGTGCCCACCGCAAATATCCACATCCTACATTTCTGCCACTGGCGCCAGAGTGTGCAAGGTTCCATCCAAAACCTGGCCGTCGCTCCACTGATAGATAGAGGTACCGTTAACCCAGTACTCTTGGACACCCAGGCCAGTTTCACACGCCTCCCCAGACTCTTCCGGCACCAGCGGAAAATACCCCTCGTGGGAGATATTTTCCGGGCAGACCGGGCCTGATGGCCAGTAATCATAGCCAGCATTCACGCCACAGGAAGAGTTACTGCGATAGCCGATGTCCTGGCCAAATCTGATGAGATCGCCAACCTGTAGGAGTGGATTGCCGCTGACGAAACCGGTATCCATCCTGGGTCGACTTAGGAGCCATTCGTACAGGTCTTTAGTAATTTTGGTTTCATAGTCGGGGATACCGGTGGCCGTTACACTCGAATAATCTTTTCCACTCACCGTTACCGAATCGACACTCTGTACATTCACCAGAACCTGTTCATGACTGTTGGCTTCGTAAATATAGGGCGCGCGTTTATTGTCGATATTTATTATCCAGGGGGAATTATCCAAGTTTTCAGTGAAGTTATTTAAATTCTCACTCGAGTCAGAGCTTTCTTGGGTTGGGTTATCCCGATCGCATCCGCCTAACAAGCCAATGAATATGATTAACAGGATTTTCTCAGGCAGCAGGCGCTGCATTGAGCGGGGGTATTCCATTGCTTCCATGGGTCACCGACCATGTTGGGAATTGGTCGATTTCTAAGTGATCCTTCACCGGAAATGCCGGATTTGAGGTGAGGCTTGCCGGTGGTGTCTGAAGCGATTGAGGAAAAGTGGAAGTAATGTGCATGAAGAGAAAAGTGGCGGTCGCTTCCTTGACTGGTACTGACGTTTGAGTGAGTGGAGTGCCTGAGGTGGGGAGTAAGCCCCGGTGTGCCCGGGGCTGCTGTTTAGCTGGCTGGCAGCTGCTCCGGGGTGGCTACTTCGGCCGTACGCTGTCGGGTATCGTGGCGTAGCCACCACCATGAAAGGATACCCAGGAGGATATTGGATGTGGCTGTCGCAACAAACAAACCGGTCATTCCCCATAGCTGATTTCCCAGCCAAGCCAGGGGCAGGTAGATACCGAGCACCCTCAAGAAGGAAATCATGGTAGCGGGCAGGGGGCGTCCAAGGCCGTTAAAGGCGGCATTGGCTGACATTACAAAGCCGTAACCGGCATAACTGATGGGCACCAGGGTGAGGTAGGCGACTGCCACGGCGATAACTTCTGGGGACTCACTAAACAGGCGCGCGATAGGTTCGCCAATAAAATATAAAAGTACTGCCAGGCTACTGCCCAGTATGAGGCAGAAACGTGCCAGTACGCTGACAGTTTCCCGCAGCCGATCGATTTTTCCAGCTCCAGCATTCTGTCCCATAAAAGGACCAACTACCGCTGAAAGCGCATAGAAGATAATCAGAGCCATCGGCTCAATACGCATCGCTACCCCCAGGCCGGCAACGGCATCATCACCATGCACAGCAACCAGTGCTACAACGACACCGCCAGACATGGGGATGATCACATTGGTCAGTATCGCCGGCAGTCCTACGGCCAGTATCTTGCGCCAGGATTCAATCAGGGTGCCCAGGTGCCATTGGGGTGGGGCCATCAAGTGTTCGCGGCGAATCAGGAAATAAAGAGCTGCAAAGAAACTCAGTGCGCGCACGATGACCGTCGCGATTGCCGCACCCTGTAATTCCAGGCGGGGGAAGCCAAACAGCCCAAAGATCAGGATGGGATCGAGAATAAGGTTAAACAGGGCCACACCCACCATAATACGCCCGGTCAAGGCGCTGTTGCCGATGGCGCGTAAGGCGGACATGGCGATCGTGGGGACAATCACGAAGATAGTGCCGAGGTACCAGGGCACCATATAGTCGGCAATGAGTGGCAGTAGCTCAGGGCTCGCACCAAGCAGTGAGAATAGTGGTCGGATCGTGAGCAGGCCGGCAACTGAGATTACCAGGGAGATCAGTAACGCCAAAATCGAAGTATCGGTAACCAGTCTGCGTACATCCTGTACTTCTCCGGCACCAAAGGCACGGGCGACTGCCGATGAGGTGCCGGCGCCCAGGCCGATAGCAAAGCTGTTGATTACCATCACTACGGGAAAGGTAAAACTCATGGCCGCCAGTGGCGCACTGCCCAATTGGGAGACAAAGAAAGTGTCCACAATATTGAAGGACATTACGGCGAGAATGCCCCATACCATAGGAAGGGCCAGCCTCTGCAGGTGAGCGGGCACCGAGCCTTCGAGGAGTGATGGGCTGCTGTTCGATAGCGTCATTCAATAACTCTTTTTACGCGGTCGGATCAGTGGGAACCTCGGTGATGCTGCCGCAAAAACTGATGGGTGGTGACGCTGTTTGGCAGGGCGCCCCCCTTGAAAGTCGCCCTCTAGGCGCAGTGAGAAAACGGTCCTTTCTGTCGTCAGTGGGTATTTTACGACCCGCTATCGTCCAGGGCGAGGCTCATGAGTACAGCATTCTCTCTGCTACCGTTTTCTGCGGGATAGTAATTCTTACGCAAGCCGTCTTCAGAAAAACCTAGTTTGCGGTAGAGCGAGAGTGCGGCGAGATTTGAACTGCGCACCTCAAGCAGTAGCCGCCGGATGTCATCGGGTAGCTCTGTGATTAACCCCTTGAGCAATCTCTCGGCGATGCCGTGCCGGCGCCAATTAGGAGCGACGGCTACATCGAGGATTTCCACCTCGTCGAATAGATGGCTGATGACACAGCAGGCGATCATTTCCCCTTCATTCTCAAGTAGCCAGCCTTGGTGTCCAGACTCAAGACTTTGTCGGTATTGGGTTTCATTCCACGGGTGGCTGTGAGCACTGCGTGCAAGCGCAGCGAGAGCTGCACAATCAGTTACTCCTGCCAGGCGTTTTCGTAACCCAACAGCTACCGGCAAACTCATTTTGCCTCTGTCTCTGCCGGGTAAGTTACACGCAGTAATTGCCAGAGGTCGCGTTTGCGCTCAGGTTCCTGTAACAACAGGGACAGGCTTGGCATGCCGATGACACGGATCCCTTGCCAATTATTGACAGTTTCATCGAGTGGAATGGGAGTACAAAACTTCTGTGCTTCATCGCCCATCAGCCAAATAGACTTTACCGGGTGGCGGGCACAGGAAGCTTCTAGCCAGCTGGAAAAAGTATCTCGAGCTTCAGAGGCATCGGCTATCGGGCCAAAGCGGTTTTGTGCCAGAGGCCAGTGCAAGCGCTCCTGCTGACGCGATAACTGATGCCAGTTCATCGCTTGTACAATATTGCCAAACAGGGCATCCAGCGGTAGGGCGGCTCCGGGTTCATGGCTGTCCACAGCGAGAAGCTCTTCCCCGAGTCGCCAGCAATTGAGGACAAATGGCCGAACCTCCTGTCGGGGCGGCGCAACCTGCGTAATGACCGCAGGTTGCACTTGGGGTACGCCACCGGTAAGCGTTGCAATATCCGGCGGGCTAACAGCTGTGTCAGCCTGCTCTGGGGTAGAGACAATGTGCGCTACCGATTGAGGCAGAGGGTTGGCAGCGGGCTCTGCCTGTCGCAGTGGGGGTGGGGCAGCCTCTACAGCCGGTGGCAGCAGGGCTTGGCGAGGCTCCGGTGCGAGCGGCAATACGAAGCGCGGCGCATAGCTGGCGACACCAAGTACTGACAAATATTCCGCTCGCTGCAGTTCGTTCACTTACACGCCCTGTTTTTTACTCTCACTACTGGCGAGCAAGTTTAACGCATCCATATAGGCTTGTGCGGAGGCAATTAGAATATCGGTATCTGCCCCTACCCCGTTAACCAAACGGCCATCTTTTTCCAGGCGTACAGTCACTGATCCCTGGGAATCGGTTCCCTGGGTAACAGCATTCACGGAATAGAGTTTCAGGTCTGCACCGCTATCGACGATATACTCAATGGCTTTAAACGTGGCATCTACGGGGCCGTCACCCTTAGCTTCTGTCTCGTGAGCTTTGCCATCAATTGACAGGCTGATAAAAGCCTGGGGGGCGCTGCCAATTTTACTGCGTACATCCAGGTCGTTGAGCTGAAAGCGCTCCACAGGAGCTTCACTTTCAGCAACCAGGGAGTGTAAGTCTTCGTCGAAAATTTCGTGTTTCTTGTCAGCCAGTTCTTTAAAGCGCAGGAATACCTGATGGAATTCTTCGCTGTCTGAGAAATTGATGCCCAGTTCTTCGTAGCGGGCGCGCACGGCAGCACGACCGGAGTGTTTACCTAAAACTAGGCGGTTCTGGCCCCAGCCCACATCCTCAGCACGCATGATTTCATAGGTTTCACGATGCTTGAGTACACCGTCCTGGTGAATGCCGGATTCGTGCGCGAAGGCATTGGCGCCGACGATAGCTTTGTTTGGCTGCACCGGGAAGCCGGTTACTGAGGAAACCATGCGTGAAGTGGGTACAATATGGCTGGTATCGATACCGGTTTCTACTGGGTAGAGATCCTGGCGGGTCTGCACAGCCATAACAATTTCTTCCAGGGAAGCATTGCCTGCGCGCTCTCCCAGACCGTTGATAGTGCACTCTACTTGACGTACCCCATTCATCACGGCGGATAGGGAGTTGGCTACTGCCAGGCCCAAGTCGTTGTGGCAATGGGTGGAGAAGATGGCTTTATCGGAATTGGGGACACTCTCGATAACCCGGCGGAACATGGCACCGTATTCTTCTGGTTCGCCGTAGCCGACAGTATCGGGAATATTGATGGTGCCAGCCCCGGCAGTGATTACCGCTTCAATAATGCGGTACATAAAATCGGGCTCGGAACGGCTACCGTCCTCCAGGGAGAATTCCACATCATCGGTAAACTGGCGTGCGGTTTTAACTGCGTTTACCGCTTGCTGCAACACGTCTTCCGGATCCATCTGTAGCTTGTACTTCATATGGATCGGAGAGGTGGCGATAAATGTGTGGATGCGGGAGGCGTTGGCTTTCTTTAAGGCTTCACCGGCACGCAGAATATCGGCGTTAACCGCGCGGGCCAAGCTACAAATCCGGGATTCGGTCACTGCTTCAGCGACTGCCTGCACGGCTTCGAAGTCCCCGGGGCTAGCGATTGCAAAACCGGCTTCTATAACGTCCACCCGCATGCGCTCCAGCATACGGGCAATACGTACCTTTTCCTCTTTGGTCATAGAGGCGCCGGGGCTCTGCTCACCATCGCGCAGAGTCGTATCAAAAATGACTAACTTATCTTTCTTTGTGCTCATTTTCGCTTGTTCTCCTTATTTGTTCCGAGGCTAAACAAGCGGCTCTGCTGCTGTCTATGCGCCGTCCAAATAAAGTTGGGAATTCTGTTGGGGGTGGGGGAGAGAAAAATTATATGCCGCGTAGCGGCACTCGTAGCGAGGAAGCTAGGGCGAGATGATGCTGGCTAAATGTACAGATGTCAGTCTTCATGTCTGGCGATATCCGCGTCGGACTGGATTTCACACATTATGTATATTTTTCAACCTTGCAGTCAATGGTTATCCTAAATTTGCACTTTATTCTTTTTTTTGTAGTTTTTTCATCCTATTTTATATCGGTTTTCAATGAATTTTATTTAATAAATACATGTCCCCTCAAACTGTGAGGCCAATGAGGGGGCATAAATGGAGCAGTAGAGTCTATTTAGTAGGTGAACTGGCAGTCTCACTTCCCAGCTTATTCAGGAATTGCCAAAGGTCTCCGTGCAATTGCTCCACTTCAGACCTAGTGATTGAAGACTGGTCAATGCGTTGTTGTACCCAGGCGCGGGCCCGGGGCTTAAGATCCAGAGCTACTTCGGTAGCCGACAGTAGGGTGACACGTTCATCCCAGGAGGCGCGGTATCTTTGGACCAGACCGCGCTGCTCCATGCGCTTTAATAGGGGGGTGAGTGTGCCCGAATCGAGCATGAGGCGCTGGCCAAGAGCTCCAAGGCTCCGATCTTTGTGGCTTTGATCCCCCTCCGCGGCCCACTCCCACAGAACCATCAATACCAGGTACTGGGGGTAGGTGATATCCAGGTCCTTCAGCATGGGCTGATATGCCCGGGTCATAGCTCGGGAGGCGGCGTAAAGGGCAAAGCAGAGCTGGCGATTGAGAGCCAGCTCTATGGAATCATCATCACAGACCACAGTCACAGCATCCGCTCAATTTCCGCCTGGAGGGATTCGGGAGTGTCCTTGGGAGCGTAGCGCTTTACCTGTTCGCCGTCCTTACTAATCAGAAACTTGGTGAAATTCCACTTGATTCCTTCGGTGCCAAGCAGCCCCGGTGCACGCTTTTTCAATTCTACAAACAGTGGATGTGCAGAGGGGCCATTTACGTCCAGCTTGGCGTAAACAGGGAAACTGACTCCAAAATTCAGCTCACAAAACTCCTGAATCTCTTCATCACTGCCTGGTTCCTGCTTGCCGAATTGGTTGCAAGGAAAACCGAGAACAGTCAGGCCGCGATCCTTGTACTCTTTGTAGAGGTTTTCCAGCCCACTGTACTGTTTGGTAAAGCCGCATTTACTAGCGGTATTGACTATCAGGATCACCTTGCCCTTAAAGTCTTCGAGAGTTGCAGTCTCACCAGCGGCAGTCTTGACGGGAATCGAGTAGAGGTCAGTCATGATCATCTCCTGTAATTTATATTGTACGCAATGTAATTGTGTGCAATATAAATTACAAGCTTATCTCTGAAGCAGTTAGTGTTCATGCGGACTTTGTTGTGAGAATGGTTATCAATTATATTATGCGCCATATTCTCAACATTGTTTGCAGCAACAGAAAAGGACTCTCCATGCGCCTTTCCCAATACCTGGCCCGCCTGTTTGTGGCGTTGTTGGCGATTACGATAATCCCCACCCAGGCCCAGCAGGCAGGCCTTTCCGAGCAGCAGCTGCGCCAGCTTATGCAGATGGCGGAATATATAGGTGTGGATTACCCGGAGGCGGTGGCCGACGGTGAGATCATTAACACGGATGAATATGCTGAGATGGAGGAGTTTGCCCAGTTGTTGATCGACCGTGGGCAACAGCTCGCGGATTCCGCAGAGGCTGTGACAATCCGCGCCGAAGCCAGGGCTTTACAGGAGGCGATTCAGCGCAAAGCAGCTATTGCCGAGGTCCAGGTGCACACGGCTAAATTGCGACAGGGATTACTGTCTATTGCGCCGGCGCTTTCTCTGCCTACCACGCTGCTCGATCTTAATGAAAGTCGTGCCCTCTATCAGGCTCAGTGTATCGCTTGCCACGGTGTGGAAGGTAAAGGGGATGGCCCTCTGGCGGCCCAGCTGGAACCTGCACCGACCGATTTCCACGAGCGCGAGCGGGCTGAGAATCGCTCGCTGCTTGGGCTCTATGATGCCATTAGCAATGGTATCGACGGTACTGCCATGACAGCATTCAAGAACCTCAACGAACAGCAGCGCTGGTCACTGGCTTTTTTCGTGGGGAGCCTGGCTTTTACAGGAGAAAGCGCTGACGCTGCAGAACCGAAGCTGAGCTTGCAGGATCTAGTGATGTACAGCCCACAGGTACTGCGAAGCGACCGTCCGGATTTTTCCCCCCAGTCAGTAGCGGCTCTGCGTGGAAATCCCAGCGCGCTGTTTAGCACTGCAATGGAAGAGGGGGACACCCCAATTGATGTCGCGCGTGTACAGTTGCAAAAATCCCTGCAAGCCTACCAGCAGGGCGACTTTGTCAGTGCCCGTACTCTGGCTATCAGCGCTTACCTGGATGGCTTTGAGATGGCTGAGAACTCGCTGGATTCACTGGATGTGCATCTGCGCCAGGCCACTGAGCGTGAACTGCTGGGTTTGCGTGCACAACTGAACGCAGACAGCGACCCACAACAGGTTGAAGATCAGGTTGAGGCGATTCTGCAGCAACTGGCTCAGGCGGAAGCACTGATGGAGGATAGCAATCTGTCCGGCGCCGCCTTGTTTATTGCCAGCTTGGTAATCCTACTGCGTGAAGGGCTGGAGGCCCTGCTGGTGGTAATTGCGCTGACAACAATTCTGGTGAAGACTGGACGCCGCGATGCCCTCAAATTTGTGCACTTGGGTTGGATTGGTGCATTTGCAGCTGGCTTTGCCACCTGGGTTGCGGCCCAAAGCGTTATCACCATCAGCGGTGCCAGCCGTGAGGTCATGGAAGGTGTCGCTGCGCTGTTGGCCGCAATGGTGCTCTTCTATGTAGGTTTCTGGATGCATAGTAAGACACAGGCGTCAGAGTGGCAGAAATATATTCAAGATAGTATCAATCGCAGCTTGAGTACTGGCGCCCTGTGGGGGATTGCCGGCCTAGCCTTCATTGCGGTTTATCGTGAAATTTTTGAAACTATTCTGTTCTATCAGTCGCTGTTGGCGCAGACTTCAGAAAGTCAGTACAACACACTCTGGGGAGGTATTGTCGCTGGTGTGGCCCTGCTCGCAGTAGTTGGCTTTGCCCTGATGCGTTACTCAGTGAGCCTGCCGATTGGCAAGTTCTTCTCTGCGACCACTTATGTACTGCTGGCCCTGTCATTCGTGCTCGCAGGAAAAGCGGTGGCGGCGCTACAGGAAGCGGCCTGGATTGCTATTTCACCCCTTCCAGTACAATTCAGTATTGACTGGTTGGGAATTTACTCCACTTGGCAGGGGCTAGGTCTGCAGGCCACTATTCTTGTGGCCGCGTTATGGCTGATGAGAAAAGGCGGTGCTACTGCTGAAGCTGCGGGCAAAGCGGCTTAGATGTCAACGAGATACCCGTTCTTGTGGACGGGTATCACCTCCCCCTACTCCTCCTTCAAGTTTGCATTTGCTCTTGCAGAGTTTCCGCGTCAATTTTAAAAGCGGTCAAAGTCTTACCTGTCACGGCCAGAGTTCTGGGAAAGCTGGTTTTTTTCTTGTCTCTGGTTGTCGGGCCAGTGAGTTTGCAATATGGCTTTTGGGGAGCTAGGGGCATTACTGGCGCCGACGAACAATTGCTCAAGTACCCTTTGGAGATCATTGGTGAAAGGTTTTCGTATCTTCAGGAGTAATTGCTGCTCCAGCGGTGATATGAACTTTGGACAGAAGTTTCTGCCGCTTTTTACTCTTATTATTTCTGTGCGTATTGAGCCCCTGTAAAAAGATAGGAAAAAGGGGAGTAGTTATGCCGGACAGAACTCTGTCGATAGAGACCCGGTTATCTTGGGTATGATCTTTATTCGTTCCAGTACTGGGGAATAAGCAAACCAGATCACCATTACCTAGCGCATTTTGGATGTCTCCAGATACTTTCTCTTCACCTTCGGTTATGTCATGGATGATGGGATTGGTGCCGTAATTCTTGAATATAAAGTGCAATACCGGTGCTTCATAGATAGACCTGGGCAACACAAAACGAATAGGGCGTGAAAACGTGTCCATTAATAGTAGAGGGGCAAGTTTCCCGTCAGGAGAGCAAGCCAATAGAGCCGCGCCCTTTTTGGGTATTTGATTGAGGTTTCCGTGTGTTGTGCGGACCAAAAGGCGAGATGAAAACCAGATTATCAGGTGCACAATAAATTCGGGTAATTTGCAAAAGAGGAAGGTTATGACTGCAATATTTAAAAGAGCGATGAGAATAAACAACTGTGGAATGGTGATTTTCAACACGTCCAAAAATACGATATTCAGCAGTGAGATAGCTACAATAAAGAAAGCGTTAAGTACGTTATTGAGAGATAAAACCTGAGCGCGAACCGTTTTTTCTGTTCGGTCCTGAATAATGGTATAGAGTGGAACGATAAAAATACCTCCAAAAATTCCCAGTAAAGCGGTGTATATCAGGATTGCATAGGCGCCATCGCTGCGGAGGTACTCTGCTACCGATGCCCCGGATAGTGTTTCAAACTGGGCGGCACTCCAACCCAACCCAAGACCGGCCAGTGTTATACCTAACGCACCGACAGGCACGATACCGAAGGTAATTCGTCCCCTGGAGAGACTCTCACACATCAGTGAGCCTACCGCGACCCCAATAGATAAACAGCATAAGATGAGGGTGATAACAGGTTCACTGGCGCCCAGTATATTTCTAGTGAAGCTGGGAATCTGGGCCAAATAGGCTGAGCTCACCAGCCAAAACCAGGAACAGGCAATAATTGCATAAAAAACAGATGGTGTTTTTATGGTTAGCCGTAAGATGCGCCAAGCCTGTGACAGGGGGTTCCAGCCGATATGTAGCTTGGGAGCCGATGATGGTGCTGTCGGGATCCAGCGACTAGTTAAGTAGCCAAATATTGCGACGATGACCATGATCCAGCCTATATCGAATAGACCAGGCTGTCCCGGTTTGGTATAGCCAGCCAGTAGAGAGCCGGCAATGGTACCGATAAGTACCCCGGCAAAGGAGCCCATTTGTGCAAGCCCGTTACCGCCCATTAACTCCTGGCGCTGCAAGTGCTGGGGTAAAATGGCATATTGCACTGGGCTGAAGATCGCTGTGTGTGCTGCCAGCAGGAAGAGCACAAGAAAGTCCAAGGTACGGCTGTTGTAAATCAGGGCATAGGCCCCGAGTATCACAATAAAAATCTCAGCCAGCTTCAATATTCTGATGATTACGCTTTTGTCATACTTGTCGGCCAACTGCCCGGCGGTAATGGAAAATAAGAAGTAGGGCAATATATAGAAGCCGGTAGCCAGGTTGATCAGTGCGTTGGCCTGACCTTCTGATAGGCGGAATGCCAACATTACCAGGAGCGCATTTTTGAATATATTGTCATTGAATGCCGCGGTAGTCAGCGACAGAAATAATGGCAGGAATCGGCGTCTACATAGCAGTTTGAATTGATTGTGCTGAGCCATTGATGCTCGCTTCATAGAATTATTAGCGCTGGATATTGCCGAGAGGCTCTAAGTATCTAGGGCATCAGTAAACGCAGCCTCGCCGCCCAATAGTGTGGAAATATCAAGATGCTAGTTATAAGAATGCTAGCAGGTTGTGGCAGTCATATTTGCCTGGCTTGTTTCAAGCTAGAAATACTTTTTCCATAGATAAGAAAACTGTCGCTCAATACTCGCTTTATTTACACTGGCGCCATTAATAGGCTTATCAGCGAGGAGATAAAGCCGTCTAAATAGATGATGATGTTCATTATTGCCCTGTGTATCTTGAATTGAACCCGATTGCGTCTTTCCTGTTAAAAGTAGCGGAATGACTGGAAGTTCACTGTGCGCAAGGATTTTCCCTATCCGTCTATCCCAAGTACGTTCACCAACTTCTAACTCAGGAAAAATACACAGTAGCTCGCCCTGACCGATGGCCCGCTCCAGTTCGGCACGAGTGGTCTTTGTGAAGTCCCCTGTGGGTAAGTCATACCAAATAGGAGAGGGGCCGCCATGTTTCAGTGTGAATCGCAGAAGTGCCGATACTTCTTGGCAGTATAAAGCGGACTTGTCGAGGCACCGTGTCATAAATAATCAGTGGAGCCAGTTAATCAAATGGGCTGCAGAATTTTACTGCCAATAAAGAGGGCGGCCGCACCCAGTAGAACTATAGGAATCTCTATCAGTTTGATGATTCGCAGCATACGGCTTTTATCTACCCTATCTGCCAATTGCCCTGCGGTAACTAAAAATAGGAAGAACGGGAGTAAGTAAAAACCGGTGGCGAAGTTGATCAGGGCATTGGCTTCTGACTTTGCCAGCTGGAATGCCAGTATGACCAGTAGAGCATTCCGGAATAAATCATCGTTGAAAAAGGTGGTGACGAGAGATAAAAAGAGTGGCAGAAAGCGACGTTTGCCCAGCAGTTTAAATTGATTTTCTCTGGCCATCGCCGCTTATTCTGGGAATAGGATTGTGCAGAGTCGTATAAATAACTGACAGCCATACTCTAGGCACATTCTGTACAATAAGTGGAGCGTCAGAGCGGAGCTAGGTGGGGAAAGGTTAGCGTTTGGGAGACTGTGGCTCAGTATCGTAACAATGAACTGGGGCTGAGCATGCAGGTCAGCCCCGGGAATAAGGGCTTTTAGCGCTGTTCGCCGCGCAATTCTAAAACTTCATCGTGGAGTATTTCTGCCTTGGCCTCGGGGGGCTCAATTGGACTACCGGCAACTACGCTCACTTTGGACCAGAAGCGCCGAGGCCAGGTAGAAAAAGCGTGCCCATCCTTGTGGCTGAAAAAACTGCCCCACAAGCCCCTTAGCGCCATAGGAATTACCGGCACCGGGGTTCGCGCCAATATTTTTTCAATACCGGCTTTAAACGGTTGTATTTCTCCATCCTTTGTCAGTTGTCCCTCGGGGAAAATACATAGTAGATCGCCATTCTTCAGCCCCTGTTCAATTTCCTGGAAAGCTTTTTCGTAACCCTCTGGGTCCTTCGCCTTGGAGCAGATGGGAATGGCGCGCCCGGTTCGGAAAATAAAATGCAAGACCGGAATTTGGTAAATGGGCTTGTACATGATGAAGCGAATCGGGCGTCGCACGGCGCCGGCCAATAGTAAAGCATCGACATAACTGACATGGTTGCACACAATTAGTGCCGGACCATTTGCGGGTATCTGTTCCAGCCCTTCGTGCTTTACCCGGTACATCGTATGGGAAAGCATCCAGATCAGTAAGCGCATGGCAAACTCGGGCACCTTGGTAAATACGAAGGTGGCCACAGCCGCATTCATCAAGGCAATTACCAGAAAGAACTGTGGAATGGTGACTTCCAGGATATTCAGGAAGAACAGGCCGAGCAAGGCGGAGACCACCATAAACAGCGCGTTGAGGATATTGTTGACGGAGATAATTTGTGCGCGAATTTTTGCGGCTGAACGATCTTGCATCATCGCGTAAAGAGGTACTATGTAGAGTCCCCCGCAGATACCGATCAGAACCAGACAGGTGAGGATTGGGTAAGCTCCGTCACTGCTGAGGAAAGCGCCCAGGCTTGCCTGCTGTAATTCGACAAAATTGCTGCCGAAAACAGATAGGGCAATACCGGTAACAGTAAGGCCGGCGGCCCCAAGGGGAACCAGGCCCAGTTCAATATTTCCATCCGACAAGCGCTCACATAGCAGTGAACCCAGGGCTATGCCAATGGTAAAGGTACATAGCAGCAGGGTGACGAGGGATTCGTCACCGCCGAGAACATTTTTGGTAAAGCTGGGAATCTGTGTCAAGTAGGCTGCACCCATTAACCAGAACCAGGAAATACCAATAATTGCGTAGAAAATGGATGGGGTTTTGGAAGTCTGAACCAGGATGTTTTCTGTTTGGGTAAAAGGGTTTGGGTTGACGCGTAGGTTTGGCGCTGGTGCTGGAGCCAGTGGAATACTGCGACTAGTCAGGTATCCCAGGACTGCCGCCCCCATAATCACCAGGCTTAGGTAGAAGAGGCCGTTTTCTCCCTGGCCGGTTATCCCTGCCAGCAGGCCGCCGACGATGGTCCCGGTAAGGATGCCGACAAAGGTTCCCATCTCTACCAATGCATTGCCGCCAACCAGCTCAGAGCGCTTCAGGTGTTGCGGCAGGATGGCATATTTAACTGGGCCGAAGAAAGCGGACTGTATACCAAGCAAGAAGAGCACGGCGAGACAGAATACATTATTTCCACTGTAAAGTGCGGTGACGCCAAGTGCCCCAATACAGATTTCCCCGAGCTTGATAAGCCTGATCAGACGGCTTTTATCGTACTTGTCGGCCAGTTGCCCGGCGGAGGCGGAAAAGAGAAAGAAAGGCAGGATGAACAGGCCCGCAGCCACATTAATCAGGGCATTGGCCTCGCTCTCTACCAAGCGGAAAGCAATCATCACGATCAGTGCATTTTTATAAACATTATCGTTAAAGGCACCGAGAAACTGGGTGAGGAAGAAAGGCAGAAAACGGCGGCTGCTTAGCAGCTGGAATTGGGTGCGATGGGCCATAAATAATCTCTTTCCAGTAAGCACCTTACCTATGTTACGCCATAGCGGCTACAAGTTGTCTAGGCTGTAGTGGCAATGAAATATGCGAAATTGGCGCGGGGCAGTGAATAGTGCAGAGAGGGGCGGGAGGAGAGATATCGCAGGGATAAGGATGACCGGCCGCTGGCGGCGGCCGGTCTTGAGAGGAAAGTCCGTTACCAGATTTTCACCCGCTCTTCCTCAGGCAGATACATGCCGTCACCCTCTTTTACATCGAACGCCTCGTAGAAAGCTTCAATGTTGGGCAATACGCCTTGGACCCGGTATTCGGCGGGAGAATGGGTATCTGTTTTCATACGACCGCTAAGCGCTTTATCGCGCATTTTACTGCGCCAAACCTGGGCCCAGCCCATAAATACACGCTGATCGCCAGTGAAGCCATCAATCACCGCAGCCTCTTTGCCATTGAGGGACATTTTGTAGGCTTTGTAAGCGATGCCCAGACCGGAAAGATCACCGATATTCTCACCCAGGGTCAGCTCGCCATTGATATGTTCGCCTTCCAGCGGTTCGAAAGCGTTGTATTGGGAGACCAGCTTGCTGGTGAGGCTTTCAAAGTTGCTTCGGTCTGAGTCTGTCCACCAGTTGTTCAGATAGCCCTTGCCATCGAACTTGCTGCCTTTGTCGTCGAAGCCGTGACCAATTTCATGGCCGATCACTCCACCAATACCACCATAATTCACCGCGTCGTCCGCATTTACATTGAAGAAAGGTGGTTGCAGGATAGCGGCCGGGAAAACAATCTCGTTCATCGCCGGGTTGTAGTAGGCATTAACGGTCTGTGGGCTCATGCCCCATTCGCTGCGATCGATAGGTTTACCCAGCTTGTCACGCTCGAAGCTGGCTTCAAACAAGTTGGCGGCCAGCACGTTACCTACCAGGTTATTGGCATCCACCTGAAGGGCGGAGTAGTCGCGCCACTTATCGGGATAGCCGATTTTTGTGGTGAAGTTATCCAGCTTAAACAGCGCCTGCTTGCGGGTATCCTCCCCCATCCACTCCAGAGACTGGATGGATTCACGGTAGGCCGCTTTCAGGTTATCCACCAGAACGACCATGCGCTCCTTGGCCTCTGGCGGGAAGTGCTTTTCTACGTAGCGCTTGCCGACAAGCTCACCCACCGCGCCGTTGACGAACTGTACTCCGCGCTTCCAGCGGGGTTCCATTTGCTCTACACCGTGAATAGTGGTGCTATAAAAGTCAAAATGGGCCTGTGCCAGTTCACTGTGCATATAGGGCGCCATAGCGGATAGGACTTTGACCTTTAGATAGCGCTTCCAGGTGGCCATATCGGTATCGGTGATAATCTGGTTGGCCGCTTCCAGGTATTCGGGCTGGCCGACGATGAAGCTGTCAGCCTTACCCAGCTTGGCCTTGGCCAGATAGCTGTCCCAGTCTACCGCCGGCATCAGCTTCTTTAGCTCCGCAACAGATTTTTTGTTGTAGTACTTCTCGGGGTCTCGGTTATCCAGACGGCTGCGCTGGTGCTTAGCTAAGCTCTCTTCCAGTTTGAAGATCTTGTCAGAGAAAGCTTTGGCATTGTCGAGCCCAGCCAACTCCTGGATTTGTGCCAAGTACTCTTTATATGCTTTGCGCAGTTTCTTGCTCTTCTCGGTATCCTCGAAATAGTAATCTCGATCCGGCAGTCCCAGACCCGCCTGCCAGAGGAAAGTTATGTAATTTTCAACCTGCTTCAGGTCCTGATAGATAGTACCGCCGAAAGGAACGTTGTAGCCGGCGATATCTGCATAAGCGAAGAAGTCAGTTAGGTCTTTACGGGACTTGATAGCGTCTACCTTGGTGAGTTCACCGGAAACGGCAGACAAGCCCTTTTTCTCAATCAGCTTCTCATTCATAAAGCTGTTGTAGAGGTCACCAATTTGTTTAGCGCCATCGCTTTTGGCGCCCTTGCCCGCTTCCATAATGAGGGCTTTTACCTGCTCGGTGCTCTGGTCCCGCAGGATTGAGAAGCCACCCCAGCGGGATTTGTCAGCGGGGATTTCGGTGTTTTCCAGCCAGGTACCGTTTACATAGGCAAAGAAGTCATCCTGTGGACGTACGTTAGTATCCATGGCGCTGAGATCAATGCCTGAGGAGAGCTGCTCCTGCTGGCTAGCGGCTTTATGATGGCCAGAATTGCCGTGATCGTGTGCCTGGGCTGTTATTGATAGTTGGGTGCCGGTAAGGATGCCCGCGATAGCGACTGGTAGTAATAATTTTTTCATTTTTGCTCTATTGGCTAAATTTTCATCGGTCAAAACAGCCGCATATGGTAAGAGGTGACCTCAGGCCAGGACAAGGGGAACTGCGTTCAGAGGGAGATTGGTCGCGATAGACTGCGGAGGGAGCAAGTAAAAAGAATGGGATGAGGGCGGTAAAAGTATCAGTTTGAGCCAGTAATAAGGCCCCATAAGCTGGGACCTTATTGGGATGGGACTTAGTCTGGTAAGTTAAAGGTAATTGGCAGTGAGAAGCTAAAGCCCTCGCTCCCGAGCTGTGCGGGCACAGAGGGGTAGGGGGCTGCCCGCTCAACAGCAGCACGGGCTTCGCGATTGAGAATACTGTAGCGAGAATCCTGTACAGTCTGAATTTCCTGGATATCACCAGCAGAATCAATTACCACATGCAAGCGTACACTGCCTTCCTGGCCGCGTTCCTGGGCGCGTTTGGGGTAACGAATATGGCTGAAAGTATGGCGCAATAGGGTGGAATGGAATATCTGACGGGCGAGAATCATATCTGCGGTGAGAGGGGCTTCTTCTTCCTCCTCAAGCATTTCCGCAGTGTCGGCGGAGGACTCCATGGCGTCAGTGGCAGCCAGTTGGTTGGCCTCTGCGCTGTCTACACCTGCGAGTTGGCGCGGTTCACCTGCTGACTGCAGGAGTTGGTCTGTTGTCTCAGCTCCGGCCGCGCTCTCTACCAAGTCTATGACCTCAATAGTCTCGGCAGCCGCGGGTGTTAGGGTCATTGTTGGGGGGGCGAGTTCGACTGCGGCCAGAGTCGGTTTGGGTAATACCTCCTCTTTTTCCGGCTCCTGGGCAGCCGCTAGGGCTTCTTCCTGGCTGATTTGCTTCAGCTGCAATTCGGCGATGCGTTCACTGCTGGGCTCGAGTGCTTCAAAGGAAGTGAGTAGGCCACTGGGAATATTTCCCGCAGCGAGCAGACCATCGCGGAAATCTGTGGATGGCGGTACAGGACCAACCCAGGCACGCATCAGGGTATCAAAGAAATCGGGATCATTGATCTCGCCCAGAGTAATGCCGTTTAAGGCTACGGTGGTGATGCCGGTATCTGCGGCAAAATCAATGGTCAACTGGTCCCCGCGTAAAAAGCGCCCCTTAAACAGATTGGCAAATGTCACCATGGTTTCAGCCTGGCTGCTCAAGGTATCGCCGCGGTTGTTAATGGCGATGCCTTCCATCCACTGGTTGCGGAATCGGCGTGCGGGCAGGCTACTGGCTAGTACACGCACCTCGAGCCGTCGTGGCAATTCACTATTAAGTAGCCCGGCGGAGTCACCGCTGAGGTTTTCAGAATAGATGGCGGCGATGTAGAGCTCTTTGTTGAATTGCTTTTCGAGCGCGAGGCCGTTTAGGAGTGGTGCAGCTTTTGCAGATACAGCAAGTGTAAACACCAAAAGTGAGAAGACAATTTTTATCGATTTCATTGTTCTACGGTGTCTGATTACCCGGATTAAGAGGTTCCGGTAATTAAGAAGTTGGGGCCCCTCCCCAGTGCACACAAGTCAGATGAAAAAGTGCGCATTCAAAGTGTGAGCGAGCACACTGTACTCACCACTTCGTCTAACTCTACTGCAACTGCAATGGAGTTCAAGCCTAGAGCGGTTAGAATGTCCTCCTACAGGTGATTGGGCGATCACAGCGGGAAACGATTGTCACAAGTCAGGATGGGTGTTGCAGACTGTTATCGTTTAGAATCGCGCTTTATAAAGTCGCTTTGGCCACAGTTTCCAAAAAAATGGAATAGTTTTCACTAATTTGTCGTACGCATGGAAATTAAACCTCTTATCGATTACCCGCGGGATGCCGTGGATCGGCTGCTCAATGTCATTCATCTCTTTCGTGATATTCGCGCAGCCAGTGAATGGCAGTACGATGTACTGTTGAAGCGATCCAGGCTGGTAAGCCTGGAGCCGGGAGAGCAACTGTTGCGCGCCGGTGATGTGGATCAATGGGTCTATTTCCTGTTGCGTGGTGAGTTGCAGGTACAGATGGAAAATACCGGTAATGGTTTGGGGGTGTCCCCGGAGCGTACCTTGGCAGTTATTCGGCCGGGAGAATTATTTGGCGATTTGTCGATGTTGCTGGCGGAGCCGCGCAGTGCCAATGTATTTGCCGCGCGTCATAGCCGTGAGACTCAGGTACTAGGCCTCGATTGTACTTTGTTTGGTGATCTGGAAGACCTCTCCCTATTGCAGTTACCGGCTAAGCTGATTTTTTATCGCAACATGGTGCATTCACTGCGTTGGAAACTAGAGGTTTACCGCTCCAAGTATCCGGGCCACCAGTTGGCGGATAGCCACCGCAGGCTGAAACTTTATACTGGTCCCAAGAATAGTCGCGAGGAACTCCTTGCCCTTGCGGAGCAGGCTCGTGCATTGGCGCAAATACTGCTCGATTGGAATGCGGAGTTTGGTTCTGGCGAGTTGGTCGATGATGAATCTGATATGCTCGGCTTCCTCGAATCCATGCTCTCATGAGTATCAAACCAATTTAATCTTTAAGAGGGTTGAGCTGCTGTCGTGGCCCTAGGTAGTTAGTCAGAATTTGGCAGTGGCCAGCCTTCCCTCCTCTTTAGGTTAAATTCCCGGTTAAAACCAACGCTGTGATTAGGCTCCCCATATACTCAGAGTCTCTCAGACCTCTGTGGATGTAATCGGCCCTGTCGTCACGTCAGTTGGTCTATTTCCAGCAAAATTCAATTTTGGAATATGGCCGTGCTGTGTAAAATTTGGCCTGCTTAAGCCCCTGCTCCATTGAAGCGGGGCCTGTTTACCTTTGTTCAACAGGTTTTTATAGCTATGAGTTTATTGGCATCCATCTGGTCTAACCGCAATTACCGCATGGCAATGTTCATCAGCCTGTTGGCATTTGCCTGGCTGTTCAGCGGCGAATTGCGTTCGGGTGATCCTGTTGAGGAAGAGGAGAAAGCGGCGGCAGGTATAAAGCCCGAGGCGACTATGCGCGTCCAGGCCCAGCGTATCGAGGCACAGTCCTATGCAACCCAGGCACTGGTAAATGGGCACACAGAAGCTAACCGCAGTGTACGCCTGCGTGCGGAACTGGATGGGATCATTACCAATCTGCCTGTGCCCGAGGGCAGTTCTGTGCAACGCGGAGAGGTGATCTGCGAAATTGAAGCGGAGGATCGTCTGGATAAATTGGTGCTAGCGGAGGCAGCCCAGCGCAAGGCTGAGTTGGATTATGCCGGTGCCTTGCGCTTGAAAAAGAAGGGGTTGCAATCGGATACCGCCATGGCTGCTCAGCAGGTGGCATTGGCCCAGGCGCAAGCGGACTACATCCAAGCCAAGGTTATGGTTGATAACTTAAAAATCCGTGCCCCTTTTGACGGCGTTGTTAACAGCCGGGCTGTAGAGTTGGGAGACTTTATTCGCCGCGGTGAAGAGTGTGCCACTCTGTTGGATCTGGACCCGCTCCTGATAGTCGGAGAAGTATCGGAAAACCAAGTAGGCCACCTAATTCCAGGGGGACCAGCCAGCGCGCAATTACAGCGTGGAATACCGGTGCAAGGTAAGGTCCGTTATATCAGCCAACAGGCCCAGGAGATTACCCGTGCCTACCGGGTCGAGGTTGCAGTTAATAATCCTGATAATGCTCTACGGGGTGGCTTGAGTGGTCGCCTGGCCCTGCCTACCGGTGAAATCCTGGCACATCATATCAATTCCTCGCTATTGACCCTGGATGATCGGGGTGAACTGGGGGTGCGTATCCTCGATGAAAATAATCAGGTCAACTTTATTAATGTCACCCTGGTGGGCGATGGGGATGGTGGTGTCTGGGTTAGTGGTCTACCGGACAAGGTCACATTAATTACTGTAGGCCAGGAATATGTCAGTACTGGGGATATTGTCCGTGTGGAAATGATTGCACCCGAGCGGACTTTTGAAAGTCTTTCCCAGCCTGTAAATACTAACTCCGAGCCTATTTTAATACCTGCCTCGGACCAGCGCCCAATAGTAGAAGGTGACCAGCAATGAAGTTGTTGGAAGGCGCGATTGAGAGAAACCGCAGTACGCTTTGCTTGATGCTGCTGATTGTCCTGGTGGGGCTGGTGGCACGCGGAGCAATGACGATCGAATCCAGCCCCGAAGTAAATCCACCCTTTGTTATGGTGCAGGTAACCCATGAGGGAATCTCGCCGGAGGATGGAGTTCGACTGTTAGTGCGCCCAATGGAGCAGGAAATCCGTGCAGTCGAGGGCGTTGTCGAAGTGATTGCCGTCGCGCGGGAATCGCTCGCCTATATAGTGGTGGAATTTGATTCCGCAATCGACGTCGATGATGCCGTGGACGATATCCGCAATGCTGTTGAGAGAGCCAGGGCCGAATTACCCAGGGATGCGGAGGAGCCGACAGTTGAAGAGGCTTCAGCACAGCCATTCCCCACAATAGTAGTTACTCTTTCTGGAGAAAAGGTCAGTGAGCGGGTTTTACTCGACAGTGCACAACGGCTAAAACGCAAAATTGAAAATCTCAGTGATGTGCTGAGTGCAGACCTGCATGGAAACCGTGAAGAAGTTGTTGAAGCAATTATCGACCCGGTGCGCCTGGAGCATTACCAGGTAACCAGTAACCAGCTGATTAATGCGGTACTGGGTAATAATCTGCTGATTCCCGCCGGCGAACTGGATACCAAGCGCGGTCGTTTTTCAGTAAAAGTTCCAGGTTTGATAGAAACTGCCCAGGATGTTTATGAGATCCCCTTAAAAAACTCCCCCGATGGGGTCATTACCCTGGGAGACGTTACCGATATCCGCCGTACCTTCAAAGATGCCGTTAGTTATACAAGCATTAATGGCCGCCCCGGTCTCGCAATTAATGTCGAGAAACGTAACGATGCCAGCTCCGTAAATGTGGCTGACAGTGTCAGGCAGGTTGTACAGGAAGAGCTGGATATGCTGCCCAGGGGGGTGGAAGTGGAATTTGTCTTCGACCAGTCCAACTTTGCGCGGGATATGGTCAGTGAAATGCAGGGCAATATTCTCACAGCCATGCTGCTGGTGATGATTATTGTGGTCGCCGCACTTGGTTTCCGCTCGGGTATCCTCGTGGGTCTGGGCGTACCTTTTTCATTGCTATTTGGTTCCATTGTTACCTGGTATTTGGGTTACTCCTTCAACTTTATGGTGATGTTCGGCATGTTGCTGGCGCTCGGGATGTTGATTGATGGTTCCATTGTGATCACCGAGTTTGCCGATCGCAAAATGGCTGAGGGGTTGAGCGCACGCAATGCCTATATCGCCTCAGTCAGCCGCATGTTTTGGCCGGTGGTCGCCTCTACCGCGACAACGCTCGCCGCTTTTTTGCCGATTATGCTTTGGCCTGGAGTTGTCGGGGAGTTTATGCGTTATTTGCCGGTGACTGTATTTGCAGTTCTGGCGGGTTCGCTGTTGTACGCGCTCTTTTTTGCCCCGGTGCTGGGCTCCCTGTTTGGCAAGAGTAATCTGACTGCATCCACTCGAAATCACCTCAAGCAACTGGAAGAGGGAGAGCCGACCCTGCTGCCGGGCATTACCGGATATTACACACGCCTGCTGGCGTTTGTACTGCGTCGCCCCGCCGCAGCATTTGCAACCACGATAGTGATACTTGTGGCGATCTTTATGGCCTTTGGCCGTTACGGTGCTGGGGTGGAGTTTTTTACGGAAACTGAAGAGCAATATGGCAATGTAGAAATTCGGGCTCAGGGCAACTTATCTATGGCGGAAAAGAAAGTACTTGTAGCCCAGGTAGAAAAGGCTGTGTTAGGCGTACCGGAAGTTCGCGTTGCTCACAGTACTATTGGCTCTGGAGGAATATCCGGTAATTCCGATAGGGCACCGGATCAAATAGCCAATATGCTGGTAGAGCTATTACCGGCAGAAGAGCGGGCAAGGCGCAGCCGGGAAGTATTTGAAGATATTCGTGCACGCACTGCCAACTTTGCCGGAATTAAGGTGACGGCCAATGTTATGGAGGGAGGGCCGCCGGTTGGTAAGGATATTGTCTTGGAGTTACGAGGGCAGGATTATGAAAAACTCCTGGCGGAGACTTGGCGATTGCACCGGGCGATGGAGGATGAATTCACAGGCCTGCGGGATGTTGTGAATACAGCCCCACTTCCCGGTATTCAGTGGGAGGTGCAAGTGGACCGAGCCAAAGCTGCCCTGTATGGAGCGGATCTCACTGAAGTAGGGCGCGCAGTACAATTGGTGACAAATGGTGTGCGCGTGGCCGAATACCGTCCCGATGACACTGATGAAGAGGTGGATATTCGTATTCGCTACCCAAGGAGCGCCCGTGGAATTACCGCATTGGAGCAGCTGAAGGTAAATACGGCCCGAGGTACAGTGCCGATCAGTAGCTTTGTACACACAGAGGCCATGCCCAAGGTTGATAAAATAGAGAGGATTGATGGAATAACCCGTATGCAGATTAAGGCGGACGCCCAGGAGGGAGTATTACCGGATGATAAGGTAAAAGAAATCCGGGCCTGGCTGGAAAAAAATCCGGTGGATCCGAGTATTGAATTACTGTTTCGTGGTGCAGATGAAGAGCAGAGTGAGTCTTTCCAGTTTTTAGGCGTTGCTTTCCTACTTTCACTATTCCTCATGTTTATCTTATTGGTGACCCAGTTCAACAGCTTTTATCAGTCATTGCTGATTCTATCCTCGGTAATTATGTCTACCATTGGCGTCATGCTCGGCCTGCTGGTAACCCAAAGTACTTTTAGCGTCATTATGACTGGAGTTGGCATCGTTGCTCTGGCGGGAATTGTGGTCAACAACAATATCGTACTTATTGATACTTACAATTTTGTGCGTAAGAGTGAACCGGGACTCACACCAGCCCAGGCTGCGCTAAAGGCCTCTACCCAGAGGCTGCGCCCGGTGTTTCTTACTACGGCCACAACTATTCTTGGGTTATTACCACTGGCTTTGGGGGTGAGTGTGGATATGGTTGGCAGGAATGTGGTGGTTGATGGAGTGATAGCCTCCTTCTGGGTCAAACTTGCCAGTGCTATTGTGTATGGTCTTTCTTTTTCCACATTACTAACGCTTCTGGTCACTCCGGTGATGCTGGTGCTACCGGGACATCTACGTGGAAAGCGATTTGGGACCGGGTTGGGCAAAATTCGCTGGAGTTAGCTTTATATAGTCTTATGATCACTAATTGCGGGGGCCATGGCCCCCGTTTTCTTTGTAGGAAATAAAAATGCTAAAAACCTGGCCCGAAAGTATTGTGGAGCGCAGCCGCTATCTTGTCGGGACAAACTTGCGCTCCAATATCGTGGACTTTATTTCGCAGCATCAGTTGCCAGCGGAGTTTCACTCAGAGGTACTTCAATATTATTTGCCGCTGGCATTGTGGTTGCAGGAGCGTCATGCACCAGGAAAAACGCTGGTAGTGGGTATTAGCGGTGGCCAGGGCACTGGTAAGTCCACACTGACAGACTTTATTCGTTGCGTTTTGTCAGAGTTTGGACTCGATTGTTGTGCACTCTCCCTGGATGATATTTACCTGACCCGCGCAGAGCGACGACAACTTGCACAGGATGTTCACCCCCTTTTGCAAACTAGGGGAGTACCGGGCACTCATGACGTTCAAATGGGGGTTGATACCCTTGAGGCTCTGTGTCATGCCAGCAGTCAAACGACTATAGCTCTCCCCCGGTTTGACAAAGCTGTTGATGAGAGGGCGCCTCATGATCGGTGGCCGATACACAATGGGAAGGTGGATATAGTTCTGTTTGAGGGCTGGTGCCTTGGAGCTCGGCCAATGGTTAGAGCAAATTACCCATTAAACCTTCTGGAAAAGACAGAGGATCAAGCTGGTATCTGGAGGAATTACGTCAACCAACAGCTCAAAGATCATTACCAACAGCTTTTCGATAAAGTAGAAGTTATGGTATTGCTAAAGGCGCCAGATATGAGTTCTATTCTTGAGTGGCGAAAACTGCAGGAGCAAAAGCTACGTGAGCGGACTGGTATGGGGATGCGAGAAGAAGAGTTGGAGCGATTTGTTCAGCATTATGAAAGAGTAACTCGAAACATCCTGATGGATATGCCTAACTGGGCGAACTGTGTTTTGCAATTAGGTAGGGACCATCGAATTAAGAAAGTCAGACTCAGGCCAGAATGAGAGAATTACGCGGCTTGGAATAGGAGGAGTGGCAAACGAAAAGCTGAACCCCGGGCCAGCCGGGGTTCGTACAGCGGGAGTTCAAGTTCCCGTTGCTAGGGCACTTACTTGGCCTTGGGCGGGCGGCCACGACCGCGCTTTACAGGAGCAGTTTTAGTTGCAGCTGGGGCTGCGGCGTCTGCTTTTTTGGGGCGCCCTGGCTTTTTCTTTGCTTCTTCGCTTTTAGCTGGGCGTCCAGGCTTCTTTTGTGCAGTTTCTGCCTTCGGTGGACGGCCGCGGCCGCGCTTCACAGGAGCAGCTTCAGTTGCAGCTGGGGCTGCAGTGTCTGCTTTTTTGGGGCGCCCTGGCTTTTTCTTTGCCGCTTCACTTTTGGCGGGACGACCGGGCTTTTTCTTGGTTTCTTCAGTTTTCTTGGGGCGACCGGGCTTCTTCTTAGTCTCTTCAGCGGCTGCTGCTTTTGGCGGACGGCCAGGCTTCTTCTTGGCTTCTTCAGTTTTAGCCGGGCGTCCAGGCTTTTTCTTTACAGCAGTTGCCTTCTTTTTCTCTGCAGCGGCGGCCTTTTTGGCAGCAGCAGCAGCTTTTTTGGCTTCAGCAGCGGCTTTCTTCTTGTCAGCAGTAGCCAGCTTTTTGGCAATAGCAGTTTCTTCTTTAGCGACAACTTTAGCTACCTTAGCGGCAAGTTTGTTGGCAGCTTTGATCGCAGCCAGTTCTTCTTTGGCTTCAGCCGCGGCATTCTTGAGTTCAGTTGCTGCGGTTTTGGCAGCTGCTGCGGCATCGCGGGCTTTCTGCAGTTGCTTTTGCTGTGCAGGAGTCTTCTTCTTGGCGCGAACAGTGGCCAGTTTTTCCTGGGTGGTTTTAGCTTTTTCTGCAGCTTTCTTGGCGTTGATGGCCAATTTTTCTGCTTTAGTGGAAAGGTCTTTCTCTTGTTTGACTCGAGCGCTTTCCAGTTTTGCGGTCAAAGAGCGAAGCTCTGCTTCTAGTTGAGCGATATCGCTAGTAGCGACCTTAGGGGCTTTCTTTGTAGCCATTAAATTATCCCTGCAAAAGATTTGTTTTAGTAAATTGGAGGCATTCCTATCAATTATTCTCAGCCATCTTTGCGTTGCATTGCGTCACTAAAGACGTTTGTTTTCGGCAGAAAACAATTGATAGTGAGTCCCTCCAAGTAAGCGGCGCTAATTGCAGCTTATTTGTATACCTAAATGCAAGTGTTTTATAGGGTTTTTTGCAATTTAAGTTAAAAAAAATGGTTTTTTTTAACTTATTTCCATTTTGTGGACCTGTCAAAGAGGATTTCGAAGGGCGTTTTGTGTTTCTTGATAAGTTATGGACACGTTTTGTTTATCGTAGTGCACGTTTATCAAATGTGTTTAAAACGTGAATAGTTGAGTAATTTCGTATGGATTAATGGTCCTACATTTTTTGTGGCCAACTCTCTTTGTTGGCAAGCTTCTCACTACGGTTAAGATGAGTTAAGTAAGCAATTTAACTTTCTTGTCTACTCAACATGCTAACAAAACCTAACTGATGGCTGTCCATGCCACTTTGTATCTCCGGAAATTTCGCTGTGCAAAGGCATCTATTATCGGGGTGTATAAGTGTGGTGAAGCAAATCATGTAGTTTGAGTGGTTCTTGAGTGTAACTAGTGCGGTGTAAATTAAGTATTTGCAGTGGAAGTGAGTGGCAGACGATATAGCCTTCTTATTTATACGGTTTTATGAGAGCAGTTCTTTGGGAGCAGATTATTAGATGATGCTTTTTGTAACCCATGGTTCTACGGCAACATGGCCGATCTCCGACACCAATGTATAGATTAGTTTTGATGCTCCAGGTTAAGGGGTGCCAACTGATTGAGGGGTTTACACAATGTTTGTGACAGGATTACCAAATAAAAAGCAGGTCAGTTCTTTCAGCCAAAGGAGGGGAAGTTCTAGAGGGGTAGATTAACTAGTTGTTTGTTGATTCATACATTCTGTATTGTCCCTACTTCAGACCGAATCAATTCATTTTGTTATATAGTGACACAAGAACGTATTTCTCTCATTTGTGAATCCCAGTTGATGTTTCGAAGCTTGAAGTAGTCTCACTAGGCAGCATTCGGCCCACGAATTATCACTTTTGTTCATTTTCTATTGAAAGTTGTAAGGGCTTAGTTTGTTAATAGTGTTCATGGGCAGATGTCAGGCTGGGTTGGCGGCAACAAAGTTATTGCGATTGATATTTGCAATTGGGTGGGAGGAGGTTGGACTTTAGTGGATTCTTTTATGGGGCTCCGGTGAAAGGAAAAGACCAGGCTGTTTCTTTCACCGAACAACTAGCTATCTTCATTAGTAATGATTAGATCATAGTGGCCCGTATGGCAGATAGCGGTTATCAGAGTGTTGGCGAATCCACAGCAGCTGTTCTCGTGATAGCGCGGCTTTACGTTGTCGAAGAACCTTTGCTAAAGGTATTACGGCTGACTCCGCTCCCGCATCCCAGCCGGCCAATTGCATTTCTGCGAGTGTGAAAAAACGTATCAGTTGCCATAGCTGATCGTTATTCCAATGCTGGCTTTGCTCCAGCCACTGTTGAGCTGGAAGTCGGATAAGTTGTGAGGCTTGTTGGTCCTCCTCATTTATGGTTTCTGCTAGAGGGCTATCTATCACTGTGGCCGCAATAAATCTCTGCAGTTGATCCCGGTTGAATTCCCAATGGCTTTCTTCTTGCTGGCCATTCACCTGTGGCTCCCAGGCACCGACACTCATACTCACTCCTTTATATAGATAGGATTTTTTTCCTATTATAACGGGCTGGAAATATTCCTGCGGGAGAGAATTTTCTTAATTGGATTGGCAAAGGGTTTTCAAGGGGAGGATGCCAGAGCTAAAAGCCAGAATTAAGATAATATAGAAGAAAATCACCCTGCCGAGGTTCCAATGGAATTTATCTCTAAAGCCCTGCCTGCTACCAAACGCGTCGCTCTAGTGGCACATGATAACCGCAAGGGAACAATGATCGACTGGTGTTTGCGCCACCGCGCGCTTCTGGAAAAGCACAACCTCCTGGCTACTGGAACTACCGGTGGCAAGATTGAGGAGGCCACGGGCCTGAGGGTGGAAAGGTTGCTAAGTGGCCCCCTTGGTGGGGATCAGCAATTGGGGGCCAGAATCAGTGAGGGAGAGGTCGACCTATTGGTTTTCTTTTGGGACCCTTTTGAGCCGATGCCACATGACCCGGATGTTAAAGCGCTATTGCGTATCGCGGCAGCCTGGAATATCCCTGTGGCTTGTAATTCGAGCAGTGCTGATATGATTGTGCAGTCGGCCTTGATGGATCAGGCTTTCAATCGTGAAGTACCGGATTATCAGAACTATTTAGAACAGCGCTAGTCGGATTTTTTCGCTCAAAAAATGATCTGCGGGGCTGGGATTATTTTGTAAGCTATTGATTTTTATGGACTATTTGTCTGAGTTATAGGTTGTGCTTGCAATGCTTGCCGATTCGCGGCAATCTTGCCCACCAGATTAGACCGGTTAATCCGGCACCTTTGGTATTTGATAATTGCACGGTGTTTTATGAGTAGACGACGCGGAAAGGCCGTAGAAGAAGAAAAGGCGGATATCGACCTGACGCCCATGCTGGACGTTGTGTTTATCATGCTGATCTTCTTTATTGTGACGGCGTCCTTTGTGAAAGAGAAAGCGTTGGACGTAAATGTGCCTGATCCGAATCAGACCAACCAGAACCCACCTGATGAAAGTAATCAGAATATTCTACTGGTTGTGAATGCCAATGATGAGATCACTCTGGCGGGTAGCAGAATTGATAGCCGTGCGGTTCGTGCCCGTATCGCCCAGCTGTACGCTGAGAATCCCCAGGCAATCGTGATTGTACGTGCGCACAACAAGTCCAGTGCCGATACTTATGTACAGATTGCTGATGCGGCTAAGGAAGTAAGCCCGGTTATCCAGGTGTCACTGGTACCCTTCGAGAAGTAAGCTCACTCAACTATTTAGTTGAGGGTTAGAGTTAAAAAGCCAGCATTGTGCTGGCTTTTTTTATGCCTGCGCAGTTTTACGGGCAGGAAGAGCTACTTGACTATTCACCGACTTATAGTCATAGCTACTTTCTTAGGTCCCGAGTTGTATCTAGAATTCTGAGCGGATAGCCCACAGATCAGGAAAAACGGCCTTGAACAGGGTAGTTTGCAAGTAGCCCACACCACTAGAGCCGCCGGTGCCAATCTTACTGCCAATGGTACGCTCCACCATCTTCACGTGCCGATACCGCCATTGTTGTAGTGAGGTATCAATATCCACCAAAGCCTCGCAAATCTCGCTAACCAGGGGATCATTGCGATAGATATCAATTAGAATTTGCTGTACCGCAGGGGATGGTTCGGCAACCAGGTTAAAATCACGCTCCAATAGACTATTGGGTATATGGTGGCCCTCCTTAGCCAGGAAATTTAGAAAAGCGTCCCACAGTGTTGGGGATTTCAGTCGCTTTTGCAGGCGAGCGTAGTGTTCAGAACCCGGTAAATAGTTATCGAGCTTTCTTGGATCCTTGGCTCCATATAAGAATTCCAGCTCGCGGAATTGAAAAGATTGAAAACCACTGGCGGTTGAAAGACGATCACGGAAAGAGAGGAACTCCAGAGGGGTGAGGGTTTCGAGGATATCTACCTGCTGGATTAGGGTACGATAAATGGCATCCACTCTTTTCAGCGTATGCAGAGCGCGGTTGCGTTCGCCAGCATTGAAAAGGCTCACGAGGAAGTCCAGCTCGTGCAGCATTTGCTTAAACCACAATTCATAACTCTGATGAATCACAATAAATAAAAGCTCATCGTGCTCTGGGCCATCAGAAAGGGGCTTCTGGCATTGCAGAAGCTCGTCTACTTTAAGGTACGAGCTGTAGGTGAGTGGCATAGTGGGCAGCTTCCTGGTCGAGTTTTGATCAGCTACAGAATATTGCTCTCTTTAGCCAGTCAGGATCAAAACAAAAATTTCAGCAAAGTGATTAGTATGTTGCTCAATATTAGGCCCGGAGTTCTTTGAATGGAAAACCCCGTACAACAACTGCGTGTCGACGGTGCACGCCTATGGCGTAGCTTGATAGAGATGGCTGAAATTGGAGCCACTCCTGCTGGTGGCTGCAATCGACAGGCGCTGACGGATGAAGATCGCAATGGGCGCGATTTGTTTGTGCGCTGGTGCCGTGAAGTTGGCTGCGAGATTCGTGTGGACCGGATGGGAAATATCTTTGCCAGGCGAGCGGGTTTAGATAATAGCTTGCCTGCGGTTATCACCGGGTCTCATCTGGATACCCAGCCTACTGGCGGAAAATTCGATGGTGTGTATGGAGTACTGGCGGGGTTGGAGGTACTGCGTACTCTGGAGGAGAAGGGGATAAGGACCAAAGCGCCACTGGAAGTAGTCGTGTGGACTAATGAAGAGGGCGCACGTTTTTCCCCAGCGATGGTGGGTTCTGGTGTTTGGGCTGGGGAGTTCAGTCTCGAGTACGGCCATAGCCGTGTTGATAAGGCGGGATTCAGTATTGGTCAGGAGTTGGAGCGCATTGGATACCTGGGAGCTGAGCCAGCCAAGCCCTTCCCGGTAAAAGCGGCTTTCGAAGCTCATATTGAGCAGGGGCCGATTCTTGAAAAGCAGGATCAGGTGATTGGTGTGGTTACCGGGGTACAGGGTATCCGCTGGTACGATGTCACTTTTTTCGGTACTCCCTGTCATGCCGGTCCTACGCCTATGGAGGACCGCCGTGATCCGGTGCAGGCTTTGGCATGGCTTTGTGAAAGGCTTTACGGCGAAGTAAAGGCTTACTCTGAAGATGCCAGAATGACCTGTGGCGATCTGCGCGCAGCTCCGGGCAGCCGCAATACAGTGCCGGAAAAGGTTGTACTGGCCCTGGACTTGCGTCATCCCAAGCCAGAGGGGTTAGAGCACCTGCATCGCAGCCTTTACCGAGTGGCAGAGCAGGTGCAGGAAGCCAGTGGTGTTGCCATTGATGTGCGGGAGGAATGGTATTCGCCGCCGGTAGCTTTCGATGAGGCGTGTATCGAGGCTGTTGACAGCGCTGTGCAAAGCCTGGGTTACAGCCATCGCAAGATGGTCTCCGGTGCTGGGCATGACTCTGTTTATGTCTCCAGGGTTGCCCCGGTCTCAATGATTTTTGTCCCCTGTGCAGGTGGCCTTTCCCATAATGAGGCTGAATCCGCTGAGCCTGGACATCTTGAGGCAGGTTGTAATGTCTTGTTGCAGGCAATGCTTTCCAGTACTGAGCTGGCCTGAGGCTATAGAGAAATAAATTAAAGACTGAATGGGCTTTTGGGGAACATAGCCAGTGGCCCGGCAATAGTAATTTGGATGGATTAGATGAGTGAATTTACCCTGAAGTACCGCAATGAGGATGGCGGCACAGTTCCCCTTGCCAATTGGGGGATGGATTCCGAATACGGCGTATTGCGCGATGTACTTATCGGGCCTGTGGATAACTTCAGCTGGCGGACTGGTAATGCCAGTGCCCGTCGCGCCGAGCGCCTCGGAATGCAGTTTGATCACAAGGTAGCTGAAGCCCAGCACGCGGAGATGCTTGATGCTTATCGACATGCGGGAGTAAATACACACCTGATTCCAGCCGATCGTAGCTTGCCTTACCAGATTTATGGGCGTGACTCCTCAGTAATGACTCCTTGGGGCCCGATAGTGACGCAGATGTACAGTCCCTGGCGTCGTGGTGAATGGGTGCCCATCGTCAAAAAATATGCCCAACTGGAAATTCCCATTTACGATGTGATTACTGCAGGTTCTCTTGAAGGCGGTGATTTCATGGTGTTAGAACCTGGGGTAATACTTTGTGGATACTCTGGAGAGCGCACTAGCCGCCAAGGCTTCGAGCAAATGCAACGCTGGGTGGAAAAAGAGGGCTGGGAAGTGAAGGGTTACCAGTTTGACCCCTTCTTCCTGCATATTGATGTCATGGTGGCGATGCTGGCAGAGAAGTTGGCAGCTATTTGTGTTGATGCTGTAGAGCCTGAGTTGGTGCAGTGGTTTAAGAGCCGTAATATCGAGATTATCGATATCCCTTTCCCTCAAGTTTTGGAACTCGGGGTTAATGTGGTGGCTCTGGGCAACGACCGGGTGATGTTGCCTAAGGCTAACACCGGCCTGGCGGAGAAATGCCGCGCTCATGGGCTGGAAGTGATTGATCCAGACATCTCCATGATCACCCCGGGGGGTGGCGGCGTTCACTGTATGTGTCAACCTCTACGAAGGGATCCTGCGGTAAAAGGCTAGCGGTGCAGTCCTCCCGGTGACTCTCAGCTGCCGGGTTAATCCCGTCAACGAAAGTGGTTGGTTATGAACTCGCCTAAGCGAGTGCAGCCGGTAATATGAATCGCCTGAATAGGTGCTCTCTGTTATTGATCCGCTCATTGAGTGGATAGCTGGAGTCGTTTTAATGCAAAACGGCTCTATGACAGGCCAATATAAAAGACTGTTTGGCAGTCTCAAATGATTCTATACCCGGAGAATAATATGCAAAGTGCATGTACGGAAATTCTGGCCCAGGTCAACGACCGTATACTGGAAATCACCATTAATCGCCCGGAACGCAAAAATGCTCTGACCATGGCCATGTATACTGCTATGGCTGAGCTGCTCAATAGTGCAGCGAATAACTCCGATATTCGAGTGGTCATCATAACTGGTGCAGAGGGCATTTTTACAAGTGGTAATGATTTAACAGACTTCCTCGGCGGTTCCGCTGAGGGTGAAGAGTCACCGGTATTCCAGTTCATGAGTGCGCTTTACAGCTTCCCCAAGCCTGTTGTAGCAGCGATAAATGGTCCGGCGGTAGGTATCGGCACCACTATGCTGTTGCACTGTGACCTGTCCTTTGCCGGTCATGATGCTATGTTCCAAATGCCTTTTGTAAACTTGGGGCTTTGTCCCGAGTACGGTTCCAGTTACTTGCTCCCCCGTATTGCTGGCCATGCCAAAGCTTCAGAACTTCTATTACTCGGCAAGAAGTTTTCTGCACAGGAGGCTGTGGATATTGGTATTTGTAATGCGGCGGTGGAACCTGAGCAGGCGATTGCTCGTGCTCGAGAGGCCGCTTTGGAACTTGGGGCAAAGGCACCGGCAGCTGTGCGCTTGACCAAACAATTATTACGTCAGGCGACACTGGAAAAAGGACTGGAGTTTATCCAGGATGAGGGGCGCCACTTCAAGGATCGACTAGCCTCGGAGGAATTCAAAGAAGCTGCGACTGCTTTTATGGAAAAACGTCCCGCAGACTTCTCAAAGTTCGACTAAAAGTAAAAGGCCGCTAAAAAGTGGCCTTTTTTTT
This sequence comes from Microbulbifer sp. NBRC 101763, assembly GCF_040371615.1. Lineage (NCBI taxonomy): Bacteria > Pseudomonadati > Pseudomonadota > Gammaproteobacteria > Cellvibrionales > Microbulbiferaceae > Microbulbifer > Microbulbifer sp. NBRC 101763. Next base: position 48,362 of record NZ_BAABQV010000008.1, read on the forward strand.
CGCTTGATTTACTTACTGTTGATGTTGCTTACGGTTGCCGCGGGATAGGTAATTGACTGCCTGATCGGGGTGATCTGTAAATAAACCATCCACGTGTAACTGGTAAGCGGCAAAATGTAAAAAGTGATTAAAACTTTCGAACTCTTCTGGGAGCTTTTCTGGGTCGGCGCGGAAAGTGTAAGGATGTACCTGTAAATGTCTGCGGTGAGCGCGGCGTACGACATTATTGGCACGTGGTTTTCCATCCTGAATTTCAATCAGCATGGGGTACCAGGGGCCGATGCCATCTGCGTAGTTGGCAATCTTACGCAAACCGCCCTGTTCCAACATCCAATCATAATCGTAATTTTGAATATTGCCGTTAACTTGAATTAATTTCTCTCCCCAGCTGGTTGCTGCAATAAGTTGAACCAGAGGGATGTCCATATCGAGAGCAGGCATTAATTCATATTTAATTCGTTGTAATTCTTCAGCATCAAAACACTGGAAGAAGATTTTTTGATCCCTGTTAATGTAACCGTATTGCTTAAGTTTCTCCAGTGCAATTGCGGCAATGTCCTTACCTTCCCAGTGATGAAAGTAGGGTTTTTTGATTTCCGGATAGATACCAATGTCATAGCCGAGTGAGCGGTTCAATCCCTGGATCAGTTCAATTTCCTCTTCAAATGTAGAGAGTTGGAAACTGGATTTCCACAGGGGGAAACGATGTGGATATTTCGCCTGGGGTCCATCTTCACCCATGATGAATGCTTCACTGACACGTAGTTTTTTCAGTTCTTCCAAAGTGAAGTCAATAGTGTAAAAGTGGCCGTCCTCACGGGCCCGATCGGGAAAAACATCAGCAACGTCGGTTGTGCTATCAAGATAAATATCGTGCATTACAATCAGGTGGTTATCTTTACTAAGAACCAGGTCCTGCTCGATATAATCAGGGTGCATACCGTAGGCCAGTGCTTTAGCCTCCAGGGTGTGCTCCGGTAAATAGGCAGATGCTCCACGATGGGCGATGACCAGAGTGCGCTTATTCTTGTCAAAAGAACTATCTGTTTCGGCACAGGTAAGACTTGCGACGACGGAAGAAAGTATTATTAAAAAAGATAAAAATTTTTTGAACATTTGAAATGCATCCCATATAAAGATACGAGACTTTCTAGCAAATAAATATGACAGGGATGTATCAGTATACAGGATATAATCTGAGGTTGTGATCTGCCCAGCATTTTGCTGGGCTCCGCCAGTCAAGTCGTTGCATTCAGACAGATTCTTCATGTCTGTCTGAATGCAAAATTTACTAAACATTTTACTGCTGGATTTTATACGGTTATCTCTTGAGGCCATAGGTGTTCTGAAAATTTCTGACGCAGATCCTTTTTACTAATTTTTCCAGTAGCTGTGTGTGGTAATTCATCGATAATTATACAGTCATCGGGAATCCACCATTTGGCAAACTGCCCCTGGAAAGTACTGAGAATTTTATCGGGTTTTAGTTCAACACCTGTTTCGAGAACCACGAGCAATAGGGGACGCTCTGCCCATTTTTCATGAGTCACGCCGATAACTGCCGCCTCTGCTACACCCTCTAGTGTCATAGCGAAGTTTTCCAGCTCTATTGAGGAGATCCATTCACCACCAGATTTAATAACATCCTTAGTGCGGTCGGTAATTGTCAGGTATCCAAGAGAGTCGATAGTGGCAACATCGCCTGTGTCAAACCAACCATCGGTGGTTAGAGCAGACTCTTCGGACTTAAAGTAGCGCTCACAAATCCAGGGACCGCGCACTTGTAAGGCGCCAAAGGCAGTCCCATTGTGAGGGAGGGGGTTTTCTTGAGGGCCGACAATACGCATTTCTACTCCAAACCCTGCTCGTCCCTGCTTGAGTCGTAGTTTTTTGGCTTCTTTAGGTGCAATAGAGGGAGCGATTCGGGCGTTATAGGTACCGAGTGGGCTCATCTCGGTCATGCCCCAGGCATGGTGGGTATAGACACCATGCTGCTGTTCAAATTCTTCCATAATGCTCCAGGGACAGGCGGAGCCACCCACTACTACGCGGTTGAGGCTCGGAAGGGTCTCTTTGCTATTGCGTAGGTACTTCAGCAGTGCCAGCCAAACAGTTGGGACGCCGGCGGCAATCGTTACTGATTCCTGTCTTATCAGTTTACTAAGTGTCTCTCCACAACCCATACTGGGCCCAGGTAAAACGAGTTTGGCGCCGACTGCTGGTGCTGCGTAGGGAATAGACCAGGCATTGACATGGAACATGGGGACAACCGGGAGAATGGCTTCGTCGCGGCGAATAGCAAATGCATCTGGCATTAACACACCATAGGTGTGCAGTGCCATTGCGCGGTGGGAATAGAGTACGCCTTTTGGATTACCGGTGGTTCCAGATGTGTAGCAAAGAGCTGCCGCACTCTCCTCACGTAAATCTGGCCATTGGAAGCAGCTGGGCTGGTTGACTAGTAGGTCTTCATAGCAATAGTAATTGGCTAATTTACTATCGGGCATATGTGCCCTGTCTGTTAAGACAATTACACCCTCCACGGTGCTGAGCTTATCCTCCATTGATTCGATGAGTGGCACAAATAAAGGATCAATAAATAGCCAGCGATCTTCGGCGTGCTCAATAATATAGTGAATCTGCTCAGGGAAAAGCCGGGGGTTAATCGTGTGGCAGACCAAGCCGCTGCAGGATGTTGCGTAATAGAGTTCAAAGTGCCGGTGGTCATTCCAAGCGAGTGTGCCGATGCGGTCACCTCTATTTGCTCCGAGCGTACATAATACTTGGGCGAGCTGCGCAGCACGAGCAAAAGCCTGCTTATAGCTGTAGCGGTGGAGTGGGTTATCCAGAGTAACCGAAATGACTTCACTATCCGGTGAATTACACAGGGCGCGGCGCATAACAGCGGTAAGTGTGAGCTGAGATTCCATCATCATGCCGTTCATAGTCGACTCCTATTATTATGTTTATTGTCATCTATCGGTAACTAGCCTGAATGGCCACACCGGACTTTAGGGGGTTCTTTCAAAATGATTCAGGTAAGCTTTGAAATCAGGGCCCAATGTTGAAGCTTATGAAAAAACATATCACCCTTCATAAAGTAGGCAAATAAAAGCTTTACAGAAAAGAGATACTGTTGCCAAGAAATTAATGTGGATGAAGCAGTCACAATGCGTTACCGCACTATCTTAATCCATTCACCAGGTTGAGGTTCACCGCGAGGGTAGTAACCATTTAAAAGTCGTAATTGCTCTTCGGCATATTCACCAATTTCCATATGTTTAGCCAGAGAGGAAAAAGTAGTTTTTTCATTTGCTTTTACGTAGCGCAACCGGCGAATATCTTTCTCCACAATATCTGTTTTACGTAGGGGCCGGAAACTACGGATACTAGTTAGGAACATAGTGTCATATTTTTCCAGGGCCTCTTTATCCTGAGAGCCAGAGTTGGTTACCTTGCCCTCCAACATAAATTGCCGGCTTCCATAGTAGATAACTGCAACTCTGTCGGGATCGGGCGCCTCTTTCTCAAGGTTGGGAAATTTTCCTGTGTGACCCACAAGCTGATATTGTTGTAATTTTTCCCCTTGCTCCAGTTTTCGTAAGTCATATTCCTCACGCAAGGCCATATCTGCAGGTTGGTTACCATCGCGTTTTGCTACCTTGATAGTAATTGTGGCGGAGCTATCTGGGGCGGATCCTACAATTGAAGACCGCTGGTTTGCCACCGTCCAGCCATCTGGGAAGAGGAGAGAGAAGCCCAGGCGTTTATGATTAAATCGATTTTTATTGGATTGCCGGGAGTTATCCCCGTACACCAGACCATCAGTCTTCTCCCGATAATAGGCCACTTTGGTTTCTTTATTATCTTCAGGTAGGGTACCCGCTGCTTTTACTACTTCCTGCAGGCGAAGATCATTACGAGGATGAGTAGAAAAAACACCATGATAGGTTTGGGGTTTTTTACCCTCAATACGGGCACGTCTTCTGGCAAAGGTCTCCTGGTCTTTTAATAGCCCGATAACATTTATCATTGCCTGTGGATCATAGCCCGCATTAAACATATATTGCGCACCGAATCGGTCTGCTTCCAACTCCATTTCCCGGCCATAACCCTTTACCGCTGCTGTACTGTATAAATTGGCTACATCGCCAACCACGCCGCTACCGGTTACTAGAACCGATAAAACCGATGCGACGCTGGCACCAGTGGCTGCAGTTTTTTGCCGAACAGCGTGTCGCGCAGTAATGTGCCCGATTTCATGGGCTAGTACGGCGGCCATTTCTGCCTCTGAATGTAAATAGGTGAGTAGGCCGCGATTGATATAGACATAACCGCCAGGAAGGGCGAAGGCATTGATGTCCTGGCTGTCGATGATGGTGAAATGGTACTTGAGATCAGGCCGATCACTGGCAGCAGCCACTTTTTGCCCGACATGACTGACGTAGGCTGTGAGAATCGGATCCTGGTAAATAGGAGTACTTTCTATCAGCTTCTCATGCATCTCTTTGCCAATAGAGATTTCCTTGCCTTCAGACATTAACACCAAGTCTGGGCTTTTTGTGGCAGGGTTGAATGCACACCCTGCCCCCACTGCTACCAGCGCACTGGCGAGCCACCGATTAATGGTTTTCATTACCCCCTGCCTCCTTGTCTATTTATTGTCTAAGAGCTTGTACCACTAGCTGGAACCAGGAACTGTTGTAGCTGGGCCGCCATACCTTTACAGGCATTATTCTGTACCCTGGCAATCAAGGGGATTGGGATGACAATCGCAGGCATATAAGAGGTGCCTTTGGCATCAGCACTCAGTTTGCCTGATAATTCCCGATCGCGGAAATCCCAAACAGAGGCCTCATAGTCGGATTCCTTATCCCAGGTACCAAACCCGAAACAGCCGGCGCCGCCGGTACTGATGGTGCAGCTAATAGACCCAGCACTTGCCGTCGTTTCAGTGGATCCATCAATCCATACTATGTACTTAACCCCGTAGTTTTCCATGCGCTCACGCACGCCTTCATTTTCCATTAGACGGTCCAGAGAACGCACATGCATGGGAGCTGTGCGGGGTTCAAACCAGGGGTACATAATGTCGACAAATTCTTTCTCTGGAATGATGTTTACACCCATCTCCGGGTTGTGGAGCTCTCTGCCGACACAGGCAATAAGATCTGGTTCTGTCTCATAATCGCTGGAGTGACGGCGCCCGAGAATAACTACGGAGTCGCCTGCTCTTAGCTCTCCATCGCTACGCCGGTATTCGTCAATAACAACAGTGGTACAACCGGTCAGGAAAATCAGTGCGAAAATAATGAATGGCTTGAACACAACAAAAATCCTCTATTCAGCCTTGCTGGATTTCACTTTGAACTCCTGCAATGAAGCAGACCTTAATTTCCCAGAGAGAAATGCCTGTAACTCAGGTACTTTTTCGAAGCCGGTGTAGAGCGTTGCCCCTGCGTCACGCAGGGCAATGTTGATTGCCTGGGTTAGAGCCTGCTCCTGGGACTTCAGGAAGGCTGTAGGTGTTTTTCCGTAGGCAGTAATTACCCAGCTGGCTACCTGTTGCCCACGGGGATCATAAGCATTCATGTCATATTTGATCCACACTTCAAAAATATTAACTCTGGTTTCCCGTGGCATGGTGAATTGCAGCTCCCTGACTTCGGGAACTATTACCAACTCGACATTATCGGGTACTTTTTGTGGGTACTCGGAAAGGGAAACTGTATTGGTAAACATGGAACCGAGTACTGTCTCGAACAGGTTTTTTTGTGCCCGGCCAGTATTAATCTTCCATTCCTCACGATCTTCGCTATCTTCCTCGTAAATGTAATTTCTAAAATCGTCACTGAGGTAAATGCCTACAGAGAGGGGGAGCTGTTCACCCACAGGTGATGGATACTTCCCCTCCACCCGCACAGTATGAGAGCAGGCCGCAACCAGTAGTGAAAACAACACCACCGCGGTAAAGTGGAGTGGCAAAGCCGCCTTTATCCTGTACTTCATGAATTGCTCCTGGAATCAATCAGCTAGCGAAAATCGTTTAGTCCTACAAAAGTGCCACCATTGCGATAGGTGAGTTCACGCATAAGGGCTGCAAATCGCAGGCCAGTGGTTTGCAAATGGGGAGGGCGGGAAAACTGGATGGGAAATCCCACAGCATGAATGCGGATATTGCGCTTTCCTTCTCCATGCTTTGCGTTCACCCGATCGACCGCTAGCATCACATTACGGATAGATTTACCAGTAAATTCATCGCCCAGGACATAGATACTGATTTTCTTGTCGGGATCGTAAAAGCTACGAACTGCTTTTTGTATACCTTCCACCGGACTGGAATTGCTAAAGGGGTTCCAGGTTTTTAAACGATTAAGAATAGCCTGGCGACGCCCGGGTGTATCGGGAATCCACTTGTTGCGGTAATTGAAAAACATGTAATCGCCCATGTCATTCATCACCTGAATGCCCTTAACATTGGGATAGAGATCCAAAGTATTAACCATTTCTGCCATCATGCGGTCCCAGCCGTAATTGAACATACTTCCGGAGGTATCGATGATGAAGAGAATGTATTCGCTGTCTACAGGAATACCGCCAATAACATTGTTTTTACGTTGATAGTTTTCACCCAGTAAGCGACGCATTTCTTCAGTCAGTGTCTGTAATGCGACGGTAAGTTCCCCTTTTAATTTCCCCTCTTCACTTTGCCCTTCGGTTTTACTGGCATAGACGGCCTGCAGAGCTACTAACTCTCCACGAAGATTGGCAATTCGCTTGTGTTCAATATCAATTTGTTCTCGTTTAGCATTGAGGTCTCGATTGAGGACTGTGGTCTCCCCACGGATTTCTGCCAACTGCTGTTGCAGTTCCATTACCTGGGCTTCCAGGTCGACTTCTGCCTCCTCTAGAACTATGGGTTCGGCAGTTTTAGCGATCATCAAGAGCAAGACAATGGCTCCGAAACCACAGCAGATTACGTCGAGAAAGGAAATACTGAACTCTTCTTGGCGTCTTTTCTTTCGTGAAACTGTCATGGCCAGTCCCTCGATGGTGCGAGAAAAGAGCCTTGGGTTTCCATTGCCAACTTCCAAAACTCGCTGGCAGCAAATGGGTCGCCTTCCATAGGAGTCAGGATAATATTCACGGGAACATTTTTAGGAAGTACCTTGACGGCGCGCTTGAACAGGTTGCGCCTTTCTCTACCAGAAATTGTGGAGCCCCTGGGCGATTTAATTCCCTGGGTAGGTAGCCCATCTGTGATGAGAATAATGTTATCCGGTAGTGGAGTCATAGCATGAATGGCGTTGAACACCCTTTCCAGGCTGGTACCGTTTTCAGGTACTATTTCATTCAGTCCTTTAATTGCCTGGTCCAACTGGTCGCGATCATCCACATTGAGCCAGCGATCTTCCGTACCGGCAATGGCGGCGCGAAAAGAGGTATTAAAAGTATAGATCTGGTACTGGCTGTCTGGAGGCAGCTGTGCGGTTAACCAAGAGACTGTGTTGATAGCCCTACGCCACTTTTCAGTTTGTCGTTTCACTCGTGACGACATATTTCGAGCGCGTATGATTTTGATCAGTTCATCGCCGAGCATAGAAGCGGAAGAGTCCAGCAGGACCAGGATTCTGTTGCCTCCCAGGCGTAGCCCGGTCAGGTATTGGCGATCACCATCACCGGTATATTTGCGCACATTGTTGCCTAACTTCTTATTTTCCTCCTCGAGATTTTTCTTGGCCTGTTCCAGCTTTTTAAGCTTATCCTGAAGCCTTTTAATATCCTCTTGTTCGTCAATGCTGTCGATTTCAGCGATATTACCTTTTACCTCTTCAATTTGATCCAGTATACGGCGGGCGAGCCCTTGGGCCTCAGCCAACTCATCGCTGACGATATCTAAGGTATTACGTGCCTGGACCAAGTGCTCTTGACCGAATTCAACCTCTTCTTGGAGCAGGTTTACTTCGGCGCTCAAGTCTTCTGTTTCCACCTCTATTTCGTGGTCTGAGCCGTGTTTGATGATTAAAAAAATCAGTGCCACGGCGCCGAAGCCACAAGACATGATGTCTAGGAAGGATAAACTGAAGGTGGAAAAACGACGCTGCTTACGTCTCATGGCGTTCCACGCTAATTGCCGTTATCACATCCGGTTGATTGGCAATACCAATTTGGTCTCCTGCATTTAGATTGACCGGAGCAGACACCTCCTCGCCATTCAGCATTAGACGGGTTCCCGCATCCACACGTAGAGCCAGGCGACCTGCGTGATTAGTGACTGTTGCTGCAGGGTGTTTTGGGGGAGTGGGAGTTATTTGAAACTTATCTTCATGCCAAAAAACAAAGAGTGGCTGATGCGCAGCTAGGGCACGATGGCCGAACAGGAGATGCGTTGCCGCTGCTTCAGATGGCGCTTCGAGGCGTATGGTAATTTCGCTCTCCGGTGTTGCGCTGATACTGTTTATCAAGCGCAGAGCCGAGTCCTGGCTTCGCAGTTCCTGCCAACGATTATTGATGGATTGCGCGATACTGTCTCTGGAGAGAAGGTACATGTGCTGTGCCAGCTGAACACCTCCGGGAATCTCCGCCCAGCGGTGAGATATAAAGCTGACACTGTTATTCTCTGAGAGGTTTTCAATCATCGCCCGTACGCGGGAGAGTATAGGCGCAGTGGCATCCTGTAGCTGACGCAGAGTGATTTTTGCGGTGCGATCATCCAGCTCTGCCAGAACTTCTCCCTGGCGCATGGCGCGACTTACCCACTGTGGCATCAGGTCGTATAGCTGCTGTTCAGACTCTGCGGAGTGGAGTGGGTCAAAGCGACACTGCATGACAAAAGCGTCGGTAAAAACCCGTGCCCAAGCCTCCTGGAAATGATACTGTCCAGCATCGGCTACTGTTTCAGCGGACTTGACGACAGCCTCTTGATCAACATTGATACGGGAGACCAGGGTTTGGTGTAGTTGTAGTTCTACATGCAATTGCAATCCGGAAGGAGCAATATGGCCAATATTTGCAGTGGCAGAGTCAATAAGGCCCACAACATTTATACTGCTTTCTTTGATAATACCCAGCAACAAGGCCAGCTGCTCTCGAGTGAAGTTTCCTGGCACTGCGAGTACAAGTTCCTCTGGAAGATCGCAATGCTCAGAAATTTCTTGTAAATGGCAGTAGGCCAAATCGGCATGATGACGACAGCTCTGGTTTTCAGATTTCAGTGATTCCAGGCTGAGCCTGCGCCAGAACTGATTATTAACTTGGGTTGGGTGGTTGCGTGCACGCATTTGTGCTGCAGTACCTATATGGATCTGTCGGGGTTCAATTACCGCTATACCAGGGCTTTCTAGAACTTCCGTAGTTCCAATAAAAACCCTTAGACCATAATCATTGATTTCAAGGACACCTTGTCCCATGGGGGCTTCCTCGCGGCCAATAACCGATATGTTGACAACCTGTGTCGGTTAACTAATTTTCAGGAATCGCAAAAGACGGTTGTCACAGTAGTTCTGCGTATCGAGTACCAGCCTCTCTTGCATCAATTGCAACTGGTGCGTAAAAAACATAATGACAATACTGATTACCAGAGCGATAAAAGTTGAATTGAAGGCGACACCGAGGCTCACGGTCACCCCGGCAATATCACCCTCCACAGCTTTGTGCGCTTGTGCTAGAGCTTCACCGATGCCACGCACCGTACCAATAAAACCAATAGAGGGGATTGCCCAGGTGATATAGCGAACCATTGCCAGCTCTGAGTCAAGGCGGTCTCCCTCGGTTTCACAAACCTCTTTTATAGAGTTGGAAACTGCAGCCACATTACGGGTTGAACCAAATCGCTGCAGGGCGGTGAGAATAGCTCTGGGTACCAGATAACTACGCTCCTCCTCAGGGAGTGCCTGAATCGGTCGAGACAGGTCGCGAGTATCTTCTGGTAAAATAGGCGTGCCTTCACTGACATTGAGAAGTGCTCTGTTGAGCAGCTTCCGTTCTCGCATACTTCGCTGGGCTTTCAAACCCATTATTGCCATGGCCCAGAGCATTAGTACAAAACAGGCCTCCTGCTCATAGTCTCGCATCACAATATAGATGGAGCGCTGTTGCACGTAGGTTTCTCCCGCCGCCTCACGAGCCAGCTGCTCCTCAATTAATGCATCAGCGTTTGGACGGATAATGGCTACATAAATGGCATGTACCAGGATAACTGAGCCCAACAGCGCAAATATCTGGAAAATAAAATCTGATGATTTGAATTTCATGATGGTGCTCTTGGCAACTTTTCTCTATATATCTACTGGATAGGAAACGGATAGATCCTCAGAAATTTCTTCGGAAGCTTTGTAATCATCGGAACTGCTTTTACTACTTTTTGACTTCTTTTCATCCGATTTTTTTTGCGCGACCTGAGTGAGGGTCTCCCCTTCTTTTTCCTGCTTTTCCTGTGCAAATAAAAAGGAAGGTAACAGGAGGATGAAAATAAAAATAAATTTAGGCATAGCTCTCTCCTAATTGACCCAGCGCGCCACTCTGAAGCCGATATCGTTTCTTGGGGCCTCTCCATAGTCGCGATAAGACAAACGCAACTCCGTCAGCCCTGAGTGACGCCAGCTGGAGCCACGAATAACATGGTAGTCACCATCCTGTGGGCCCACTGGATTTTCCTCCTGGCGGGATGAAAGACCTGTGCCAATGGTATAGAGATCGTGTATCCATTCAGATACATTGCCTCCAAGGTCATAAATTCCCAACGGGTTTGGGTTATAGCTGGCTACAGGTGCAGTCGCTGCATAGCGATCACTATAGGTGCGCAGTACAGTGGGAATTAGCTTGGCAGCATGACTGTCGGCATAATTACCTGAGTTATTACCAATGGGCAGGTCATTCCCCCAAGGATATTTGCGCATAACACCGCGGTCGTAACGGGCTAGCCATGCCCATTCAGCTTCAGTTGGTAAACGATATCCATTTGCGGCGGAATCAAAGCCGACAACCCGACCGCGTTCTGTCAGGTATACAGGAGTCAGCCCATCCCGTTGGCTGAGCCAATTGCAAAAGAGAACAGCATCGGCCCAACTGACATTGACTACGGGAAGGTTGTCGTTATCTAAGCTCACACCGTTTACATGGCTTGAGGTATGTGAGGGTTTAAATCTTCGGTATTCCCGGTTGGTGACCTCTGTGGTGCCTATATAAAAGGGGCGGTTTAGAGCGACCTGCCGCATAACTTCATTTGCGCGACGCCCTTGCTCGCGTCGGGATGAGCCCATAGTGAATACAGCGTTGGGGCGCATTAATTTCATGGTGCCGCCTGCGCCATGGCGAAGCTCTGGTGGAACTTGTTGCCAGCGAGCCTGCTCCTTGGTTAATAAAACTGCACGCACAGTTTGCTCCAGTCTGGCACTGGGAATCACGCGGGTATCAAATGTTTCATAGCCTCGCTTGCGCACTTCAATACGGTGAGTTCTTGCGGGTAGGTTGAAAGTCTGTCCGGAATTCCCCGCAAATTGCCCATCAATATAGACTTCTGCATCTGGTGGCACACTGGAGACACGAACCCTGCCATACACTGCATTCAGGTTAATATTCAAGTCGCGCTGCATACCTGCAGCGAGGTCGATGGTGTGTTCTACGGAGGCATAACCGTCCTTAAAAAAACGCAGGCGATGGATTTCCCCTGATGTGAGCTCGAGCTCCAGTGGGGTATGACCTCGAAACTCCCCATCCACGGTTACACTCGCGCCCTCAGGAGTGGTAACGACACGCAATAGCCCGTCAGCTGGCCCGAGGGTTACTGTGGCTAGTGCCTGGTCTACTCCAGCGGTAACAGCGACAGGGATATCAACCGTCTTATGCTCGGCAAGGGAGATAGAGATAACTCTATCTCCCTGGATTAACTCTGCGTTAAGTGGCGTAGTTCCAAGTACCTTGCCGCCCACGGTTACTGTAGCGCCTTGCGGATTGCTGTTGATTCGGATACTGGCCCAGGCTGGACGTAGTTTGGCTTCAAGGCGGTAGGTTTTATCGAGCCCCTCGATATTAACCTCGCGGGTAAAAGGCAGATAGCGGTCAGATAAAACTGTTATCCGCATGGACCCCGTAGAGACATTTTTCACCAGACCATTTTCATTTGGAACTTCACGACCATTCATCAGAACTTTTACAGGTACTGGGGGATCCGTTTCGATTTGTAGATGGCCCGGAAGTTTTTCAAGGGTAACCGAGTGGCGACTATGGCCTTCCCGGCTGACTTCTACTTCGCCACTTTTGGCTAGATAGCCCTCAGCTTTAATTGTGTAGCTGTAGTTTCCAGGTAATACGAGGTGGCCATTGCCGAGGGGAATTGCAAAGCCACTGATACTGATTTTTGCATGGACGGGCTGTGTATCGAAAATTAGGGAGCGGGCGATAACTAAATAATATAGCGCCAACGCGCTTAAGAGTAAGCAGGCCGCAACAATCAAGGCGCGCTTGGAGAAAAATAACCGAGCACGAGTGGATTTTGGCTGTACTGGAGTGAAACCAATTGGTTCGATGAGGGGGGATTCATCGATTGCGGGTTTCTCATCCTGGACAGGTACTGCCTCTTTCACTGTCATTTATGCTTCCCTATTGCCACATCGTTATGGAGTTATCGCAATGACTTCGGTGTCGCTGGATAGGCCTTGTTAGGGCCAGGTTGGCAAAACCGAAGCAGGGGTGCTGTGTGCAACAAAGCTTAGCTCGCCGATACCATGGCTATGTGGCATGGTGAGAGGTTTGTCGCGGAACTCTTCATATCCTGAATTTAAATCAGGCGCTCTAAATCAGGCACGGCCCCACTGCGAAAAGACCTGTTTTTTTGATTTTTCGAGGCAATAGAGGTTCTTGTAATTAGCTGTTATTAGCGCCGTTAATTTTTTCCGCACATTGTATGACAACTTCTGTGACAGGTTTCCCTGGCTTGACGATAAACTCCCGACGCACATCCCGATAGCCGTCTCGGGTACCGATGGCTGTATAACGGCCGGGCTTTAAGGCAATTTCTCGCTGATCAAAATAGCCCAGCCTTCCCACATGATAAATCGTGACACTGGTACTACGGTCGGACTTAAAACGTACGGGCATGGGGATTAGTGCTTTAGTGAGTGCATCTTCAAGATCTTCGATCTGTTGTGCCAAACGTGGTGTTTGGCTATTGAGTTTCCGCGCATCACTGAGTACTTTTCTGGCAAAATGATTACGCTTTCCTTCGCCTAAAGTCAGAGGATCTTTAAGGAGATCCTGCATTTGATCATCCAGTTGAGCCCTGGCCGTGGCGCGGGCTTTCCCTGTCACAGCAGCCACTAAACTAGCGTCTTTTTTTACTAAGGTAGTGTAACTCTGCAGGGCTTTGTGCCAGTTTTCCTGCTTTTCCTGGTCGCGCGCGTGAGTGAGAAGTTCTTCGATCTTGGCCTGCTCGGCCCCATTTTTTGCCTGCTTAAGGCCTATACCTGGGGCCTTGGCTTCAGGCTTCAACTTACTGGCTTGGTTGAAGTGTTTCTTTGCTGAGTCAAATTTTTTATCAGCAATAGCGGCATACCCTGCGGACATGGCATTTTTGTAGTCGCGTTCGGTGATTTCCTGTTCTACTTTTGCCAATAATTTTTTTGCAGGCTTTGTTTGTGGATCAGAAGAAAGAGATTCCCTTAAAGATTTCTTGGCAAGATCTAAGTCTGAATCCAGATAGGCACTTTTCCCTTCTGTGAATTTCCACCAAGCCAGCGGAAGCTTATCGGTGCGCTCTAACCCTCTTAATCCCCTGGGGTGCTTCTCGGAAATTATAAGGGTAAGTTTGAAAGCTTCTGTTGCAGAATCCAGGTCCCCACTTTCTAGCGCTCTTTCGCCTTCAGCAAGATGTATTTCAATACGCTCGGGTATACCGTCACGTAATACTTCTAGTGCCTGCAATGATTCCTGATATTTCTCCAAAGCGGGCATAAATTGTCGTTTGCGGTAGAGGCTGTCGGCCTTGAGGGCCAGATCTTCTGCCGCATAGAATTCTTCATATGCCCATAGCTCTACTTTTCGCTCCTTTAATTCTTCCTTGAGGGCGAGAATATCCTGCAGAATTTTCTGGACCTCCCGGCGTTGCTGCATAATTTCGGCATCTGTATAAGGAGATGCTTGGGCAACATTTTCCGAGATGTTATTAGTTGGGGGGGAGCTTATTTGCAGGCTACGTAACGGAGGTTTTTCCACCACCTGGGGAAGCCCCCAAAAGACGCCAATGAGACCGCTGAGCATGGCTGCACCAATTACTATGGGTCCATAAAACCTTTCTTTTTTAGGTTTTCCCTTATTGGTGTTGGTTGCCTTGGGAGAATGAGCCTCCTCACCGCCAAAGGTAAAATTGGCTGGCTCGATTGGTGCTATATCTTCCTTGGCATTATCGCGGTGCTGCATAGTATTTCCGCCTAGTTATTCGTGGTCCCAGTGAAGATGTTGGGTGAAAAGAGTGGAAAAGCGCTTTGATTTACCTCAGTTAGTAACACTTGTGATGCTAGATACTGTTACTGGATGAGCCCGTCTCAGCATCGTATATTTCCTTCAGAATTTCGCGCCATTGCCGATATTGGTTTTCTACTGAACCGGTAAGAGTCACAGTACGATCCTCAAGCTCTACGATTTGTGGCTCAACTTCGGCCTCCATTGAGTCACCCAGCTCCTGCAGTGCCTCTAAGTGCATCTTGGCATCAGCACGGCGATCAAAGGCGCTCTTTATCAGGTAACCACCTGCGCCGATACCGACCTGGCCCGCAGCTTGGGCGCTGCCACCTCCAGCTCCTGCGGCAGCAATTCCGCCGATAATGGCTGCGGCACCCATAATGGTGTGATTACGGGCCTTACGCTTTAATTCGCGCATCTCCCGAACCTCCTCGTAACTGCGCGCACGCCATTCCTGATAGGGCACCTCCATGGTTTTTGCGAATGTGCCGTAATACTCCTGTAGGGTATCGACAAACAGGTAGTCCCGCTCACGAATTTTGCGCACCCTTGCTAGCATCGGATCATTTTCTGCGGGTAGGGCACTTAGATAGTAGATACCACTTTCGCTTTGGTGCAGGTAGCGGTCGAAGGCTTCAGGGGAGAAGCTGCGGGCAAAGCGCATTTCGGAAATAGTGCGAAGCTCGACAATTTGCTGATTTGATAGTTTTTGCCGGTACTGCAGCATGTCGTTGGCAATACGGTTGTAGATGCCTTGGAAAGCATCCCCCTCCGTAGGGTGCTTGCGATCGTAGGCATAATGCGAGGCGTTTTCACTGTACTCTTTTGTAAACCAGAGCTGGCCTCGGGAGTCAGCGACAGTAATTTCAACTGTCAGGGATTCGCCGTCGGATTTGAGAATACGGCCAGAGACGGTTACATCTATATTGGTGCGTGCAGATGGGATAACTCGAACTGCTCCCCAGCCAAGGCTTGATTGCAATGAGTCGGCCAAGGTGACGGCCATAAAGCGAGACTCCGCCTGGCGCAATTCAGGAAATACCAGGGTATCTTCGTCTGCCTCAGTAGTTTCTAGGCCTGGGTCAAACTGAATTACGCCTACGTCGAGTAATCGCTCTTCAGCAATATTTTTGTCCTCAATAGTAAGGGGCGTAAATGCGGTAGTTCGTACTTCCGTTGTGGTACAGCCTGTGAAAATTAATGCGACTACCGACCACAATAATATGGTAAATAAGCATGTCGGGGAGTGGCCGCTTTTGTAAGTGGACTTGTAAAATGACATACAGGCATCCTTAGTAACTACTTCGTCGCTTTTTTATACTTTCGGTATTCTTCCCATAACTTTTCCCGCAATTCGGGGTCGGTTTCCCGGGTGGCTGCTTCACGAATTTGCCTTGCTACAACATCGTCATCTGTACCACTGGGTATATCTGCGGGTACTACGGCCTGTGAGCTGCTGTGGTTGTAGTCCCCCTGTCGCCCTTTTGTCGGCAGCCCGGGTCCGGTAACCTGGCCACTGGAGTTATTTTGCTGCGGTCCTCCTCCAGCTGGTGCTCCACTGCCTGGTGGTGCGGGGATTTCAGCTTCGGCTGATTCAATGAGGTCTTCCAGGGATTCCCCTGGCGGCGCTTCATCCATGGCGTCCTCGTCACTTTCAGCGGAGGCCGAGCCAGGCCTATTACGCACGTAATCACGTTCGCGCAGGATCATGCCGTCGTAACTCACCATGGTGGATTCAAAGCGGCCCTCCAGTTCCGCAACCTGCTCCGCAGCCGATGTCGGGGCTTCGTTGGGTGCGCTTCCCGCCCTTGATGCACTATCGCCTGGTTGCCCGGCATTAGCGCTATTGGCACTACTACTGCTGGAAGATGCACTGCTGGAAGAACTGCTACTGGAGGCGCTGGAAGATGAAGCGGTTTGATCCTCCTCGGAAAAATCGATTTCGTCTGGAGGAGTGCCTTCCTCTCCAGAGGAGGGGTCTGGCGGATTACTTTGATCCCTTTGTGATTGCTTTGAATCACTATAAACCGGTGTGGAGCGATTGCGGGAATCAGATTCCGGCATAGAATCTCCAGCTGAACTCTGGCGGGAAGCCTGTTCCTCTCCCGGTGCCGTACTGCTGTTACTCTGGGAGTTTCTTTCCGCACCGGGCATGCTCATACTGGGCTGGCTAGAAGAGTTGCTACGTGGCTGGCCGCTGCTACTGCTGGCGGTCTGCGACTGGCTGGAGCTCTGTGAACTGCTGCTGGACGAAGAACTGCTCTGAGACTGCGATTGCGACTGTGGCTGCGATTGAGACTGAGAACTGGCAGAGGGCATTGATGGCATTGCTGGCGGTTGCGATTGTGTCTGTTGGCTCTTACAGCCGACCATCGCTGAGGTCAATAAGGCAACGGAGAGCAGAGTATGCCAGCCAATACACTGGCAATGACCTTTTCGAAGCGCTTTCCGAATTGTCATCTGCTTTCTCCTAAAATATTTGATATGTGCCCGGGCAGGCGGGTCGGTGAACAGTCTACGTAATCTGCCAGTCCGATAAGTAAACGGTGTGGAATCTTAAAAATAGTTGTTATTTGATTATTTGCGCGTTTACCACACCGCTTTAAAAGTGCTTTGCAGCAAAAATCCTCAATCAAAGACGAATCGTTGCACTATGCCGCGGGTTTCTACTGCTTCGCCGTCCTCAAAGCGAGGGCGAAACTTGGCGCGCTTTAATATGTTGCGGACTTTGGAACGAATGCGCACCTTGTCCGATGGGTAGGCTCTCAACACCTTAATATTGCGTGCTTTTCCGAAAGCGGTAACGTCGTATGAAACAGTGATGTGGGAGTTGGCTAGGGCCTTACTGTCGGAGTCCAGTATTGGAAGTGCTGGCAGGGCGACAGGACGCCCAAAAATATCCTCTATTTCGTCATTGGAGGCGCCATTGTCCCATAGTGCCTGATAGGCTTCGCCATATGTCTGGCGAGCCGAATGCCACTTGTTAAACATCATGTACCAGTCACCTAGCTCTACTTTTGCTTTGGCTGAAGCTGCCGGTGGGGATAGGGGATTTCTTTGGTAAACGTCGACGATACGGGTTATGGCTTTTTTACCGGTGTTAAAACTCTTCGTCCGGTAGTGATCTACTTTGTGAAGTTGACTGGCATTGGATCCACCAGCGCCAAAGCTGGTATTGACGATAACTGGTGCCTGTGGTTCGCCCTTATAGGTTGCCAAGTAATAATTGGTTGCTTTGAGTCCGCGTAGAGCGTCTACCAAGCGCAAATCACTGGCACCAAAATTCTTTGTGATAATATCAACCGCTAAGGTATAAAGTTTTGTAGCATTGATCAGGTGCTCAACAAGAGTCTCACCTTTTTCTTCTATGTAAGACTGTAGATGCCAGCGGCTCAGGTTATTGATAACGGGTAACATCCGTGGATCTTTTTCACCGTAATTTTTTTCGTAAAGCCAGTAGAGGTACTGTTGATTGTCGTTAGCTTCCTCCCACTGATTGAGGGCAATCTGACTTTCGATCAGTCGCTCAATCATAGGGATCTGGTTGAGGGAGTAGAGTCCTTCATTGACCCTATTTACCAGCATGGCACGACGGAACTCACTGGCGGCTTCTTTATGTGCACCAGTTTTTTGCAAAGCTGTGGCTAACCCAAGTAATTGTTCATCAATTCCCGCGCCATAAGCACCGTGTTGTGCCTCAAGTTCTTCAATTCGTTCGCGGTAGCTTTCTACCGCCTCAGAAGGACGAAGTTTTCGTCGATTTTTTTGTAGGGGTTTGGAGGCGGCCTCAATAAATGCCTTGGGAGGGGCATTAGTATCCTGGCTCACAGTTACGCCATCTGCAGCGAAGGCGCTTTTACACAGCAGTGCTGTGGCTGTAAACATCAAGCCGATAGCAAGTGATTTGCTGGTATCTATCTGTGTCACGATTGAACCACTTCCATTCCGGTTTTCATTACCCACAACTGCGAAAAAAGCCATGGCCTCACGCAGGGTATGTGGGTCTCGTTTCCACCTGTGGACCCCAAAGGTCGTTGAGTGGAAGCTCTCTCCTGAAATGTGGTTCTGCTTCAACACGAGGGCCGGCGGTGAGTTCGCTCTTGGGGCCTCGGGGAAGACGCAGCCGGATGCTTATCTTTGCGCTCCTGGCTGCGTATTAAACAGTATAGCCAGCACAATCTGTCATCAGAGGGATTGTGACGGAGACTTCAACCAACCGGCTATCGATTTGCCGGCATGCCTGCGACCACCCTTTTGGTTTAGCAGGCCGGGAGAAATAGCAGAACTCAAGGTCGGTAAGCAGGTGCCAAAAGTTTATTGTGCTTGTTTGGGCGACAGTTGATATTGCCGGGGGGATGCCGTATCTGACACTGTGGGGCAAGTAATACGAACTGCTTAGTGGATTTTTATCCTAAATTTTTGCGTTTTTTTAGGGGCTATTAGCTGTATCTGATCAACCCTCGGGTGACATATTTGGATTGCAGCGCAACAGGCGCCATAATCAGCCAATTGGAATGAGAGGAGAGAGCTGGTGAGCATCTATATCGACCCTGACGTAGCCCCGAGCCTGCGTGGATATGAAATGCCTGAGAGGCTGGGTTTTGGGGCAGTAATGGCGCCAGTAATGTTTCGTGCTGTCTGTCAGGATGGTTGCTGGAGCAGTGGTGAGTTGGTCCCCTACGCACCACTATCTGTTGACCCGGCAGCTAAGGTATTGCATTACGCTCAGTCGTGCTTTGAGGGGATGAAAGCTTACCGTACGTCGCAGGGTATTGCCCTTTTCCGCCCTGAAAAAAATGCAGAGCGCATGTCTTATTCAGCCAAGCGCCTATGTATGCCTCCAGTGCCTGAGTCTCTGTTCATGGATGGTGTGCGCACTGTCGCTGCTTACTGCGCAAATTTAGTACCTGGTAACAGTGGAGAATCCCTCTACTTGCGTCCCTTTCTGATGGGTACCCAGGCAGACCTAACGGTATCTGCGAGCACCTCCTATGAGTTTTATGTGATCGCTAGCCCTTCAGAGGCTTACCACTCCGGTAATATGCGACTTTGGGTAGAGCGAGAAGACGCCAGAGCTGCAGTAGGGGGCACTGGGGATGCAAAGGTCGGTGGTAACTACGCAGGCTCCTTGCTTAGTATTGGTCGCTTAAAAGAGCGTGGCTTTGACCAGTCACTATGGCTTAACCCAGACGACCGCAGTAGTGTGGATGAGTTGTCTGGTATGAATTTCTTCGCGGTAATCGACGGCGAGCTTCACACTCCGGCGCTTAATGGCTCCATTCTAGAGGGGATTACCCGTTTTAGTCTGATTGAATTGGCTAGGGACCTCGGATACAAAGTAATTGAGGGTGCAATTCATATTGATGAATTACTAGGGCAGGTCGCCTCGGGCGTCTGCTCTGAAACATTTGCCTGTGGCACCGCTGCGATTATCAGCCCTATAAGCGTGATAGGTGATGAAAGTGGTACCTACAAACTTCCTCAGGCACCTGGTCCTGTGGCCCAGCACCTGCGTCAGGCGCTCCTTGATATTCAGGAAGGGCGAGAGGAGGATCGTTTTGGTTGGATGTGCGCTATTCAGGCGGTCAGTTTCTGAGGCTGGAATGTCCCTCCAGGTAGCTGGCTGAGTTAATTCGCCAGCTACCTCTGATATGGCTATATCCACTTATTTGTCTCTCTTTTATTTATACAGATAATTATCCTCCCGGGTTGTTTTGTATCATTTTCGGTGGGTTAAATGTTTCTCCTAGAAACGCTCATGTAAGCATTTCCGCCAATTCCTTCCTTATTGTTGACTTGAACGACTTAAGCTCCTAAAAGTAAGTCGATAGAAGAAGAAATGAACTGGAGCTTCGAGGATGGCCTTTTAGTGGTACACCTCATTTTGACCAGCAGTTTCAAGATCAAATTGAGCAAATAGGTCGCACTTAGAGTTCCTTACAGAGCGTGAGGAAAACGGAATGTTGATCCATATGTTCGGCCTTATGATACAGCCCCGCAGGCAGTGGGAACTGATCAGTAGCCTCCCTGAAAAGAAATTACGCAGTCAGTTGCCCTACGTGATTATTTTGGCGTTGCTTCCAGCAGCGGCGTGGTATTTTGGCACCACTCAGGTGGGTTGGAGTATTGGTGGCGGTGAACCGGTCAGAATTACAGGTCAGAGTGCACTGGAGTTGGTTGCGGTTTTTTACTGCACTATGGTATTGACTGTTGTTGCGATTGGCTACTTCATTCATTGGATGGCCAAGACCTATGGAGCTGAAACACACCCATTGAAGGGCGTTGTTATCGCAGGATTTACTGCAACACCAATCTTTTTAGTCGGTGTCGCCGGTATATACCCTTTGCTATGGTTAGATATTCTTTTGGCTACCGTTGCAGTTGCCTATGCCGTTTATTTGTTATATTTGGGAATTCCCATTGTTATGGGTGTCTCGGAAGAGCGCGGGTTTCTTTTTGCCAGTGCCATTATTACTGTCTCTCTGGTAATGGCTGTGTTGATTATGGTGGGAACTGTACTTTTCTGGAGCTATGTCTCCGAGCCAGTTTTCCACTGATATCACAATTATTCTTCAAATAGCCAGTTTACTTGTTAATTCTAAGCTGGCTGCTTTTAGTAGACAAAATAATTATATTTATAGATTCTTAATTATTTTCTATCAGTTAATCAGGTAGCCTTTATGTATGGAGACTACTTATAATGTTGATGATTGCTTTGTGATTTACCTGAGAGGACAGCCTGTTGCGAAAGGTAAATGCGAAACTGATCCCTTTTCTGGATCAACTCAACGAGAGTATGGCTGCGCAAGCAGCTCAGGGGTTCAAGTTTAGTGTAATTAATTCTCGTGAGATGTCTGGAAATATGATCAGGAGTTACATTTCTGATATTCCAGAAGTGGACTACATATTTGATGAAGTAGTCTATTCCACTGGCTATAACGTGCCTGTCAGGGTATATAATCCTGCACCAGAGAAGAAGTTGCCTGTACTTTTATATTTCCATGGTGGTGGTCATGTTGTGGGAAGTGTAGAAAACTATGATCCGATATGCCGGAAATTTTCCCTCGCGACGCAGCATATTTTGGTGGCACCAGAGTATCGGCTGGCTCCCGAAAATCCATATCCCGCTGCAATGGTCGATTCGTGTGCTGTCGCTCGTGGGATATGGACGGTTTTGGATAAAAGAAAAGTCAATTATCAAAAAAGTTTATCTGTTGCTGGAGACTCTGCAGGTGGAGCCCTGTCTGCATCAGTTTCGCATCTCGCCCAATATGATCTAGGTATTACTATTTCCAAACAAGTTCTGGTCTATCCCTGTGTTGATTATACAGCTAGGTGTGCGTCATATAAGGAAAATGGTGTGGGCTATTATGTCGAACGCGATAAATGCATCTGGTTTTCTGAGCAATACTTTAAGGATGGCCAATGTAGAAAGTCAGCATCTCCATTACATATGGATTTCTCCGGAGGGTTGCCGGATACCCTAGTTATAACGGCAGGGTTTTGCCCCTTGCGAGATGAGGGGGTGCTTTATTATAAGTCTATAAAAAATACTGGGGTTCGTTCAGAAAATTTCCACTTTCCAGATATGATACATGGCTTCTTAAACATGGAGGACTTAGTAAGAGATGAATGTCAAGAAACTTATTTTCAGACTGGTAAGTTTCTAAATGGTTAATTACTTGTATTGTTTTATTTTGGAGTGTAATGATATTTTAAAATGTAGCCGTTGCTTAGCTCCAGTTCCTCTTGCTTTTCTATGTTCCTCATAAGATCAATTTCTCCAATAGTGTTAAATATCTGTTTTGGCTCGGTATCAATACAGTGAATGCCCATACTTGCTACTGTCAAATCTTTATTGATTACTGAATACTCGATAAACTGTAGGGATACTCGATCATTCTTCTTGAAAATCTCTATGCCTGGACCGCTTGATAGCATCACCTTGTACTTAATTGCACCCCATGGGCCGTTGCACCGTATCGCTTGATACTCTTTCATTATTGCCCTTATAGATATTACGGGAGTGCTTTCTGTGAGTCGATTTTCCAATATTTGTTTTGTTTGAAATGTTTCTCCATCAGGTGTCATGATCACTACTTTAAGTGACTGCTCGGCGAGAGTGCTCTCCGCCAATAAGCTGATGGAAATCAAGGCTGGCTTTAAGATTTTCATCGCTTTAGCTTTCCTGGGCCAATTTTAAAGTGTAAGTGACGGATAATTTGCTAATGCCGAGTCGGTATTGTTTTCCGGTTCATTAATAATAGTGTCTTGATGCAGAGGCACTGGTTGGATAGTATCGGTAAAGCTATGTAAGAGGGTTTTTTGCGCAACCTAATTGGTACATTCGTGCCTATTTTTATAGATTGCCACTAATTGCTACCGATAATAATTCAAATAAAGGACGTATCATGAAAACATCAATCTGTGTGGGAGTGGTTTTGGCACTAATGGCTTCCACAGCTTGCTCGCCTGGTGACAAAGACAAGCGGGTACAAAATGACGCTCCCGACGTAAAAGCTAGCCATGATTTTCAGAAGCAACTACTCAGGCAGCTGATATCCGCAAAACCGGGGGATGTGGTGTTAATTCCCGAAGGAGAGTTTCAAATTAACCGCAGCTTATCCTTGAATGTGGATGGCGTCACGATACGCGGTGCGGGTATGGATAAATCTATTCTCTCGTTTAAAGGGCAGATTCAGGGGGCTGAAGGATTACTGGTGAATGCAAGTAATTTCACTATCGAAAATCTTGCCATTGAAGACACAATCGGTGATGCCTTAAAAGTAAATGAAGGCGAGAACATAGTGATTCGCAATATACGTGTTGAGTGGACAAATGGGCCAGCCACTGAGAATGGAGCTTACGGCATATATCCTGTTCAAACTAAAAATACCCTGGTGGAGAGTTCAGTTGCTATAGGGGCATCCGATGCGGGTATTTACGTAGGGCAGTCGAGAAATGTCATAGTGCGTAATAATCGTGCCGAATTCAATGTGGCTGGGATTGAAATTGAAAACACGATCGGCGCTGATGTATACGGAAATGTGGCAACTAACAATACGGGTGGAGTCTTGGTTTTTAATATGCCAAACCTTCCTCAGCCTGGGCATAGCACCCGTATTTTCAATAATAAAATTTTTAAAAACAATACATCAAATTTTGGTCATGAAGGTACGCCAGTAGCTGCAGTTCCTGCAGGGTCAGGTATTGTAATTAACTCCAATGATAATGTTGAGATATTTGAGAATGAGATAGCAGATAACGATACCGCTAATATAGTAGTGAGTAGCTACTTTACGGCGGGTTATTATAGCGACAAATCCACACAGGAAGATTTCGACCCATATCCTGAAGGAATTTATATCTATGATAACCAGTTTTCTGGTGGGGGCACTTCACCGGACCACCTGGAATTGAAAGCCTTGAAATTGGCTCGATTTGGACTGAGTGGAAGCATTCCCGATGTACTTTGGGACGGGGTTGTCAATCAAGAGAAAACAGTTGATGGAGCCCTGCCGGATCACTTGAAATTATGCATTGATAATGCAGAAGCTGGTATTCTCAATGTGGATTTCCTCAATGGCTATCAAAATATCTCTACCGATATTTCCGCACATAAATGCCAGCTTGAGAAATTACCCCAAATTGTCCTGGAGTTTGAGCAGCCCGTAGAGGATCAGAAGACAGATAATCATCTGGCAGTATTAGAGGGTAGAAATGAATAGTTGGATATCCTGGGCAAGTGCCTTTATCCTGCTTCCAGGAATGATGCTGTCCACTATAGCAGGCTGTGATAAATCTCGCCCTCAAGTGGTCGTGTTTGCTGAAAATGCGATTCCGGAACGACTGAGTGATTGGAACCTGGTAAATATTCTCGATGGTGTATTAACGCCAAATATCGGAGTGGTGCCCTATGATCTCAACACAGGACTATTTACTGATTATGCCCATAAGTTGCGTACAGTGTGGATGCCTGATGGTGTTTCGGCCCGATATGGCGATGAGCAGTTTGACTACCCTGTTGGCACAGTTTTAACCAAAACATTTTACTATCCAAGGGGCGAAAACGAGACAGTACTGCGCACTGATAATTTCGAGCATGACTATGCTGAAGGCCGTATGGGTGAGGCCCTGGATATGCAGCGGGTGCGTCTGATGGAAACCCGGTTGCTAGTGAGGCGTGAGAGTGGCTGGCAGGCGATTCCCTATATTTGGAATGAATCACAGACAGAAGCGGTATTTGAAATTGCTGGTGATGCCAGTCGACTTAAGCTAAAAACGGCAACGGGAGATATTACAGAATTTACCTATGTGGTGCCTGATGCTAATCAGTGTGCTGGATGCCATGCAGATAATTTCACCGGCAAGAAAATTTCACCTCTCGGCCCAAGGGCCAGACACCTCAATCGAGATTACCCCTACCTCAGTGGTACAGAAAATCAGCTGAAGCACTGGCAAAAGATTGGTTATCTTCGTGATGTTCCCAAGACTATTGAACTGCCCAGCTTAGCCAAATTTATGGATAACAGTGTAACGCTGAATGAGCGAGCCAGGGCCTATCTTGATATCAATTGTGGTCATTGCCATAACCCTGCTGGCGCGGCCGATACTTCTGGTTTAATGCTAAATCATAGTGAGACAGACTTGCGTAAGTTGGGCTTGTGCAAGCCACCAGTGGCGGCGGGAACTGGCAGTGGCGAGCGCTTATTTGCCATAGTGCCGGGTGAACCGGATCACTCCATTTTGAATTTCAGAATTGAGTCTGTTGATCCCGGTGCGATGATGCCGGAACTGGGTCGCAGTTTGGTGCATGAGGAGGGGGTGGAGCTGCTGCGCCAGTGGGTTGCGGCTATGCCGGGTACTTGCACATAAACCCTTCTAAAAGACGGGGCTAGTTCAGAATAATGGGTACAGTGCCTGAGGGCACCGTACCTTTTCCGAACCCCATTTTAACCGTATGCTGCGGCTTCAGTAACCGGAGTGGCGGCGGGAATCAGCCCGTGGACCATCATGGTTACCGTACGCTCGAGTAGTGGTGAGTCGAGGGCAATAGTGCCACTCAGTATTTCATACTCTAGCTTTAGAATTGTGCCATGGGCGATCTGAGCTGCAGCTTCGGGGTCTGTGAGGCCAAGCAGGTGGAAGAATTCCTGCATCAGGGATTCCCGTGCATGGTTTGACATGCGTACTGCTCGTGTCAGCTGCTCATTCCGCAGTGCTTCATTGCGAAATGCTAGCTCTATAAGGCGCCGGTCCTTGTCCTCAGCTTGGCTTCGGACATGGGTCAGCACAAAACGGGTTAGCTGTTGGACTAATAATTTGCGGCTACTGTTCGAGGCGCGTTCTTGTGCTGAAAGGTTACGGGCAGCGCTGAAGCTTTCTTCCTGAAGTTGGCGCGTACTCTCTAGTCCCTGTTCGACGAAATATGTAAATGAGTCGCTGATAAGGTCATTGAGGTCTTTAAAGTAGTAGGTAGTGGCAGCCAGGGGTACACTTGCTTCCCGGGCTACAGCGCGGTGACGAATACCGCGAATACCTTCCTTTACGATCAGTCGCAGGGTGGCCTCAAGGATTGCCTTGCGGCGCAGGCGGCTGTCGGCGCGCTGAGCGCGGCGGCCGTGGTAGACCAAATCAGACTTTCCATTGTCTACAGTCATAGCAGTATCCCTGTTCTTATTGCGTTGGCACCGATAGCACTCTCAAGCTGGTCGGTCGTGCCATTCTAGCCAAACGAATTCAAAAAGAGACAATAATGCTATTACATTCGATTACACCGGTATTGCACTGAAAAAGGGCTTTATTTCCAGTGTTTTAGCAAAGGTGTATATTTTTGGGCTTTTGGTGACAGATAGCTGTCTATTAATCTATCAAAGGAAAATAAATACGCCAAATATGAATATTTTATTTAGAAGAATAAATGAAATATGCCCTTTAAATAATCACTGGCAATCAAATGGTTTTCGCTAAACTAAGAGATTGCCGTCGATATTTTTTCTCCAAGTTTATTTCTAAGAAATTTTTCCGGTAACGCGAACACGTTTAGAGCCGGGAACAATTTTTACTTGTTGGCTGCGACGACGTTCAATACCTGAATCTATTGCATTTTTTGCTGCGATTAGTAGACCTGCAACCAGGAATGCTCCTGGGGGGAGTACCGCCACAAGTACTCCAGGATAGTTACTACCCAGAACCGAGATGCCCCAGTCTTTTGCCATGGGGCCGAGTAATAAATCCATATCTGAAAAGAGAGTGCCCTGGCCCAATATTTCCCGTACGGCGCCAATTACGATTAATACTGCGGTAAAGCCAACTCCCATCATAAATCCATCTACCAGCGAGGGAAGGACCGGGTTTTTACTCGCGAAGGCATCTGCACGCCCGAGAATGGCGCAATTGGTAACAATCAAGGGAATAAAAATACCGAGCACCAAGTACAACTCATAAGTGAAGGCCTTCATGAGCAGCTCGACACAGGTAACGAAGGTGGCGATGATCATGACCGAAGCGGGCAGTCGAACAGTATCTGGCATTTGCTGACGCACGAGGGATACCGCCAGGTTTGAGCAGGTAAGAACTCCGGTTGTGGCTAGGCCCAATCCAATAGCGTTGACCACTGTGCCTGTCACTGCCAACAGGGGGCAAAGCCCCAGTAGCTGCACCAGTGCAGGGTTATTCTTCCAAAGCCCATTGTGGGTGATTTCTGCGTAACCGGGGGTTGCCATCAGTTTTGCTCCATCTCTGGTTGGGCCCCATCTGTTTTTTCTGCTTCGGGGTTCTCAACTTCCACCGCACGCTTTGATATTGGTGCACTAAAAATCTTTTGGTGATTCTGTGCGACAAACTCCAATACTTGACGCACCTCATTCACGACCGCGCGCGGGGTAATTGTGGCCCCGGTAAACTGATCGAACACTCCGCCATCTTTCTGTACTTTCCATTCATTGGCGGGTGGATTTTTTAATGACAAACCATCGAATTGCAGTATCCAGTCACTTTTCTTCAGCTCAACTTTGTCGCCGAGGCCGGGGGTTTCGCTATGACCTGTAACCCGCACCCCGGCAATAGTACCGTCGCGGTTTACTCCCACCAGCAATTGGATCGGGCCTGAATAACCGTCGGGTGCCACCGCTGGCACAATCACAGCGGAGATTTTTCCATCCTCCCCCCGCGCGAGGTTGATATCACCACCCTGGGGGAGGCCGAGCTGGTTCCAGAAGACCTTGGGAATTGGATAGGTATCAACCAGTAGGTCGTTACTGTGGCGATCCAGGGGAATGATTTCCAACAGTGCTTTTGCCGATGCTGCCCGTATGGCGCGCTCAATGGGTTCACGTGTAGTGACCTGGGTCACTGCCAGCGTTCCGGCAGTGACCAGGGCAAATAGGGTTAAGACAGCGGCGTTTGTCGCCATGGACTGTTTGAGCATCAGTGCTCCTCCAGATCGGTGGCGCGTCGTGGCCGCTTATGGCCATAAGTGCGGGGCAGGGAATAATTGTCGATAGTGGGCGCGGCAAAGTTCATCAAGAGCACTGCGAAAGCCACTGCATCCGGGTAGCTGCCCCATGCGCGGATAATATAGGTAAAGAGCCCCACCCCCGCCCCAAAAATCAGGCGCCCCTTATTACTCGTACAGCCGCTAACCGGATCGGTAATAATAAAGAAGGCTCCAAACATGGTGGCACCAGAAAATAGGTGCAATAGCGGTGAACCTTCAGAGAGTGAACTGCCACTGTCATAAAAAAACAGGGATAAAAGAGTCAGGGTGGCGAGCATCGCGACCGGCGCATGCCAGGTGATAATGCCGCGGAAGAGCAGAAATAGTCCTCCGAACAGGAAACCAAAACTAATGGTTTCCCAGCCAGCCCCAGCAAAGGTGCCCTTGTTGAAAATGGGCTCCAATTCATACAGCTGTGACAAAAGAACTGATTCATTGAGGCGGACAATCTCCAAGGGTGTAGCGCGGGTGAAACCATCCACGTTGTAATTGCCGAAGACGAGGGCGAAGGCTTCCCCAACACTGGGGGCACCGCCGATTACATCTGCAGCGCCCACCCAGCGAGTCATGTCCACAGGGAAGCTGATGAGTAGCACCACATAGCCCACCATTGCAGGGTTGAACGGGTTGTAGCCCATACCGCCATAGAGGTGTTTAGCCAGTACTACAGCCACGGCACTGCCTACTACCGGCAGCCACCAAGCACAATAGGGAGGAAGGGCGATGCCAAGGAGCAATGCGGTGACAAAGGCACTATAGTCACGCAAGTAAAAGGCCACGGGGCGATTGCGTAATTTCATCACCGCCGCTTCGCACAGCATGGCGGTGATAATCGACAAGGCAATATTGATCAGAACGCCTATGCCAAAGTAGATCACCATCGCCAGTACACCCGGGGCGGTGGCGGCGGCCACCTGCAGCATCACTTTGGCTGTTTGATCTCCGGAGCGGGCATGGGGAGAGGTGGCACGGATCAGTGACATTATTGATCTCCACCCTGTGCCGATTGCTGTTCATGCATCTTGTTTTCCAATTTTTTCTGCAGCTTCTCCAAGGCGGTCTCAAAAGCCTCTAGATTAGCGTCATCTTCTTCCCGGGCCTTTTGCAGTCGTGCTTCGGCTTTGGATACCCTCTTGCGTAGAGCATCAATATCCGCAGTGAGCTTTTCCGCATCACTTAACTGGGCCCGCGCCTCTGCGGCGGAACGGGCTTTGTTGATAGCGCGTACAGCGGCATTGGTTTCTTCTTTACTGGGTTCTCGCGCGGGGTCGCGGTCGGCGCGTCGCTTGGCCAGGGTGAGCTTGTGTTCAGCTTCCTGTAGTTTCAATTCAGCAGCTTTGAGTTGAGCGGCAAGCTGGTCGCGCTGGCTGTCATTGGCGGTTTCCAGTTTGCCGCGTAGGCGCTCCACGCGGCTCTCTGCACTGGAGAACGTGCGCTGAGCACGGGCGAATAATTGCTGGGGGTCCTCTTGGCGGGACTGGACCCTAGCTAGCGCTGCGGCGACAACATCGGCCTCCTGTTTACTGGCTTTGGCTTGCTCAGACTCTGGGTTTTGCTCGCGCTGCTGGCGGGCCAGTTCGGCTGCCTTGCGTCGGGCTTCACGTTTTGCCTCTTTTTCCTTTTCCGCCTTTTCCAGGCGCAGTTTACGGAATTCGAAGCGGTCGCGAGCACGGTCGGATTTCTCCTTCTCCGCCTCGGTCTGGCGTATAGCCCCCTTTGCCGCGCGGTAATACTGGACCAGAGGAATCGTGCTGGGACAAACATAGGAGCAGGCCCCGCATTCAATGCAGTCAAACAAATTGTAAGCCTGTAGTTTTTCCCGTTCATCAGCGCGTGCATACCAGTAGAGTTGTTGTGGTAGCAGCGATGCAGGGCAGGCTTCTGCGCAGAAACCACAGCGGATACAAGCTTTGGCTATTGGAGCGGGTGGCAGCTCATCAATGGTAGGTACCAGCAGACAATTGGTGGTTTTTACAACTGGTGAGCTTTCATCATCAATGGTGTACCCCATCATGGGGCCACCGATAATCACCTTTTGCATCAATCCGCGGTGAATTCCGTGATGCTTAAGGATATGACGAATGGGGGTACCGATGGGTACTTCAATATTGCGTTGTCGCTCCAGGGCTTTGCCCACTACAGTGGTAACCCGGCTGATCAAAGGCTCTCCGAAGTGTACTGCGCGGAATATGGCTCTGGCAGTACCCACGTTCTGGCATACGATACCGACATTGGCCGGCAGTCCCTGGTTGGGGACCTCACGCCCTGTGAGAATCTGGATCAGTTGCTTTTCACCGCCGGAGGGGTATTTAGTAGGAAATACGACAATATCGAAACGAGTGCCTTTGGCGGCCTCGCGCATCGCTGCAATCGCTTGAGGTTTGTTATCCTCAATCCCGATGAGAACCCGTTCCGGTTCATCAAGGATGTAGGAAAGGATACCGACTCCGGCAATAATTTCTCCAGCGCGCTCCCGCATCAGCATATCGTCAGCGGTGATATAGGGTTCGCACTCGGTGCCATTGATAATCAAAGTATCAATCTCTGCACCGCCATGAGGGTCCAGTTTTACTGCAGTGGGGAAACCGGCACCTCCCATTCCCGCGATGCCGCAGTCACGAATTTTCTCCAGCAACTCCACTCGGCTGAGCTGGGTAAAGTCCTCACAGGTCTCAAGCTTGCACCAGCGCTCCTCACCATCGGTGCGAATAACAACGCAGTCTTCCACCTGCCCCGATGGGTGGGGGACGGCGCAGGGCTCTATAGCAACGACCTTGCCAGAGCTGGGAGCGTGCACTGGACAGCTGATCAAGCCATCCGCTTCAGCAATTTTTTGCCCCTTTAATACATCGTCACCAAGATTAACCAGTGGCAGGGCTGTAGCACCTGTGTGCTGTAGAAGGGGCACTATCAGATCTTCGGCTAAGGGAATACTGCCAATGGGCTCGCCGGTACTTTGATACTTATTCTCCGGGGGGTGTACGCCACCGTGAAAATCATTGGGGCGCAGCTCCCGCGCTTTTTCGCTGGCAATTAACTGGGCCTCACGGGCAGCGCGACGCTCGGTAACCGCTTTCCGCTGTTGGGCTCTCTCTTGCTGTGCTTGGGTCTCGTTCTCGGGGCTCAAACTGCACCTCCCCCAGTTTCTGTCTGATTACCGCGACGGTCAGAGGCTATTAACTGGATGCCGTCCTCAGGTTTCCGGGGGTGCCAGTCTTGTAAAGGCATATCCACAGGCACCATATCAATACAATCCACTGGGCAGGGTTCCACACACAGGTCGCAGCCAGTGCATTCATCGGTGATGACGGTATGCATGTATTTAGCAGCCCCGGCGATAGCGTCCACCGGGCATGCCTGGATACATTTGGTACAGCCGATACATTCTGCCTCGCGAATAAAAGCGACTTTCTTTACTTCCTCTACCCCGTGCTCGGCGTCCAGTGGCATGGGTTCCATGTCCAGTAAGTTGGCCAGCTCATTGATGGTGGCCTGGCCTCCGGGTGGGCACTTGTTGATGGCATCGCCGTGCACGATGGCTTCCGCATAGGGTCTACAGCCGGGGTAACCGCACTGTCCACACTGGGTCTGTGGTAGTAGCGCATCAACCTGTTCCACCAGGGGGTCGCCTTCAACTTTAAAGCGTACAGCGGCAAATCCCAGCAGGGCACCAAACGTCAGCGCCATGCCGCCAAGTACCAGTAGGGGAGAGGAAATTTCTGAGATCCAGTCCAGCATCGTAAAACCCTATACCAGACCGCTAAAGCCCATAAATGCCAGGGACATCAGCCCGGCAGTTACCATACCGATAGCTGCACCGCGAAATGGCAGGGGTACATCTGCGGCAAAGAGACGCTCACGCATGGAGGAGAAAAGAATCAAAACCAGGGAGAAGCCTACAGCAGCTCCGAAGCCGTACAAGGTGGACTGCATAAATGTATGGGCCTTCATGGTGTTTTGCAGGGCCACTCCTAATACTGCGCAATTAGTGGTGATTAGAGGTAGGAAAACCCCTAGTACCTTGTACATTAATGGGCTGGTTTTCTCGATAAACATTCGCGCAAACTGCACTACTACTGCAATTACCAGAATAAAGGAGATAGTGCGCAAATACTCGATACCAAAAGGCTCAAGCAAGTAGGTATTTACCAAGTAGGAGCAAATTGACGCCAGGGTTAGTACAAAGGTTGTGGCACCGGCCATGCCCACGGCGGTCTCCAACTTGTTGGAGACACCCATAAAGGGGCACAGGCCCAGAAACTGTACCAACACATAGTTGTTGACCAGGATGGTACTGAGCAGGATAACTGCGAATTCGGTCATAACAGGTCCGGTTGAAGCCCTGGGGCGAAATGGCACGAGCGCTATGGCGGTGTATATGCCCCTGCCCCTGATAGTGGTGCGTTCTGTGAGCAAGGTGTCCGTCGAATGTCGCGCAGGGCCGGTATTATGGGTGAGTCGCAGAGGGCCTTCAACTCGGAAAAGGCATCTTCTGGCAGGTGAGGGGCCCCAGCTTCGGGGTCAGTAATATGACCAAATAGCCGCTGCATGACTATAAGCTGTGCGAGGTTATTGAGATATGGGGTTGTCGTTAGTGTCCATATAAAAAATAGGGCTTATTTCAGCTGGTTTGCCGGTTGTGAGTGTAGTTTCGGGTGAATTAAGTGAACTCCTTTGAACTTTCTCGATAAATGTTGGCGCGCCCCTTTACAGTAAATTGACGTGGCCATATCTATGGCTGGACAAATCCTAATATCAGTTGGAGCCGTGAAATGTCGGATCAACCTTATACCCCACCAAAAGTCTGGACCTGGGATTCGGAGAGCGGTGGGCAGTTCGCCAAGATCAATCGCCCGGTGGCGGGTGCCACACATGAGAAGGCGTTGTCCCGGGGTAAGCACCCGATGCAGCTGTATTCACTGGGGACGCCGAATGGGGTCAAAGTGACGATCATGCTGGAGGAGTTGTTGGAGCTGGGTTTTGATGGAGCTGAATACGATGCCCATCTGGTTCGTATTACTGAGGGAGATCAGTTTGGCAGTGGTTTTGTGGAGGTGAACCCCAACTCGAAAATTCCTGCTCTTTTGGACCAGAGCACAAATCCGCCTATCAGGGTATTTGAAAGTGGCTCGATACTCCTTTACCTGGGAGAGAAGTTTGGCGCCTACCTACCGCATACCCCGGAGCAGCGCACGGAAACTCTCAACTGGCTTTTCTGGCAAATGGGCGCTGCCCCCTATCTCGGTGGTGGTTTTGGCCACTTCTATGCCTACGCCCCTGAGAAGTATGAATATCCGATCAATCGTTTTGCTATGGAAGTAAAGCGGCAAATGGATGTCTTGGATCAGCAGCTGGCAAAACACCAATATATAGCCGGGCGTGAATACACTATTGCAGATATCGCGATCTGGCCCTGGTATGGAGCATTGGTACGCAATGAGGCTTATGATGCTGCCGAATTTCTCGATACCCAAAGTTACAAACATCTGAATCGCTGGGTTGAGGAAATTGCCGCACGGCCTGCAGTGCAACGTGGACGCATGGTAAATCGAACCTGGGGAGATCCCAAAAAACAGCTTCACGAGCGCCATGATGCCAGTGATTTTGAGACAAAGACCCAGGACAAATTAACAGATGAAGAGAGCTAACAGGGAGTTGTTTATGAGAAAAAAGCTCGCCTTCCTCTTTAGAAAGTACGCAGTGAAAGCATCAGCTGAACTATTTGCGAGGTGCGTGGCAGCCGCCACAATTTCTCGGTAATAAAACCAGCAGCGAATGCCAGACCGAGCATTAGTGGTACAGGAATTGAACTCAGGAGTTGGCGGGCCTGCTGCTGCTGTTGATTGATTAAGTGCAATGCGCTACGACGCTGTTTTTCTGTATCGTGGCGGCATTGTTCAATCTGTTTATTTAAAGTTCTCAGCGACATCGCTTAAGGCCTCTTTCACCTGCCGCTTGGTTTCTTCAAACCCAAGCAGCGGGCGCAGTTTCTGTTGGTATATCAGCACGCCGATAAAAATAGCAATTTGTAATAAGAGAAAGACGAGAAAGCCAATATAGATAGACTGGGAAAAATAGTAGGCAAAAAGGCCTACGCCGCCGCAAATAGTGACAAGCAGGGCTGTTCCCAGGGGCACCAACATCAGTTGCAAAAATATAAGGCGTTTGCCAGCAGTCAGAGTCCGATCCAATTCCAATTGGAATAATCGCTGAATATTGCTGATCCAGGCAGTAAGCAACGTGAGAGTGGCTTCGGCACGGGCCAAAGTTGTTTCTAAACTGTCATCGTCGCTATTTCCAACGCCGTTGGCTGATCCATCTGTTTCGTCCCGGCCGCGATCGTGCGCAGCCGGGCCGGAATTAGAGTCGGGCTTTTTTCCATTTCCCATCTAGGGTATCCCTACTGGTAAAAAAATGATCAGAGCTATTTAAAAAGCTTAGCGATTGCCCAACCGACTACAAAGGCACAACCCACCGCAAGAATTGGGCGTTCCCGCAATGAAGATTCCGCTTTTTCCATAACTTCCGCAGCACGCTGTCTCTGGGTTTCCACTGAAGATTTAGCTCGCTGTCTCAAGCTTTCCGCAGCATCAGTTGCCGCCTCGCCTGCGAGATTATAGGCCTGTTGCAGCTTTTCCCTACTGGAGTTTGTGTGGGGAGATCTTGCAGTTGCCATCGGGTTGCTCCTTTTCAGGGGTTGATTGGCAAGGAATGATATAGTCGTCCCCTGTATTCCCCAGTCAAATTAGCGCTTTTATTAGGGGAATTGAAAATAAGCACAATTAATTATTTTATAAAAAGCTATATACACTCTCTTTTCTTGTCTCCTAACCAAAATCACTGAAATTCCTTCCTGGGTATAAGTACTTTTTAGGGTGAGAATCGTGCCCAATGGGTAGGATAGTGACCCCGAGCCTTAATTGTGATCATTTTTCTAAGGCTCTGTTGGGTGCGGGGAGAGCATATAGATAGAAGAGGGAAGTCACGGCTTAAGGGGTGCGTTGTCGAATTCCCGTCTCCAGGATTCAATATTATTAACCACGCCATTTAATAGGCGCTGGCGGCTTTCTCGGCTGATCCAGGCATTGTGAGGGGTAAGGATTAGGTTGGGAATGTCGTTATCCAGCAGAGGGTGGCTTGCGGGTGGGGGTTCTTCGCTGAGTACATCCAAGGCTGCCCCACCCAGCTTGCCGCTGCGCAATGCGTCGGCGAGAGCTTCCTCATCTACCAGGCCGCCGCGGGCTGTATTGATCAATAGAGCGCCGGGTTTCATTGCAGCGATAAATGTGCGATCGATAAGTTTCTCAGTTTGCTCTGTGAGTGGACAGTGCAGACTGAGCACATCTGACTCCGACTGCAACTGCGCCAGGGGCACCCGGTTTTTCTGTTCAGTTTGTCCGGAGGATTCAGCGATCAAAATCCGCATATCCAGAGCCTCGCCGAGGCGAGCAACCCTCTGACCTAACTCCCCATAGCCAATAATGCCGAGAGTTTTTCCCGATAGTTCAACTACTGGATGATCCAGCAGGCAAAAAATCTCTGACTGACTCCATTGTCCCGCCATTACGTCCTGGTGATAGAGGTGCCAACGTGAGGCGAGGGCCAGCATTAAGGCCAGAGTATGTTGTGGCACTGAGGCTCCAGCGTAGCCTTGGACGTTGCGCACTGGGATGTCGAATTCTTTTGCGGCCTCAAGGTCAACATTGTTGGTGCCGGTAGCGCATACACAGATCAGTTTGAGGTTTTTTGCTTGCGCTAAAACGGCGCGATTTAATACCACCTTGTTGGTGATTACCACCTCCGCATCGGCAATGTGTTCAGCAGTTTGCGTGTCGGAAGTGGTATCGTGGAAATCCCAGTGGTCTAGACTGTTTTGCAGGGCTGATATGTCCAACTCCTCCAGCTTCATTGTCAGTGCGTCAAGAAATACGCCGCGCATGGGGTCTCCTTAGTTTCTGTGTTGTTTTAGGCATGCTACGGCAGTTGATGCCGATTGCAATGGCTTCGCTGGAGGGGCGCGTGATCTGTCCTGTGTGGGTGGCTACGGTTTGTTTGTCGGGCCTTTCTGTTTCAGTTGAAGAGGGCTCTTAATGGGAATATCGGTAACCGCAGCAACACTGGTTTTAGTATCGGCATTTCTCCATGCGGGATGGAATTTACTGGGAAAATCCCGCACACCTTCCCCGGCTTTTTTTTGCATCGCCACACTGAGCGTGGGCTTATTACTTCTTCCCCTTGGTGTTTGGGTCTTGTCTCAAGCACAGGGATTGCCGCGTGCGTTCTGGCTGCTTCTGATAGGCAGTGGCTTTTTTCAGATGATTTATATGGGAGGTCTGGCGTTAGCATACCAGCGCGCCAATATGGGGCTTGTTTATCCCATAGCACGAGCACTGCCTGTATTACTGGTGGCGCTGGCAACGGTGCTGCTCGGACAGACTCTGCCGTGGCTTGCCTGGCTGGGCATGTTACTGGTCACCATTGGCTGTCTGTTAGTGCCACTGGTGTATTTTCGTCAATGGCACTGGCGCGCTTACTGGCGAGCTGATTGTGCCTGGGCCCTGGTCGCCGCACTGGGGACTGTAGGGTATTCACTGGCAGATAAGGGAGCTTTACTCCACCTGGAGACAGCTCTCGACGGTGCCGTTCGGCCTATGGCGATGGCATACAGTTACCTGGGTATGCAGTTCTTTGCCAGCGGCTTGTGGTTGCTTTTCGGTTGTCTTGGTAGCAATGGGCGTGCCCAATTGGTGCGAAGCCTGGGTGATTTGAAGCTCGGGTTAGTAACGGGACTCATGATGGGAGCTACCTATGGCCTTGTTTTGCTGGCCATGGCGATGACGGAGAATGTGAGCTATGTAGTGGCCTTGCGCCAGCTCAGTATTCCGCTGGGAGTTGGTTTTGGTATCTGGCTATTAAAAGAGCCGGCATACAGGCCCCAACTGCTTGGTGTGGGGCTAGTATGCGCCGGCCTGATTGCGGTGTCACTGCGCTAGGCTAGGGACATCGCCAGATTCAATTACATGACTCGCATGCCGGGCTTGGCGCCCTCGTGAGGCTCTAGAATCCAAAGGTCTTTACCACCAGGCCCGGCGGCCAACACCATACCTTCGCTCACCCCGAAGCGCATTTTGCGCGGCGCCAGATTAGCTACCATGACAGTATGCTTGCCCTCCAGTTCTTCTGGCGAA
The DNA here is from genome assembly GCF_040371615.1 of Microbulbifer sp. NBRC 101763. Taxonomy (NCBI): domain Bacteria; kingdom Pseudomonadati; phylum Pseudomonadota; class Gammaproteobacteria; order Cellvibrionales; family Microbulbiferaceae; genus Microbulbifer; species Microbulbifer sp. NBRC 101763. The sequence continues at coordinate 85,505 of NZ_BAABQV010000008.1, forward strand.
TAGGCGCTCTTGATGCCGGCAAACACCTGTCGTGTTTCGCCGCCCAAGTCTAGGGTCAGCCGCAGTAACTTACCGGCGCCCTCTACGTGTTCTGCTTTGGCAATCAGGGCGATACGCAGGTCTACCTTGGCGAAATCATCGAACTGGATTTGCTCGGCAATGGGCTCATCGGCCAGGGGACCTGTGGCGGCCTTGGCCTCGGCCTGCAGTTGGGCCAGAGACTCCTTTGCCGCATCCATCACTGCATCCACTTGGGTTTTTTCTACACGCTGCAGCAGCGGCTTGAACTTGTTGATCTCATGGTCGACCAGAGGTGTAATCGCACTGTTCCATTCCAGCCCGCTGTTGAGGAATTCAGCCGCCTTTTGCGCGGTGTTGGGCAGTACTGGGGCGAGCCATGTGATCAGCGCGCGGAACATATTCACGCCTTGAGAACAAATTGCCAGTACTTCGGACTCAGCTCCTTCCTGCTTAGCCAGGGACCAGGGGGCTTTGTCGGCGATCCAGGCATTGGCAGCATCGGCCAGTGCCATAATGTCACGCATGGCGCGGGCATATTCGCGCTGCTCATAGTAATTGGCAACGCGTGGTGCGGCTTCTATAAACTGGTCCCACAATTTTTCATCGGCCAGTTCAGTGGCGAGCTTGCCACCGGCCTTGCTGACAAACTTGGCGGTGCGTGAGGCGATATTGACTACCTTGCCTACCAAGTCGGAATTCACCTTGGCGATAAAATCATCCAGGTTGAGGTCCAGGTCATCCACTCCGGCGGTGAGTTTGGCGGCGAAGTAGTAGCGCAGGTATTCGGGATTCAGGTGATCCAGGTAGTTGCGGGCGTTGATAAAAGTGCCGCGGGACTTGGACATTTTCTTGCCGTTGACGGTTAGGAAGCCATGCACACATACCTTGTTGGGGGTGCGGAAATCTGCGGAGTCCAGCATGGCCGGCCAGAATAGGGCGTGGAAGTTGACGATATCCTTGCCGATAAAGTGATATACCTCAGCATTGCTGTCTTTCTTCCAGTAATCCAGCCAGTCGCTACCATTCTTGTCGCAGTAATTTTTCAGGCTAGCCATATAGCCGATAGGAGCATCCAGCCATACATAGAAATATTTGCCCGGCGCGTCTGGGATCTCAAAACCGAAGTAAGGTGCGTCGCGGGAGATGTCCCATTCCTGCAACCCCTCTTCGAGCCACTCGGCCAGCTTATTGGCGACTTCATCCTGCAGGGTACCGGAGCGAGTCCAGTCACGCAGAAATTCGGTGAAGGCGGGCAGTGTAAAAAAGAAGTGCTCGGACTCTTTTTCCTCCGGTGTAGCGCCAGAGATGGCGGAAACCGGATCGATTAGCTCTGTGGGGCTGTAAGTAGCGCCACAAGCCTCACAGTTATCACCGTATTGATCGGGTGTGCTACAGCGTGGGCAGGTACCCTTGATATAGCGGTCTGCCAGGAATAGCTGTTTCTCTGGATCGAATGCCTGGGTGATGGTGCGAGAGGCGATATGGCCATTGTCGCTCAAACGCTGATAAATCATAGAGGACAACTCGCGGTTTTCCTCTGAATGGGTGGAGTGGTAATTATCCACGCCGATCAGGAAGCCGGCAAAATCCCGCTCATGTTCCGCCTGCATGTTGGCGATGTGCTGCTCCGGAGTCAGGCCCAATTGTTCGGCCTTGAGCATGATTGCGGTGCCGTGCGCATCATCTGCGCAAATGTATAGGCAATCGTTGCCGCGCGCACGCTGGAAGCGCGACCAGATGTCGGTCTGGATGTACTCGAGAACGTGGCCCAGGTGCAGGGAGCCATTGGCATAAGGGAGTGCGCTGGTGACTAGGATTTTGCGCGTATCGGGCATCGGTTTTTCCATCGCTTTGGGGTTGCGGCCGGGGGCTCCGCTGGAGCGGCCGGAGAACGTCAAAAGACCGCGGAATATAGCAGATTTGTGCTATGCCGGGGAGGTATGTGGGATGTCGTTGAAATGATCCATTCACTGGCGTTGGGCTGTTTCATCCTACACAATGCATCCCAGACAAGAAGCACCAAGAGGGAGATACCGTGAGCGATCATCACGACCATGAAGAGCTATCAATGGAAGTTCAGGCCGAACTCGAGCGCCTGGCTGAATGCCTTGGTCAGTTGCACGACTCGGCCAGTGGGTTGTTACTGGACGAGTTGGATGCGGACATTGAGGTAGGTTACGAGGGCGATACAGTGCTTGTAGGTATAACCCTTGGCTACCCTTGCGCGAGCCAGGTGGAATCCTGGCACAAAAGGGTCAAAGAGGCCTGTGAGCCCTTGTTGAAAAGTGGCCCCCTGGGTGGTAGCAGCCTGCAGTTTGAGCTCTTCAGTGATATCCCCGCGACTTCATCGCCAAGTGCCCCTGAGCCACTGCAAGGGGTAAAAAATATCGTTGCGGTAGCCTCTGGCAAGGGGGGGGTGGGGAAGTCCACCACAGCAGTAAACCTGGCGCTGGCGCTGGCGGCAGAGGGAGCCCGGGTAGGGTTACTCGACGCAGATATCTATGGCCCCAGCCTACCTACGATGCTCGGTACTGAGGGGCAACGTCCTCACGTAAAGGAGCAGAAATTCTTTGTGCCGGTGGATGCTCTGGGAATTGAGACCATGTCTCTGGGCTACCTGATGACTGAGGATACCCCAGCTGTATGGCGTGGCCCGATGGCCAGTGGTGCTCTTAATCAAATCCTTACACAGACTCTATGGTGCGATGCAAAGGAAGAGCTAGATTACCTGATTGTGGATATGCCGCCCGGCACAGGTGATATTCAGCTGACTTTGGCACAAAAAACGACTCTAGCTGGGGCGATTATAGTGACTACCCCCCAAGACTTGGCGCTGAAAGATGCCATCAAGGGAGTAGAGATGTTCCGTAAGGTCTCTGTGCCTGTACTTGGTATCGTCGAAAATATGGCACTGCACACCTGCTCCAAATGTGGTCACAGCGAACCGATTTTTGGCGTTGGTGGCGGTGAACGCATTGCTGAGGAATACGATACACATTTACTTGGTGAGTTGCCGTTGGCACAAAAAATCCGTGCAGATGTCGATAGTGGCTGTCCGAGCGTTACCGCAGATCCAGATGGGGAGATTGCTGGGTTTTATCGGGAAATTGCTCGTAAAGCTGCTGCTCAAGTCTGGCTCAATGCTAGTAGCGAGGAGGACCTTCCAGAAATCGAAATTAGTTGAACCCATTCGCGATATTGATCACAAAGAATTAATTTTTTTATTATTGTGGTTTTTCGCGGTGGTAAAAATCCCTATATTGAGCCTCTCCGGTGTGCCTTCCATGGAATTTTCTGTTGTGTGAAAGGTGCCTAAATCAATGGCCGGGTATTATACCCGGCCATTACGTATCAACTGTCGGTTTGTGAGTTCTGGCCGAACAGTGCCTCAACCTTTTAATTAAAATATTTTTCGTAATTTACGGGTATCACTGTAGGTTGCCTTATTTAGAAGCTTAAAGGGAGGTTGTCCGTATTTGCAGTATTTTAGGGGGCATTTGCTCTGCACTGAGATTGATGATTGTGTTAATGAGCATTTATACCTATTTAAGAAAAATTAAGTATTTATGCTGTATTTATGCTGGTGGTCGTCATAGCTATTAGTCAGTGATTCTGCCAAGGCTTCACAATTCAGGGAGGGCAAAAGGCCGATATAGATTGCGTGATAAGAAATTTCGACGATCCGGCAGAACAGCACAAATTTGTCGGGTTAAAGTGATAATTTCAGGAGTGTGCGAAAAGTCCCCAGCAGCTGCGTTAGCCATAGTTGCAGGTGAGGCTCATAAAAGGCATTGCAAAAGCTGTAGTCGATAAAAATAACAAAGACAAAAGCGCGGGTGCTTATATCAATGAATTTTCAAATCAGCTATCGACCGATAGGGGGTATTGCGCGGGTATTATTTTATGGGCCGGTTGGTTTTGCGGAGAAAATGGAAGCTGCAGCCCGGCTTGTGGAAAAATACCGCCACAGGGTGCCATTACGTGTACTTTTGGACCTGCGCTATGCGCGTTCGAAAGTCACTTTAGAGGAGCAGCGGAAATTTACTACTTACATCGCGGAGCATCCGGTATTGCGACGTGCTTATATAGCTGTGTTGCATCCACGCAGTCGTTGTACATCTCCGCTGGCGACACAGGGGACCTGCCTATGCAGACATAGCTCGCGGGAATTTGTCGCCGAAGCCGAGGCTGAGGCCTGGCTTACCCAAAATAAGGGAACTGTCAGGCCTGTCGCGTTCTAGTTATTTTAAGCCTGCTGCTGGATCTGTGTGCGCTGGGCTTCAGCCTGTCGTCGGCGCTCTTCTTTTTTCTGCAGACGTTTATTTGAGGTCAGGTCACGGGCATCCTGTCCCATATGTTTTTCGCCCCGTTGTTTGGCCAGTTGAATCTGCCTTTCACGCTCGCGGAAGCGGGCGCGATCGGCATCGCTGACCTTGTCGTGGCAGTGTGGGCAACTGACCCCCTGTTCAAACAGTGGGGACTTCTGGTCTTCCTGAGTGATTGGCATTCGGCAGGCGTTGCACTGGTCGTACTGCCCGCGTTCCAGGTCGTGGTTGACAGTAACACGCTCGTCGAAAACAAAGCACTCACCTTCCCATAGGGACTCCTCTTTGGGTACCTCTTCGAGGTACTTCAAGATCCCGCCGTGCAGGTGATACACCTCTTCAAAGCCCTGCTCTTTCATATAGGCTGTGGACTTCTCGCAGCGAATGCCCCCAGTGCAGAACATGGCGACCTTCTTGTGTTTGGTCGGGTCCAGGTTTTCTTTTACGTACCGGGGAAATTCGCGGAAAGTATCGGTTTTTGGGTTGATTGAATCCTTAAAAGTACCGACTTGGAATTCATAGTCATTGCGAGTGTCGACTAAAACGACTTCTGGGTCGCTGATCAGGGCATTCCAGTCCTTGGGTTTGACGTAGGTCCCCACCACGCGGAGAGGATCAATACCCTCCACACCCATAGTGACAATTTCCCTCTTCAGTTTGACCTTGCTGCGAAGGAAAGGCATCTCGCCGGTAAGGGATTCCTTGTATTCCAGTTCGGCTAGACGCTTGTCAGATCTTAGGTGGGCAAGGACAGTGTCTATGCCCGCGCGGGAACCGGCAATAGTGCCGTTAATGCCCTCGCTGGCCAGAAGTAGGGTGCCGCGTACACTGTGTTCCAGCATGACATCCAGTAGAGGGGCGCGCAGAGACTCGAAGTCCTCCAGGGTGACGAACTTATAGAGTGCACATACAACAAACTGATCCATGGTACTTCCTCATTTGCGGGCCGGAGCGTAAATCCGGAGCATAAAAAATCGCCGCGCATTTTATCGCAAAAAAAACAGCTTGTCGTACATTTAGCAAGCAGTTCATAGCTTGCCCCAACACAGATTTGTGGTTGACCGGGAGGCTGCAAATTGTCAAAGTTCTGGCCGAAATATAAGGGTCACAGCGAGGCGAACCCCATGGGCGAAGAATTTGCACCGAAAGAGTCGGAGTTAAGCCAGGTCTACCGCGAGGGCGAGGTTTCTGTCCAAATTGATATTTATGAGGATGGAGAGGGCGGCTGGCTACTTGAAATCGTCGATGAGAATAATAACTCCACGGTTTGGGAAGACTCATTCGAGACTGAGAAAGAGGCCCTGGATGAGGCGATGGATGCTCTGCGTGAGGAGGGCATTACGGCCTTTATAGGCCCGGTACAGGAGGTAGATGGTCATTGGTGAGTAGTTCTTTTCATACATCACGCGGGAGGCTGCGCCCCGTCTAAAGCCGGCAAACCCACCGGCTTTTGAGGTGCCACCGACTTTTACTGCTATGGTTAAGGTGAGAAGGGAATCGCGACTGTGTGACAGCACACCCAATCACCGCGCCGTCGCGAGGCAACTGTGTAGTCTTTGTCTCCGGCGGTGCTACCTAGCCAGCGGTTACCCTGCCGATGAAACTGCGCTGCGTATTGCCTCTTCTATCTTTGTGCATTCTGCCAGCCTCTGCTGAAACCTTAATTCTTTCCGATAAACAGCTGCTTAATACAGGCCTCAAGGAAGCTCGTCTGATTTCAGAACTACATGGTTACGCCATTGTAGCTGGGCGCTATTGCGTGGACTGTGATGAGAATTTGGCAATTTATATTCATCAGATCCCCCGACAGGAGGAGGGTGGTGGTGAATTGCTGGGCTCGATAGGTTCTGACCGCTATACCTACCCAGGTCGCTATATCGATTACATGACCAAAAAACTGGTAGAGAAAACCCGGATGTTTTATGGCTACTGTTATGAAGGGCAAGCTTCTTTACTGTGGCTTACGGAATACTTCACTGGTGACAAGTGGGTCAAAGCGGAGTATCTGATAGTGCTGGGTGATAATGGACTAGAACATCGCTATAACGAGAACCAGCAGCCGGGTATTTTTAATCTTGAAAATGAAGACTGTCGGGAGTTGAAGGGTATCTTTGCAGAAATGGAGCCTTAGGGATTTTTAAAAAGAATATAAGCCCTTAGGCTCATCTGTGCTTTTAATAGCAAGGTATCGCACAATAAAAAAACCCCGCTGGAGGGCGGGGCCAAAAGGGTCGTTGAAATCAGTTCTGCTTACTTAACAGGTTCGAAAACAATCTTCAGTTTTTTCTTGCCCCAAGCTCGGGCTTTGCGAATATCTTTTTCCATCCACACGTCAATACGGTTGGTAAATCGCTTGTTCATACGGTCACGCACAGTGTAAGTACCGGGCAGACCTTCAATTTGTACTTTGGCACCGTTCGTCAGGCCGTGCTTTTCCAAGTCACGGGATACGGCGATTATTTTGTCGCCTGGGCGCAGGCGGTTGTTCCAGGCGGCAACCCAAGGGTCGCTGTCAGTTTGTCCTGGTACAGAGTTATAGGCGGTTGCATCAACGATCATGGTTTTCTTGATTGCCGCGGACGCGTTGACACTTACACCAATTGCAAGAAGAGCGGCGATGAAAAAAGCTGTATTGCGCAGAGTCTGTTTCATGATGTCCCATTACCTCCAGGAATCAAATGGTCACAAGCCAAGAGGCGCTTGTGAAATTTCCAAGTGTTTTTGGAAATCGTTGATCAATATTTAATCAACGCTGGTTATATTACCGGCGATTTAGGAGGTATCAACTTTTTATTATTTGATGACAGGATCACCAGCAGAACGGAGGCGGGCATAAAAACTTTGGAATTATTTGTTAAATAAATAGATAAAATAGAAACTTTAAAAGCATAGTATGGAAATTTATTACTCTAAAAAAGAATTAAAAAGGTCTTTCAGAGGGAAATAATTTCAATATCAAAAATATACCTGACAGCGATGTCATTCTAAATATTGCTGGGCGGTACGAGGATCGGCTTTCTAATTAGCAGCAAAAAAGTAAAAAATTTCTCTGTAACTATTTGTGACTAGACCTTCAAAACCTTCATATTGGAGAGATATAGGGTTATGAAATGGTGTGACTAATTATTCATATGGCCGGTTCGGGCTTAAAGAGCATTTTTGTCGAAGGCTAAAGAGTAGTTTCGGGGTTCTGACCAATAGGTTCCACCTGCTGACGCAATGTGGCGAGATAGTCAGCATCCTCTTTCAGGTCAGGGAGTTTGTATTGAAGATCTAGTTGTACCGCTTTTTCCAGCCATGCGATAGCTTCTTCCAGATTTCCTTGCCACTCACATACCTGTCCGATATTGAAGTAAGTAATGGCCAGGTTATGCCACTCTTCCTGAGCCGATAGCCCGTTAATAGCACTCTTATAAAGAAGGTAAGCGGTGTTTAGTAGGTGGGCACGTTGGGTTATGGTTTCCTCGCTGGCTGCTTGGCGATGGTAGGTGTGTGCCATAGCTGAGCGCACCCTGGCAGCAGAGTGTGGCAATTCAGCACCGGAGTCCAGGTAATTCAATACAGATTTAAACTGGGCGCGAGCCAGAGGGTAGAGATCAGGGCGGGATTTTGCTCCCAGGGCATTTAACACAATGCCATAGCGATAACGCAGGGCCTGCTGCTGTGCTGGGTAAGGGGATAGTGCGGAGATAGCTTTTTCATAAAGGGGCAGAGCGGCACCGTATTCCCCTTTACGAGCCAGAGTTTCAGCTTCATTCACCCAGGTAACAGCGCCATGGGTGCTGCTGTGCGAGTCGAGCTTCTCGATTTGGGCATGTTGTGTGATCGATATAGCGGGCACTAGTATCGCAAGGGTGAGAAGGGCGCAAAATAGGATCTGAAAACTGAAAAAATTTCTGTGCATAAGGATTTCCGCAATCTGGCCCGGTCGACGGTAACAAGGCCCACTTTCGTAGGCCCCTTACGTCAGTAAATCCCTAGTTCTTGAGTTGTGCCAGGAGTCCTTGCAGAGGGTGGCGCAGGCTGACACCTGCGAAGCGATTGGCTTGGCAGCGACAGGAATAACCGGTGGCTAGTTGGTTGCCCTTGCCGCCACTAAGTTTGGGTGCCCATGACTGCTGGAATATTACTTGCGAGGTATCCTTGTGTGTGGCCTCGTGGCCATAAGTGCCCGCCATTCCGCAGCAGCCGAGACTTTCGGTTTGCAGTTCCAGGCCGAGGGTGGCAAAAACCTCCTGCCAATCCTTCAAAGAAGCGGTGGCGTTGGTTTGTTCACTGCAGTGGGGCAAGAGCTGAAAACTGGCTGGGCGCACCCGCTCGCGTTGTTTGTATAGGTGTTCTTCTTGCTGTGCCAGCCACTCCTGTAAAAGATGGACTTTCGGTGCCTGTTCGCCCAGGAGTTTTTTGTACTCGGAGCGGTAGGTGAGAGTCATGGAGGGGTCTATCCCCACAAGAGGTATGCCACTGTCCGCCAGATTGTTGAGCATCTCGCTATTACCCTCGGCAACCCGTTGAAACTGGCGCAGGAATCCATGCACATGCAAGGGTTTGCCGTTGGCGCGGTAGGGAGCAAGTATCGGTACAAAGTCCAACTGTTTGAGCAGGCGCAAGATATCGGCCACCACTTCAGCATCAAAATAACTGGTGAAAGCATCTTGCACGATGATTACCGCCCGGCTGCGCTGGGACGGTCCCAGGGTTTCCAGGCAGGCTTTACTGGCAGTAGGCACGCCGAGTTCACGCACACTGGCTTGCAGAGTTTTCTGCGATAACTGAGGACTATCTACCATGCCGAAAATACGTTCCATTAAGAGGGAAACCGGCTTCAGTTTTAAGGGCCAATTGTAGAGCTGTGGCAGTTTTGCCATATGCGGCATCAGAAATTCCAGTCCGCCGACGGCGTAATCTTTTAACGGACGCAGGTATCGGCTGTAATAGAGTTCGAGAAACTTGCTGCGGAATTCCGGTACATCTACTTTGATTGGGCATTGGCCGACACAGGACTTACATGCGAGGCAGCCTTGCATGGCTTCATTCACTTCGTGGTTGAAGTCGTATTCGCCGCGGGTTTTAGCCAGGGTATTGATGAAGCGTTTGGGCAGGCCGACAAAAAAGGAGCGCTCGCGGTACTTGCGCGCGCTGGCTACAGCATCTACATCGTGCTTGCTTAACAGCCGCAGCCATTCGCGCATTAGAGAGGCGCGCCCCTTGGGAGAGTGGATTCGATTGCGGGTGGCCTTATAGGACGGGCACATCGCTTCATCGGGGTTCCAGTTAAAGCAGGCGCCGTTGCCATTACAGTGCACGCCTTCATCATAGCCCTCCCATACCTGGGCTGGGATCTGTCGGTCGAGTTCTCCGCGGGTGTTTACCGCATCAATTTTCAGCAGGCTGGAGTTGTCATCAGGCGTGGCAATTTTGCCGGGATTAAACTGGTTACGTGGATCGAAAGCGGATTTAATTTTTTGCAGCTCGGGATACAGTTCCCCAAAAAATTCTGGTGCATACTCGGAGCGAATGCCTTTGCCGTGTTCCCCCCAAAGTAGCCCCTTATATTTTTGCGTAAGTGCCACGACCTGGTCGGTGATTGGGCGAATTTGTGCGGCCTGCTGAGGATCTTTCATATCGATAGCTGGACGCACATGTAATACACCGGCATCCACATGACCGAACATGCCATAGTCGAGGTTGGCTTTATCCAATACCGCGCGAAACTCAGCAATAAAATCTGCCAGGTTTTCGGGCGGTACGGCGGTGTCTTCCACGAATGGAATCGGGCGTTTTTCCCCTTGGGCATTACCCAATAGGCCTACCGCTCGTTTGCGCATGGCCCATATCCGGTTGACCTCCGTGTGACCGCGGGCGATGGAATAGCCGAAGCTTTTACCCGGTCGGCCTATGGTCTCATCAATGTGCCCAGTGAATGTTCTTAGTGCATGCTCCAGCTCTTCTTCTGTGTCTGCAGCGTATTCCACCAAGTTGACACCTTTGACTGGGCGATCCTCCGAGGGAAAAAATTCGCTCACGCTGTGCCATACGATATCTTCCATGGCCAGCTGCAGGACCTTACTGTCTACCGTTTCGATAGACATGGGCCCCGCGCGCATCAAATCATTAGCATCGCGCAGTGCTTCCTGGAAGTGATCATACTTCAAGTTGACTAGCGCTACGCACTTGGGGATGGGTAAAAGGTTTAGCTTCGCTTCAGCGATAAAACCGAGGGTCCCCTCGGACCCGCAGAGTACATTATTGAGGTTAAAGCGCTCGCCTTCGCGGATATGGGCCAAGTCATAACCAGTAAGGCAGCGATTGAGCTTGGGGAACCTCTGTTCAATTAATTCGGCTTTTTCCCTGGCGATGTCATCACAGGTTTTGTGTACCTTTGCGGAGCGGCTGTCCTCTTGACATATTTTTTGTAGCTCTGTTTCCTCTATGGAAGAGGAGTGCCACAGCTCCCCCCCCATGAGTACTGTATGCAGCTCGAGCACGTGATCGCGGGTTTTACCGTAAACACAGGAGCCCTGGCCTGAGGCATCGGTATTGATCATGCCGCCGATGGTGGCGCGGTTACTGGTTGATAGCTCAGGTGCAAAAAACAGACCATGGGGTTTCAAGGCGGCATTTAACTGGTCTTTAACTACGCCAGCCTGCACTCGCACCCAGCATTCTTTTGCATTGATTTCCAGGATTTGATTCATATGACGGGAGATATCCACTACCAGTCCGTCAGTGAGTGACTGGCCATTAGTGCCAGTGCCGCCACCTCTAGGAGAGAGCACAATAGAGTGAAACTCTTTCTGATCCGCCAGCGAGGCCAGCAGCTGCAAATCGCGGCTATCACGGGGGTACACCACTGCCTGTGGCAGCACTTGATAGATGGAATTATCGGTGGCTAGGACCGTGCGGCTGGCGTAACTGGGGGTGGTATCGCCGCGGAAACCCGCATCTGTCAGTTCTTGCAAAAACTGCAAATAGAGCGCTTGAACCTCGTCGACTTCGCGCAATGCTGGAATCATGAGCTAATCCGTAATTTCGGGGGAGGTGAAGGCCGCATACAAGACCGGAGTGGAAGGCAGGAAATAACTTAAAGCCTGGCCGCTCGGTAGGAATGCGGCTCTGCATTGTAGCTGCGGTGTGGGTGGGCGCAAGCGGCATAGCGCTAAATCCAGGGTGCCGAAAAAGTTATACAAAGTGGAAGCTTGTATAACTAATTGCCGCAGGCTATAAAAAAGATACATGAAATTTTTCTGCGCACCATAACTATGCATATCCATCTACTGCCTAAGAAAATCCCTGTGGGAATTAGTCGCTGCGCGGTGGGGGACCCGGTGCGTTACAACGGCAGTCACAAGCACAGTAAAGTCTGCACTCAGCTGCTGAGCAATTGCTTCGAGCTCCATTCCTATTGTCCGGAAGTGGCAATTGGCATGGGAGTGCCTCGACCACCTATTCATCTCATTGTGAGTGACCGCCTGCGAGCGGTGGGAAGAGAGGATGCCACCCTGGATGTGACGGAGTCACTGGAGCACTATGCGGATCAGGTAGTACCAGAAGTGGAAAATCTTCGCGGTTTTATTCTGATGCAGAAGTCTCCCAGTTGTGGCATTCGCACCACGCCCCATTACAAGGTGGATGGAACCGGAGTACTTGCCCATGACTCTGGATTGTTTGCCGCGCGTTTACGCCATCATTTTCCGCATTTGCCGATGGAAGAGGTGGGGCGTTTGAATGCCAGTGATATACGTGAAAATTTCCTCACCCGCGTTTTTGCCTACGATGCCTGGCATCGCTACGTGGCTTCCGACCCCCGCCCGGCTCGCGTGATCGAGTTTTATACCGCTTATAAGTACTTGCTGCTGGCCCATAGCCAGCCACAGACACGTGCACTTGGCCAGTTTGTTTCAAATTCCCGAGCGTTGGAAGCTGAGCGGTTTGCCTATGAAGTGCGGGGAAAAATTATGGAAATTCTTACCAACCAAGCCAGCCGCAAGGATCGAACTAATGCCCTGATGCATAGCCAGGGCCACCTGAAAGGTTATTTGACCAAAGAAGAGCGGGCCGAGTTGGCACATCTTATTGATGAGTACCGCCAGGGGCGCAAACCTTTATCGGCAGTGCTTACTATGCTGCGCCATTATTTACCGCGCAGTCCCCATCATTTTATCCATAGCCAGGTCTTGCTTGCTGCAGAGCCAGCTGAACTTGGTTTGTGTGAGTTTCGTTGATGGTTAGCATGAATGATACAGGTCTCACAGAAGTTGCCTATCTGCCTATTCGAGAAGTGGCACGTCGCACTGGTGTTCAGCCGGTAACATTGAGGGCCTGGGAGCGCCGTTACGGCCTCTTGACTCCGGTCCGTACCAGTAAAGGCCATCGTCTCTACAGTGACGAGGAGGTCGGGCGTATCGAAACTATTTTGACGTTCCTAGCGCGTGGCGTGTCTATAGGACAGGTTCGTGCACTATTGGAGCGTGGTGATGGAATAGTATTGCGCGCAGAGGAAAGTATAGAAACCGGGAGCAGTTGGCGTGAGTTACTTGATGAAACTTGTGAGCTGCTTCGAGAGGTTGCTGAGCCTCAGTTACGCCGGCGATTAGATCAGTGGATAACCGGTTTTTCTCCGCAGTTATTATTGGAGTGCTGGTTAAAGCCCTTGAGAGAAAGACTGGATCGGTCGCCTTTACCTGACAGGACGTTGGTTCTTTCCCTTTTTTGGCAGTTGCTACATGAGCAGCTGATAGTGGCCAACGATATTGCCCGAAAAAACCTGTGCAAAGATAACAAACCAGATAAGTGTCGTATTTTTCTCCTGGGGCCTCCGGGTGAGGAGCAAAAGGTTTTTACCCTGATGTTTGGCAACGTGCTGCTTGCCAATGGTATCGATGCTTTTGTCTTTAATGGTCAGGTAGGCATGGGCAACTTGGCAGCAATTATGCAAAAGCTGCAGGTGGATGGTGTACTTTGTTATAGCTACCGTGCGTTGCCCAAGCATTTTGTTACTAGGGATTTATCGACTCTGGCCTCAGGGCTTCGGGTGCCTCTATGGCTGGCGGGGGACTATGTTGAGATCCAAATTACTGAGTTGGATGGCATTATGAGACTGCCTTTTTGCTCAATTCTGCCAGGAGCTACCGCTAGTATTATTGCTCAATTACGGGAGCAGCTGAAGTAATGAGCCAACAATTTACCCTGGGGCGCGGTTTGGTTTGGTTGCGCAGTGATCTGCGGTTACATGATAATTCTGCGCTCTACCATGCCAGCAAATGTTGTGAACAGTTGGCAGCGATTTTCATTGCATGCCCCGATAGTTGGAAAAGCCATAATGAAGGTGATGCATTAGTGGCTTTTCGTATGGGCTGCCTTTACGAACTACAGCTCCAGTTGCAAACCAAAAATATCCCCCTGTATTTTCTTGAGGTGCCCACATTTTCTGGAGTTCCCCAGGCACTGCAGAAAATTATCCGACGCCTTAAAATAGACGCGCTATTTGCCAATGCTGAATATCCGCTAAATGAACAGCGCCGGGATAATGCTGTGCGGGAAAAGCTACAGAGAAGTGGTATTCAGGTAAATTATTATAGTGATCGTACGCTCTTTTCTCCGGGGTCAGTGAGGACAGGTAGTGGAGATCCTTACAGGGTTTTTACTCCTTTTAAGCGCGCACTGATAGAACGATGTACAGATAGTGATGTTAAGCCTTTGCCCGCCCCTCGAAAAATACCCCTGACTGATGAGAGAGCACAATGGCCGAGGTCGGTGACCCTGGAGGGGGGCGAAAAACTGAATCAAAAAGTACCTGGTAAGTTATTACATTTTTCAATTGAGGCCTTTAATTCGGGGGTTGTCAATGGCTGGAAGACTGGGGAAAAAGCTGCGCAAAAACGCCTGAAGGCATTTAGTGAAATAGTTAATAAATATCAGGCAGAACGGGATTTTCCTGCCTTGGATAGTACCTCGCGGCTATCGCCCTACTTAAATAGTGGGGCTATCTCAATCCGTCAGTGTGTAGGAATGGCCCTAAAACTCAATGACGGACACTGGTTAGGTGGACAAGATGGTATCGCCTGCTGGATTAGTGAGCTGATCTGGCGGGAGTTTTATACCCATTTATTGGTGGAGTTCCCTCGGCTGAGTAAAGGAAAACCATTCAGAGAGGAAACTGATCAAATTCCCTGGTCATATGATAAAGATAGATTTGAGCGTTGGAGCCGAGGTGAAACTGGAGTGCCTATTGTCGACGCGGCTATACGACAGCTGAACGAAACGGCATGGATGCACAACCGGTTACGTATGATAGTAGCTTCATTTTTAAGCAAAAATATGCTTATCGATTGGCGCTGGGGTGAACGGTATTTTATGCAACGCTTGATTGATGCTGACTTTGCATCTAATAATGGCGGTTGGCAGTGGACGGCATCCACCGGTACTGATGCTGCACCCTATTTCCGTGTATTCAACCCTTATAGTCAATCTCGGAAATTTGATCCCAAAGGTGAGTTTATCCGAAAATTTGTGCCGGAGTTAGCTTCTCTTGATGACAAGGGTATCCATGATCCACCACCTGTTGCAGGTTATCCGCAGGTTATTTGTGATGTGGGAGCTGGACGAAAACGGGCGATTGAGCTTTTTTCGAAATTGAAGTAAAGGCCGCTAACGTGTTTTAGTAAGTATCATGTGCTCCAGTTAATAAGATACGTTCAAAATATTTCATCTTCATCATATGTAGAGATTGATAAGTCTCCATTCATATCAATATTTATGCGAAAAACTATTGGATTGCAACATACTTGGCAGTCTTCGGTGTATTGCTGTGGGGTTACAGAGGTGTCGATCAATACCGTAATTGATTCACCACAATATGGGCAATATATTCTCTCTTCAATTAAGGCATTAGGCATGGTCTGCTACCTCGCTAAGTTGGGGTAAAACTTTCATTTATCTTGCCATAAGAAAAGCTTTTTGAACTCGTTGTTCGAATCTATGATTAGAATATTCGACAATTTGTGTCATGATTACTTATGTGAATATAGCAGAAATTATTGCTTTGCTATAAGGCGGGCTCCCTATTGTAACTACCCTTCCCCCTTTTTGGAGAATTTTTTAATTTATGAAGTTGTCGATGTGAAAGGGGATGGATTAATTAAAACAGGGGAGAGTCTGGTTTTAAACCTGAAAGCAGATTTTGCCATCTTTTAACAGGGCTTTTTCATATCTAGCCAGCTTTATTGGCTTTAAAAAGAAAGAGAGCTACTTTTTAGATCGTCATTTTCTTCCGATGAATAATAAATTGATACTACAATATCTTGTTGCCCTCTAAGGCAGTAGCATATATGGTGTGGATTATTGCTTTAGGACTTCTGTATTACTTGACAGATATAAAGGTAGCTTTGAAATTTATGGGCAGCTTGGTTGATTTTGGGTTTGTAGGTCTTTTTATTTCCGCATTCTTGGCTGCAACTATCTTACCTTTAAGTTCAGAGGTTATTTTAAGTGCATTATTATTAAGTGGCCTATCACCAATTTCTTTAATTGCTGTAGCAACTGTTGGGAATGTGGCAGGCTCTCTGACTAATTATGCCTTGGGGTACTGGGCTGGCTTGGGGCTTGCGAAGAAATGGCTTAAGATGACCGAGAATGAATTTGATCAGGCAGAGCAAAGATTTAAGAAGTACGGGGTACTTTCACTTTGCTTTTCCTGGGTTCCAATTATTGGCGATCCATTGACAGTTGTAGCTGGTATTTTACGGGTGCGCTTGTTGTGGTTTTTGATATTAGTAGGCCTGGGTAAGCTGCTTCGATATATAGTTCTTAGCTATATGGTGTTAAAAGTTGTATAGCTATAAGGCCTTGTTATGTTTTCCTCCTGTAATGTCCATTTTATGGTGCTTTAAAGGGTAGCCGTGTTGCCTAATTGGAGTGGCGAGTACCGTAATGCCACTTCTCAAAGAGGTGAAATAGAGGCGAAAAGTAAGATATGTTTTTTGGACTAATTTATTAGAAGTCAAAATTTGTATATGCTCAGTCATTTTTACTTTATAAAACGAAATGCTCAATTGTCTTGCTGTTAAGCCAGTTTTTCAATTTTATTTCCAGTTTTTAATACCTCCGATATAGACCTCGTCGACATGGTAGTATAAGAATGTGCGGTCTCCGCGTTCAAACTTGTGCATTAACCTATCGATAAAGCTTCTATCAGGTTGTGTGGAGAAGAGAGAGTAAACAAATTGACCTGTTGGGGAATGTAAGCGTGCCTGCCCATTTCTCAACTTATGTCTCCAGTTTTGGCTTGGTAGCTTCAAGAATGTATTGATATCCATTAGCTTTAATCTGTGTTCGGGCGGATTAACCCAATTATAATTTTTCTTGTGGCGAGTGATTTTAAACTGTCTATTTACTTTTGATATAGTTTCCATCTGTTCAGCTAATCCCTCATTTAGCCTGGAGGGAGAGTAGGGTGTTATAGTATCTTTGATAGCGTGGCTAACATCATGTTTGGTTGTACGAAACGTCCTAGCTCTTGTTTGCTTATCTAGGTATTTAACGTTTCACCGGTGATTTTGAATGGAGATCAGTCTGATATGTACTTTTTAGAATTGATTATTTCTTGTTTTACATTTTCATTTTTCTTATCACTAAAATGTACTTGACCGATTTTCATCGGCCCACTTATAAATATTGGCATTGGCTGTAAACGAAATTAGGATAAAAAAGAGAAAGGTAATGGAAGATAAAGGGGAGATCACTGCGGATATTCTCTAGATAACAGATACTTGGTGCTTTTGTATATATTAATGATTGCTATTTTGACCGCATCAATATCGCTTCTGCCATAGCTGCCTCTGCCAATAATCGATTGGAGTTTAACGTCGGAATGGGTGAATTACTATCGTTAATTATCAATGGTATTTCCGTGCAGCCAAGGACTACAGCATCGCATCCCGCTTCCCCGAATTGCCTTATGATATCCTGAAAATACTGAATGGTGTCTGGTTTAAAAATCCCGTTGACCAGTTCATACATAATTAAGTGGCCGACTTTTTCAATTGTTCTTTGTGGTGGGCGCTGCCAGCTTATATTTGCCGCCTCAATTTTTTCCGGATATATATCACTCTCCACAAGCCACTGGGTCCCAAGTATGCCTAGATTTGTGTAGCCCTTTGACAGTGCTGAATCAACTACACAGTCAACAATATGGAGCCAAGGCAGTGGAGACTTTGAGCTTATATAATTGAATGCTTGATGGATGGTATTGTCAGGGCAAATTAGTAGATCAGCCCCTTGAGCTTTGAGTTTTTTTGCGGAAGAGAGCATCAGGTCGCCGATACCCTCGAAATTATTTGACTCCAGGTACTGTACATAACTTGCCAGGGAGTGGGTGTGCATGGAAACCTCAGGATGGGCGTGTTTCCCAAGATACTTGGCGCTCTCATTGCAAATTGTCTTGTAGCAAAGCGCTGCTCCCTCAGCGGAGCATCCCACAATACCAATGTGCTTTATTTCGTTATTTAGCTTCACTGACTACTTCCTTTGATGTTTGAATAGTCCCCAAACACGCTCTCAATTGCTTATAGGGACAGGGTTTACTGACTCGGCAATAGGAATAGTTATCTTAAGCGATTCATCCAGTGGAAAGAATTGTCAGGGATTAGCTTTTCCTTTGGTAATCTCACCAAGTAGAGTGGCTCTCTTTAAGTGTTTTTGGTAGTAAGCAAATGCTTTTGTACTAGAGAATGTGTTTTTGCTGGCCCTAAAAAAATAGGAGTATCAGATCTTCTTTCGCCGTTAATATTATCGGAAGTTCAGAGTTCTGATGTTTTATTGGAAGCTTTCCAATAAATGCTGTTCAAGTGTGTAGGCATATCAATAAGCAGCTGCCAATCGGCTGGCCCATATTTCCATCACCGCCACAATTATTCCTGAGAGCAAAGATGATGAAATCGGTATCTTCTGCTTGTGTCTCTTTAGATTGGGAAGCCCTCTGTAGACTTTTGTGAATTGCAGGAATGTTTCCTGTAGGATGTAACAGCTGGACATTTCCAAGTTAAGCGCACTAATTAAAGTGTCTTTTTGCTCTTTTGGTAAAGACGCGGAGAAGGCTAAACTTGCGATATGTAATAGCGATTTAGCCAGACATCTGTTCATTTGGTCCAAGCTCTTTTTTATTTGTCCCTGAATGTCCAGTTCAGAATGGCAACTGAAAATTATCGGCGATTGTAAACCTAAAAAGGTTATGACAGATCTTCCTAGTCTCGGTTGCAGAAATAGGCGCCAATAGAAAACAGGTTTGTGCACCTTGGTACCAGGTTGACTCTTACCGGGCCTAAAATGAATTTTGCCTATCTGATCAGGTTGCTGCTGAATTATCCAGACCAATTGGTCATATTCAGGTGCTTGATAGCATTATCTGATTACCCGCTTTAACTCCTCCCCTTTAACTCTCTCTCTGGTATCTCTTTGCCGACCAGAACCCACTCCCCGGTCGCAAATCGAGAGAGACGGATACTCACAGAATTTTCTGCGGTAATGCCCCTGCAAAATTCTGCCTAATGCGAAATCAGCCCTGATTTATAGCCATCAATTACCCTGACGGTTGTTACCGTATCGGGCATAAATGGCAGATAAATAGTGAAGAACGTGACAGATTTTACTCCCCGATTCAGCCTGCAAAGTCAGGCTCTGAACAGCGAGGATTCTAATGTATGGGCCGTCAGTGACCGGGCCCATGGCCTGGCTGACAAGGGGGAGGACGTCATATTTCTGTGTGTGGGTGATCCAAACTTCGACACCCCGGAGCCCATACTGGATTTTGCCCGTGCCAGGCTTGGCGTGGGACGTACCCATTACTCTCCCGCCGCGGGGGAGCCTATGTTGCGCCGCGCTATTGCCGATATCGAGAGTAAGGTATCTCAACACCCCTGCAACCCCGATGATGTCGTAGTGTTTCCAGGTGGAACCAACGCTATCTACGCAGTGCTTTCCTGCCTTCTGAATCCTGGTGAGGAGATAGTGATTCCCGAGCCGATGTATATTGGTTATGTGCCAATTTGCGACGGTCTCAGGCTCTCTGTTAAGCGGGTGGCTTGCCCTGCAGAGAAAGATTTTGCTTTCGATGTGGAAGCAATCAAGGCAGCTATTGGTGAAGAGACCCGGGTGGTAATGATCAATACCCCGGTAAACCCCACTGGCGCCATGGCAACCCCAGAGCAGTTACATGAACTGGCGGCATACTGTCGCCAGCGCAATGTCTGGTTGGTGTGCGATGAGATGTATTCCATGATTACGTTCGCTCGCCGTCATACTTCCCTACGCACGGCCGCTGAAGAGCTGGATAACATTGTGGTCATTGACGGCCTATCTAAATCCCATGCCATGAGTGGATGGCGCCTTGGCTGGGCAGTAGCTCGTGGTCCGTTGGTTGATCGGCTGGCGGAGTTTGCAGGTGCTACTATTTTCGGTTGCCCACAGTTTATCCAGGAAGCAGCGGCTTTCGCCCTGGAGTTCGATTCCTATTTCGTCAAACAGATGCGGGATGCTTACGAGCGCCGCCGCGACTTAATTGTCGAACGCATTGGCAAAATACCTGGCCTTAGCTGCTACAGCCCAGAGGCGGGAATGTTTGTTATGGTGAACGTGTCTGAAGTCGCTACCTCTGGGCAGGAGTTTGCCGAGGCCCTGCTGGATGCTGAGCGGGTATCCGTGCTACCTGGCGCACCTTTTGGTGAGAGTGCAGTGAACCATGTTCGCCTTACCCTTGCCGCGGATGAAGCTGAACTGTCCCGAGCGTTGGATCGTATCGAGCAGTTTATCACCAGTGGAAATCGCCAGGCCGGCTGAGCCGAAGAGCGAAAGTGGTCGCCTCAGACTAAAGTGTTGAGGCGGTGGCTTTTGCCGCTGTGGAGGCAGTAATGTTTCAGCCTTCAGCGAATACCGCTATCCTTGCCCCCTTTCAGATTCAAAAGAAATCAGTTCTGTGAAAATTGACCGGCATAATTTGCGTATTTTGCAGGCGCTGCAAACCAACGCCCGTATTAGCAACCTGAATTTGAGTGAACAGATTGGTCTGTCGGAGAGTGCCTGCCTGGCTCGGGTTAAGCGCCTGACCAGTGAGCGCTACATCCGCGAATTTCTTGCCGAGATTAACTTGGATAAGGTGCGCCATGCAGAGTTTTATGTAAACGTGGCCCTTAAGCGCCAGGATGCGCGTACCAGTGAAAATTTCCGGCGGATTATCAATGACATCCCTCAGATAGTATCCTGTGTGAAGATGTCTGGTGAGTTTGACTATATGTTGCGTTTCGTTTGCCCTGATGCGGCGGACTTCAATCGGGTCTCTGAGCAGCTGCTGGCCAACGAGGAAGCTGCGATCTCACGTATGACCTCGCATTTAGTCATTGAAAAAACCAAACCTTTCACTGGCTATCCCCTGGAGCTGCTGTTTCAGGACTGAGCCAAAACCGCAGGTGGTGGGGCTGAATAGCCCTACCACTGGAGCCAAGGGCTAGATTAGTAGCGATAGAGTTCTATCCAGACACCACCAGCAGGCGACTGCGCCGATCAAGTAGGCAATTGGTGTTGCTATCCAGACTGTTATATTGCCCCTTTCCCACTTCTTTTCAGGCACCTGCTGCCCTGGGATGTATCGTTGATGAAGCAGCCTGAGTATGTGACAAAACCCTATGAATAGAGTGGCAGTGATGGCGACAAACAGTATTTGTCCAGCTTCCACACCCAGGTTAAAACTGAGAAGTGCCAGGGGGATAGAGCTTTGCGGTAGCCCAATATCCGCCAGAGCACCGGCAAAGCCGAGGCCATGCAGCAAACCGAAGGCGAAGGCCACAAGCCATGGCAGGCGCGTTGTCAGGCTGCTGTAACCATGACCCTTGGCCAATATTTCTCGGGCTATAAAGACAATGCTGAGAGCGATGATTACTTCGACAGGGGCTTGTGGCAGGGATAAATGCCCCAGGGTGGTGGCGCCCAGGGTTATGCTGTGAGCTAGGGTGAAACCGGTGAGGGCAAGCAGTAGCTGCTGCCAGCCACTGCAGAGCAACATTAGGGCCAGGACAAACAAGAGGTGATCTATGCCGAGTAGAATGTGTTCCAGGCCGAGCTTGAAATAGGTGCTGGTAACTTGATCATGGGATTCCTTTTTGCCGACAGTAAAGCCAGTGCGCTCGGTCATCAGTCGTTGGAATATTTCATTCCCATCTAGCCAGGCAATCCGTACAAGTACGTCGGTGAGGGTGTGTTCCAGCCCATCAATGGAGATGGGCAGTTGTGAAAGCGCATTGGGGTGATATATCTGCCAGCGCTCTGTATAAAATCCGTTTTGGAAGCCACCACTGGCTGGGCCAAGTACAGTAGAACCCAGGCCCAGATGTACATCCAGAGACAGCCGTAATTCTCCGCGCGCGGGCACTCGCCACATAACATCAAATCGCCGTGAGTCTATCTGTTCAATTTGGAGATAGGCGGATCGTAACTCATGGGCGGTGGTAGGGAGTGAGAGAGCAGCTATACACAGCACTAATAAGTATATTTTTGCCCAGCTTTTATAGTGCATCTTTTTCGTCCTGCTATAGTGTGGCAATTTCAGAGGGATGGGGCGTCAATACGTACTGTGTAATTTTCTCGGTACTGCTGATATTGCTGTTCCAGTTGTGCTTTTCGCCTGTTTAATTGCCAATCACGCAGCACCTGAGTCCGCACTTCTGAAAACTTGGCTGCGCTGCTGGGTTCATAATCATCTACGAAAACCAGGTGCCAGCCATAAGCGGACTTCAGTGGTCCAAACCAGTTTCCCTGCGATGATTTAGTAAGTTGGCTGGAAAAGCCGGGGCCAAATAGCTGATCAATACGCGTGCTGCTCTTATTGTTTATCTGATTGGGCAATAGGCTACTGTCTCCGGCAGAGGCGTCTTCCAGGCCCTGGTTAAGCCGGATGAGGACTTTTTTAATATCCTCCTGGCTATTACTGGTTTGAAAATAGAGTTGTCGGAAGCTGAAGTGGGCTTGGCGCTGGTAGTCTTTCCCATTTTGCTCCATGTATTGCTGCAGCGTGCTTTCCGCCGGCTCAAAGTTGTCGGCAATATCCCTGGCGGCAAGTTCTATCTTCATACGTAAACGTCGCCGGATCACGGTGTCATTGTGATCCAGACCGAGGTTCAGCGCCTCACGGTACAATATTTCTTCTCGCACATAAGTTTCCACAAGCTGCTGTACCTCAACAGGAGAGGGTGCCCGTTGCCAGCGACGGGAAAATACTGCGGAAAGGTGCTCAATACGGTCCTCAGTTATGACAATTTTGTTGCGGTCCACCGATTGTTCTTGTACAAGCGTATCAAGGATAAACAGTGCACCGCCGATGATTAACATATGAGTGAGCGGCTCTTTGATTAGTGCTCTCATACTCGGGACCTGTTTGAAGTAACTGGTGGGAATGAAGTGGCGACCGGTAAGTATGGAAGGCGGTAAGTGTTTTGCCAGAAAGAAAAAGCTTTCCCTGCCGGCCAATTTACCAAGGAATGGTGACCTATTAGAAAGAGTGGCGGCTTGGGCCTCATATATACTTGAGGAAGGCTTTCGGGAAGGCTTGCGGTTTTGCGAGCCTTCCTAGACGTTAGATCACCGCTGGTGGAGGGGAGTTGCAGTTGAAATATTTGGGTAGAGTCTATTTAACTCTCAACTTGTTGATTTTTGCGTCTATCGGTCTGGGAGCTCTGTTTAATCCAGAGGCTTTCGCTGCAGCAGTTGGCCTGTCATTCATTTCCCCTGCAGCTGTGCCAGAGTTTCTTGCTACTTATGGTGGCTTTATGCTGGCAATTGCCGTAATTCTCTTAATTGCTCTGGCAATGCGGCCACACCGCCGGGCAGCCTATGCGGCTTTGTCGATTTCTTATATTGGGTTCGCCATGGGTAGACTTTTTGGCATGCTGGCAACCGGCAGCTTTGACGAGCGCAACTTGTTGTTTTTGGCCCTGGAAATATTGATGGTGGTCTGGGGACTTTTCTGTTATCGAGAATCTCGCTGGTTGCCGTTGCAACATGGACACTAAATGAGAGTTTTCCAATTCAAGTTGTACCTCTAAAGCTTTCGCTTATTGATAAATGACTTATTCTTTTCCCATCCAATAATTTTCCTTGTATTAATTATTGCCAAAAAGCCTGGCGAGGGCTTTCAGCCCTGGCCTGCTGTGTCTTTTTTATCAATTGAAAAATTGTTGCGCAGTGGCCCTGTGTGGCCTCTGATTGGTGGGTGAAATGTCACAGTTCCAAAGCTTGGTTGAAGCCTTGGTTATCCTGGTTGCTCTCTGTGCCTCGGCAATCTGGTTGCGTAAGCACCGGGTGATTCTCGAAGAGGAGCAGGGCGTTTTTGGGCGCCTAACGACGGATTTTGCACTGCCCGCAGTCATCCTACTCAGTTTGAGTAAGGTTCCTTTTTCCTCTCAGGCGTTAATACCGGCTGCAATTTTGTTCGTGGTTAGCATCGGTATTATGGTGCCCGCGTGGCTCATCGGAAAAATGATGGGATTAGGTCGCAAGACACTTGGCTCTATTGTATTGGTGGCTGGGTTTGGCGGCTCATCCACCTTGGGACTATCGTTGATCCGGCGGGTTTTTAACAATAATCCACTGGTAATGAGAGATAGTGTACTGATAGGGGAATATGGCGCCTTATTATCCGTGTTTACTTTTGGTGTTGCCGTAGCTATTTACTTCGGCAGGGATGAGGGAAAAAGGGAAAGTCTGTGGGAAGCCTGCAGGCCTTTTTTTACATCGCCAATTTTCATTGCCATGATCCTAGGAACTGTTATTTCTCTTATTAGCTTGCCTCAGGGAAATGTCTTTGTTCAACTATTTGAAGATATTTTGCGAGTTTCGGGTCGGTCCCTGATTGTACTGGTGGCATTCAGTATCGGTTTGGCATTGCGTCCAATTGCGGTGCGTGAACTGGCGGGTCTGATTACTGTTGCTGTGCTTTTGAAGTTAGTGGCAGAGCCTCTTCTTGCCTGGGTTCTGGCGCTGTCTTTTGAGCTGCCACACCTGGAGCGGGAGTTACTGGTTTTACAGTCTGCTATGCCCTCTGGTGCGATTGCTGCTGTCCTGGCTAAACGTTATGGATGTGATGGTGCGGTTGCCTCAGCTATGGTGGTGGCGACAGCCTTTATCAGCTTGGTATCACTGCCACTCACGCTGTATTTGGGAGGATGAGCATTCGGGATCCGGACCTGTGAATATCAGTTGAATGCCACAGGTCCGACCGAACGCCCTATGCGATAATTTTTTCTCCGTCCTCCCTATCTGGAGTTGGTGCCGTCCCATGGGCTTGAGGCAGCTTTTCACCATGGAGCTCCCCGTCTACCGCTTGGCGGAAAACTTTCTTGTAGTCTTTGAATTCAGTACCCATCAACCGGTCCCACCAAGTGAAGTAGAAGCCATAATTACCCTGGAATCGCTGGTGGTGAAGGTCGTGGTGGGTGGTTGTAGTCATATTGTCCAGCGGACCATCCACCCAGCTGCGTGGGTGAAATTCGCGGCCGGTATGTAGCATGGAGTTACGGAAAATCATTACAAACAGGAAACTGAGCCAGATAGTTGGGTGTAGGGGTATTGTTAGTGCAATCAGGGGGGAGAAGAGCCCATTAACAAAAATTTCCCCGATTGAAAAACTGTAAGCCGTCCAGGGTGTGGGAGTCCGCGACATATGGTGCAGACGGTGGAAGTGTTTAAACACCCTTGGGTGGTGCATGGCCCTGTGGGTCCAGTAAAAGTAGGCGTCATGTAAAAGGATAACTACAGGCAGGCTGATCAGGTTCCACCACATAGGGTAATCACTCCACTGCCAGTAAAGCTTGGCAATGCCCATATCCTGCAGCAGATTAATAGTGATACCGAAAAGAGTGAAAATACAAACGGTCAGCATTGAGTAGCTGACTTCTCGTCGAATGTCCCCCCAGTTGGCTCGGCGTTCTTGAATTCGGCGCCGGTTCATCCAAGCGCGAAATAGCCAGCCTGCACAGATACTCATTACCGAAGCCGCCAGCACATAGCGAAATAGGGTTAATTTAAAGTGAGTGGCTCCGTAGTGACTCACGTCCATTAGAAAATCCATACTCTCACCATCAATATTGTATTGGAAATGGAGTCGCTGTTTTCCCGGTAGGATTGGGGCAGCGCGTGCGGTGGAGTTTCCAGTCTGGGGACGTTTTTTAATAGAGGCTTGCGGAAAATGAAAAAATGCTGACGGATTCCGAACGGCTGCCCAATCAGGCGGGCAGCTTCTCGCGACGGTACTCGGTGGGAGTCAAATTATGGCGGCGCTTGAAGGCAGCATTAAAGGGGCTGAGTGAGCGGTAGCCGATATCCAGGGCGATAGTCAGTACCGGAAGGTGCGCCTGTTCAGGGTCTGCAAGGCGGGCGCTGGCTTCATCAATACGGAACTGATTTAGATACTCATTAAAATTCCGATAACCGAGATGGCGATTAATCAGAGTGCGCAGCAGGTGTTCGCGAGTATCCAGTTGCTCTGCCAGCTCCCGAATAGTAAGACCCGTGTGACGGTAGCCGCCGTTTTCCATATGCTCCTGCAGTTTTACCAGCTGTGCCTGCTGCTGTTCATCCAGACTTGGCACTGGTTCTGGTGGTGGTGCCTCTTCCTCTGGGGATTCTACTGGTGCTTGTGAAAGGGACTCCCCCAAGGCGCTGGGTGCTAGTGCCAGCAGCCATAAACAAGCTGCCAGCGATAAAAGGCTGGCTAACAGTGCGTGTAGGGTCGGTACACCATTCGGCACAGGTCGGTAAGCAAACAAAGACTCGGCACTGATCACAATAAACATATAAGCGCCAACTACAATTAACAGGATTGCGCGCAGGCGGCGGCGTTCTTCCACAAGGTCGGATTGGAATTGCCCTAACAGTGTCAACACTCCCAAGCCAATCAGGGCGAGGCGCAGGAATTGGGATAGATTAAAGAAAATTTCCTGTGCGTTGGCGCTCACTGAAATTGGTGCGTGATTTGCCATGACGCTGAAGATGATGGAGAGGGAAATCGGGAGCCAGCCCCAATGTGGGAAGGATTCCTCCTCTCGGCATAGCAAATGTGTAAAAAGCCAAAAGGCGGCAGGCACCAGAATCACAGGCATATGAACAAGCATGGCAACGGTGCCACTAAGCGCGGGCAGTGTCGGTAGTAGCAGGTAGCAAATTACGCCTAGCAGGACCAGAATCAGCCACCGACCTGCAGCGAGCTGGTAGTGGTTAATGGATACTTTGGCAGCCGCCAGCAACAGTAAAGCGCAGGCCCCGCCAGAGAAAAATAAATAACCGGCGGTCATGGCTTACCTCCAGCGGTTAGCCCAGGCATCCAGGACTTTGCTGCTATAGCTGTGGCGGCCATAGCTGCCATTGTAATAAGCGAGGGCATTGGCCAAGTTACCCTTGGCTTTCTTAATATAGTGCTTGAGGATTGTGCAGCCATAGCGCAGATTGGTATCCATATCGATCAGGTTGTCATCCGGACGCCCGATTTCCTTTTTCCAGAATGGCATCACCTGCATCATACCCTGGGCACCTACTCGAGATACCGCATAGGGATTGAAGGCGCTCTCGATCTGGATTACGGCGAGGACAATCTCCGGTCGTAGTCCCGCACGCGTCGCTTCGCGGTGCACCGCTTTCAGCACATGCATCCGTCTTTTAGGGTCTTTGATATAGCGGGATAGAGGCTGGGATTTTGACATCAGCCACACTTCTGCATCGAAGCGATCGACAAAACTGTTTGCCTGGCTGATGGCTTCTCTCAGGGCGAGGCGCAACTCGGGATCGACTTCATTGGAGATGCTCTGGGATTGGGCGCCACACCAAGCCAAGCATAACCATATTGTGGTGATAGCTTTTTTTATCATGGCTTGGATTTTACGAAATCCTGGCAAAATGGGCAGTGCCTTTTTGCGGACCTGTAACGCAAATCTACTTTATTGCGTAGTATTGGCAGGATACCCGGCCCGCTAAGGAGCCGGGATGGCGGGTTGTGGATTAGTGGCTGATTTTATCCAGTAAGACTTCTTCCAGCTGGGAGACAGCAAACTCCTGGCTTTCAGCATCGCCGCGCCCTTTGTACTCCACCACACCTTTTTCCAGACCGCGGTCGCCGATTACGATACGGTGTGGGATACCGATCAACTCGACATCTGCAAGCATGGCGCCAAGTCGTGCCTTTGGCTCATCCATCAGCAATACATCGATGCCTTTGTTGCGCAGGGATTCGTACAGGTGGTCGCACTTCTCCCGCACCACTTCGCTTTTGTGCATATTGATAGGCACGATCGCCAGCTGGAACGGAGCGATTGCATCTGGCCACAGAATGCCGGAATCGTCGTGATTCTGTTCGATCGCTGCCGCTACGATACGGGAAACACCGATGCCGTAACAGCCCATCGGCATTACCTGTTCCTTACCGTTTTCGTCGAGTACAGTGGCATTCATTGCGCGGCTGTATTTGTCACCCAGCTGGAAGATATGGCCTACTTCAATGCCGCGTTTGATTTCCAGGGTTCCCTGTCCATCAGGGCTGATATCGCCGGGAACCACATTGCGCAGATCGGCAATACGGCCGAGCTCTACATCGCGACCCCAGTTCACGCCGGTATAGTGGTAATCGTCGCGGTTAGCACCACAGATGAAATCTGCCAAGTGCGCTGCTGATCTATCCACAACCATCTCGATCTTCATGCCCACTGGGCCCAGAGAACCGATATTGCAGCCCAGCTCGTCAGCGATACGTTGCTCTGGTGCGAACTCAAGCGGGCTTGCGATACCGGCCAGCTTTTCCGCTTTTAGTTCATTTAACTCGTGGTCGCCGCGGAGGACCAGCGCGACCAGTGGTGCGGTTTCCCCTTCTTCGCATTCGCCCATCACAATGAGAGTTTTCACCGAGTGGGCAGGGTCGCTCTTCAGGAATTCGCTGACATCGGCGATGGTTTTCTGCCCTGGGGTGTGCACTTCCTGCATATCCCCACTGGGTGCGGCACGCTCACCGGCAGGGGCTACAGCTTCAGCCAGCTCTACGTTGGCTGCGTAACGGGACTCTGTGGAGAAGGCGATATCATCTTCACCACTTTGTGCCAGAACGTGGAACTCGTGGGAACTGGAGCCTCCGATAGAGCCGGTATCCGCCAGTACTGGACGGTAGTCCAGGCCAATGCGGTCAAAAATACGACAATAGGCATTGTGCATTATGTCGTAGGTTTCCTGCAGGGAGTCCGCATCGATATGGAAGGAGTAGGCGTCTTTCATGGTGAACTCGCGTGCGCGCATTACACCAAAACGGGGGCGAATTTCGTCGCGGAATTTGGTTTGTACCTGGTAGAAACTCGCCGGTAGTTGTTTATAGCTGTTGATCTCGTTGCGGATCAAATCGGTGATCACTTCTTCGTGGGTTGGGCCCAGGCAGAAGTGATTATTGTGGCGGTCCTGGATTCGCAGCAGCTCAGGGCCATACTGCTGCCAGCGGCCGGATTCTTCCCAAAGCTCTGCCGGTTGTACCACGGGCATTAGTACTTCCAATGCTCCGGCTCGGTCCATTTCCTCGCGTACAATACGCTCCACCTTACGCAGCACGCGCAATCCTGTGGGTAACCAGGTGTACAGGCCGGATGACAGGCGACGGATCATACCCGCGCGCAACATTAGTTGATGGCTAATTACCACCGCGTCGTTTGGGGTTTCTTTTTGGGTTGCAATGAGATAACGGGATGCGCGCATAGGAATCTGTTGGGCTCAATTATCAGTAAGCTGGCTATTTTACGCTATTCATCGCGCAATAAATATTGCCGCTTGGTTCTGGTCTGGTTATTAAGATTGGGGGGCAGTGAGCTCTATCTGGCTCATATCCTATGTAAGCCAAATTAAGTAGGAAAGGGCGTTTTCCGAGTACATTAGTAAAAAACCCCGCATGAGCGGGGTTTTTTACTGAGGAAGAGGGATGTCTTAGGACTCCGCCATTTCTTTCAGCTTCTTCAGCGGACGAACTTTCACCTGAATGCTGGCCGGCTTGGCCTTAAAGGTGGTCTCTTCACCAGTGAACGGGTTGATGCCCTTGCGAGCCTTCTTGGCCGGCTTCTTCACGGTGGTGATTTTCATCAGGCCAGGCAGAGCGAACTCGCCAATAGCGCGCTTCTTGATGTGACCTTCGATGATATCGCTCAGCTCATCCAGAACAGACTGAACCTGTTTGCGGGACAGCTCAGTGTTTTCCGCAATTTGGTTCAGGACCTGGGTTTTAGTGTACTTTTCCTTGATTGCCTTTACTTTTTTGGCCGGTGCGGCTTTCTTAGCTGGAGCCTTTTTGGCAGCAGCTGTTTTAGTAGCAGCTTTCCTGGTAACAGCCATGGCTTACTTCCTTCTTTTGTTGTTTGGTATGTATCCGGTAAAAGTGTGTTTGGTCTCCCGCTGCGCTGCATCCAAAAAACGGCGGTCTCAGCGGGTGATGGAGGGAAGTATATATAGTTTTTGTTCGGCCGCACGGGGAAATACTGGAAAAATAGTGCTTTTTCTATAGTTTTTAGCCTTTTTGTGACTCTGAAACCCCTCTCGACAGGCCAAAAGGTGGGGGCAGCTTCTTCCCTTTGGGGGGCTCATGTATACTCTGTCCCCCTTTTTACAGCACCAGGTACTGAGTAATGCCGATCTATGAATACCAGTGCAATGCCTGCGGCCATGAAATGGAGGCCCTGCAGCGCATGAGCGATGACCCGCTCAAAGACTGTCCAGCCTGTGAACAGGCAGAGCTGCGTAAGAAAGTTTCCGCGGCTGGATTCCGCCTGAAGGGCGGCGGTTGGTATGAGACTGACTTTAAAACCGGTAATAAGAAAAACCTTGCCGGTGGCGCAGCCAATAATGGTAATGCCAAGGGCGACAAGCCCGCTAAGCCGGCGGCAAAGACGGCCTAGATCCGCTGTGCGGGTTTGCCCGCGCGGTGTACTCTCTACTTAAACTTTTCACCTATCGATAACGGGAATTTTCATCCATGCGCAGCGACTACTGTGGCGTCCTTCGTTCCGCGGACATAGACCGTGTAGTAACCCTCTGTGGCTGGGTCGATCGCCGTCGAGATCACGGCGGTGTGATCTTCATCGACCTGCGCGATCGCGAGGGTATTGTTCAAGTAGTATTTGATCCGGATGCTGCCGAGCATTTCGAAATGGCCGACCGCGTGCGCAGTGAATATGTGCTTAAGGTCACTGGGCGTGTGCGTGCCCGCGCTCCAGAGGCATTGAATCCAAATATGGATACAGGTGAAGTCGAGGTATATGGCACCGAGCTGGAAATTCTCAATGCAGCGGAAACCGTACCTTTCCAGTTGGATGAGCATACCGAAGTAGGTGAGGACGTACGTCTTAAGTACCGTTACCTGGATCTGCGCCGCAATGAGATGCAGAGCAATCTGTATTTCCGCTCCAAGTTGACCACTGCTATCCGCAATTACCTGGATGAACACGGCTTCCTCGATATTGAAACTCCAATCCTGACCCGTGCCACCCCGGAAGGCGCGAGGGATTATCTGGTCCCAAGCCGGACCCACGAAGGTAAATTCTTCGCCCTGCCGCAGTCTCCACAGCTGTTTAAGCAGTTGTTGATGGTTTCCGGCTTTGACCGCTACTACCAGATAGCCAAGTGTTTCCGAGACGAGGACCTGCGTGCGGACCGCCAGCCCGAATTTACCCAGATCGATATCGAGACTTCCTTCCTCGACGAGGAAGAGATCATGGCGATCACCGAAGGTATGGTCCGCAAGCTGTTTAAGGAATTGAAGGGCATTGAATTGGGCGAGTTCCCCCGCATGACCCACTATCAGGCCATGTTGCGCTACGGTTCCGACAAGCCGGATCTGCGTATTCCGCTGGAAATGGTAGAAATTAAAGACCTGATGACCGAAGTGGATTTCAAGGTATTTTCCGGACCGGCTAATGATCCTAAGGGCCGTGTGGCCGCGATCAAAGTACCTGGTGGCTGCGATAAGCTGACCCGCAAGCAGATCGATGACTACGGTAAGTTTGTCGGAATCTATGGCGCTAAGGGGTTGGCCTATGTGAAAGTCAACGATCGCGCTGACCTTGAAAACGGTCTGCAGTCTCCAATTGTTAAATTCCTGCCCCTGGAAACACGCGCGGCAATCCTCGACCGTTTGCAGGCGCAAGATGGAGATATTATTTTCTTCGGAGCGGATACGGCTAAGGTGGTTTCTGAAGCCCTGGGTGCATTGCGCTGCAAGCTGGGTGAAGACCTGGATCTCTATACCAGCGAGTGGGCTCCCTTATGGGTGGTGGCCTTCCCGATGTTTGAGGAAAATGATGACGGTAGCCTCACCGCATTGCACCACCCGTTTACTGCGCCCTCTTGCAGCCCGGAAGAGTTGGAGAAAAATCCGCTCGAAGCTTTGTCGCGCGCTTACGATATGGTGCTAAATGGCACTGAGCTGGGTGGTGGCTCTGTACGTATCCATGATCAAGAGATGCAGCAGGCGGTATTCCGCATTCTCGGCATTGATGAGGAAGAGCAGCGCGAGAAATTTGGCTTCCTGTTAGATGCGCTTAAATACGGTGCGCCCCCCCACGGTGGCCTTGCCTTTGGTTTGGATCGTCTGGTTATGCTAATGACCGGCAGCGACTCTATCCGCGATGTGATCGCTTTCCCAAAAACCCAGAGTGCGGCCTGTGTGATGACAGATGCACCGGGAACGGTGGACGCCAAGCAGCTGCGTGAATTAAGCATCCGCCTGCGCCAGAAAGAAGAACAAATCAGCTGATTTTCCCCGGTGGGCTATGCGAAGCGAGCCCGCGAAATCGTGTAGATGGACAGCTCGCTTCGCTTACTGGTCCATCCCACGCACAGACTGAAGAGAGACGACAATGGCCGGACATAGTAAATGGGCCAATATCAAGCACCGCAAAGCGGCCCAAGATGCCAAGCGGGGCAAGGTTTTTACCAAGATTATTCGCGAATTGACGGTTGCAGCGAAAGCGGGGCCGAACCCAGATGATAACCCGACGTTAAGGGCTACCATTGATAAAGCTCTGGGCGCCAATATGAAGCGCGATACCATCGATAAGGCGATCGCCCGCGGGGCCGGAAATGCTGAGGGTGAAAACTACGAAGCGGTTGTATACGAAGGGTACGGTGTTGGTGGTGTAGCGGTGTTGGTAGAGTGCCTGACCGACAACCGCAACCGTACGGTGGCCGAAGTGCGCCACGCTTTTTCCAAGCGCGGTGGAAACCTGGGTACAGATGGCTCGGTAAGTTACCTGTTCACGCGTAAAGGTCAGATGTTCTACGAGACTGGGGTCGATGAGGATTCGCTGATGGAAGCGGCCCTGGAAGCGGGTGCTGAAGATATCGAGACCAATGACGATGGCAGCGTTGAAGTTACCACTGAATTCCAGGACTACCTGACAGTAAAAGACGCGCTGGTAGAAGCTGGTTTTACTCCGGATAGTGCCGAGATTGCGATGATCCCCTCCACCACAGTTCCCCTGGATAAAGAAGGTGCGGAGAAGGTGCTGGCGCTGGTCGAGATGCTGGAGGATCTCGATGATGTGCAAAACGTTTACACCAATGCGGATATTCCTGCAGAGGTCATGGAAGAGTTGGGCTAACTCCCGCTCACTGCAGGGCAGGGAGCGTCCTGCCTTGCCCCATGAGATT
Organism: Microbulbifer sp. NBRC 101763; assembly: GCF_040371615.1. Lineage (NCBI taxonomy): Bacteria > Pseudomonadati > Pseudomonadota > Gammaproteobacteria > Cellvibrionales > Microbulbiferaceae > Microbulbifer > Microbulbifer sp. NBRC 101763. The sequence goes on from NZ_BAABQV010000008.1 coordinate 118,552, forward strand.
TTCGATACGCTCCTCACAAGCTCTCCCTTGACGCTTTCATCTCACCTTGGGACACTCCCACCACTATATAAACATACAGATACCTGGGGAGCTGCCTCTTGACCCGAATTATGGGTATTGACCCCGGCTCGCGTAAAACGGGCTATGGAATTATCGATGTGGAGCGGGGTAAGGCTCGCTATGTGGCTAGTGGGGTTATTCGTATTCCCGAGGGACCTCTGCCGGAACGCCTCAAGCTGATTTTCGATGCGGTGTGCCAGATTGCACAGCAATACCAGCCTGCACAGATGGCAATTGAAAACGTATTTATGTCCAAGAGTGCAGGCTCCGCCCTAAAACTGGGGCAAGCCCGTGGTGCCGCTATTGTGGCTGGGACCAATAGCGGCCTCGAGGTTGCCGAGTATGAAGCGCGCAAAGTCAAACAGGCGGTGGTGGGCAATGGCGGTGCAGATAAATTGCAAGTTCAGCATATGGTAAAAACCCTGCTGTCGCTGCCAGCGGCGCCCCAGGAGGATGCCGCTGATGCGCTCGCGGTGGCGCTGTGTCATATGCATACAAAGCAGACATTGGCATTTACCGCTGGAGATGGGGGGGCGCGCAGTCGCTTCCGTCGCGGGCGTCTCAGTATGTGAATGGCTCCTGCCGCTCTCCCTCTTTCGTTGGGGCAGGTATAACAAATTTGGAATAACACATGATTGGACGATTGAGCGGCTCTCTGGCCGCAGTGCAGCCGCCGCTGCTATTGGTGGATGTGCAGGGAGTTGGCTACGAAGTGCTCGCTCCCATGACCACTATCTTTGAGCTCCCGGCCCTGGGTCAGCAGGTGCAGTTACACACCCATTTGGCCGTTTCAGAGACTGCCCAGCAGTTGTATGGCTTTATCCGTGATGCCGATCGTAAGCTTTTTCGGATCCTGATAAAGGTAAGTGGTGTTGGACCCAAAATGGCACTGGCAATTCTGTCTGGACTCGACGGTGCGGCGTTGGCGCGCTGTGTTGCAGAAGACAATGTTGCAGCTCTGGTAAAAGTGCCTGGTGTGGGTAAGAAGACTGCTGAGCGTTTGATAGTGGAGCTGCGGGATAAGTTGACCCCGGACTTTGGTGATGCCAACGATATCCCCTTGATAGCCGCGACTGCCAGCCCCAGGGCAGATCATGCCGGAGAGGCTGAAAGTGCCCTGGCGGCATTGGGCTACAGGCCAACTGAAGCCAGTAAAATGGTTGCCCGCGCCAGCAAGGAGCAGCCTGATGCAGATAGTGCTACCTTGATTCGCTTGGCCCTGAAGGGCATGGCGCCCGCGTAAATTGAGTGCCCTGGAGTTGTTGCGATGATAGAAGCTGATCGCCTGGTAGCACCTGATCCGGTAGGCCCTGCGGGCCACGAAGAGCAGTATGACCGCGCTGTGCGCCCCAAGACTCTGTCGGACTATGTGGGTCAGCCGGTGGTGCGTGAGCAGATGGAGATCTTTATCCAGGCCGCCAAACTGCGCAAAGAGGCCCTGGATCACACCCTGGTGTTTGGCCCGCCCGGCCTGGGTAAAACCACCCTTGCGAATATTATTGCTGCGGAGATGGGAGTGGCTATCAAGACCACTTCCGGGCCCGTGCTGGAAAAGGCGGGCGACCTGGCCGCCTTGATGACCAATTTAGAGCCGGGTGATGTGTTGTTTATCGATGAGATTCACCGCCTGAGCCCACATGTGGAGGAAGTCCTGTATCCGGCGATGGAGGACTACCAGCTGGATATCATGATTGGTGAAGGGCCTGCGGCACGCTCAATCAAACTGGATTTGCCACCTTTCACCCTGGTGGGCGCCACAACCAGGGCAGGCTTGCTCACCTCCCCCCTGCGCGATCGCTTCGGCATAGTTCAACGCCTTGAATTCTATAACGTGAAAGACCTCACCAGCATCGTGCGCCGCTCCGCGGGCCTTATGGGGGTGGATATGGATGAGGGGGGAGCCCTGGAGGTGGCGCGGCGCGCCCGCGGCACCCCGCGGATTGCAAACCGCCTGCTCCGCCGCGTCCGCGATTATGCCGATGTTAAGGGCAATGGCTCTGTGGATTCGGCCACCGCGGATGCCGCGCTCAATATGCTCAATGTGGATGCCCGCGGCTTCGACCAGCTCGACCGACGCATGTTGCTAGCCATGATTGAGAAGTTTGATGGCGGCCCGGTTGGGGTAGACAGCCTAGCAGCAGCGGTGAGTGAGGAGCGCGATACCCTGGAGGACGTAATTGAGCCCTACCTGATTCAACAGGGCTATATCGCTCGCACACCTCGCGGACGGGTGGTTACAGGGCTCGCCTATGAACATTTCGGCATACCAGCGCCGGATAAAAAGCAGTGAGAGGAAATGGGGTGAAGGGAGACTTCAGTATTCCCATGCGTGTGTATATCGAAGATACAGACGCGGGCGGCATTGTGTATTACGTGAATTATTTGAAATATATGGAGCGCGCGCGCACAGAACTGTTGCGCTCCCTCGGTTATGATAAGCCGGCGATGCCGGCGCAGGGGCTTTTACTGGTGGTGCACTCCGCCGAGATCCAGTACCGCCGCTCCGCTCTACTCGATGATGCATTGCGCGCTACTGCGGCGATTGGCAAACTGGGGCGAGCCGCGGTGACTTTCGAGCAAAAAATCTGGCGCGGCGATGAGCTAATTTGCGAAGGTGTGGTCAAAGTTGCCTGTGTCGCTGACGACAGCCGCAGGCCCTGTGCCCTGCCGGAACCTATTTATTCAGCATTAAAGGCAGTTATTTAAGAAGATGAACGCCGGTGAACAACTTTCTCTTTGGGGGCTAATCCAGAACGCCAGCCTGTTGGTACAGCTCGTGATGCTGTTGCTTTTATTGGCCTCTGTGGTGTCTTGGGTCATGATTATCCAGCGCGGGCTTTACCTGTCCCAGGCCAAGCGCGGCCTCAGTAGCTTTGAACGTCGCTTCTGGTCCGGTGCGGACCTCAACAAGCTGTTTCGCGAGGGGAGTGAGCGCGCCGAAAAAGGCAAAACCGATGGGGTCGAATCCCTGTTCCGCGCCGGCTTTACCGAGTTTACCCGCCTGCGACAGCAGGGCAGCAGTGGCCCTGAAGCGGTTATGGAGGGTACTGAGCGGGCGATGCGCGTGGCCATGTCACGTGAGCAGGAAAAGGTGGAAATGAATCTGCCGTTTCTGGCTACTGTTGGCTCTGTCAGTCCCTATATCGGCCTGTTTGGCACCGTTTGGGGGATTATGAATTCTTTCCGCGGTCTCGCCACGATGCACCAAGCCACCATCGCCACGGTTGCCCCAGGTATCAGTGAGGCACTGGTGGCCACGGCTATGGGCCTATTTGCGGCAATACCTGCAGTGATGGCATACAACCGCTACTCGGCCAAAGCGGAGTGGCTGTTATCCAGCTACGAAACTTTTGCCGAGGAGTTTTCCTCGATCCTGCACCGCAAAGTGCACTCTGGCTGAGTAGTGAGTAGGCGAACCCTATGAGTGTGTTTCGCAAAGGAACCAAGAAGAAGCTGGTATCCGAAATCAATGTGGTGCCCTACATCGATGTGATGCTGGTGCTTCTAATTGTCTTTATGGTCACGGCACCATTATTGATGCAAGGGGTCAAAGTCGACCTGCCCAACGCGCCCTCGGCGCCGATGGAGGATACCGACGAGGAGCCGTTGATCGTGTCTGTACGTGCCGACGGTACCTATTACCTGAACCTGGGATCAGAGGAAAAAGAAGCTAAGCCACTGTCTGAAATCAAGGAGACAGTTGGCAAGGTTTTGCGCCAAAAGCCAAAAACCCCGGTGTTGGTATGGGGCGATACCGATGCCAGGTACGGCCTGATCGTGAATGCCATGACTGAGCTGCAACAGGCGGGAGCGCCCAGTGTCGGTCTGGTGACAGAGCCACCGCAGGGGTAGTGTGTCGGTGAATAAAGGCTTTTATGCACTGGCGATTATAATCAGCCTCCTGTTGCACGGAGCGCTGATTGCTGCCATCACTTATGGCTGGGATGCCAGCAGTATGCCCGAGCGCAAACCGATGCCAAAGTTTGTGCAGGCCAAGCTGGTGACGATTGAAGCGGCAACACCGAAGAAGAAACTGCCGAAAAAGGTCGATAAAATAAAACAGCGTGCTGAGCGCGAGGCGGAGCAAAAACGCAAGGCTGAGGTCGAACGTAAGCGCCGCGCAGCCCTGGAGCAGAAGAAAAAGCTCGAGGCGGAAAAGAAGCGCAAGGCGAAAGTCGAAGCTGATCGCAAGGCGCAGGCAGAAAAAGCCCGTCGCGAAAAAGAACAGCAAGAGAAGGCGCGCAAAGAGAAAGAGCTTCAGGAGAAGCTGGCCAAAGAGCGCCAGAGTTCCTTTGATGAGGCACTTCAGGATGAAGAGGACCTGCTGGATGCCCCCGAGGCGGAACAGGCTTTAGCTTCGGTTAGTGATGCGATCAATCGACATATTGCAGGTGTATGGAGTCGTCCACCTAGCGCCCGTAACGGTATGCTAACCACGGTAAAAATAAACTTTGTCCCCACCGGTCGGGTGGTGGCAGCTAATATCATCGAGAGTAGCGGAAATGCGGCTTACGATCGCTCCGTACTCACCGCCATTAAAAAGGTGGAAGTTTTTCCTGAGGTTGCCGAGTTGGCCAGGGAGGAACCGGTGATATTTGAGCGGGAAGTCCGTACAACTATAGTTAACTTTAGACCCGAAGATCTGCGCCAATGATCAAGAGCTTATTGAAAACAATTGTTATTTTTGCAATCGCCTCGGTGAGCCTAGGGGTTCGAGCCCAGCTGGTGGTAGATATCACAAGCGGTATCGATGATCCTACTCCTATTGCGATATCTCCTTTCAGCTGGTCCGGCAGCGGTGTGCTGAAAGAGGATGTCTCCGGGATTATTTCCGCAGACCTGCGCCGGAGCGGCCTATTCTCTCCGGTGCCCAAAGAGGACATGCTGTCTTTTCCTAAAACCCCGGAGGATGTGGTGTTTCGGGACTGGCGTATTCTCGGCACCGAGTACATAGTGACTGGCCGCATTGAGCCCCAGGCCACCGGTTACCTGCTCACTTTTGATCTGGTCAATGTGTTTGGGCAGCATAAGGTGTTTACCAAGCAAGTGCGCGGTGGCCAGACCCAGTTGCGGGATATCGCCCATCGCGCCGCCGATGAAATTTTTGAAGCCGTTACCGGTATTCGTGGTGCCTTCTCTACCGAAATGGTATACGTGCAGGAAGAAACCCGCGGCGGTAAACCCAGCTATGTGCTGATGCGCTCAGATATCGATGGCGCCCGCGCCAAGCAGATTCGCCGCTTTAATGCGCCGGTGATGTCTCCCATGTGGTCGCCAAATGGACAGGAGCTGGCTTATGTTTCGTTCGAGACCGGCCGCCCGGCGATATTCCGCGAGAACCTGCGCACCGGTGCGCGCAAGCAACTGACTAACTTCAAGGGCATCAATAGCTCGCCGACGTGGTCCCCCGATGGAACCAAGTTGGCCATGGTGCTCTCCAAGGACGGCAACCCGGAGATCTACGTACTGGATCTGGTGAGCAACAAGTTCACCCGTATGACCAGACACTTCTCCATTGATACCGAGCCAAACTGGATGCCTGATGGTAAATCGTTGGTTTTCACATCCGATAGGGGAGGAAAACCACAAATTTACCAATTGACTCTTGCCACTGGTCAAGTCGACCGCTTAACCTTCGATGGCGACTACAATGCGCGGCCGCGTGTTTCTCCTGATGGGAAGACGTTGGTCATGGTACATCGCAACCGGGGAACCTTTACCATCGCCACGATGGATATTAATTCGGGCAGAATGCGTGTCCTCACGGAGACCACACTGGACGAATCCCCTAGCATTGCACCGAATGGGGCAATGTTGATGTACGCAACCAAGCGCGGAGACAAAGGTATTCTGGCTGCGGTATCGCTGGATGCTGGGGTGAAGTACAACCTGCCCTCACAAAGAGGTGATGTCCGGGAACCGGCATGGTCGCCATACTTTGATTGAGGCGGGGGCCCGACGCGTTGATGCGTAGGGTGTTTAAAAGACCAATTTTAAAAATCTTTCAGGATTTTCGATAACACAAAAAAGCGGAGTAGCTTATGTTGAAATCAGTTAAAACAGGTTTTGGACTGGCCTGTGTATTTGCAGTAATGGCCGGTTGTAGCAGCACTGACAGTGACCAGAGCGGTCAGGAAGTTGTAAACCAAACCGACATTGAAGCTCCGGTTGAGACCAATGTTGTAGACGATGGCGAGGCTCTGGCTCCTCTGGAAAACGTAGTTTACTTCGACTTCGACCAATCCCTTCTGAAGCCGGAAACCCGTGAGTTACTGATCCGTCATGCTGACCGTATGCGCAGCGCTTCTGGCTCTGTGCGTCTGGAAGGCCACGCTGATGAGCTGGGTACCCGTGAGTACAACCTGGCTCTGGGTGAGCGCCGTGCTAATGCTGTACGCGACTTTTTGGTACTGCAAGGCGTAGATGCAGCTACTCTGGAAGTGATCAGCTACGGTGAAGAGCGCCCGGCTCAAATGGGCTCTAACGAAGCTGCCCGTGCGATGAACCGTCGCGTTGTTATTAACTAATCGTCAAAATGGATGCCAATGGCTTTTACGATTAGAAAACTGGCGATTACCGCAGCATTAATGGCTGCGGCATCGCCCGTATTCTCCCAGGCTCCGATTGTGGATCTGTCTGCCAGCAGTCAGGAGCAGTCGATTTCCCCGAGCGATAGTGACGCTGCGGAAATGCAGCTCGCCCGTGCCGGAAGTCCGGCCCCGAAAGCCAAGACTAACCCCCAGGCCGAAGCCTACTACCAGATGCAAGTGCTGCAGCAGGAAGTACGTGAACTGAGGGGGACGGTCGAGGAGCTGCGCCACGAGATCAAACGTCTCAAGCAGCAGCGCACCGAGGACTATATGGACCTGGATCGGCGTATTGCCCGCCTCAGCGGTACAGAGCCCTCGTCTCAGCCGCCAGCCAATGCCGACGATGGCGGAGCAACTTCCGCTCAGGGCGGTAGCGCAATGCCTGTCAAGCCTCAGGGCCCAAAAGACGGCAAGAGTGAGCGCGATCGCTATCAGGCCAGTTTTGGCCTCGCTCGCAATGGCGACTACGGTGGTGCCAGCGCTGAGTTCAAGAGTCTGCTGCAAGACTTTCCCAATGGGCAGTACGCTCCCAATGCCAACTACTGGCTGGGTGAGATAGCACTAGTGCAGGGAAACCTGGAAGAGGCTCGAGAATGGTTTGTGGCACTGCTTGATGGCTACCCCAACTCCAATAAAGTCTGGGACGGTCGTTACAAGCTGGGTACTGTTTACCACCAGCTTGGTGACCAGCAGAAAGCCCGCAACCTGCTTGAGCAGGTTGCTGCCAGCGACGCCAGGGCATCAAACCTGGCGAAGAAGTATCTCCAGGAGAACTTTTAGTAGCGGATAATTCGTTACTCTCAAAGTACCATCGCTGGTTTTTTGAGCAGAAAAAGCCTATGATCCCGCGCCCGGATGGCATGTGCCCTCTGGGCGTTTTTGTGTCGGGTGTATATGTCCAGTCTGTCTAAAGAATCACTGAGAATTAGTGAAATTTTCTACTCCCTTCAGGGGGAAGCACGAGAAAGTGGCCTGCCAACAGTGTTTGTTCGCTTAACTGGCTGCCCGCTGCGCTGTACCTATTGCGACTCCGAATACGCTTTTTATGGTGGAGAGCGTATGACCCTGGAGCAGATATTACAGCAGGTAAAGAGCCATCCTGCGCGACATGTCTGTGTGACTGGCGGTGAGCCCCTGGCGCAACCCAATTGCCTGCCCTTGCTGGAGTCCTTGTGTGATGAGGGTTACTCAGTAAGCCTGGAGACCAGCGGGGCCATGCCTGTGGACCAGGTAGACCCGCGTGTCTCCCGGGTTGTGGATCTGAAGACACCAGCTTCTGGGGAGCAGCACCGCAACCGCATGGAAAATATGCAAGTGCTCACCCGCGATGACCAGATTAAATTTGTGATCTGCGATCGCGGCGATTACGAGTGGGCCAGATTTACGCTGGATCAGTACAGCTTGCCAGAGCGAGTAGGAGAAGTGCTCTTCTCGCCCAGTTATGAGCAGCTGCAGGCGCGGCAGCTAGCTGAGTGGATACTGGCGGATGGCCTGCCGGTGCGTATGCAGATGCAGCTACATAAGTTGCTCTGGGGAGATATTCCTGGGGTTTAATTCCATGCCCGGGTTTGCCGTCTGCTGCGTATAAATAAATGAGGAACTGATGACTGCAAAGAAAGCGGTAATTTTGCTATCTGGAGGCCTGGATTCAGCCACCGTACTCGCTATGGCGAATGCTGAGGGCTATGAATGCTACGCATTAGGGTTCGATTATGGTCAGCGCCATGAGGCCGAACTGTTAGCCGCGGAAAGGGTTGCCAAGGCCCAGGGTGCCCGTGAGCACAAGGTAGTCAAGCTGGACCTGCGCGCTATTGGCGGCTCTGCTCTGACCGATGACTCTATTGAGGTACCGGAAGAGGAAACTGCTGGCATCCCTGTCACCTATGTACCTGCACGAAATACGGTTTTCCTTTCTATTGCCCTCGGTTGGGCTGAGGTTCTGGGGGCGCAGGATATTTTCGTTGGTGTTAATGCGGTGGACTATTCTGGGTATCCCGACTGCCGCCCAGAATACATTGATGCCTATGAAAAAATGGCAAACCTTGCCACCCGTGCTGGCGTTGAGGGGCACAAGCTCTCAATTCGCGCGCCTCTGATGCAGATGAGTAAAGCGGATATTGTGCGTGAAGGGACGCGTCTTGGGGTGGACTACAGTTTGACGGTATCCTGTTACCAGGCGCGCCCGGATGGAGCCGCCTGTGGGCGTTGCGATAGTTGCCGTCTGCGCGCAGCGGGTTTTGCAGATGCAGGCCTTGAAGACCCTACAGTCTATGCACAGTGACCGGTACCTGGTGCCAAATTTCAAAGAAAATACCTAACTCCTTAAATTTGTTGGATTTTTTTTCGAATTAGGTATTGTCTTTTCGGAATAGATCCGTAAGATACGCAGCTCCTCACATTGAGGCACGGAAAAGGGTCGTTAGCTCAGTTGGTAGAGCAGTTGGCTTTTAACCAATTGGTCGCTGGTTCGAATCCAGCACGACCCACCATTTTCCACCGGGTAAACACACAATTACCCAGTATGCTTTTTATATCTCCGCGCGAGAATAAAAGCTTCCTGAGTTGGGACATACCAAGATAGCCCAACGTTAAAGGGTCGTTAGCTCAGTTGGTAGAGCAGTTGGCTTTTAACCAATTGGTCGCTGGTTCGAATCCAGCACGACCCACCATCTCCAAAACCTCTCAGAATTCAGCGATTATGAGAGCATCTGAATTGCTCTACAGTCTCCTTCTGTCATCCGATTCCCGAGAGATTATTGCATAACTACATTTCGTCAACATGATTCCCCTCTTTGGCATAGTTTCCAATATTCTTATGGTGAAACTTAAATTCAGTTATGCCAGTGCGAATGTTGAAGTTGAATAGGGAAGTGGGCACAAATTTTTTTCCTATACTTTCAGTGCTTCTTTCTCATGGCGATATCCCTCTCGTTCAATAAAAATTAGCTCAGTGGTTGATCGGCCCAGGATCAGCCGATTTGAGAATAGTTTCTAAGTATTTAGCTTTTCTGTATCTCAATTGATTCAGTGCTATGGGGCGTAAGTCTCTCGTAGTCAGTTATCCACATTCCGATCTGTAATTCTTATCGCGCATTGACCTTAGTGAAAATCAGCGCTGTTTTATAGCTGTATTCTGCAAAGAGCGATTGCTTTGGCTTTTTGGGTGGTTAATAGTACCTGTTTAGGCCATGCAGAATTTAGTGATAAAACTTTAGTGGAATTTTATTGCCAGGAATTGTTTCCGGGTTCATGAGACTTACTGAAAAAATAAAAAATTCTATAGTCTGAGAATTATCATTGGGCCGGTTAAAGTTGTTGCGAACTGATTTGGAATTACCGGTAAAGTGCCGCTGGTAGACTGGAGCAAAGCCTAATGGCGACTGACATTCTGACTGAAAATCCAATGTAGAGTTGTGGTACGAATATTGGATCTATTATCCGGTCATTTCAGCCATATCTTTAGGGTAGGGGGTGAAATGAATGTTGCTGAGACCGAGCAGAATGCTATTAGCGGAGGTGCTGTAATGGTTAATCAACTAGGGGGTGACAATTTACAGTTTGCTTCCCAGACAAATGGCAGTCAAACCGCCCAGGTAACACAAAATGGCAGTGGAAATATGGGGAGCGTTTTCCAATAGATAAGCCAAAGAAGGCGCAGGATATTAAGTGGATATGATCTTGTGGAAGGGGTTGCTGTTCCATTTTACAGTGTGCAAAAAGAATTTCTGAGTGGGAACTTTCGTCAAGAAATTAAAAGATAATTGAGCAGTTATTCCCGGCTAAGATATTTTCCCATGGCTAGGGCAGCGAGTTCGCCGAGGTAAAGTGCAGAGGTTAAGCCGGGGGATTCAATACCAAAAAAGGCTAGCAACTGCAGGTTAGATGCCTGGCCTTTTTGATAGATGTAAAAATCGCCTGCAGGGGCACCTTTGGGGACCAGTTTTGGGCGTATTCCTGCGTAGTCAGCGTGTAAAGAGCCACTTGGTAGGCCGGGCCAATACCGGCGGATGTTTCGATAGAATTTTTCACCGCGCTTTGCGTCTATGCTGTAGTCAATCGCATTGACCCATTCTACATCAGGCCCAAATCGAGCATGGCCGGCTAAATCGAGAGTGAGATGTATACCCAGCCCACCTCGTTCAGGCAGGGGGTAAATCAAGTGTGAGAAAGGAGCCTTGCCGGATAGGGTAAAGTAGCTCCCCTTGGCCATATACAGTGGTGGGATTGCTCTGAGAGTGGCTTCATCTATGCCGGAAAGCAACTTATTGGTGTGGAGTCCTGCGGCTACTACCAGCCGGGGTGTCTTGAGCTGGTAGCCATCCTCCATTGTCAGCAGATAGTCGTGCCCAGTGAACGACAGGTTTGTGACTCTGGTTGATAGGGCTAGTTGGCCACCTTGATCTTCCAGGGCTCCCTGAAGAGCGAGTAGCAGGGCGTGGCTATCAAAAATGCCTGTCGTTGGGGAATAAATTGCAGCGCAGCACTCCAAATCGGGTTCCAGCTTTCGGACATCCTTTGCAGTAAGAATTTGCAGCCCCCCTGCGTTGTTTGCATCGCCTTGTACTTTCAACGCATGTAGTTGAGGCAATTGGTCCTCGCTGGTGGCCACGATTAACTTACCGATGCGCTTGTGCGCTACGGCATATTGCTCGCAGAACCTGTAGAGCCTGGACTTGCCTTCGACGCACGCGCGGGCTTTTAGGCTATTAGTCGGGTAGTAGATCCCTGCATGAATGACTTCGCTGCTGCGAGCGCTGATCTCCGTACCTATAGCATTGTGTTGCTCGAGTACTATAACCCGGCGACCAGAGCGGGCGAGTGCATTAGCACTGGCAAGACCCAGGGCTCCGGCCCCGATCACTATGCAATCAGCTGTATCCATAAATTCCTTTGGGGACGGTCAAAACCAGGAGGAATGCGCAGATACAAACTCCAGGCAGTCGGCGCTGTCCAATGGCGTAGTAACTATAGATGAGGTTGTGAAAGCACTGTGTTGGCGCTGCAATGCGCTATAATGCGCCCTTTTCGCGAGTAGTGGTAGTTAGCCATGACCCAAAAGTCCGTTGCCGCAGAAACGGTAGAATCCCGCTCACTGGTGCAGGCACACCTGGCGGAGCCGGTTGTGACTCAATACAGTGATGAGGAATTGCAAGGCTGGCGTGAACGTATCAAGCGCCTGTTAGAAGAGCAGAATGCCGTACTGGTGGCTCACTATTATACGGATCCACTGATCCAGGCTCTGGCTGAAGAGACGGGCGGCTGTGTATCTGACTCCTTGGAAATGGCCCGCTTTGGCGCTAGGCATAGCGCTGATACTCTCGTGGTGGCGGGGGTGAAATTTATGGGGGAGACGGCCAAGATCCTGACCCCGAACAAGCGTGTCCTGATGCCTACTCTGGAGGCCACCTGTTCCCTGGACCTGGGCTGTCCACCCGATGAATTTTCAGAATTCTGTGACCAGCATCCCGACCGTACGGTAGTGGTATATGCCAACACGTCCGCTGCGGTAAAGGCACGCGCGGATTGGGTGGTAACCTCCAGCATCGCCCTGGATGTGGTAGATCACCTAGATGCCAACGGTGAGAAAATCCTCTGGGCACCGGATAAGCATCTTGGTGGCTACGTTCAGCGCGAGACCGGCGCAGACGTCTTACTGTGGGATGGCTCCTGTATTGTGCATGAGGAGTTCAAGGCCAAGGGAGTGGAAGACCTGAAAGCCCTGTATCCAGATGCGGTGGTATTGGTACACCCGGAATCTCCCGCGTCGGTGGTTGCTTTGGCGGATGTCGTAGGCTCCACTTCGCAGATTATCAACGCGGCCAAAACCCGCCCGGAAAAGCGCTTTATCGTAGCCACCGATCAGGGCATCTTTTACAAAATGCAGCAGGAGTGTCCAGATAAGGAACTGATGGTTGCGCCTACTGCCGGTGCCGGTGCCACTTGTCGCAGCTGTGCCAACTGCCCTTGGATGGCGATGAACTCCCTGGAAAATCTCTGTGGGGTTTTGGAGCGCGGCGATAATGAAATTTTTGTAGATGCAGAGCTGGGCCGCAAGGCAATGATTCCCCTGCAGCGAATGTTGGATTTTCGCAGGGCCTGACGGGTTAACTAAGGCGTATAGCGATAAAAAGCGGCCGTTGGCCGCTTTTTATTTTGGGTTAAAGCTCTTTGGCTTTTTCCTGCATTTTGATCACATCCTTGAGGCGCTGCTCGAGAATGGCATTGGTCTGGTATTCGTTTTTAGTCATGCGAATACCGTGACGCAGGTGCTGAAGGGCTTTATCGAAGACGCCATTGAGAATGTAGTACTCGGCGCGGGCCTCATGCACTCCGACGATGTCCCCAGCGAGTCCATGAGTCTCCGCCAGCAGATACCATACGGAGGGGTCTTTCTTGCGTATGCGGCTATATTTGGCCAACAGGCGCTCCGCAGCCAGGTAATTGCCGGCTTTAAAGTGGGCATTGGCGAGGCCCATGATTAGGGCGTGATCACCAGGGTTGCGGTCAAGTGCATGCTGCAGACGCTGGGTGGCACTGGAATAATCTTCCCGCACCAGGTCGATGTCGGCTCGCGCCAGTACAAAGGCGGCCTTTGAAGGTTCTTTATCAAGCAGCGGCTGAAGGGTATCCAGGGCTGTATCTGGTTTACCCGCGGCAAGCTGCGCCAAGGCCAGGCCATAGCGTGCGGCGTCTTCATTGTCATTGATGCCGTTTAGCTCGGCATTGAAGCGTTTTACAGCTTGTTGGGGGGTTGGCTCCCCGGCCAGGCGAATACGGGCGCGCATCAGATGATAGTCCCGGCTATCACTCGGAGGTACTTTTGTCATGCGCTGGGAGCGGAGCTTGGCATCAGCGATACGTTTTTCTGTCACTGGGTGGGTGAGCAGGAATTCTGGTGGGCGGCGGTAGTAGCGGGTTGCCTTGAGCATTTGTTCGAACATTTCACCGGCGGCTTCCGGATCGCGCCCGGATTTGGCCAGGGTTTCGATGCCCACCCGGTCTGCTTCCTGCTCATTCTTGCGGCTGAAGCGTAGCTGGTTATCCAAAGCTGCAGCTTGGGTGGCAGTCATGGCAGCGAGGCCGGCTTCGCCACCGGCAGTGGCGGCGAGTACCAGGGCGCCGAGCATGCCAGCCAGTGTGGGGATGGTACTGTTGCGCTGGGCTTCCAGTGATCGCGCGTAGTGCCGCTGACTGAGGTGCCCGAGTTCGTGGGCGATCACCGAGGCGAACTGGTCTTCATTTTCGGCAAATAGAAAGAGACCGGTATGGATACCCATAATCCCACCGGGAACCGCAAATGCGTTCATGGTTTCATTGCTCACCACGACCACATCGATATTCTTGTCTTCCAGTGGGCTGTATTCCGCCAGCCCCTTTACGGTTTGCTCTACATATTGTTGGAGCAGGGCATCAGAGGAGGTTTTCACTTGGCTGCGGAACATACGCAGCCACATTTGTCCCAGCTCTTTTTCCCGTTGGCGCGAAACTACCCCGCTAGTGCTGTCGCCCAGCTCCGGTAGACGTATTTCCTCGCTGTCTGCGGTGGTGGCGATCGGGGTGGCGCCGAGTAGCAGGCCTATACCCAGCGCCCTAAGGCCGGTGCGGAATCGCTGCGTTAGAGGCGCTTTGTTACAACGGCGAGGCAGGGTCTTGTGGGAATCAGTCATCTCAATTACTGCTCGGTCTGTCCGTGAAGGATCTATAGTCCAACTCTATACGCAACCCTATTGAACTGTCGAGGTTTGGACTCAGTGGAGCACAAATGGTTCAGCTTTGCGCCACGTAGAGGGTTAAAAAGGGTAAAGCTTTGTGGGTGTGTGGCGCAGATTACGCGCTATAATCCGCGGCAATTCAAAGCGTGTGACTGAATAGCCAATGGCAAAAATCCCCACTGAGACAGTGCGAGAACAACCACTTCCAGATTGGGACGCGGCGGAGAGGGTGGATGCGCGGAATTTGCCGTGCCCCCAGCCCCTGTTGGCCATGCGTCGCGCCCTGCGCGAGTATGAGGTGGGAACTCTTTTGTGTGTGATAGCAACAGATGAAGCTTCCTGGCGCGATTTTCACAGCTTTGCCGCCTTGAGCGGTAGGTCGCTACTGCGCGCAGAGCGGCGTGATAATACCTTTCTATATTGGCTGTACGCTGGCAAATGATGAACCAATCCCGAGAATCCATGTTATCGATTGTTAAAGGCTGGGTGAATCGCTACTTCAGCCAGGAAGAAGTGGTGCTGCTGGTGCTGCTTCTTACTGTAGCTCTGGTGGTGCTGGCCACACTCGGGGTGGTATTAGCGCCTGTACTTACGGCTTTGGTAATAGCCTTTTTAATGCAGGGCATGGTGCAAAAGCTTAAATCCTGGCGGGTGCCCCACTGGATGGCAGTAACACTGGCTTGCCTGGTGCTGGTGGGCGCCATCGTTGCCTTACTGTTTGTAGTGCTACCAATTATCTGGCGCCAGCTAGTGCGGCTGGGTGCGGAGTTGCCGAATATGGTTCAGCGCGGGCAGGAACTTTTACTGCTGTTGCCTGAGCGATACCCACGCCTGATTTCAGCGGCGCAGATCGATGAGATTTTTAACTTACTGGGCAGTGAGTTGGGTGGCATAGGTCAGACCCTGCTAGCCTTCTCCCTGACCAACCTGCCAATTTTTGCCGGATTGTTGATTTATGTGGTGGTGGTGCCGATCCTGGTGTTTTTCTTCCTCAAGGATTCCGATCAATTGATCCGCTGGTGCACCTCCTTCTTGCCAAAGGAGCGTCCGATGATGCATCAGATCTGGCATGAGATGAACGACCAGGTGGCAAACTATGTGCGCGGTAAGGTGGTAGAGATTGGCATAGTGGCAGCGGTCAGCTATGCCGCTTTTCTACTGTTAGGGGTGAATTACGCCTTACTGCTCGCGGTAGCAGTAGGGTTCAGCGTGTTGATTCCCTATATCGGCGCTGCGGTAGTGACGATTCCAGTGGCGGCCATAGGCTTGTTTCAGTGGGGGTGGAGCAATGAGTTTTTCTACTTGATGATCACCTACGGCATTATCCAGCTGCTCGATGGTAATGTGTTGGTACCGTTGCTTTTTTCTGAAGCGGTCAACCTTCACCCAGTGGCAATTATTCTGGCAGTTTTGTTTTTTGGTGGCATCTGGGGGTTCTGGGGTGTCTTCTTTGCTATCCCTCTGGCGACTTTGCTTAAGGCCATTATGAGTGCCTGGCCTACCAGTGAGCACCAGGCTGAGTGGGAGGCGAGGCGAATATCGGATTAATTATCTGATTTGGGTATTTAATCGATATCTTTTCTTTGTCTGTAGGTCGCGGCATTTGCTAGAATGCCGCGCTTTCTTTTATTTGGTCCCTTCAAATAGGTGAGAGCCCATGAGCCTGGCTGACAAAGTCCTAGCGGTCAATAATGACCTGCCTATCCGCACTGACAAGTCCATCCACAGTGGCAAAGTTCGCTCCGTTTACTGGCTGACCGAGGCCGACAGCCGTCGCCTGATCGAGGAGAAAGGTTATCCGGTAGCGCCGGACGCGCCTCTCGCAGTGATGGTAATTTCTGATCGCATCTCTGCATTCGACTGCATCTGGACCGGTGAAGGCGGTATGCGTGGCGTGCCTGGTAAGGGCGCGGCATTGAACGCTATTTCCAACCACTGGTTCAAGTTGTTTAAAGAACAAGGCCTGGCCGATAGCCACATTCTGGATATTCCGCACCCGCTGGTGTGGATCGTACAGAAGGCACGCCCGGTTATGATCGAAGCGATCGCCCGCCAGTACATCACTGGCTCCATGTGGCGTTCCTATCAGAAGGGTGAGCGCGAGTTCTGCGGGATTGAAATCCCCGATGGTCTGCAAAAAGACCAGAAGCTGCCAGAGCTGCTAATTACTCCCTCCACGAAAGGTATTCTCAAGGGCATCCCCGGTGTGCCGGAAGCCGATGATGTAAATATCACCCGCAAGAATATTGAGGACAATGTCGAGGCATTTAACTTCCGCGATTCGGGAGACATTGACCTGTATGAAAAGCTGTTGAAAGAGGGCTTCGATGTAATTTCTACGGAGCTTGAAAAGCTTGACCAAATCTTCGTCGACACCAAGTTTGAGTTCGGTTACGTGACCGATGCCAACGGTGAAGAAAAACTGATCTACATGGATGAGGTGGGCACCCCGGATTCCTCTCGTATCTGGGACGGTGAACAATACCGCGCTGGCAAGGTTGTGGAAAACTCCAAAGAGGGTTTCCGTCAGGCCCTGCTAAACCACTTCCCGGATTCCGATATCCTTCTGAACAAAGACCGTATGGGTGAGCGTCTGGCTCTGGCCCGTGATAACGAGTTGCCCGAGTCTATGCTGATGGATCTCTCCGCCACCTACGTGGGTATTGCCGAGAAAATTACCGGCAAGAAACTGGAGATTTCAGATAACCCCAAAGAAGAGCTGCTTGAAGTTCTGCGCAAGGATTACGGCCTGGTCGATTAATCCAGTTCTAGTTGAAAAACCGGCGCTGGCGCCGGTTTTTTTTGTTCCTGCAGTTCCGGCTTGGCTCTTAGGGCTTTGCAATTTTCTACCCGCCATAATTCGTCATTTTTGCTCCTTACTTTCGCCCGATTCGTTGCCGTGTTTCGCCTGCTTCCCTGTTTTTAATAACCCCAGTTAATTAAAAAGTGGAGGGAATTTTGTGAACAGGGTGATGTTGTTCGGGCAACGCTTTCACAAAGATGATCTGATGCTGCCGACAGAGGAATACTATCGCCGCCGTCAGCGCAGCGGTGGTCTGGGCCGCTGGATATTGTTTATTGTGGTGGTATTGGCGGTAGTAATCGCGGCTATTGGTGCAGAGGTGAACGCGCAAGAACTGCCCGGTGAGGTGGACACTGATGCTGCCTTCTTGGAAACGGTTACCCTGGATGAGGTAAAGGCTGGTGACTTGTTATTTACCGGTGCTGAGATGGGCCGCTATATTCCCGCAGTACACCTAGCGAGCCAAGTCAAAATAGTTATTCGAGGACTGGTTGCAGATGTACAGCTACAGCAAAAATTTCAAAATACCAGCGATAATTGGCAGGAAGCCATTTATGCATTACCACTGCCAGAACAGGCGGCCGTTGCCAGGTTACAAATCCAGTTAGGCGAGCGCTTGATTGTCGGAAAAGTGCGTGAACGCAAGCAGGCGGCGAAGATTTATAAGGCTGCCCGTGCGGCGGGCAAGCGCGCAGCCTTACTGGAGCAACAACGGCCTAATTTGTTCACCAATAAGGTTGCCAATATTGCACCGGGAGAGGTAGTGCAGGTAAATATCCGCTACATCCAACCGGTGACTTACGATGGGGGTACGTTTTCCCTACGTATGCCTACTACGCTAACACCCCGTTATATCCCAGGTGAGTCTGTCCCTGTGCATGCGCTTGGTGGAGATGAGTTGAATCTGGTAACACAACATAATGGCTGGGCCCTACCGACAAATCAGGTACCGGATGCCCCGGCCATTACCCCACTAATGCAGCCGGCTGAGGAGCTTCACGCTATTGGCAGCCATAAGATGGCTATTGAAGTGGAGTTGCATAGCGGTCTGCCACTGGCACAAGTCAGCAGCCCCTATCACAAAATTGATGTTGAGGATCAAGAGGGCGGGCGCTACGACGTCCATCTGCGAGAAGGAGCGGTGAGTATGGATCGGGATTTTGTCCTGCGCTGGCAGCCGCATGCCTCGGCCCTGCCTCGCGCCGCCCTGTTCAGTGAGAGGATCGATGCTACTAGTGAGAAAGCTGGAACCTACTTACAGGTGATGTTACTGCCGCCCGATGACGGTATTCGCAGCCAGCGCCTGCAGCGGGAAGTGGTTTTTGTAATTGATACCTCTGGCTCCATGTCCGGCAATTCCATTCGTCAGGCTAAGGAAAGCCTGACACTGGCACTTGCTCGCCTGAGTGCGAATGATCGTTTTAATGTGATCGCATTTAACAGCGCTAGCCGTGCCCTTTTTCCACGCCCTGTAGTGGCAAGTGCGGAAAATATCCGTCGCGCACGGCAGGAAATAGAAATCTTGAATGCAGAAGGTGGCACAGAGATGGCACCGGCTCTGCGCCTGGCTTTGGAGCAGCAGTTACCGGGCGATATCAACCTGGTGCACCAGGTGGTTTTCATTACTGACGGGGCGGTAGGGAATGAACAAGCGCTGTTTGAGGTAATTCACCAGCACTTAAATAACACCCGTCTTTTCACTGTGGGGATTGGCTCGGCACCCAACAATCATTTTATGCGCAAGGCTGCGCAGTTTGGGCGAGGTGCCTTCGTCACCATCGGAGATATTACTGAAGTGCGTGAGCGTATGCACGCCCTGTTCACCAAGCTTGAAAACCCCGTGGCCACTGACCTGCAGCTCAGCTGGCCCGAGGGGTTAGTAGCGGATGCTTACCCCAAGAGAATTCCGGATCTTTATCGTGGTGAACCCTTACAACTGGTGGCCAGGGTAGAGGGCGGTAATTTTCAGGGGGAAATCAAGCTACGTGGGCGTATGGCAGACAAACAGTTTGTGCGTAAGCTGGATTTAAAAGTCGATGAATCTGGACATGGTGGCAGTCTTGGAAGCCTGTGGGCGCGCAGCAAAATTGAATCCTTGCGTGACCAGCAGATGCAGATCGGTGAGAGCAGTGATACTGGCCAAGTATTGCGTGAACAAATTTTGCAGCTAGCCCTGGCGCACCAGCTGGCTAGCCCTTATACCAGTTTTGTTGCTGTAGAGGAGAAAGTGGTTCGCAATGAAAAGGATAAACTCGCCCGCGGCCCGGTTACCAATGTGGTGCCTCGAGGGCAGGTGCTGCAGCGCCAGGCTTACCCCAGTACAGCGACTGGAGTCTATACCCAACTGCTTGCTGCCCTGGGATTATTCAGCTTTGCAGCATTGTTAAGTCGCGGGCGTAAGCTTTGCAGCAACATGGTGCATCAATTGCGCCACCTGTTGCGCAAGGTAATGCCGGATGTGCGCTGTACCCAAAATAGCTTTGAAGCCCGGCCTGGGGGAGTTCATCCGTGATCCGCCCCCTGCTTTTCCTGGTGTGCTTCGTGGCGGGGTTATGGCAGCTGGGTTCCGCTGCCTGGTTGCTGGCAAAGGCACAGTTGGCTCAGCTACTGATTGTCAGTGCCTGGGAGGAGCAGTTGCAGGGTGGGGCTCCGCAAAAGCCCTGGCCCTGGGCGGATACTTGGCCTGTGGCCAAATTGAAGCTGGAAGGACAGTCGCCATTAATTGTTCTCGCCGGAGGTAGTGGGCAGGCGCTGGCTTTTGGCCCCGGCTTGTTGTCGGGTTCAGGGAGCCCAGGGGAAAACCGCACTACAGTGATTGCGGCTCATCGGGATACTCACTTTGCAGGATTGGACCGTGTCAGGCGAGGTACCTCCATTTATCTGCAAGATAAATACGGACGCTGGCATACTTACCGGGTTTCGGAGATGCGGATTGTGGATAGCGAGAGCGAACGCCTGCCGGTCTTTGCCGAGCGCGGGTTAATGCTGGTGACCTGTTACCCCTTCAATGCCCTGGCGGCGGGTGGTCCCCTGCGCTACTTGGTCTACGCTGAATATCAATCCGGCGGGGAGCTGGTTCGGCTGTGACCGAGACTATTATTTGGGACTCGATTTTGTAGTTCATTTTCTGAATCTTTCCATAAAATATTCCGGTAAAAGGACAAATTGGCAAATAATTGTTTTGCCCTTTTGTTTTATTTGTTACTAACCGTCCTATCTGGAAAATTTTTTGTAGTAATACTACAATCCTCTCCGCTAACAACCGGGAATGGGGTTTTGTCCGCCACTTTGCGCGGATCCCGGAGTAGATAATCACAGTCAAACTAGGCATTTGCGGTAGCAGATGGCGTCGCTTTTCCTCTCCGCCATATTCAAGTGAAGAAACACGCACTTTGCATTTGCGCCAACAAAGTTGGTGAATTGGCGGAACCAAGAAAAAAAGGAAGCTTTTTTTTGCCCGCGCTGTAGTTTGCCCGCGTACCGATTTTTGAGAAATAGACCGACTCGACGTCGCCTAATTCGCCGAGGAGCACTTGATGCACGAAGATACCGATAACCTCGAAACGCAGGAATGGCTGGATGCGCTGCAGGCGGTTATCCGCTACAGCGGCAAAGAACGCGCAGCCTTCCTTCTGAAGCAGTTGTCCGATCGCGCTACTGATGTAGGCGTACAGCTGCCCGCGGCTATCACCACACCCTACCGCAATACCATTCCGCCCAATGCGGAAAAACGCATGCCCGGCGATCTGTTTATGGAGCGCCGCATACGCTCTCTGATCCGCTGGAATGCCCTGGCGATGGTAGTGCGCGCTAACCAGAACAACGACCATCTCGGCGGCCATATCTCCAGCTTCTCTTCTGCGGCTACTCTCTACGATGTGGGCTTTAACTATTTCTTTCGCGGTAATGAGGGCGAAGAGCGCGGTGACCTGATTTTCTTCCAGGGCCACAGTGCGCCGGGCATTTATGCACGTTCCTACCTCGAGGGGCGCTTCGATGAAGAGCAGCTGGACAACTTCCGTCGCGAAGTAAATGGCAATGGCCTCTCCTCTTACCCGCACCCTTGGCTGATGCCGGAGTACTGGCAGTTCCCCACGGTTTCCATGGGATTGGGGCCGATCCAGGCGATTTACCAAGCACACATTATGCGCTACCTGTCTGCCCGCGGCCTGTCCCCGCGCGGCGATCGCAAGGTGTGGGCTTTCCTCGGTGACGGCGAGTGTGACGAGCCGGAAACCCTGGGCGCAATTTCCCTGGCGGGTCGAGAGCAACTGGAAAACCTGGTGTTTGTGGTCAACTGTAACCTGCAGCGCCTGGACGGCCCGGTTCGCGGCAACGGCAAGATCGTACAGGAGCTGGAAGGCGTATTCCGCGGTGCCGGCTGGAACGTTGTCAAAGTACTCTGGGGCCGCCTGTGGGATCCGCTGCTGGAGAAAGATGATAAAGGCCTGTTGCAGAAAGTCATGGACGAAGTGGTCGATGGCGAGATGCAGAACTTCAAGGCCAACGGTGGTGCCTATACCCGTGAACACTTCTTCGGCAAATACCCGGAGCTGTTGGAGCTGGTTAAGGATATGTCCGATGATGAGATTATGAAGCTCAATCGCGGCGGCCACGATCCTTACAAAGTTTACGCAGCCTACGCGGCGGCTATGGCCCACAAAGGGCAGCCCACTGTAATCCTGGCGCAAACGGTTAAAGGCTACGGCCTGGGCTCCGCCGGTGAAGCGGCGATGGATACTCACTCCGTGAAGAAGCTGGACCTGGATTCCCTCAAGCGTTTCCGCGACCGTTTTGCCATTCCGCTCACCGACAAAGAGTTGGAAGAAGTGCCTTACTACCGTCCATCTCCGGACAGCCCGGAAATGAAATATATGGCGGAGCGTCGCAAGGCCCTGGGTGGTCCGGTTCCCCGTCGCCCGGTTGAGTGCCCAAAATTGGAAATTCCCGGTCTCGACGCATTTAGCGCACTGACTAAAGGCTCCGGTGAGCGTGAAATCTCCACCACCATGGCATTCGTTCGCGCCATTGCCGCACTAGTAAAAGACAAGAATATCGGCAAGAACATCGCGCCGATCGTTCCCGATGAAGCCCGTACCTTTGGTATGGAAGGCCTGTTCCGCCAGCTGGGTATCTATTCCTCCCAGGGGCAGCGCTACACCCCGGTGGATCACGGCCAGATCATGTATTACAAGGAAGACAAGAAAGGCCAGGTGCTGGAAGAGGGCATCAACGAAGCTGGCGCTATGTCCGCCTGGATGGCGTTGGCCACTGCCTACAGCAACCACGGCGTGCCGATGGTGCCTTTCTATATTTACTATTCAATGTTTGGCTTCCAGCGCGTGGGCGACCTGGCCTGGGCCGCTGGAGATATGCAGGCACGCGGTTTTCTGATCGGCGCCACTGCCGGCCGCACCACCCTGAACGGTGAGGGTCTGCAGCACCAGGACGGTCACAGCCACGTGCTGTCCTCCACTATCCCCAACTGCCGCAGCTATGACCCAGCCTACGGTTACGAGCTGGCAGTGGTTATGCAGCGCGGCTTGAAAGAGATGTACGAGGAGCAGAAGAACCTCTTCTACTACATCACCATCGAGAACGAAAACTACCTGCAGCCGGAAATGCCCCAGGGTGTGGAAGAAGGCATTATTCGCGGTATCTACAAGCTGCAGTCCAACGTCAAGAAAGGCGCCAAGGGCAAAGCGGCGAAAAAGCATGTGCAGCTGATTGGTGGCGGTACTATTTTGCGCGAAGTACTGGCAGCGGCGGATATCCTCGCCGACCAGTTCGGTGTGACTTCTGACGTGTGGAGCCTCACCTCCGCCGTTGAAGCTGCCCGTGAAGGTCAGGATGCGGCGCGCTGGAATATGCTGCACCCGGAAGCTGAGCCGCGCAAAGCCTGGATCACTGAGCAGTTCGAAGGCAACACGTCTCCCGTTATCGCCTCTACCGACTACATCCGTTCCTACGTGGAGCCACTGCGCGAATTTATCGACGGTGAACTGACCACCCTGGGTACCGATGGTTTCGGCCGCAGTGACAGCCGCGAGCAGCTGCG
Source organism: Microbulbifer sp. NBRC 101763 (assembly GCF_040371615.1). Lineage (NCBI taxonomy): Bacteria > Pseudomonadati > Pseudomonadota > Gammaproteobacteria > Cellvibrionales > Microbulbiferaceae > Microbulbifer > Microbulbifer sp. NBRC 101763. Next base: position 141,775 of record NZ_BAABQV010000008.1, read on the forward strand.
CCGCTTCTTCGAAGTGGATCGCAACTACGTGGTAATCGCCGCACTGAACGGCTTGGCCAAGCAGGGCGTTATTGATGCGAAAGAGGTTGCGGAAGCGATCGTGAAGCTCAATATCGACGCCGAAAAAGTTAACCCGCGCATCAGCTAAGAGAAGGCAGAACTCCTATGGCAAAACAAGTCATTAAAGTGCCTGACCTCGGTGGTGCCGATCAGGTGGATGTGATTGAAATTACTGTTGCTGTCGGCGATACCGTCGCGCAAGAGGATTCACTGATTGTGGTGGAGGGCGATAAAGCCTCCATGGATGTCCCAGCCCCAGTGGCTGGCAAAATCCTCAGCATCAGCGTGAAAGAGGGCGATAAGGTCTCTGAAGGCGATGTGATTGGGGAGATCGAAACCGATGTAGCGGAAGCGCCGGCAGAGGAGCCCGCTGCGGCACCTGCCAAGGAAGAAACTGCACCGGCGGCCGAGCCCGCAGCTGAAGCCCCTGCGGCAGCAGTGAGCGGTGAGCCGAAAGAGGAAACGATCCAGGTCCCGGACCTGGGTGGTGCCGATGCAGTTGATGTGATCGAGATCAGTGTACAGCCCGGCGACACGGTCGAAGAGGGCGACTCCCTGATTGTGGTGGAAGGCGATAAAGCCTCTATGGATGTGCCTTCCCCCAGCGCCGGTACTGTGGTCTCTATCGCCGTTAAGGAAGGTGATAAGGTTTCCACTGGCGATACCCTTGGTGTGTTGAAAGTAGTTGCCGCAGGCGCCGCCGAGCCCGCGGCTACAGCTGCAGCCCCTGCAGCGACAGCGCCTGCCGAGAGCGCGCCACAGCAGGTATCTGCGTCTGTTGAGCCCCCGGCAGTGCCGCAAAAAGATCATCAGCTGGAACGAGATTTTACCGCCGCAGCCCAGGTTTACGCCGGTCCTGCCGTGCGCAAACTGGCGCGGGAGTTGGGCGTTACCTTGAACAAGGTGAAGCCCACGGGTCCCCGCAACCGGGTCTCCAAGGATGATCTGCACAACTATATCCGCGAACAGGTGAAGAAGGCTGAGAGCGGTGCCGTTGGCGTAGGCGGTGGAATCGGTATTGCCAAGATGCCGGATATCGACTTCAGCCAGTTTGGCCCGGTGAACGTGGAGCCGATGAGCAAGATCCACAAGATCACCGCTGCCAACATGTCGCGTAACTGGCTTAATGTGCCCCACGTCACCCAGTTTGATGATGCGGATATCACTGAGCTGGAAACCTTCCGCAAGTCCATGAAGGCCGAGGCGGAGAAGCGCGGAGTGAAGCTCACCCCAGTGCCTTTCCTGCTGAAAGCGGTAGCCGCAGCCCTGCGCGCAGAGCCCAGCTTTAATGTATCCCTGCACAATGATGGCGAGCACATTGTGCGCAAGGACTATGTACATGTGGGGATGGCAGTGGATACGCCAAAAGGCTTAATGGTGCCGGTTATCCGCGATGTGGATAAAAAAGGCTTGTACGAGCTGGCGGCCGAGGCCACTGAGATGGCCCTGAAAGCCCGTGATGGCAAGCTGAAACCCAACGAGATGCAGGGTGCTTGCTTCACTATCTCCAGCCTGGGGGCTATCGGCGGCACCGGATTTACCCCGATCGTCAATTCTCCGGAAGTAGGTATCCTCGGAGTATCCAAGCTGGCGATGAAGCCGGTGTGGAACGGTAAGGACTTTGAGCCCCGGCAGATGTTGCCCTTGGCGCTCTCCTACGATCACCGCGCGGTAAATGGCGGAGATGCCGGACGCTTTATGACTTATTTGGTCAGCGTGCTGGCAGACGTGCGTCGATTGTTGCTGTAAAGGTTCCAGAGTCATTACCCTAAAAAAGCGGCCTTTGGCCGCTTTTTTATTTTTCGAGCTGCCTTATGTAGCTATTGCTTTTAGGTATGCTCGCCTACGCAGTGGGGTGGAAGGAAAATGACGTTTAAATTCACTTAAAGATGAATTATGCGAATAAATGACTTGGCGCCAACTGGCTGGAAATTCCCTGGCAACTAGACTCAGAGAAAGACAACTATCAACGCAACACTGAAAATGTGGAGTGTCGGATCATGAGACCTTCAGGGAAATTCGCCTTTCCTGTCGTATCGGCACTGGTGATGCAGGGTTGCTTGTTTTTGCCGGCTGAGGAAGTGGAGGGTGAAGATCCATTCTTCTTTGAGACTGGCACAGCCAGGCAAGGCGAGAGTTTTGTTGATGCCGGCGCCCATCACTCCCGACTTCGGCCACCTATAACGGTCGGTTTTCAGTGTGAGGAGAGTTGCGAGGATAGAGTGTACGATTCCTCTAGTTGGTTTTTCCCGATACTGAGGGTGTATTAGCCTCTGTGGGAATCCGCATGGAGATCGCTACAGCATAACCCGGTCTTTTACCGAAGTACGCGAAGTCAATTTCGCGTGGTACCGATACGGAGAAGTGCCCATGCAAAAATCCCCGATAGTAATTTCATTGTTTACAACGAGCTTGTTATTGGCAGCTTGTGGAACACCAGATACACGCAATCAAGTGGTTTACCCTTACAGTCCACCTACACCGCGCCATCTGGATTACCGTGCTTATCCTGCCCCTTCGTCACACGTGCCCGCAGTGCCCCCATCACGTAAATCCAGTTATTCCAGTTGTCCCGGAGATTCTGAAGAGCTAGCGCCCGGTTCTATTTGTCCACCCAGTGCTCGTTGTATAGATATTTCTGGTGGAAGGCGATGTATCTCTTATGAAGAGTAAAATTATACTGCCTTTGATATTTGCGCAGTTGCTCGGCGGCTGCGCCGATGGCTTTTGGCAGGATTTGTGTGGCGACCCGGTTTATTACACTTATAAGCGCAGCCCAGTACCACCCGATGAAATTACGGCTTTCCCGCGTTTTTGTCTTGTGGGCGACCCCTACATGGGGGAACTTGAAAACTGCATTGCCGCCGGTGTGCACTGTTACCAACTAGATACTGGCGAGTGGTGTGCGGGACCTTATTCGCCCTTTGTATTGAGCTACAGTTTTTACTAGCACCGGATGCGTGCAGCTTTATTTGATTCAGGTTTGGGTGGTTTAAGAATACTTAAATATTAAGTTTACTCAGGCTATAGTAATTAGATTTTAAGCAAGGACTTTAAACTGTCTTTGATGGTCGTGCCGATATAGTGCTTTAATCCATTGAATGTATTCTTGATGTTAACCTCATGGTAATAATCATATCCTAGTTCTTTTAATAGTACGTGAATATTCTTTGTAACACCTATGGCGAACCAGCTGCAGGGAAAGGAAATAATGCAGGGCATCTCTTTATTTTTAAGCTGGATTTGCCCCTGGTCAATGCAATTTACCTGATTGAGAAGGTTAAAGCTTCCGTCTGAGAGGTCAAAGTTATAAAAGAGCCTGGATTTGCCGTCTATTCCAATGTGTTCAGGCGAATGGTGTGTGTAGTATTCCCTTATCATTTTTTGGTCATCGCTATAGTCGGGATACATCTCCTTAATGACTGAAAATAGATGACTTAATGTTTTTACTTTTCCTATAAATATACCCGTTGAAAATATGGTGTTTCCTGCAAAGTACTTTCGCTCGAAGAAACCCTGTGTTCCACTATGTTGGTGGTCATTTGAGAATACTATATCTCGGTCAAAAGAATAAAATTTACTCTCGAGTTGATGAATGGCCGGTAAGATTATTGAATCGAAACCATCAAAATAACAGAGGATATCTTCTTCCGGTAGAGTCTTGCAGAAAGGGAGAAGCAGATCGATTTTTGTGGAAAAATTTTCCCATGGTTGTTCTTGCCCGAGTATGGTGAGTGAAACCCCATTGCGTTTGGCGGATTCCTGTAGAACAGGGAACATTCTTTCAGAGTGAGTGGCAATAGTGACGAGGTGTAACATTTCAGGAACGAGACTATCTGGGTTCCATGGCCTTAATCGTTGACTGGTGAATTCCAGCTGCTGAAGCAAGTCTAGTCCAAGGTTTGTGAACCGTTTGGAGGGGCTGGTTTCCTCGCGTAGTGTGACTCCATGCCTTGCCTATGAGGGCAAGAATTACTTTTGAGCAAATGGGGAAAGGGTTCCAGGCCGGTGCCCGCTATTGAAAAGACGAGCGTAAAAAGAAAAAGCCCCAGGCACAAATATGTGCCTGGGGGTAAGGGGCTTTAGCCGTTAGCAGGTTCTTCTAACGGCAAGGGGGTATCCTGGACTTGATGTGCGCTTACATTCTTTGACGTGGATATTTTACCGCCGGCAATTTTGCGTAGGGCAACATAAAACACGGGTGTCAGGAACAGGCCAAACAGTGTGACACCGATCATGCCGGTAAATACGGTAATGCCCATGGCATTGCGCACCTCAGCGCCAGCGCCGCCGGCCAATACCAGTGGAACAACACCGGCAATAAAGGCGACGGAAGTCATAATGATCGGACGAAGACGTAGGCGGCAGGCTTCCAAGGCAGCTTCTACCGGGCCCTTACCGTCCATTTCCAGTTCGCGGGCAAACTCCACAATCAGAATGGCGTTTTTACAGGCAAGTCCCATTAAAACAACCAGCCCGACTTGAACGAAAACATTGTTGTCGCCGCCAGTAGCCCAGACACCAAATAGTGCAGCCAGCAGGCACATGGGCACGATCAGGATCACCGCCAGCGGCATAACCCAGCTCTCATAGAGTGCGGCCAGTACCAGGAATACCAGCAGTACTGCGAGTGGGAAAACCACCATAGCGGCATTGCCCTGGTTGACCTGCTGGAAGCTGAGGTCGGTCCACTGGATTTGCATGCCCGGTGGCAGGGCTTGGCTGGCAACCTGCTCAACCGCTGCCAGTGCCTCGGAAGAGGACAACATGCTGGGATCGGACTGCCCCATCAGGTCGGCTGCCGGATAGCCGTTGTAGCGGATCACCGGGTCTGGTCCGTAACTCTGGCGCAGGGTCACCATGGTGCTGATGGGCACCATCTCCCCATTCATATTGCGAGTGTAGAGATTATCGAGATCCTGCACTTCATCGCGGAAAGGCGCATCTGCCTGGGCAACCACCTGGTAGGTGCGACCGAACAAGTTGAAGTCGTTGATATACATGGAGCCGAAATACAGCTGTAGGGTGCCGAATAGATCGTCCATACGCACGCCCTGGGCTTTGGCCTGTAGGCGGTCTACCTCGGCGTCCATCTGCGGCACATTGGCCTGGTAGGAGCTGAAGGGGTAGCTGAGGCCGCTGGCTTGGCTCAGGGCCCCAGCCAGCATATTGGTAGCATTTTGCAGCTCACCGTAGCCGGCACCGCGACGGTCCTGGACATAGAGGGAGTAGCCGGACCCAGCACCCAGCCCGAAGATGGGCGGCGGCATAAAGGTCATGGCAAAGCCTTCTTTGATCTGTGAGATTTTGCCATTTAGCTCCGCAGCGATTTCCTGGGCACTGCGCTCACGTTCATCGAAATCGTCGAATAGGATAAATACCGTGCCCACGTTGGGGGTGTTGGTACTTTGCAGGGCATTGAAGCCGACAAAGGCCGCGGCGTTGGCAACCCCCTCAGTTTCCAAAGCCAATTCACTCACGCGGCGCGCAACTTCCTCGGTGCGGTCCAGGGAGGCACCTTCCGGCAGGCGAATACTACCCACCAGGTAAGTCTTATCCTGAACCGGAATAAAGCCGCCGGGCACCTGTTGGAACAGGGCGAAGGTACCGCCGAGCAATATCAGGTAGGCCCCAAATACGATACCGCGACGCTTGAGGCTATGGCCCACCACCCGCTGATAGCGCTCGGAGTTGCGCTGGAAGAAGCGGTTGAACGGGCGGAATAACCAGCCGAACAGGCGCTCGATAATGCGCGCGGGTATATCCGGCTTGGCACCGTGGGGCTTCAGCAGGGTTGCCGCCAGAGCCGGGGACAGAGTCAGGGAGTTGATCGCGGAGATAATGGTGGCGATGGCAATGGTGGTGGCGAACTGGCGGTAGAACTGACCGGTGATGCCGTCCAGGAAGGCCATGGGCACAAATACCGCACAGAGCACCAAACTGATGGCGACAATCGGACCGCTCACCTCGCGCATGGCTTGGTGGGCAGCGGCTAAAGGTGTCAGTCCCTCCTCGATATTGCGCTCGACGTTTTCCACCACCACGATGGCGTCATCCACCACAATACCGATGGCCAGTACCATGGCGAACAGGGTCAGGGTGTTGATCGAGAAGCCCAGCATCAACAGCACCGCAAAGGTGCCGACAATAGATACCGGCACGGCCAAGAGTGGAATCAGGGAGGCGCGCCAGGTCTGCAGGAACAGGATAACCACCAGCACTACCAGCAGCACCGCCTCCAGAAGGGTCTTGATCACAGAGCTGATGGAAGTGCTGACGAATACGGTTGGGTCGTAGGCAACTTTCCACTCCAGGCCTTCGGGGAACTGTTCTCCCAGTTCTGCCATCTTCTCGCGCACTGCAGCGGAGACTTCCAGGGAATTGGAGCCTGGAGACTGGAAAATCGGAATGGCAACCGCCTGGCGGCCGTTTAATAAGGCGCGTAGAGAGTCTTGAGATGAAGCCAGTTCAACCCGCGCCACGTCACGCAATCGGGTAATTTCACCATCGCTGCCGGTCTTCAGTACCACATTGCCAAACTCTTCCTCGCTTTGCAGGCGGCCCTTGGCGTTGATAGAGATCAGGAAATCAGAACCATTGGGCATCGGCGAGGCGCCGATCTGTCCGGCGGACACCTGTACATTTTGTTCACGCACTGAGCTGACGATATCCGCTGCAGTCACGCCCAGGGCCGCCGCTTTCTGCGGGTCCACCCACAGGCGCATGGCATAGTCTCCGGAGCCAAATACGGCGGCCAGGCCCACACCGGGAATGCGCGACAGCTCATCACGGATATGCAGTACGGCGTAGTTGCGAATATAGGTCGCATCGAGGCTGTCGTCTGGAGAGATCAGATGCACCGCCATCATCAGGTTGGGCGACTGCTTCTGCGTGGTTACCCCCTGGCGGCGTACATCTTCCGGTAGACGGGGTAGTGCCTGGGATACCCGGTTTTGTACCTGAACCTGGGCCTGGTCTGGATCGGTGCCCAGTTTAAAAGTGACATTTAAAGTGAGGGTGCCGTCACTGCCTGCTACCGACTTCATGTAGATCATGTTTTCTACACCATTGATGGCTTCCTCCAATGGTGTGGCAACAGTTTCGGAAATCGTTTTGGGGTTGGCTCCAGGGTAGCGAGCGCTAACTTGCACGCTGGGTGGTACAACTTCCGGATATTCACTAACCGGTAGCGATGGGATACTGATCAGACCCACCACAAAAATAATGATCGACAGCACCGATGCAAAAATAGGTCGGTCGACAAAGAAACGGGAAAAATTCATACACTGCTACCCCGTGAGCGGCAATATAAACGCTCGAATTCCATTGATATAACTCTTCCAGAGTGGATGCTGGCCATAGTAGGGCTGCCTTCTACCCGTTGTCTCAGTGGCCCGCTGCCTGGGCGCCACCACCCCGCACTTGCTGGGCAACCATTTCAGGCACCACGGGCATACCGGGGAAGAAAATTTTCTGCAGGCCGTTGACCACAATTCGTTCGCCAACTTGCAGGCCACTGCGAATTACCGTGCGCTCACCCTGGCGTGGCCCTACTTGAATTGGGCGACGTTCTGTCAGGTTCTCTTGAGTGACCACATAGACGTAGCGGCGGTCCTGATCGGTAAGTACGGCCTTGCTATCGATTAGTACTGCTTGATCCATTTCTTCAATGGGCATCTCCACACGGGCGAACTGTCCGGGCTTAAAAGTACCTTCGGTATTGGAAACCACTGCCCGGAACTGGATGGTGCCTGTGTGGCTATTGAGGCGATTATCGATAAAGTCCAGCTTGCCCTTATGGGGGTAGCCGTTTTCACCGGAGAGGCCGATATGTACTGGAGGCGCAGAATCGGCCTTGAGCAGGCGGCGGCTCTCGGCGAAAGTCTGTTCATCGCTTTCGAAGTAGACGTACATGGGGTCTACAGAGACCAGAGTGGTCAGCAAGGTGGCATCGGCATTAGCGAGATTACCTTTAGTGACTAGGGCGCGACTTACCTGACCACTAATTGGAGCCTTGACCTGAGTGTACTGGAGGTCGAGTCGGGCGTTTTCCACTGCTGCTTCTGCGGCGCTTAGGGCTGCGCGTTCCGCGTCCCTTGAGGCGATGCGACGGTCGTATTCCTCGCGGGAGATCGCTTTACTGTCCAGTAGCTGCTGAGCGCGGCCGGCCTGTTTTTCACTGAAGGACAGCTGGCTGCGCACTCGCTGTAAATCGGCCTCAGCAGCACGAAGACGGGCTTTATAGGGGCGTTGGTCGATGGTGAACAGGACATCGCCACGTTTTACTAGGGCACCTTCGGCAAAGGAAACCTGGTCGATATAGCCACTCACGCGGGGACGTAATTCCACGGTTTCGGGCGCTACAACTCGCCCGGTAAAACTGCGCCACAGGGTGGTAGGCTCAGAGCCGACTTTTGCAACTTCAACCGCAGGTGGCGGCGGCTGTTGTCCCGCAGGCTCGCCGGTGCCACAACCGGACAGAACCAGTGCGGACAGACCGAGTAAAGTGACTGTTAATTTCTTGACCATAACGCGTGTACTCCCTTTGCTACGGAAGAGGGAGGTGCTGAATGGCTCCTCTCCTACTAGGACTGCAACTTTAATGATGAGCAAGATGATGAGGGTATCCGGTAACTATGGATTGATTGCCTATTCCTGCTTAAGGGGGAAAGTGATGTAGAAATGAGTGCCGCATGGGGGGAGTAATTGGAACTGGATATATAACTAGTTGTTTGTCAAATTGAATGAGATTTTACCGTGATTTGAGAGGTATGATTCGTCTGCGGTTATCTATTACTGCACGGTAATTGCCCATTCCTGCAAAAGAGTCGGGAGATTGCCTAAAACTCCGTATACTGTGAGCCACCTAGATTGATGTAGCCCGCTGGGATGCGGTCGAAAGGGGAACGTATGAGAACCGATGGCAGTGTGAATCAACAGTCTCCAACTTCTTTGCTGGAACCTACTCGCAAGAAGTTGGCCGGGACACTCCAGCGACTGGCACCCGAGCAGGGGCTAATAGAAACCTACTTGGATGGTTTGGCCCTAATCCGTTGTAACGAGCCGGTAGCTTGTGCCTCCTCTGTATATGCGCCATCTCTCAATTTTATTATTCAGGGAAGTAAAACTCTGGAGTTGGGAGACAGGGAAATTTCCTATATGCCTCTCAGCTATGTGGCGACTTCAGTACATCTTCCCATTCTTGGGCGAGTAGAGCGTGCTTCGGAGGACACCCCTTTCCTCGGTGTGAAGTTAACGATAGATCCCAAAGAAGTAGCTGACCTGGTATTGGAGCTGGGAGATAAGGCCCCGGGAGTGGAGGCGGGGTATGACTGCCCTGAAGTGAGTTGTGGCCTTTGTGTGACGCAGATGGATCAGGGAATGCTGGATGCATTGAGCCGGCTGGTACACCTGTTGGAAACTCCTGTGGATGCTCAGATATTGGCCCCCCTGGCGCGACGGGAGATTATCTATCGCGCCTTAATGGGTGAAATCGGTGCCCGTATGCGCAAGTTTGCTATGGCAGACAGTCAGGCAAATCGGGTATCCAGAGTCATTGAAGTATTGAAGGACCGCTACTCGGAGCCGCTACGCATTAGTGACTTGGCAGAGCAGGCGAATATGAGCGAGTCATCGCTGTATCACAGCTTCAAGCAAATCACCCGCATGTCGCCCCTGCAGTTTCAAAAGAAATTGCGCTTACATGAAGCCCGCCGCTTGATGCTCACTGAGGGCCTGGAGGCAGCTTCCGCCAGCTATAGGGTGGGCTATGAAAGTCCTTCACATTTTAGCCGTGAGTACAGCCGCATGTTTGGCCTCCCCCCACGTGCGGATGTGAGTAAGCTGCGTGGTGAGCAAAGGGTGCCAGCCTAGTCCGAGGTGGCATCACCCTGTTTGAGGACAAACAGGCTGCACCACCCCTCAGGACTGATTTCTCCTTCGACCACGATGCAGGCATTAGGCGGCTGGAAAAGCTGGCAGTCAACGCACTTCTTGCCATTATTTGGTGTGTCCTGATAATTCACGGCTTCTTTTTTTGCCTTGATCTGTGCGTTAGTGCGATCTGTGACAATAACTGCCGCCGGTAATATCGCTAGTGAGCAGCTGGAGATTTTGAGGAATTTTCTACGGGAGATAGTCTGTTTCCGGTCCATGCTAGAAAAGTGTCCAAATTAATTGGTTAGGGCTTCAAAAATTCAGAGTAGCTGGACGAGAGGTTTTTGCTGGGATTAACACTTTTTACAGAAAAAAAAGAGAAGTAAGAATCAATCTTATTGTCATTTAAGGGTTCAATACACCTGTCTGTTCCCTGGTCAGCTGAAATCAGGCTTCGCACTAAATTAGCCGCTGGAGGAGCACTATTTAATCTGCCGTGATTTTTTTGGATAGGGTTGCTTTAGGTAGTTGTATAAAAGAAATTTTTGTTAAAGTTTTTTGCTCCCATAAATAGGGGGCCGCCTTGTTTAGCCAAAGCTGCTATAGGTCTGAATGACACTTAATTTATTGTATAACTTGCTATTTGAGCAGATAACCATTTGATGGTTTGCTTTTTGGGCAAGTTCCTCGCTAGTGAGATTCTTTAGCCCAGGGCAGCCATAAGGTAATTTGTAATCCTCCCTCAGGACGGTTTAGCAGTTGAATGTGTCCTCCGTGGGCATCGACAATTTCTCTGCACAGCGCTAAGCCAAGGCCCACACCCTGTTCTTTGGTAGAAAAAAATGGAAGTAGTGCCTGTTGTAGAACTTTTTCACTCATGCCGCAGCCGCGATCCGCAATTACGAGTTTTTGTCCTAGGCCATCAGTGCTGATGGTAATTTTAATATCTTCATTACTGGAACCGGCCTCGTGGGAGTTTTTGATCAGGTTCAGTAGGGCTTGCTCGATTTGTACTGGGTCAAAATACCCCTGGCGCTCTGGTAAATCCCCCGACAAGGTGAATTCCTGCAAGGGGGCAATACGTTCGATAAGTGTCTGCCAATCCACAGTTTCGCAACTGGGGGCAGGCAGCTTCGCGAAACTGGCATAGCCCTGGGTAAATTCCGTCAGGTGTTTGCAGCGGTCGGCGATGATATCAAAAACTTTTTCCAGCGCCGCAGCTTTATCTGGCTTGGCGATAAGCATTTTGCCTGAGTGCGCCAGTGAGGATATGGGGGCCAAAGAATTATTGAGCTCATGGCTGATTAGGCGAATGACTTTTTTCCAAACTTCTACTTCAGCGCGGGTTAACTCTCTTGTCATCTCACGCAAAACAATCAAGCGGTGCTTTTGCGCATTGAGTACAAATGTACTATTACCGATGTGCATGGAGTGAGTTCCATTTGTATCGGTGTAGTTAAAAAGCCCGTTTTCCCAATTATTAATAGCATTTGCGATCTCCCCTGGGCTATTGGGGAGTAGTTTCTGTAAAAGCAGGCCTTGGATGGGCCTGCCGGCATTAAGTAGTTTTTTGGCACTGCTGTTGGAATAAATGATGTGATCGCTTTGATCGAGAAGTAACAGCGCTTGCGGTGAGCTTTGGATCACAGTATCGAGGAGCAATTCGCGCTGATAAATATGAGCGCGCTCACGTCGCAGGTGCTCACCGATTTCGTTGTATAAATTTGTAATCTGGCGGAGCTCTATATCCCTGGGAGGGACCAGAGAGATCGAAAAATCACCATCGCGAAAATTAAGTAGCCCCCCCTGTAAGGATTTAAGGGTGGTCGTCAGGGGAGTGAGAACCTGACGCATCAGCCCCAGGATAATAATAATCCCGAGGAACAGCCCCGTAGCCCACGATAAGCGTGGATCCAGGCCTATATAAATACAAAGCCATGGGATAGCTGTACCTATAATCAATGCCAGAGTGGCTGTGGCAACGATGCGCCCCTCCAGGGAAAAATGTTTGGACATCAATAGGAAATACCATGTTTTTCCAAGCGACGATACAGCGCTTGACGGCTCATACCCAGCTCTCTTGCAGCCTGGGCAATAATACCATTGCAGCTGGCTAGGGTTTGCTGTAGTAGCTCCCTACTAGGCTCAAAACTCACATCAACTTTTTCAGTTACAGGCTGTTCGGGCAAGGCCAGCACCGCCTCATCAATGGTGTCCTCCTGGCACAGGACTGATGCACGCTGCATCACATTCTGTAATTCGCGTACATTGCCTGGCCACTGGTAGCGGGTCATTGCGGTCAGTGCCTGTGGGGAAAGTTTTTTGGGGTTACTGTTTTCACCTAAAAAGCTTATTGCCAGAGGTGCTATATCCTCGGGGCGTTCACAAAGAGGAGGTAGACGCAGCTCGATCACATTCAGGCGGTAGTATAAGTCCTGGCGGAAGTTGCCCTCAGTGATGGACTTGGGCAGGTTACTGTTGGTAGCGCTGATTACCCGTACTTTAACCTTCCGCGTTTGACTGCTGCCAAGACGCTGGAATTCTCCGGTTTGCAGCACACGTAGCAGTTTTACTTGGCCACTGGCAGAGAGTTCGCCGATCTCGTCGAGAAACAGGGTGCCTCCATCGGCCGCCTCAAAACGACCTTCACGGGCCTTATTTCCTGCTCCGGTGTAGGCTCCGGGCTCCGCGCCAAAGAGCTCCGCTTCCATCAGCTCCTCCGGCAGTGCTCCGACATTCACTTTGATAAAGGGGCCATCACGGAGTAGTGAGTTAGCTTGAACAATATCGGCTATTTTTTCTTTACCCGCCCCGTTGGGGCCTGTGATCAGCACAGGTACATCGGACTTGGCTACCTGGGTGGCCATTTCCAAAAGCTTTTGCATATTATCGCTACGGTAAATAATATCTCGTAGGTCAAACTTTTCTCGCAGTTCGCTGCGGGCATTCATTGCCTGTTGTTGTGACGCACGCTGGCGTTTTTGTAGCTCGCCCAGCTCTAGTAAGTTGACAATCGTGGAGATCAGCTTGTTATCGTCCCAGGGTTTGCCCAGGTAATCGGCCGCTCCAGCGCGGACCAGCTCCACCGCCATTTCCAATTGCGTCCAGGCGGTCAAGAGGATAATGGGCAGATCCGGATTGATTTCGCGAATAGCAAAAAACAGTTCGCGCCCCTCTTCACCAGAGGTGGTGTCCGCAGTGAAGTTCATATCCTGGATCACCAGGCTGATATCCCGGTTCTCTCGTAATAATTGCAGACCTGCCTGGGGAGTAATGGCACAGAGGGGCTGCAAGTCATGTAATGACAACAGTATTTCCAGGGCCGAGACGATACCGCTGTTATCGTCAATAATGAGTATTTTATCCATAGGACCAAGAGCCAGCTTGTAAGCTGGCCATTATGCAATGAGTGAGTGGTTAGGGGGAACTGCTGCCGCTGGTGTTTAAATCCAGGCCGTAGGTTTGAACGTTAGTGTCAGAGGCTAATGACCATTGCTGGCAGGTTGGTGATCAAAACTCAATACTCTGGCGAGCTTCCACTGCCCATCCTCTTTTTTCCAGAGGTGGGTGAACTGTCCACTCTCGCGTAATACTTCGCTGTTATCAGCATTTATGCCATAAAATTTATGTGTACCGCTTTGAATGGCCCCGTAGTTGTTCATTGGGAAAACTCTAACACTATCGTTAATGAGTTCGCGGCGCGCTTTAATGTCACTGCCGGATTTTTGACGTTCACACATACTGCTAATACCATTGAGAAACTCTTGTGCTGAGCTTGCAGTTTTCCCCCACTTATCATGGTACATTTCAAAATCATCGGTGACGAGTTGACCCAGTTTTTTAATGTCGCAGCTGTTGAAAACAGCATCAAAAAGTTGTGAGTCCACAACGGTGATTTCCTTTTCTAATTTCTCCGTAGCTTGAGGGCCGGCAACGACGGGATGTTGCTCGGCAATTGCTGTGGGTATGAAAATTGATATGGCAGTAAAACCTAGAGCCATCAAATAATTTCGCATAATAAATTCTCCCTTTTTATTTACTATCTTACTTTTCACCAAACTGGCGGTCAGCGAAAAAAGCCCGACCACCAGTTTCAATTTGATTTTATACACTGCGCGTGGCGGTAGCCGGGGAGATATTGGCTGCACGCAGTGCTGGCGCTAGTGCAGCAGCGAGACTAACAACCAATACCAATAGAGCACAGATAAGGAGAGGTAGTAGGGTTAATACCGGCTGAGAGTAATCGCGTACCATATACTGATTAACGATTAGGGCTGCGGCACTGCCCAGGGCGATACCGGTAACGGCAATCAGACTGTTTTCAATCAGGAAATAGCGGCTGATATTGCTGCGGCTAGCCCCTAGTGCCCGTCTAACACCTATTTGTTTGGCGCGTTGGTTAATCCAGAAGATTGTCAGCCCGACGATCCCCAGCGCTACGATAAAGCTGAGTGTGGCCGCAACAATAGATAACACTTTGACCATTAAGTTATCGCCTGCATAACTGCGAGCGACATACTCTGAGAGCACTCTGGTTTTAATGACTCTTTGAGGGTCCCTTTCAGACAGTTTATCTACCAAGGTTTTTAACACATCATCGCGCTTGCCTGGTTCGGCGCGTACTAAATAATTGACGTCCTGAGTATTTCTGACAATGGGGAAAAAGGCCACATTACCTGCTTTTGACCAGTCCACCCAGGCGCCCAGATGCCGTTCGATAACACCAATAATTTCTATTGGATGGGAAGTGTTGCCATCATAGAGGGGTTTTCCAATAGGATCTTGGTCTGGGTAAATTTTATCGGCGAACTGCTGGGTAATAACTGCGACATTGATATCCCGAATTTCACTTGGATCAAAATATTGCATTTCAGCATTGGTAAAATTTCGCCCCGCCACTAATTTTAAACCTAGGGTATTGATAAAGTTTGGGTCGGTGTTGTATCTGTTAGAGACCTCTCCGCCGACCTCCTGATTAGGTTGAGTGTAAAAAGTGCCCGCGGAGCCAGACCGCGATAAGGGGACTTGGTTGGTAATGGTTGCATCTTTGACGAAAGGCAGTTTTCGCAGTAACTCCAAATCAGAAGATACGGCTCCAATCATGTCGTAGTTATTGGGAATTGCCATTACGTTGATGGCAATGATCTCCTCTACGGCAATACCGGTGGGTCTTTCTATCTTTGCAATACGATCTTTTACGATCACAACCGTGTTGCTGATGATTGCCAGTGTCAATGCAAGTTGAAGAGCGATCAGCAGGGCAGGCACTTTGTTACGCCAGAGGGCGGATAACATGGGTTTTAATTCAAGCATGACTCGTCCTTACTGGGTTTTCAGGTAAATGGAAGGGTTAGTGCGACTGATACGCCAAGCTGGGTAAAGCCCTGCCAGCAGGCTTGCGATTAGCGCGAGACCGATGGCTGCGATCACCATCACCCAATCCATCCTCGCGACCGTATCCAGTTGTCCCATAGCTAAATAACGGATTCCACTGATCCCCATAAAAGCAAGTAAAATACCGGCTATCCCACCGAGAATACCGATGGTTGAACTTTCAATGAGGTGCTGTGTGAAAATGGCATTGCGGCTGGCTCCAAGTGCCCGACGCACACCCGCTTCAGGCGCTTTGCGGAGAAACTTGGCGAGTAATAGAGCTACTGCGTTGATAACACAAACTAACAGAAAAGCCAGGGATACCCAGCCCAATACGCGATTGTCATCGCTGAGGACTTCGTTGAGAACCAGCCATTCGGAAGGTT
This sequence comes from Microbulbifer sp. NBRC 101763, assembly GCF_040371615.1. Taxonomy (NCBI): domain Bacteria; kingdom Pseudomonadati; phylum Pseudomonadota; class Gammaproteobacteria; order Cellvibrionales; family Microbulbiferaceae; genus Microbulbifer; species Microbulbifer sp. NBRC 101763. The sequence goes on from NZ_BAABQV010000008.1 coordinate 157,470, forward strand.
TACTCAGGGCAAAATTCAATGGTCGCTCGAAGCGCCCTTGGTCCTTCTGCCCTTGAATATATGCGGTTAGAAAGTTTTCGTACTCGGTTTTTTGTTCTTTATTAGTGAGTTCCACCCAGTACTGAATCCAGACGCTCTCACTTTGTAGGAAACCCTCATAACCTTCGCCCTCTCCACTATCCCAGCCATTGGTATTCCCCCAGCTGTAAATTTCCAGCTTGCGGTGAAGACCAAAAGGCACGAAAAGGGATTCAACTTTCGTAAAGGAACCATTATTGACATCGTAAACTTTGGGTGAGGGTTCCCAGGCATCAATAACGCCAATGACGGTAAAAGGTTGGCTATTTAATATGACGGTTTCACCAACGCTGTCTTCTCCAGAGAATAACTTTTCATTGGTGGCCTTGGAGAGTATCACCACTTGCATGGGTGAGCTGTCGGCAGTCTTCTCCCAGGTGCCTCCATATATAAAAGGGATATCGAATAGGTTAAAGAAATCACGGGTGGTTACGCGGATGTCAGCGGTATAAGGCCGGATTGCTGACTCTTCCAGTTCCACGGTAAAACCATAGCGGTGCATGGCCACTTGATGGGTGGGGATGTCAGAGCGCAGTAGGGCTTGGGCATCTCTATAAGTCAACTGCCAGGGAATTTCATTGGTGGTATTTGCGGCTTCATTAACATCCCAGCTATCGAGTTGAACGGCAAAAAGAACATCGTCTTTATGCTCTAGCGCGTTCTGCGACATCATGTAGTTGAGGGTGAGTACTGTCATGGAGGCACCCACACCCACCGCGATAGCAGCGACCATCAACGCACTTAATGTCGGTGTACGACGCAGGCTTCGCAGTGCCAGGGAAATATAGTATCCAATCATTACTGCAGACTCCTTAAGCAGTAGCGGCTTCGGGTTGCTCTGTGACCGGGCGCAGGTCGCACACTTGCCCATCCACGATCTGGATATTGCGGTGCGCACGACGGGCCAGCTCCGGATCATGGGTAACCATTACGATGGTAGTTCCCCACTCATTGATAAATTCCAGCAGCTCCATTACTTGGCGTGCCATTAGGGAGTCGAGGTTTCCAGTGGGCTCATCTGCGAGCAGGAAACGTGGCTCCCCTGCCAGGGCCCGGGCAATAGCAATACGTTGTTGCTGTCCGCCGGAAAGCTGTGCAGGCAAGTGTTTTGCGCGGGCGGATAAGCCCACTTGCTCCAGTACTTTCTCAATACGCTTGCGGCGTTCTTTAGCGCTGAATCCACGGTAGCGAAGAGGGACATCAATATTGTCGAACAAGCTTAGATCCGGGATCAGGTTAAACCCTTGGAAAATAAACCCGATCTTTTCATTACGCAGGCGGGAGCGCTGGCGATCGTTCAGGTTACTTACATCCTCGCCATCCAGCAGGTACTGGCCGCCGGTTGGGGTTTCCAATAACCCTGCGATATTCAGAAAGGTCGTTTTTCCGGAGCCACTGGGGCCGGTGACAGAGACAAATTCCCCCTCCTTCACTTCTAGGCTGAAGTCACGCAGGGCGTGGGTTTCAATAGTGTCTGTGCGGAAACTCTTGCGGACGTTATGCATCTTAAGCATGGCGATGTTCCTTGTTTGTCACTGAATTTTTAAATCGTTGATAAATCGCGGAAACTGAGTGGGTGTAGCTTGCGCGTGTTGAATGTCTCGCTCGGTTTATTCTTTCAGGGCAACTAGCTGTGCCCTCTCCAATTCTTCGGAGGCGGAGATAATGATTTGATCTCCCTCTTGCAGGCCGGAAATGATTTCCACTTGTTTCAGTCCCAGCGCGCCAATTTGAATGGCGACGCGCTCTGCCTGTTGTTGATCGTTGAGGCGGAATGCAAAGCGGCCGCCGCTCTGATCCAGGAAACCACCACGTTTCACCAGCAGCACATCATTGCGATTCTCCAGTAGCACGCGGGCGGTGAGGCGCAGGTTTTGGCGCAAGTTTTGGGGTTGTCCCTCGCTAAAACGCACTCGGGCGATGACTTGGTTGTCGATGACTTCGGGGGATATCGCAGTGATTTCACCGGGTAGTTCACGCCCCCCTAGGTTGACGGCCACGGCCATATTCAAGCCGAGGTCGTCGGCGTAGTTCTCTGGCACTGCCGCCTCAAGCTCAAAACTGGTGAGGTCAACTACGGTGATCAAGGGGGCGTTAGCGGCAACGGCGCTGCGCTGGGATACGGCGAGACTGCCGATGGTGCCGCTGACAGGGGAGAGGATTTCTAATTCCCGCACGCGGCGCTCGAGTTCCTCTACCTGCAACTTCTGCTGGGACACTTGTAAATGAAGGGTTTGGGTATCAAAGCTCAGGGACTCTTTTTCCAGCTCGGCGTTTTGTACAGCCTGCTCATACTCCAGTTGTGCTCGGGCCATATCGTCCTTGCTCTTTTCAAAGTCGAGCAGGGAAATAATCTGCTTCTCCTTGGAAAGCTCAGCCCGTTTTAACTCCCGTTTGGCGGCGGTGAGGTTTACCCGGGCGAGATCGGCCTTTTGCTGGTTTTCCAACTGCTGGCGCTTGGCCTGTATTTTCTGCCGTTGCAATTCTACGGACAGTTTATTGAGTTGAGCTTCCTCCTGGGCGAGTTGGTTGGATAGCTCAGGGCTGTCAACCGAGGCGAGGACTTGCCCAGCTTTCACAGTATCTCCGGCTTTTACCGCAAACTTAACGATGCCCTGCGCAGGGCTATAAAGTGTGGGGCTGTTGGCTGCGACCACTTTGCCCTGAACCACCAAGTCTCGAATCAGGTCACCGCGCTCAACCTGGGCAATATTGATACGGGATAAGGACAGGGTGTTATCTACTGAGCCGGTCCTATGCCAGGCATTAACACCCCAGATCAAAAATGCGATGGTGAGGCCAAGCAAGGCGGCAGCCTTATAGGCTTTGGGGTTTTTCCAAAGCGGTAGGGCTTCGATTTGTGTATCTTGCCTGGAAGTATCTCTAATCATTGTTGCTTTCCACTTCTCTGTGCGATTGCTTCTGCTTTGTAATTTGGATGCAGTGCATTTCTGTTTCGGATGCAAATCAAAAAAATCTGCTCTGTGAGCTACTACGCAAACGCTGTGCCAACTTTTTTATGCCTGTAACTTATTGATATTTATTGATATTTTTCTTTTATGGGGATGTGCACAATCACAGGAGTGTCCGCTAAAAGTGTCCGCTGTCCGCCCTGTCCGGGAGATGGACAGGGCACTGTAAGCTGCATATTTGCGCCGGAAGAGGGGCGGATACCGAACTTTGCTTGCGGTTTCACGAGAGTGGTTGTCATGCGGGGGGACGGCGGTTTGTGGTAGAGTGCGCGGCCTTTTTTTGATCAATTCAAATTTATTTGCGTTTATGTTCCTTCCATCGCTGCTCTCTTCGACCAAAGCCGACTGGTTCGGCAATATACGTCGCGACGTACTCGCCGGCCTGGTAGTGGCCCTGGCACTGATTCCCGAAGCCATTGCTTTCTCGATTATCGCGGGAGTTGATCCCCGAGTTGGCCTCTACGCCTCTTTCTGTATTGCTGTGGTCATTGCCTTTGTGGGCGGTCGGCCGGGGATGATTTCCGCCGCTACTGGCGCAATGGCCCTTCTGATGGTGACCCTGGTGAAGGAGCACGGACTGCAATATCTGCTCGCAGCCACATTGCTCACCGGGGTGTTGCAGATCATCGCTGGCTATCTGAAGCTGGGTAGTTTGATGAGCTTTGTCTCACGGGCGGTGGTCACGGGGTTTGTGAATGCCCTGGCGATCCTTATCTTCCTGGCGCAAATGCCCGAGTTGATTGGTGGTTCCTGGGAGGTCTATGCCATGACAGCTGCGGGTCTGGGGGTCATTTACCTATTCCCCTATGTCCCGGTGATTGGTAAAGCTGTGCCTTCACCGCTGGTATGTATCCTGTTGCTGACGGCAGTGGCTGTCACCATGGGGATGGATATCCGTACCGTGGGGGATATGGGCGAGTTGCCGGATACCCTGCCTATTTTCCTCTGGCCCGAGGTTCCGCTGAATTTCGAAACCCTACAGATTATTTTCCCCTACTCCGCTGGTCTGGCAGTGGTAGGTCTGCTGGAATCCCTGATGACAGCAACGATTGTGGACGACTTGACCGATACTCCGAGTGATAAGAACCGCGAGTGTAAAGGTCAGGGGATCGCCAATATCGCGGCCGGCTCCCTGGGGGGGATGGCCGGTTGCGCCATGATTGGCCAGTCTGTCATCAATGTGAAGTCCGGTGGCCGAGGTCGGCTCTCAACTCTGGTAGCTGGCGTTGGCCTGCTGACCCTGGTGGTGTTTCTCAGTGACTGGGTTGCGGTAATTCCTATGGCAGCACTAGTTGCGGTCATGATTATGGTTTCCATAGGTACTTTTGACTGGAGTTCTATCCGCAACCTGAAACGCTACCCGCTCTCCACAAATTTGGTGATGTTGGCTACTGTGGTTGTGGTAGTGTGGACCCATAACCTGGCCTATGGTGTATTTGTTGGTGTGTTACTGGCCTCGCTGTTCTTTGCCAATAAGGTTAGCCACTTTATGTACGTGAGCAGCTCTCTCGAAGAAGCTCAGAGCCGCCGAACCTACAAGGTCATTGGACAGGTCTTCTTCAACTCCGCCGATAAGTTCATGGCCTCTTTCGATTTTAAGGAAGTGGTGGATACTGTAGTGATCGATCTCAATCGCGCGCATTTCTGGGATATTTCCGGAGTAAATGCGCTGGATAAGGTGGTGCTCAAGTTCCGTCGTGAGGGTGCAGAAGTGGAGCTGGTAGGGTTGAACGAAGCTAGTGAAACCATCGTCGACCGGTTCGGCGTACACGATAAGCCCGAGGAAATTGAGCGGGTTCTTGGAGGACATTGATGGCCGTAAGCAGCAGCGAAAATAACAATAAAGAGACACATAATGGTGGGTCTTTACCAGTGGTACTTTCCTGTATTGATGGTTCCCAATACACCGGCGCCGTCTGTGATTACTCCGCTTGGCTGGCTGCCAAGCTGGACGCACCGCTAAAGCTGTTGCATAACATTGAGCGCAGTAGTGTACCTGCGGTCACCGATTTTACCGGCAGTATCGGCTTAGGCAGCCAGGAAGAGCTGCTGGAAGAACTGACGGCGCTTGAGCAGCAGCGTGCGCAATTGCTGGTGAAGCAGGGCAAGCTCATGCTGCAGGCGGCACGAAATCGCGCTGAGGATGCCGGCGTTGGACAGGTCATTACCTGCCAGCGCCACGACACCCTGACAGAATCTGTGGTGGAGCTGGAAGACTGCATTCGTGTTCTGGTACTCGGTATTCGCGGTGAGGAGCACGGCGAGTCGGAGCAGGGGCTGGGCGCACAGTTGGAAACTGTAGTCCGCTCCCTGCACAAACCGATACTGGTGGTTAATCGGGAATTTCAGCAGCCGCAGAGGATTATGCTTGCCTATGACGGTAGTGAGGCGGCGTGCAAGGCCCTGGGCCTGATAGCTGGTAGCCCGCTGTTCCGCGACCTGTCCTGCCACCTGGTAAATGTAGGACCGGCGCAAGTGGCGGAAAAGCTGTTAGCTGAGGCCAGTGCCGAATTGGATAAGGCCGGCCTCGCAGTAACGGCCAGTAATCTGGAGGGTAATACAGTTGAGGCCTTGATCACCTATCAGGAGGAGCACCAGATTGACCTCACTGTGATGGGGGCGTTCAGTCACAATCGTCTGCGCGATTTGTTGATGGGCAGTATCACAGCGAAGATGCTACTCAAGACCCGCCAGCCTCTGCTGCTATTGCGATAACTTTCCTAGAGCGCGAGTACTGCGTCCCGGGGGCTGACAAACCAACGCAAAGCCTCCGCATCCTCGGGAAGCGGTAGATCGTAGAATTTTGCATTGCGTGGTTTGCGGCAAAGCTCCCGCTCGGCAATGGCCAGGTACTCCTCTAGAGGAAGTAATGACACCTCCTGCTCGCTTTTACTGGAAGGGCAATTGCTGAAGTTCAATTGCGCCAGGCTGGCTGCGGACTCTGGTTTTTTGCCTTGATAGCGCCAGACTCCCTGATCCTGGTCGAAATAATAATACGGCAGTAGTCTCCAGCCGTGGCGCGCTACCAGAGCCACGGCTTCAAGCAGATATTCGAATACTGTCTCACTGATGAAGTAATTGAAATTCAGGCGTACCCAGCCCGGACGCATTAATTTTTGCCCTTTGAGTATCTGTCCCTCCAGCGCCCGGCTATAGGCCATATCGATATCCAGAAGGGTATGCCCATAGGGGCCTGCGCAGGAACAGCCACCGCGGGCCTGGATTCCGAAAAGGTCATTGAGTAGTGCTACTACAAAGCCGTAGTGCAAATCCTTCCCGCGCCATTTGATGCGCAGCGAGACAATTGAAAGACGCGGTATATCAAGGCTGCCGAGAACCTCGATGTTCTCTTCCTTTGACCAGCGCTCGAGAGCATGGCCGATCAGCCGCTTCTCCCTCTGGGTTATTTCATTGATACCCACAGTTTGCTGGAGTTTAAAGACCATGCCTGCGCGAATGGACTCGACTATCGCCGGGGTGCCGCCTTCCTCGCTGCGCTCCGGGTCTTCGAGGTAACGGTGATCCTCAGGAGTGACATAGAGCACCGTGCCACCGCCGGGTGCTGCAGGGACGGCGTTTTGCAGTAGCTTCTCTTTCACCACCAGAATTCCTGGAGTGCCGGGGCCACCGACAAATTTATGCGGAGAGATAAATACAGCGTCTTTTGAACTATCGCCCCGGGGGTCTTGCTCACCGCGCACATCAATTGCCATATAGGGGGCGGCCGCGGCGTAGTCCCAGAAAGACAGGGCACCGTACTGGTGAAGTAGGCGGGTGACAGCTTCTACTTCGGTCACGATGCCGGTGACATTAGAGGCGGCGGAAAAGCTGCCGATCCGCAGGGGGCGGTCAGCGTACGCACGCAGCTGATTTTCGAGCGTATCAAGATCCAATGTGCCGGTGCTATTCAACGGAATAGACACTAGTTCGGCAATGCTTTCCCGCCAGGGCAATTCATTGGAGTGGTGTTCATAGGGCCCAATAAATACGACAGGACGCTGGCTGGCAGAAATACTGTCACTGAAGCGATGCTGCAGGTTCAAGTCCACCGGAGGACGCAACTTTAGAATATCGATCAGCTTGTTAATGGCGGCAGTGGCACCGGAGCCACAGAATATGATTTTGTGCTCCTCGCTCCCGTTGACTGCACGCCGGATCTCTTTCCTCGCCTCCTCTCTGAATCCTGTGGTTTGAGCACCGGTGTAAGACGTTTCGCTATGGGTGTTGGCATAGTAAGGCAACACCTTTTGGCGAATAGAGTCTTCGATGAAAGATAGTGAGCGGCCGGATGCAGTGTAATCAGCGTACACCAGTGGTCGCTGTCCGAAGGGGGTGGCAATGGGCTGCATATCGCCAATAACTGAGTCACGGATGTATTTGATGAGAGCTGTCACGAGTTCCATTTCCTGTATTTTTCATGGAAATTACTCTAGTGCTTTAACACCGAAACAGTGTCCCTGTTTGTCTTTTTTAATTGGTAAATTTCGAAACATTGTGCCGTTTTATTTTATTTTTCGGTACGTTAATGCTTTAAAAAGGTATGGTGGAAACACTAGTAATTATTATGAATGTTTTAAAGGAGGGGCTTTAATGGCGGCGCGGCTAAACAGGCAAGACAAACAAATTCTGGAGCTGTTACAGGGGGATGCGACGCTGTCTGTTGGGGAAATTGCTGAGCGAGTGGGTGTGTCAAAATCCGCTTGCTGGAGGCGCATTCACAAGATGGAAGAGGAAGGGATTATCGCTGATAGAGTGACCTTGCTAAACCAGCATAAGTTAAATTTGCCCCTGACTGTATATATCTCTATCCGTACCAACCAACACAATGACCAGTGGGCAGCCCAGTTTGCCGAATTGGTGCAGGGGGTTGCTGAGATTCTGGAGGTACACCGGATGAGTGGGGATCTGGATTACCTGATCAAGGCGGTGGTGACCGATATGCCTGGTTACGACCGCCTGTATAAAGAACTAATTAAGGCCGACCTATTTGATGTCAGTTCCAGCTTCGTAATGGAGACCATGAAACAGACGACCCGTTTACCTCTCACATACGCTGTTGATAAGTAAGCTTCAGTGGCTGTGGCGCTTGCGTAACCATTGGCGGAGTTTTACCTCGCCAAGAGCCTTGTCTCCATGTGGTACTTTGAGGCTATTGCGGATTTCCCGCCAGGCATTGGAGCTGAGCCAGAGATTCAAGGCCAGTACGACCAGCATCACCAGGATGGAGCCCAGCCCCGCCAGCAGCATGTCCTTTTGCGCGTCCCAGATATCGCCCTGGGAGCCGAGGAACGCGATTCCCAGCTCCGGAGAAACTGTCCGTGCTGCCAACCATTCAATAATTTCGTAAATAGAAGAGAGGGCAAACGTCACATCTACTGGGAAGAAGTAGGCCCAGAATCCACGCAGACCAGCCAGGCGTATTAATATTTCCCGCACTGGGTAGGCGAGCAGCAACCCAAAACTAAAGTGCACCAGGCGATCGTACATATTGCGCTCGGCGCCAAGCCATTCCTGCAGAGTGTAACCAAAGGGCACTTCTGCATAGGTGTAGTGGGAGCCAAACACATGCAGGCACATAAACACGGTGATCAGCGTATAAGAGACGTTGGAGAGCGGGAGCATACGTATGCTGATCAAAATTACCGGCAGCGCCGCAAAGACCAGGTAATTTTCTAATAACCAGTCATCCGGATGCAGCGGCTGCCAGGCTGACCAGCCCCATGCGACTGAGAAAATAGCCAGTAATAACAGGCGGTACCAGTGTTTTCGAATAGCGGACATGACTGTAAAAACCCACTGCAAAAAAAGTATATCTGCGCCAGGATACACCATTGTCCGCCGTTGTGGATTGGGCCAAATGACCCCTGGTATGAATAGCTAATGCAGGGCCGGCCGGTAGGGAAGGGCGGCAATAATCCTGGCTTCCTCATTCAGCAAATGGGCAAGGCGACTCTCCACCGCCTCACGGGGGAAATACTCCAAGGCCAACTCAACAAACAGTTCATGGTGGCGGGCCTCACTTTCTGTAATGACCTTATAGAAAGTTTGTAATGATCCCGCTGGAAGGGCCTCAGCGACCAAGCCAAAACGCTCACAGCCTCGCGCTTCAATAATTGCTGCGGTGAGCAGGCGGTCTATCAGGTACTCTTCCGGACCACGGCGAATCAGCTTGCGCAGGGCATGAATATAGGGATCTTTCTCATCTGGTGCCTGATAGATCCCCCGCTCATGCATAATCCTGATCACTTGGCGGAAATGGTTCATCTCCTCTAAAGCCAGATTCACCATGGCCTCGACCAGTAGAGGTTTATCGGGATAGTGAGAGAACATGGACACTGCCATACCAGAGGCTTTCTTTTCCGCTGCGGCATGATCCTGCAGGAAGCGGTTAAAGTCACTGAGAACGACTTGGGCCCAGTCTTTCGGGGTCTTGTAATACAGTTGGAACATGGTGGATGGCGGTGACGCAAAAACGCCATTATACCGCCATCGATAGGATTGACCTGCTGGCCCTGTTGAAAAAGGTTTTAGCTCGCCAGGCGGCGTTCGCGTACTTCCCGATCGCGCTGGGTAGCAATTCGCGCCTGCTCCAGGGACATGCCGGCTTTAGCATGGGGGGTTGGCCTGCCATTAGCACCCAAAGCTACGAAGACTATTTGCTCGACTTGCACAATTAACTCCTGGCTCTGCTTATTGCGAACCTCACAGTGCACGGTGAGTGAACTCTGGCCAATGCCGATCACTTCAAACCCAAACTCTACTACGTCTCCGCAGCAGGCAGGGCTGACAAAATCGATCTCTGACATTAGCTTGGTTACCAGCATTGGTGTACCCATCTGACAGCCGGCAAAAATGGCAGCCTCTTCATCAATCCAGGCGAGTAACTGGCCGCCAAACAGGCGCTGGGCGGGGTTCAGGTCGCCGGGCTTTACACAGTGACGCGAATAGTATTTCACACTGACCTTCCTAACTAACTGTGGAATGAACAATTGGTGAGCTACTGGTGGCGAATTTGCCAGAAGTAATCCTCGGCAAATTTCGCAACAGAGATTAAATCGATACTCACATAGGGAGTTACTGCATACAGCGTGCCAAGGCAAAAAAAGTGTAGCCGAGGAAAAAGGTTGTAAAGAGTGTCACGGAGTTTAAGGCAAGCACATATTTGGCGCGATTAGGCACCTGAGAGCACATAAATAGTGCGATAAGTCACAATAGATGGGTTTGGTGGCTGCTTTGGCCGCTGGGTGGGATATTCTGGACAATCTGCTCGCCAGCCTGGAAATGTCGCTATGGGACTCACCATCCACAACCAGTAGAATGGCCGGGAATATGTCCCAAGTGTCTTTATTCTTGGGGCCGTCAGTGTTTTCCCGATGCGCTGTAAGCGTATCTGTGATCACATAACCACGATTCCCCAAGTGCAAAGGGAGAGACAGTAAGGATGATCATCCAGCCGAAAGTACGCGGATTTATTTGTACCAATGCCCACCCGCAGGGCTGTGCAGCCAATGTGCGTGAACAGATTGAGTACATCAAGTCTCAGCCAGCAATTGAGAATGGCCCCAAGCGGGTTCTGGTTGTAGGTGCCTCCACCGGTTACGGCCTCGCTTCGCGTATCACTGCCGCTTTTGGTTGTGGCGCCAAGACCCTGGGGGTGTTCTTTGAGAAGCCGCCCACAGAAAAGCGCACCGCTTCTGCCGGTTATTACAACTCGGCTGCGTTCGAGGACGAAGCGCATAAGGCGGGCCTGTACGCCAAGAGTATTAATGGGGATGCCTTCTCTGATGAGGTGAAGGCCCAGGCGATTCAGATGATTCAAGAGGATCTGGGGCAGGTAGACCTGGTGGTCTACAGCTTGGCATCTCCACGTCGTACCGATCCCAAGACTGGTGAACTTTACAGTTCTGTATTGAAGCCGATCGGTGAGTCTTACACCGCCAGGAACCTCAATACCGACAAGCTGGAAATCTCGGACATCACAGTTGATCCTGCCAGTGAGGAAGAGATTTCCAATACCGTGAAGGTTATGGGCGGTGAGGATTGGGAACTGTGGATGCAGGCTTTAGGCGATGCCGGCGTATTGTCAGATACCTGCAAGACAGTTGCTTACACCTATATCGGTGAAAAGTTAACTTGGCCTATTTACGGTCATGCGACTATTGGTAAGGCGAAGGAGGACCTGGATCGGGCGGCCAGAGCCATTACTGAAAGTGGTCAGGCGGCGGCAAATGTCGCGGTACTGAAAGCACTGGTCACTCAGTCGAGCTCTGCAATTCCAGTGATGCCACTATATATCTCCCTGGTCTACAAGGTGATGAAAGAAGAGGGCACCCACGAAGGCTGTATCGAGCAGTTGTACCGCTTGTATACCGAGGGTCTGTACACCGATAGCCCGCGCCTCGATAGTGATAACCGCCTGCGTATGGATGACAAGGAGTTGCGCGAGGAGACCCAGGCTAAGATTGAAAAATTGTGGCCAGAAGTGACCAAAGAAAATCTTTTTGAGTTGACTGATTACAAAGGTTATCAGGCCGATTTTCTCAAGCTGTTTGGTTTTGGCGTAACCGGTGTTGATTACGACGCAGACACCAGCCCGCAGGTAGAAGCTGAATTCAGCTGATAACGCTGAACCAGTCCCGACTGCAATTTTGCATTCTACAAGGAGCGGCATGGCCGCTCCTTGATCCAACCCCACCCAGGTCTTCTATCTACTCTCTCAAGTCCCAAAACGGCATAATTCCTGTTTCGCCTTTTTGTGGAGAGAGGACGCCATGAATTACCGCCAGCTTGGCACCAGCAATCTCAAAGTCAGCCAGATTTGTCTGGGCACAATGACTTTTGGTGAGCAAAATACAGCTGCTGATGCGGCTAAACAGCTGGATTATGTCTTTGATCAAGGGGTAAATTTTATCGATTGTGCCGAGATGTATCCGGTGCCGCCGCGCCCTGAGACTCAGGGGCTCACCGAGGAATATATCGGTAAATGGCTGTCGGCCCGTGGCGGTCGTGACAAGGTAATTATTGCCACAAAAGTGGCGGGGCGCGGTGAGGCTAATCCGGGGGTTAGGCACCTGCGTTCTGGACCGCGCCTCAGCCGAGATCATGTACTGAAAGCTTGTGATGAGTCCCTAAAAAGGCTGGGCACCGATTACCTCGATCTCTATCAGGTCCATTGGCCGGAACGCCAAACCAACTTTTTTGGTTGTCTAGGGTACCAGCATGGAGGTGATGATGGCATTACTATTGCCGAGACACTCAATGCACTGGAGGAGTTGGTCAAGGCAGGCAAGGTGCGTTATATCGGTATTTCTAACGAGACGCCTTGGGGCATGCATGAATACCTAAGAGAGTCAGTTGTTTATGGTAAGCCGCGTATCGTTTCCATTCAGAATCCATACAATCTGCTCAACCGGAGCTTTGAAGTGGGCTGTGCGGAGATCTCCATCCGGGAGCAATGTGGCCTTCTGGCATATTCGCCACTTGCCTTTGGTGTCTTGTCCGGCAAGTACCTTGGCGGCGCAAGGCCTGCAGGGGCACGCCTGACTTTGTATGAGCGTTTTCAACGCTACACAAACGATCGCAGTGCAACAGCTACCGGTGCTTATGTGGAGTTGGCCCGCCAGTTTGGTCTAGACCCTGCACAGATGGCTCTGGCATTCGTCAACCAGCAGCCGTTTGTGACTAGCAATATCATCGGCGCAACCACCATGGAACAGTTGCGTAGCAATATTGCCAGTACTGAATTACTTTTGGATAACGAACAGCTAGCTGCGATTGAAGCTATTCATCAGTACAACCCAAATCCGGCTCCGTAACAGGTGGCTCTGCTATCTATAATGGGGAACACAAACCACTAAATCGGTACCAATACATCACGTGAGCACGAGAGAGGCAGCTCCCATGGAAACGACCGGGCATCACACGCTCAACGATCTCTTTGCCCAGCTGGGGATGTCGTCGGAAGATGCGGCGATTCATGAGTTTCTGATTACTCACTATTTGCATAGGCATGAGAAATTATCTTCCGCATCATTTTGGACTGAGGGGCAGAGGGAGTTTCTTCGGAGCGCCATAGAGGAAGATTCTGACTGGTGCGTCGCTGTTGATGAGCTGGATTCCCTCCTGCGCCATTAAGTTGTAACACTCCTGCGGCTGCTGTCCATTCCAGCCTGTATCCCATGGGTTATACTACGCCGAATTCAACCGATTAAGCTGGTGACTATTCGCCGGCAGCGTAGCGATACCCGATGGAAAAACCCCGATTTCGAGTTGCCTTACTGCACCCCCGGCACTGGCTGACCTGGTTGCTCTTTGCTTTTTGGTTCCTGCTGGCTCAGCTGCCTTTTCGTTGGCAGTTGTCTATAGGGCGTGGTGTGGGCAAGGTGATGATGAGGCTAGCCCCAAGCCGGCGCACTATTGCCGAGCGCAACCTTGCCCTGTGTTTTCCTGAGTTCAGTAAGGCTGAACGCTCACAACTTCTTCGTCGAAATTTCGAGTCCAGCGGAATTGCCCTAATGGAAACCGGCATGGCCTGGTTTCGCTCTGCGCGCTGGCTGCGTAAGCGTGTCTCTATAGAGGGGTTGGAAGCCTTGCAGGATATCCAGGCTGAGGGGCAAGGTGTGCTGCTAATGGCTATGCACTTTACCACCCTGGAATTGGGGGCGGCTCTTATGGGGATGAGCATTACCCTTGATGGTATGTACCGGCCGCACAAAAACCCTGTATATGACTATATGCAGCGTAAAGGGCGTGAGCGCCATACTGGTGATGGTAGTGTCTACCAGCGTAAGGATGTTCGTGGGGTACTGCGCGCCCTGCAGCAGGGGCGTGCCGTCTGGTATGCTCCAGACCAGGATTATGGAATTAAGCAGGGCGTCTTTGCCCCGTTTTTTTCCAATCCTGCGGCAACGGTGACAGGCACATCGCGATTTGCCCGGGTAGGACGCGCCAAGGTAGTACCCTATGTGCTGACCCGTTTGGAGGATTGCTCCGGTTACCGCCTGAAGGTGTACCCACCTATTGAGGAGATTCCCTCTGGAGACGAACTGCAGGATGCCATCCTGGTCAACCAGTTCATTGAAGCTCGTATTCGAGAGGCACCAGAACAGTATATGTGGGTGCATCGACGTTTTAAGACCCGGCCGGAAGGCGCCAATAATGTGTACGAAGGAGTCCGCAAGAAGAAAAAGAAGCGCAGGAAAGTGGCGAGCTAGTCACACTGGCATAGACACTGCGCCCTAAGTAACATACAGGTTCGATTCTGGCGGTGCTATTCCAGGCCGAGCGCGAAAATTAAGGAGAGAGAATGTTTACCGGCAGTATGGTGGCCTTGGCTACCCCAATGTACGCAGACGGAAGCCTGGATTGGGACAGTCTGCGCAATTTGGTTGAGTGGCATATAGAACAAGGCACCCGCGCATTGGTTGCAGTAGGTACTACCGGCGAATCAGCCACTCTGGATGTGAATGAACACATTGAGGTCATCCGGCGCGTGGTAGATCAGGTTGCGGGGCGCGTTCCAGTGATTGCAGGAACGGGTGCCAACTCAACTACTGAAGCGATTGAACTGACAGAAAATGCCGCTCGTTGTGGCGCCGATGCCTGTTTATTGGTGACCCCCTATTACAATAAGCCTTCCCAGGAGGGCTTGTATCAACACCATCGCGCTATCGCCAAAGCGGTGGCCATTCCGCAGATCCTGTATAACGTGCCTGGGCGCACAGCTGTGGATATGTTGCCCGAGACTGTGCAACGTTTGGCTGCCATTGGCAATATTGTTGGAATCAAGGAAGCGACTGGAGACCTGGAGCGGGCTAAAGTTCTATTAGAAACTCTTCCCCAGGGTTTCGCCGTCTACTCCGGCGATGACTGCACTGCGATGGAGTTGATCCTGATGGGGGGGCAAGGTGATATCAGCGTCACCGCCAATGTCGCCCCAGCTGCTGTTGCGCAAATGTGTGAAGCTGCTCTGGCCGGAGATGCTGCGACTGCACGGGCAATTGATCAGCGTATCCAAATATTGCACAAAGTGCTGTTTTTGGAGTCCAACCCGATACCGGTGAAATGGGCTCTGCGGGAAATGGGGCGTATAGACGGGGGGATTCGCCTGCCGCTGACCAGCCTTTCCCCTGAGCATCATGCTACAGTGCGCGAAGCTTTGCGCAGTGCCGGCGTACTGTGAGTCCGCGAACAGAGAATTAACCAGGAAAGCTTTGATGAATAAATTGACCGTTGGAGCCGCGCTCTGTATTTCCAGTCTTACCCTGGCAGGTTGTGGTGTGTTCGGCAACGATGGCTATTTCCGCGATCGCAGCAATGATTACCAACAGGCCGACAGCTTGGCACCGCTGCAGATACCGGAAGGCATCAACGCCAAGCACCAGGAGGAGCTCTATGAGATCCCCCAGATTGCAGGAAATGAACTGGAGCAGAGTGACTTCGAGGTTCCGCGGCCTCAAGCATTATCTGTCAATGCTGGAACGGAACGGGTAAAGATACAAAAGCTGGGTAGCAACCGTTGGGTGCTGGTATCCCAACCACCGGCAGAGGTTTGGCCTCAGCTGCATTATTTCTTGCGCTCCTCGGGCTTACACGTGGAGATGTCTGATGCCAGCACCGGTATTATGGAAACGGCCTGGATGACATTTAACGAGAGCCCGGAAACCAAAGATAAGTACCGCCTGCAGATTGAAACCGGTGTGCAGCCCGACACTACCGAGATCCACGTGCGTCACCTGTCGGTTGCCGCGGATGCTCCGGTGGGAGGCTCCGTCAACTGGCCACAGCGTTCCAGTAGCCCTGAACGCGAAGGTTGGATGATCGATGAAATGTCCACATCCCTGGCAACCGAATCCACTGGTGCTTCTGCTTCATTGGTGGCCCAAGCTATCGGTGGCAGTACTGTGAAGGTTCAGTTGCGCGAGCCGGTTGGCCATGAGCCCTATATCTCTATGGGGCTGGAGATGGAGCGCGCTTGGGCGACAGTCGCTCATGCGGTGAATGCGGGAGGTTATCGTCTGCATCGTGAAGATTCTGATATCGGCCTTTTCTACGTCACTTACGATGAGGAGCGCGAGTTGGCCGATAGTGAGGATGACGGTGGCTGGTTCTCTTGGGGTAAGAAGGACAAACAAGATGAGCTGGCCGATAGTGCTAACCAGGTTACCCTGCAGCAGATTCTTGCCGGTATCGATACCACTGAAGGCACTGAGCCTCCCTTGTTCAAAGAGATCAAAGGGCTTGGTGTAAGCGCTAGTCCCGAAGGAGAATATCCTGGCTACTTGATTGTGATTCGCGGAAATGATGATGAGATTGAAGTGCGTATCCGCGATACCCGTGGCCAGCCGCTGTCTCGGACCAAAGCCTCTGAGTTACTACTCTCGATTCAGCAGAACTTGATTTAATGGGCCTGCGCTTCGCCTCACTGGGAAGCGGCAGCAAAGGCAACGGCACTCTGGTCGCCAGTGGCGACCACTGCCTGCTTGTTGATTGTGGCTTTACCATCAAGGAGACCGAGCGGCGTATGGCGCGGCTCGGTATGTCCCCTGCCGATCTCACTGCCATTCTGGTAACCCATGAACACAGCGACCACCTGTCTGGGGTTGCTCCTCTCGCGCGTAAGTATGGCTTGGCTGTTTACCTGACCCCGGGCACTCTCCGAGCTCGCGATATTGGCAAGTTGCCTGAAGTTCACCTGATTGAAGGTCATCAACCGCTTACTGTTGCCGGTATACAAGTCACACCTGTGGCTGTGCCTCACGATGCACGGGAAGCTGCGCAGTATGTTTTTCGCAGTCGTGGCAGTAGTCTCGGCCTCCTTACTGATCTGGGTACGGTGACACCTCATGTAGAGGCCCACTTTAGCGGCTGCGACGCACTGGTTTTGGAGGCTAATCACGATCCCCAGATGCTGGCACAGGGGCCATACCCTCCCTCATTAAAAAGGCGGGTTGGCGGAGCTTATGGTCATTTGAGTAATCAACAGGCTGCCGGATTTTTGCAGCGGGTGGGCTATGAACAGCTGCAGCACTTAGTGGTGGCCCATATTAGTGAGAAGAATAATACGCTGGAACTTGCCCGTTCAGCGATGGCTGAGATGGCGGAAAGTGTGGAGAATTGTATTTTTGCCTGCCAGCAAGAGGGATTCGACTGGCTCACAGTGGAAGCACGGGGATAGGCCCCATTCGCTTCGTACCACTCGGCTCTAAATCTCTCAATACAAATCTGCTTTGCCTTAGTTAGGACGACCTCTGGCTATTCGAGGGACGGGGGATATATGGAAACAATACTGATTTATCTATTGGTTGGGGCGGTGGCTGGCACTATCGCTGGCCTATTTGGTGTTGGTGGCGGCCTGATTATTGTTCCAGCGCTGGTACTGGTTTTTACCGCTATGGGAGTCTCGCCAGAAATTCTGACCCATATGGCTGTTGGGACCTCACTTGCCACGATTGTTATTACTTCTATTAGTTCTGTACGAGCCCATCACAAGAGAGAAGCTGTGGATTGGCAGCTGTTCAGGAAGATGACGCCGGGAGTACTGCTGGGCTCTTGGCTGGGAGGGATGACGGCGGAACTGTTACCTGGGGCCTGGTTACAGTTATTGATAGGAGTCTTCGCCATTGTGATTGCCGTCCGTATGTGGCTGAGTGGCCTCCGCCATGGCCAGGTTGAGGAGGGAGTTGGTAATCCTCCAGTTGCTCCTTTGCTGGCTGCTGCCGGCGGCGTGATAGGTTGGGCCTCTGCAATTTTTGGTATTGGCGGAGGGTCCCTCACCGTACCTTTTCTTTCCCGGTGTCGTGTACAAATTCAGCGCGCGGTTGCCACCTCTGCAGCTTGCGGGTTACCAATCGCTTTAGCTGGGGCGCTGAGTTTTACGGTGCAGGGGTGGGATAATAGCCAGCTGCCGAGCTGGAGCAGTGGATATATCTATTGGCCCGCTTTCCTGGGAATCGTCGCAACCAGTACCTTGTTTGCCCGTTTTGGGGCCAATCTGGCTCACCGTCTTCCGGCAAAGTGGTTAAAACATGGCTTTGCTGTTTTACTTTGTATGATAGGCGGGCGCTTTATTTGGCTCAATAGCAGCTTGCTAACCTCTTAGATACTGGCAGATTTTAATGGTAGTTTCCTCTTGAAGCGATTTGGTTGATTGGGGGGATCTTAAGATTCTTTTCCTTTGGCAGAATCAGGTGATCCCGTCTTATTATATCTGCCTACTTATCTGTTTATGGGCTCTAAAATATTCACTAACATCTGTCTCGGTGCGCTATTAGTAGTGACTAAAATGAAGCATCATGGAGATGTTTTTTATTTATTTATTGCTCGGTGCGGTTGCTGGGACTGCAGCAGGCCTCTTGGGAATTGGAGGAGGCCTGATTATTGTGCCGGCACTGGTACTGATTTTTTCTGCAATAGATATTTCTCCTAAGGTCCTAACCCACATGGCCGTGGGGACTTCTCTGGCGACAATAGTCGTAACTTCAATCAGCTCAGTGCGAGCGCACAACGCAAAGGGCGCAGTAGACTGGCACTTATTTTGGCTGATGACCCCGGGAATACTTCTGGGGTCCTGGCTGGGTGGTGTGACCGCAGACTTATTGCCTGGTGCTTGGCTACAGCTCTTGATAGGTATTTTTGCCATCTTAATGGCAATACGCATGGGATTGAGTGGCTTGAGAGCTATGCCTCTAAAGAACGGTAATAGCCGGTTACCATCTCGATTTCCCTTAATTTGTTCTGGTGGGGTAATTGGCTGGTTAGCGGCCATTTTCGGAATCGGAGGTGGGGCTCTGGTAGTACCTTATTTATCTCACTACCGGGTCAAGATGCAGCATGCTGTGGGAACCTCTGCGGCATTTGGGTTGCCTATCGCAATTTCGGGGACTCTCAGTTTTGTTGTGCAAGGATGGAGTAATAAGTTGCTGCCTAGCTGGAGTAGTGGCTACATCTATTGGCCCGCATTTTTGGGTATTGTTTTAACCAGTGTGTTCTTTGCCAAAGTAGGAGCGAGCTTGGCGCATAGGTTTTCAGCTGAGCGATTGAAATTGTGTTTTGCTTTACTGCTCTGTGTTATCGGGGGACGGTTTATTTGGCAAAATTTCAGTTTGCTAACAAATGTTTTAGCTAATTGACTTCAATTACTGGCAATCAACTATCTCGGTTAGCCTTTAAATGAAAGCCGCTGTTTCCAGCGGCTTTCATCAAACTGGACTCAGTTTAAGGCGTCTCTCATGCAGTTTTTGTTTCCACTTGGGATTCTGCCGCCTGCTGACTTTCATTGGTGTCACTTTCCCAATACTTGGATTTCAGGCTGATCAACGCGAGGATAATACCTACGCCGATGGTGAACAGGCTGATTTGCAGGTAAAGGTCGGGCATTTCTGCAACATTACTAGGATCGAAGTGTCCAGCCAGAAGACCCGAGAAAATATTGCCGATGGAATAAGTTAGGACAAAGACTCCCATCATCTGTCCAGCGAAGCGGCGCGGAGACAGTTTGCTAACAGCACTCAATGCTACCGGGCTCAGGCAGAGTTCGCCAACAGTATGCAGGAAGTAAGTTGTAACCAGCCAGTATGGAGCGACTTTAAGGCCATCAGCGGCATATTGAGCCGCAAAGAACATCACCAGGAAGCCGCTTGCCATAATGATGAGGCCAATTGCACACTTTAGCCCATAGGATGGCGTGATCATCCGCTTACCAAGATTAATCCATAGGGCGGCGAAGAAAGGTGAAAGGGTAATAATAAAGATGGAGTTGAAGCTCTGCAGCCAAGATGCCGGCATTTCAAAAGAGCCGATAAGGCGGTCAGTATAATCACGACCAAACAAGTTTAGAGATGAGCCGGCTTGCTCGAAGCCTGACCAGAAAAAAGTAGAGGCCACACAAACCAGGAACAGGGCCCACATTTTCTTTTTTTCGGAACCGCTCAACTTTCCGCCGAAGTAAATGAAGCCGAAGTAGGCCAGGAAAGTTAAAGTAAAGGCCACCGCGACATATTGAGCCATGACCGTTGGATTAATAACGATAGTGCCATTCATGGCAAGACCGGTGATCAAGGCCACACCGACAGCGATTACTCCGATGATCCGCCATGCAAGCTTGGCCTTTTCTGGAGCTAGAGGGTTTTCCGGTGCCAGGCTCGCATCACCCAGATTCCCGATTGTCCTACGGTATTGGATAAGACCGATCGCCATACCGACCGCTGCTGCACCAAAGCCCCAATGCCAGCCAACATTCTCACCAAAATATCCACAAATTGCATAACCGAGAATCGAACCAATATTGATACCCATATAATAAAGTGCGTAGCCACTATCACGGCGAACATCATCGGGCTGATAGAGGTGACCGACCAGGGCACTGATATTGGGTTTGAGTAGACCAGTACCGCAAGCAACCAGAATCAGGCCAATAAAGAAACTGCTATCTGTAGGGATTGCCAGAACGATATGGCCACACATGATAATAATGCCGCCATACCATATGGTCCGCTGTCCGCCAAGGAGGCGATCCGCAATCCAGCCACCAGGCAGGCCAAGGAAGTAGACAGCGCCAGTGTAAAGACCATAGATCGCCGTAGCAGCAGCGACAGTGAAGGCTAAACCTTCTTCTTGCAAGCTGGCGGTCATAAACAGTACGAGCAGAGCGCGCATACCGTAGTAACTCATCCGCTCCCACATTTCAGTGAAGAACAGTGTGGAAAGCCCTTTGGGGTGGCCAAAAAAGCCCCCTCCATTCTGATGTGTATTCGACGACATAAGCTGAATTTCCAATTGTTATAGCTCTAGTAGGGTATGCAGGGCATACCGGGTACATCTCTATTGATCCCGAGCAGTTGCTCGCTTTGACCATGCGGTCATCTCGTCTATTCAGGAGAAACTATACCCCCTCAAGTATTGATTCGAGATTCTTTAGCTAACTAGTTCTTTTCCTTGCCATAAGAAAGCCCTTCTCATGGAATTAGAAGATAGAAGCTTGCGAGCTAGCCCCCAAAGCAATTCCTGAAGTTTACCAGTTGTCTAATTTACAGGCGAACCGTTGTCGGATTATTTGGTGAAATGGAAATTGGGCACTTCCTTTACTCTCAAAATAGTGGTAAATCCTGTTTGAAAACCTATTTCAAGGGGAAAATAACAATGAAAGCCCCATTGCTGCTTAGCCTGATCCTGTTCTTGGCTGCTTGTTCAAGCTTGCCCTCTAAAAAAGATAAAGCGGAGATAGACCTGGCCTCGGCCTTGAGCGGGGAGGCAATACTTGGGTATCCGGTCAGCCTGAATGAGTTGCCCTCAGAGGATCTTCTTTGGCTATCTTCCGAGGTGCGAGATTTTTTGGCGACTCTGGCTCCTGACTCTGATTCTCGCCACCGCCTTGCCGCTCTGATAAGGGCCTTCGAGGAGCGAGAGTTTCTGGTCCAGTACGATGAAAACAGTACGCTTTCGGCTATGGAAACCTATCGCCAGGAAAGAGGTAATTGCCTTGCTTTTACGTTGATGATGGTGGCTATGGCTCGGGAGTTGGGAGCGGAAGCTTACTTCAATCAGGTAGAGGTTCCACCAGTTTGGAGTCATGATGAGGCGGAGACCTTTGTACTTTATCGCCATATAAATATGGTTTCTGAAAGCCTCCGTGGCCGCCGGGTAGTCGACTTTAATCTGGCTGCCTATGACCCAGTCTATAAACAGTTCGAGCTGGATGACACCACAGCCTTTTCGCTTTATTACAGTAATCGGGGAATTGAGCTGATGCGTGCAGGAGAGCGGAAGCAAGCTTTTTTGCACTTGCGAAAGGCGGTGGAGATGAGCCCGGAGAGAAGCGACTTGTGGGCTAACCTAGGGGCAATGTACAGCCACTTTGGATTCCTCCAAGAAGCGGAGCAAAGTTATCGTAAGTCCTTGTTCTTGAAGAATAATAATCTCACCGCGATTAGTAACTTAGAGCGACTTTATCGCTTCAAGGGTGAAGAGGGTCTTGCTGATATCTATGCCAAGCGTGCCCGCTTTCATCGCGAGAGAAATCCTTATTATCTCTACTATCAGGCTCGGGAAGCCTACGAAGTTGGCGAGTATAGGCAAGCCGAGAAGCATTTGCGCCGTGCTGTTTGGCGGTATGAGGGTGATCACCGCTTTCACTTTCTTTTAGGGTTGGCAAGGTACCAGCTTGGGAACATGGCGGCATCACGAGCAAGCTTTGAAGAGGCCTTTTCTTTGGTAACTGGGCCATCTACTGCGAAAGCTTATGAGCGCAAGTTGAATTTACTTTTGAAGTAGGGGGGGTGTACAGATTGTGACTTGTCACAATTGAGGGAAGTGTTCAGAGATGCAGGTTAGCAAGGTAAGCACTTTTTTTGAGTTTTGGGTAAATTTTTATTGAGGGGGGGAGTATCTGGTTCGTCTCTATCTACGTTGGGAGCTGAAGTGGCCATGGGGGTGGTTGCTTCATGAGTAAACTCAAACGTATCTAGTAGGGCCCAGCCCTACTCTAGAGAGAGATAAAACAATGAAAAGGAATATCCTTTCGTCTGCAATCAAGACAGCACTTGGAGTATCTGTAGTCCTTGGAGCAACTGGCCAAGCTTTTGCCCAGGAATCCGCGGATGCAAATGACGCGACACTGGTTGAGGAAGTAATCGTAACCGGTTCACGCATCACCAGATCTAACCTGGAAGCTGCTACACCAATCACAACCGTAAACTCTGAGAGCATCGAATTCTCCGGCATGGTGAACAGTGCTGATGTTCTGCGGAGTCTGCCGGCAACTGGTGTGTCAGGTATTTCTAGTAGCAACTCTAACTTCTTTACTTCTGGGGCTGGTATCAACACCGTTGAGCTTCGCAACCTGGGAGAGGATCGTACCCTTGTACTGGTTAACGGGCGTCGTTACGTTTCTGGTGTTGCAGGTACATCAGCTGTTGACTGGAACACTATCCCTACTGAGCTAATCGAGCGTGTAGAAGTTATTACTGGTGGTGCATCGGCCATCTATGGTTCTGATGCACTTGCTGGTGTAATCAACGTTATCCTCAAGGATGACTTCGAAGGGGTGAGCATCACCTCCTCGCATGGTGAAACTGTAGAGTTTGGCGATGACCAAACGGATCGTTTTAACATCACTGCTGGCGGCAATTTTGATGACGGTAAAGGTAATGCCGTTATCTCTATGACCTACACCGATCAAAAAGGTGTTTTGGCACGTGACCGCAAGAATACTGAAGTTGACGATATTGCTACTTGCCGTTTGACACAAAATATCGACGATTGTCAGGATAGCACCGCTCCATTTTACTCCTCCTACTCTGAGCACGGCCGCTTCTTTGTCCCATCCACAGGGGACTCTTATGTAGTTGATGGTGGCCAAGTTGTTCCTTGGGATCAGGAGAAGTATGGGTTTAACCGCCAAAACTTCCGTCGCTACACTGTGCCAACAGAACGCTACCTGATTAGTTCTAACCTGAACTATCAGATTAATGACTCTTTGGAAGCGTTTATCGAGACCACCTTTGCCCGCACCGAAACGCAGAGTGAAATCGAGCCATACCCACACAGTAACGATGACTTATTCATTACTGGGATCTCTGTTGATAACCCCTTCGTACCAGATGACCTGCGCGCCGCTGTAGTAGCTGAGGGTGACGACGTAATTGAATATTTCCGTCGTACCACAGAGCTGGAGCAGCGGGGCTCTTTTGCGGAGCGTCAAACTTTCCGTGGCTTGGTAGGTCTGCGCGGTGAGTTCAACGACTGGAATTGGGATGCTTACTTTGGTCAAGGCCAAATGCAGGATAGCCAGCGTGGCACAGGTCAGCTTAATATTTCCAACTTCCGAAATGCGTTGGATGCGACCGTTGATGGCGATGGCAATATCGTATGTGCTGATGCCGCGGCAGTGGCAGAAGGGTGCGTACCAATTAACCTGTTTGGTTATGGTGCCATTTCTGCGGATGCAGCAAAGTATGTAACTGCTCCGTCAATTCGCGACCAGCGCACCAAGCAAACCTTTGGTGGTATCAACATAAGTGGCGAACTGTTTGAGTTACCTTCTGGCCCCTTAAGCTTGGCTGCTGGCCTCGAGTACCGTGATGAGTACGCGGCAGATTTCCCTGACGCCTTAACTCGCACCGGTCAGAATGCCGGAAACAAAGAAGAGCCTACTGAAGGCAGCTTCGATGCTACTGAGTTGTATGTTGAGGTAGAGGCACCAATACTCTCGGGTCTTCCTGGTGTCCAAGAGTTGAGTGTCGGCGCTGCATATCGTTATGCAGATTACAGCACTGTTGGCAATACCGATGCTTATACTGCTCGTGTTTCGTGGGTTATCAATGATGATTTACGAGTTCGTGGTCAGTATGCACGCGCTGTACGTGCCCCAAATATCAGTGAACTTTTCGCGCCTGGTGGAGAATCCTTTGGTGCAGTAAGCGACCCTTGTAATGGGGTAACTGCAACCACTACTGGTACTATCGCTGAAAACTGCCGTGCTATTCCTGCTGTAGCTGCTCGAATTGCGGATCAGGGTGTGTTCGACTTGACACAGACTGAAATCCAAGGAACTGGCGGTTTCGTTAATCAGGGCAACGGTAACTTGGATCCAGAGACTTCTGACAGTTACACCTTAGGTGTGGTGTTTGATCGTGACTTGGGTATTGGTAGTCTGTCTGTCTCTGTTGACTGGTACAATATCGAAATTGAAAATCTAATCGATACTGTTGGTCGTCAGACATCCGTGGATTACTGTTTCAATTCTACCAGCTATCCAAATAACTTCTGTGACTTTATCGTTCGTGATACTTCAGGCGCTGACTTCCAGTTGGGTGAAATTACTGAAGTGAATTCTGGCTATATCAATGAAGGTTCCCTCGAGACCGAAGGTGTGGATGTCCAGGTTCAGTGGGGTATGGAATTAGGTAGCGGTCAGTTGGATCTGTCTTTAGTCTATGGTCATATAATTGATTACACTGAGACTAAGTTTGGAGAGGGCGATGAACTCGTAGGAGAAGTTGGTATTTCTGAGAACGAGTGGGTTGCGACAGTTAATTACTCCTTGGATCGACTGATGGTACAGTGGGAGACCTCTTTCATTGGCGATGCAGTGCCTGACTTGAGTAATGACCTGTACAATTTTGAGGTGGGCACTTATGTCACCCATGACCTGTACGCTTCCTACCAATTCACTGATAGCATCAGCGCAAATCTCGGTATTAATAATGTTCTGGATGAAGAGGCTCCGGTTATTCTGACTGGCATTCCGGGCAATACAACCGGGCACGATACTGCTGCTGCTGTCTACAATGATATTGGTCGCAGTGCATTCGTGGGCGTTCGTATGGAGTTCTAATCCTCTTTACTGAAATCGCTAACAGCGGGCCATAAGGCCCGCTTTTTTATTTTCCTCTCCTCTAGAGTCCTCGCTAGTACTTGTTTTGGTTCCGCTTCATCTAGGGCTTGATTTTTAGCCATCTCTTTCCTTTCCATAAATATACTGCTTGCTAATGCGAAGTGCGTGATTCTCTGCTTAGGTGAATTATTTTTCCTAGGACAAAAGTGACTTTTACGAATATAAGGGCAAGCCCGAATTTATTGAGGTTTTCCTGGTTTAGACCGTCCAAGAACTGTTGGGAAGAAAGCAGCCACTTGGGGGTAGTTGTTTTCATGACACGTCAAAAATGACAAAAAACAAATAAGTCCAACGATCAAGAGAGGATTGACCATGAAGAAGAATCTCCTATCTGTGGCTGTAAAGGGAGCCCTTGGCTTCACTGCAGCGGCAATTATGGTTCCAGCTATGCCAGCTTTTGCCCAAGAAGATGCGCAAATGGTGGAAGAGGTTGTTGTAACAGGCTCCCGTATTGAGCGTGCGAATGATGTGAGTGTTAGCCCTGTAACTTCCGTTACTGCTGAAGACTTAAAAGCAACGGGGGTTGTACGTGTAGAAGATTTGATTAACGATCTTCCGCAGGTTGCTGCTACTCAAACAGCTGGGCAGGCCAATGGTTCAACTGGTACGGCAACGGTTTCTTTGCGTGGGCTCGGCTCCCAGCGCACACTGGTGCTGATTGATGGTCGCAGAATGCCGGCAGGTTCTCCACTGCAGGGTGGTTCTGGTGCTGACTTAAACCAAATCCCTGGCGCTTTAGTGGAGCGGGTTGAGGTACTTACAGGTGGCTCTTCCGCAACTTACGGATCTGATGCAATTGCTGGTGTTGTCAACTTCATCATGATGGATGATTTTGAGGGCGTTCGTTTCGAAACCCAAACAAGTGTGTATCAACACAATAATGACAACAGCAAAATGCAAAGCTTGGTCGAATCTAATGGATTTGATGTGGCTGATGGCAGTGTGACCGACGGGGAAACCAATGATTTTTCCCTGATTATGGGGGCCAACCTCGATAACGGTCGCGGCAATGTAACAGCTTATGCGAACTACCGAAAAATTGATGCAGTACTACAATCTGACCGGGATTACAGTGGCTGTAGCCTGGATGGAGGCCCTGACAGCTTCGAGTGTGGTGGCTCCTCAACAGTTCCTTGGGGGCGTTTTACTGATTTTGGGGGCAATGAGGGAGATAATACAGAGGGCTTTGACTACAGTCTTGATGGGACTGGCTTCACTAACTTTAGCCGCCTGTATAATTATGGCCCACTGAACTACTTCCAGCGCCCTGATGAGCGCTGGACAATGGGTGCTTTCGGTCATTATGAAATCAATGAGAAAGCTGAAGCTTATGCTCAGCTGATGTTTACGGATGACCGTACCGTTGCACAGATTGCCCCCTCAGGTGCTTTCTTCGTTACCGATGATTTGTATTGCGGCAACCCCCTTCTTTCTGAAGAGCAGTTCCAAGCAATCTGCGGCGTTTACGGCTTAACAAAAGATAATTATGTTAGTGATCTAACAGTTGTTAATACTGATCCAGACACAGGCCTTCAAACTTTTAATCCAGGTAAGGTATACATTGGTCGTCGAAATGTGGAAGGTGGACCTCGTCAGGATGATATGCGTCACACCACTTTCCGTGGCGTGTTTGGGCTGCGTGGCGACATAAACGATAGCTGGAACTATGATGTTTACTATCAGTATTCTGAAGTTAGTTTAGAACAGACTTATCTGAACGATATGTCTGTAACTAATATTCGCCGCGCGCTGGACGTTCGTACTGATGATCGTTTGGATGCAAATGGAAACCCCCTTGCAGAAACATACGGCCAACCTGTTTGTCAATCTGTTATTGATGGTTCTGACCCCAACTGTGTGCCCTGGAATGTATTTCAAGAGGGCGGTGTAACTCAGGAAGCGATTGATTACTTGGTCTTGCCACTTTATGCCCGTGGTACGACTGATCAGGAAATTATCTCAGGATATGTGACCGGTGATCTGACGGATTACGGCTGGAAACTCCCCAGCGCAGATAATGGTATCGCTGTAGTAATGGGCCTGGAAAGTCGCCGTGAGAGCCTGGTTTATTCTCCCGATGCTGGTTATCAGAATGGTGAGGGTGCTGGACAGGGTGGACCAACATTGCCTGTTGACGGCTCTTTGAGTGTTAAAGAAATTTTTAGTGAGATGAATGTCCCACTCATCAATGGAATGCCAGGTATTGAATACTTGGGATTAGAGCTAGCTTACCGCTACTCCGACTATTCTACAGATGAGCAGACTAATACCTATAAAATTGCAGCGGACTGGCAGCCTACTGAAGACTTAAAACTGCGTGGTAGCTTCCAATCAGCTGTTCGTCATGCAAATATTCGTGAACTTTTTCGCCCCCAGTCAATACAACTTTTTGATATGACTGAGGACCCTTGTGGATCTCGCACTAAAGATGGCCAGCCAGTTGCGCCTTCAGCAACTCTTGAGGCCTGTATGAATAGCGGCATTACTGCAGCCACCTATGGTAATTCAATAGATTCACCCGCTGGTCAATATAATTTTATTGGTGGAGGCAACCAGGAGTTGACACCAGAGGAGTCTGAGACTCTTTCATTTGGTTTTGTGTACTCTCCTTCATTTGTTGAGGGGCTGACTGTCAGTGCCGACTACTTCAATATTACTGTTGAGGATGCAATTGCCAATATTCAGCCAGAAACCATCTTGAATAAGTGTCTGGAAACTGGTGAGGCTCGATTCTGTGATTCTATTAGCCGCGGTGGTAATGGTAACTTGTGGATTGGTGAAGCGGCTATTACAGCGGTAGATGTCAATATCGGTTACTTTGAGACTGAAGGGGTTGATATTAATGCAAACTATGGCTTTGATATTGGAAGCTATGGCGCAATTGATATGAACTTGATTGCAACATACCTCACAAAGTGGGATCAGCAGGAGTTTAAAGGCGAGCCAGTTGAAGAATGCGCCGGTAATTGGGGCAGTTCTTGTGGTACACCCACTCCAGATTTCGTAAGCACCTTACGTACAACGTGGTCTACCCCTTGGAATTTGGATGTGGTTGGTAGTTGGCGCCATATTGGTGGTGTTACTGATCTCGGTGCAAATGAAGCAGACTTTGATGCAGTTGACTACTTTGATTTAGCTGCTTCTTGGGCAGCTTCTGAAAATTGGACCATTCGTGGTGGTATTAATAATGTTTTTGACAAGGAGCCACCTCTAACCGCTGATGCAGGTTCAAGTATTTTTGGTAATGGTAATACCTTCCCAGGAATCTATGATGCACTTGGACGTTATGCATTCTTAGGTCTGACAGTGGATTTCTAAATTTAGAAGCTAAAAGGCGCGGCATGATATGCCGCGCCTTTTTTGTTGGTGTTTTAGAATAGATTTAGCTCTTATATTTATTTAAGATTTTTAAATGCTTGCTGTAATAATTATTTCTTCCCATAGAGGTGCTATACAGAGGGTTGCGGACCTGCCAAATACTGGCTGTTTTCACATAATTTTTCCTTTGGGAGAAGTCTAGGCAGCTGGACTCCCATGGTAACTCTAGAAATCTCAGAAGTTCTCTAGTTGTGATTTCAGAATTAGTTACAAGGTTCTCGTAGTTGATTTCATAGATATCATTTGGGAAAAGATTCTTCCAGTGATCCATTAAGTCAATATGTTCGCTGTAGTAGTGTGCAATATGTTCCAGGTTTACTGAATAATTAAAATCTGGCCCCATTTGTTGGAAGAAAATTGATAGGCAGTTGTCTAAAAAGTTTCTTGTTGTCCATACTATTTTCGCTTTAGGAAAAATTTTTTTTATTAATCCAATGTGGAGGAAGTTGTCAGGCCTTTTGTCTGTGATATATTTTTCGATTGGAACAGGTCTTTTTAATTCTTTTATATAGAGTTTTGATAAACTATTGAAAAAGTCTTGTTTTTTTGTCTTCAGGATTGGAGGGTATTGGCTTCCCATCTTTTTAACCTGTTCAGGTATAAATTTTATTTCTCCACCTGGGGAGACTTGAGAGTGGCCACTTAATATTTGTTCAAGTAGGGTGGAGCCTGAACGGAACATACCACAAATAAAGATTGGAGTGATACTGCTATTCCCTGATCCCTCTGGGATGGAATTATCTTTAAAAAACACATCTTTCAGTGTGTTTGTTTGCCACTCCTGTAGTTTAGGGTCGTAAGGTGGGATTCGTTGAGCACCTAAGGCATTGGCTTCGCAATAAGTTTTAAATGCTGCATCATACTGGTGGCAATCATCAAGCAATTTTCCTAGTGCGAAATTTAGTTCCTCCATGTTAAGGTTAGAGAGCCTACCAGAATCTAAGGCTTTTCTTATATTGTTTATACGAGGGTCTTGGATGCTGTCGGCATGGTACATATATGATAGTCGAGCGAGAGCCAAACTGCATTTTGGATCGACTTTCAGGGCTTCGTGATATATTTTAGTTGCTTTCTGTTTGTCGCCTTGTTCTTCAAACAGAGCGGCAAGGTTTAAAAGGGCGGGTGTATATTCTCTGTTTTTATTTAGTGCAAGCTGATAACTGTCTTTGGCTTTATCCTCTTGTCTTAGTTCAGAATAAATGACCCCGATATTTGTGTAGACCTCTTCCGGATTTGAGATCCCCTTGCTCAGAGCTTTTTTGTAAAAGGATAAGGATTCTGAAAGTCTGTTTTCTATTTTTAAATGGTATGCGAGGTTGTAGACAATGTTTGGGGAGCACTCTGGCGTTTGTTGGATGTAATAGTTTAGAGCCTGTATAGCCTTATCGTTATATCCTTGTGACTGAGCTAGCTTATATGCTTCGGCCCAATAGCTTGTGTCATTTTTTTTTATTGAAGCAAGAGAAAATAAATGATCTAGGGCCTTATCCTTTCTGCCAAGCCTCAAAGTAAGTTTGTATAGCTCCTCAAGAGCCAAAGTTTTCAAGTTGTTATCAGAGTCTTCTAGAACCCTCAGTAATTTAGCCTCAGCTGCTGTATATTGGTGCTTATTAATGAGCTTTTTGGATTGTTGCAATTCACTAAATGAAGCCTGAGGTTTAGTCATTTGAGTTGTCCACAGCAGATGATTGAAAAAAAGGCGCTTACACAAGCGCCTTGGTGGATGATCAATTTTTTTGAAGCTTCTGCCCCAAAAACTTTAGTTGGTACAAATTATCCACCTTCAGGATTGCCTAAAACCCCTTTACGATTTTGGTTATTTACCATGTTGGATGACTCGCGAGACATCCTTTTCCATTCTTCCGCTGTCATGCATGTTTTTTGCTTAAACCTGGAGCCGGTAATTGCTCTTGATTTACAAATCAGTTGATTGCTGGTGTTACTCTCGACTTCATTTGTATTTTGGCTGGATGGCGCAATGTTTTGGCCTTGTTGTTGCTCACTTGCGCAGCCTATAAGTAGCCCCAATCCGAAAAAAACAGAGATGAGTGATTTTTTTCTCATTAGATATTTCCAATTATCTTAAACAAGTCCATGCTAATGCTTAAATAAAGGCGGATCTATTATAAGGCCACCAATCGTTGAGGTCACCCTAAGGCGGAGAAAGGAACGATTCAGGGGCAGGCTAATTAAGAACTATATTGCTCATGTTAATAAAGATGGTAAAACCGGCTGGTTCTAATAACTGATTCTTTCTTAATGGTCTTGAAGTAAAAACTTTCGATATTTATTGCGTAAAGTGAAGTTCCTCTTAATTTTCGATCATTCTCATGGTGAGCGGCACTCTTTTTTAATTTTGGCTTTTATCTTTTTGGTTGATGTGTGTTTCCACTAGTGGTTTTTGGGGGTAGAGGTCGGAATGTGATAATAAGCAGGGGTTTTTAGGTTGGTCTGGTGCGTTCTGAGCCTAGGGGGCAGCGTGAGCTGACTGTAATGAGGTTTGTCAGTCATGTGTGGTAAGTGATATAGGTTCATAATGATACAGATCGCTGCCTCCTTGAGAATAATCTCATCAAGAGGACTCTTTAAGTCCTGGCTATACAGTTTCATGTTTTCATTCTAGAGAGATCGATAAGCCCTGAATTGGTAGAGGACCCTTTGCTCTCTCACCCCATTTCCCCACAAGCTCCCCCTAATATGAGTAAACCCGGGGCTAAATCTTGCCAAAATAGCCTTCAATCAGCTTATCTTGGATAGCATTGGGCTTAAGTGTTTTTATACTAATAAAGCCCTATATTTCGCAATATAAAGCTAATTTTAGACTGCTAGATAAGTATGTATATCTGATATCGAACGGTATATGTACTAAATATCTTTTTGTTTTTAATCACAAGCAAGCCAACCTTGAACAAAAAAAAGTCACAATAGTTCCATAAATCTCTTCAATGCTTTAAAGTCAGGTACGTTCTTTAAGAATGCTAATAGATAAAAGCAGTTTAAGTACCTTAAGTATAAGAAGGTTCCACTATGATCAAGACCAAACTGAGCGTTGCCATTGCAGCACTGGGCACGATCGCCAGCACTGGCGTATTCGCCCAGGAATCCGTCCCCGGACCAGAGGTTGAAGAAGTAGTTGTTACTGGTTCTCGCATTGCGCGTGACCCACTGTCCACTACTGGCCCAATTACCCTCGTTGACTCAGAAGCCATCCAGCGTTCTGGAGTGGGCACCATCGACGAACTGTTGAACCAACTACCGTCCATGGGTACCACCGGTATCAACGCCAACGATAATAATGGCGGTGCTGGTCTTTCATTCGTGGACCTACGTAACCTGGGTTCAGCGCGTACCCTGGTACTGGTTAATGGTCGCCGCTTTGTGTCTTCAAGCTCAGGCGTGAGTTCTGCTGTAGATATGAACAATATCCCTGTAGACATGATTGACCGGATTGAAGTGCTGACTGATGGTGCCTCTGCGGTATACGGCTCTGACGCTGTGGCTGGAGTTATCAACGTAGTATTGAAAGACTCTTTCGATGGTGTGCGTATAAATGCCCGTGCTGGTGCTACTGAAGCTGGTGGCGGAGAGAATGGCGAGCTGTCTATCACTTTCGGTAAAGAGTTTGATCGCGGACAATTCATCGGCAACGTTACTCATAGTAAGCGCGATGAGATCGCTTACACCGACCGTGACTGGGCTGGCCTACAAAGCTCTATGTCCCCGACTGGCAATATTTTCACCAACTACGGTGCTTTTAGTGTTGGTGAGGATGGTGAAACGCTTGGTGATTACTCCTCCTACGACATTGGCCAGTACATGTGGCTGTCCGGGTCTATGGAACGTACCAGCTTTACAGGAAGCGGCACCTTCTCAATTACTGACTCCATCGAATTCTATGGAGAAGGTTCTTACACCACTAAAACTACCAATCAGCAGCTTGCTGCTCAGCCGATGTACGCAGGCAATGGCCTGAACATCACTGCTGACCATCTTTCAGCAGAAGTCCAGTCTCAGTTGTCTGACGCTTGGCAAGCGGCTGAAGATGCCTACCAAATTGAGCTCGCGGCATATAACGCAGCTGTTGCAGAGTGGGAAGCCCAGGGCAGCCCTGATGACCTGAAGCCTACTGAACCAGAAGCCACTCACGGTGAAAACTGGCAAGACGGCCTCAGTGATGTGCGCTTACGCCCGGTTGCTGGTGGTACCCGCGACTCTGAGCAACAAACTGAAACTTACCGAATTCTCGGCGGCTTGCGTGGTGATTTCTCCAATGGCTGGGGCTGGGATGCGTTCGTGAGCTACGGCAGAAACGAAGGTGATAACACCGTTGGCAACTCCATCAGCAAGACGAAAGTTCAGGAAATTCTTGATGGTGTAAGCGGTATTGCAGAGGAAGATATCCAGTTCCTCGGCGGCATGAGCGGTGAAGTTATCGACTACATCAGCTACACCGATCGTGAAGACAACGAATACGATATGCTTAATGTCGGCGCCAGCTTGACCGGAGACATCGAACCTATTCAGTTCCAAGGTGGAGCTTTAGGTTTTGCTGCGGGCGTTGAGTATCGTAAAGAGTCTGGTGAGTTTAATCCGAGTGAAGAAACTCAACTTGGTGAGACCTTTAGCAACCAACAAGATGCCACTTCTGGCGACTTTGCGGTAACTGAGGTATTTGCAGAATTCAACCTGCCAATCCTGTCTGGTGCCAAGTTTGCTGATGAACTCTCCGTTGACGCTGCTGTACGTTACTCTGACTATGACACCTTTGGCGGTCAGGCAACTTATAAGCTTGGCGCTGTATACGCACCAACAGAAAACCTGCGTTTCCGCACCAGCTTATCCACTGCATTCCGTGCTCCAGGTATCTATGAACTCTATAGTGGTTCTGCTCAGAGCTACGAGTACCTCATCGATCCCTGTGATACCAGCAGCAACAATGAGGATGGGCAGGGTGCAAACTGTGGCATGGTAGGCGCAGGCTTCACCCAAGCAGGCAATCAGGTACCAACCAACATCGGTGGTAACGAAGATCTGCAGCCTGAAGAATCTACAAGCTTCACGGCTGGTATCGTATGGACCCCGGCTTTTGCTGAAGATCTGTCTATCACCCTTGATTACTTCAAAATTGAAGTCGAGGATGCAATCACTTCAGCTGATACACAGCAAATCCTGGATGACTGCTACCGCGATGGCAACGCTACAGCTTGTACGCTGGTACGCCGCAGCGACAGTGGCCAGATCGAGTATCTGGAAGGCTCCCTGATGAATATCGGTGAGATCAACACCAGCGGTATTGATATCGATGTAGTTCAGAACTTCCATTACGATGCGGGTAAATTGGCTCTGCGTGCCCAGGCAACTCACCTGCTTGAGTACGAAGAGTACAACTCTCAGACAGACCAGACCACTGACCGGGTAGACTACATTGGTACTACCAGTGAGGCTTACACCAAGTGGCGCGGCCTTGCCAGTGCAACCTGGTACGCTGACAACTGGGACTTTGGAGCTGACATTCAGTACATTGGTGATGGCCACAGCCCATACATGGACATGCCTTCCCACACTTATCTGAATTTGAAAGCAGGCTGGGATGTAAATGAGTCCATGCGCCTAACCGCTGGTATCGATAATGTGACCGATCGTGAACCGTCTACTACTTCAGGTAGCGATTGGAACGGCACTTACGACTTCCAGGGCCGCTACGCCTGGGCTGGTGTTACCTATCAGTTCTAAGAGCTGTTAAAGCATCATATTAAGGGGGCTATTTTAGCCCCCTTTTTATTGCTTTGATTTTTGTTAATTTCTTAGAAAGATTATCGGTCAAATACTACGAAGTTCTACATGGTTGTTTAAAGTAACCTAAACCAATATCAATTTATTGGCCTCAGTGACGCTTTTTATTGAGGTTGAGTTTCTTTACTTTATTCTCCTAATCTAAGTACCTGTAGATTCAATTGATCAGTGCAACACCCCTGTAGGAATATGGCCTATCGGGGGATCATTGAATGAAGCGCATATTTACAGCAGAAGAAAAGGAGTGGATTTTCGACGCTTGGAAAAAGGGCATTGGCTTTTGTGAAATTGCCAATGCCATAGATTCTAAGTCAGGAACCATTTTTACTGTTTTGAGAGATACTGGCGGAATTAAACCAATATCCAGAAAGCCATCTCCTCAACACCTCACATTAGCCGAACGCGAGGAAATACGTGCAGATCTTTCTGCAAAACAAAGTATTCGAGCAATCGCTCGCTCCTTGAATCGGAATCCATCCACAATCTCGCGTGAGATTCAGAGAAATCGGGGGCGACGATACTGTAAAGCAGTAGACGCAAACAACCGTACAAAACGGATGGCAAGGCGTCCCAAGCCGTATTTGCTGGAGCAAAACTCGAGGCTAAAGAAGCTTGTTTTGGAAAAATTAGAGTTGAACTGGTCTCCAGAGCAGATATCGGGTTGGTTAAGGAAGACATATCAGGCTGATGAATCAATGCAGATATCAGCAGAGACTATCTATAAAACACTGTACTTCCATGTGCGTTCAGCACTTCATCATAAGCTAGTAAAGCATTTGCGTCGATCTCACAGTCTTCGTCACAGCAAACAACATTCACGTAAAGGTGAGCGCGGTACTATCAACATCTTCAACGGTATATCGATAAGGGAGCGTCCTCAGGAGATACAAGAGCGATGTGTTTTAGGTCATTGGGAGGGTGAATTAGTGTCAGGTTCAAACAACACTCATCTCGCCACGCTTGTGGATCGAAAATCGCGCTATACGATCATTCTTAAATTGAAAGGGAAAGATGCGACTTCTGTGAACCAGGTGCTTGTTGCTAGGTCTAAAAACTGCCAAAAGAGCTTTGCCAATCACTGACGTGGGACCGAGGAATGGAGTTGGCGAAGCACGCTGAATTTAAGGAAAATACAGGTGTTCCTGTCTTCTTCTGCGATCCTCAGAGCCCTTGGCAAAGGGGAACGAATGAGAATACCAACAGTTTAATCCGTCAGTACTTTCCAAAAAAGACATGCTTGGCGCAGCATACTCAGAGAAAATTCAATCAAGTTGCTAACGAGCTTAATAGCAGGCCAAGAAAAACACTGAATTTTGCGACACCAAAGCAGGTTATTAAACAGGGTGTTGCCTTGACAGGTTGAACCCACACCTGCTTTTTCCTTGTCGGTGGTGTGATTGATAGAATATTAGTGCCCAGCCAATTGTTAGAATTGCCTTTAATGATCGACACCTAGGTTTTCCTCGCTTTTTCTTTAAGTTCTAAATAAAAGAGGAAGTGCTTATTGTTTTATCTGATGTAGATTTCACACTTTTTTGGGTAAGGGAAAGGTTGTAAGTGTGGGATGTATACTAGCCTTGAATTGAGTTTAATATACTTGGTCATGAAATTGTGGGCTTAAATTTTCGATCCTAATCAGGGCTGTTGAGGTTATTTTAATAGCGTTATAGCAATGGGTTAGGGTGATTCGTATTGTAATGCTATCTAATTCTTCTATTAGGTTGTCGGTTGATGCTTCAGGGGAAGGTGTTCTTCTGGAGGCGTAGTGAATTGCATCTTGGTACGTAACTGGGAGGCTGGCTATAAGTCAGAATTTGAATGAAATATTACCAAATAAAAACCGGCCAGTTAAATCATATGTGCGATAGTCAAAATTATTATCTGTAGCGGTAATAGTAAGAGGAGGGGCGGTGTCGAACAGGTTTCTTATTCCAAATGAAAGTTTATAATTTGATGCGACAGAGAAGGCAAATTGTAAATCGTGTGTAGACCAGCTATTAATTTTTCGATCTACAAATGCATTACCCTCAACATAGGACTCCCTCATTTCTCCTACGAAGTGTACAGTGTATCCGGCTTCCCATTGATTTCCAGTCCAATAAATCCCTGCATTAGCTTTCCAGTCGGGAAGAGATCCCGCTCCACCCTTTGCAGTATTTACAAATAATCCTGCTAAGTCTTCCTCAGGCAAGCTCGGGGCACTTTGGTTTAGGTAGTGCAGCATGTGGCTCAGGTTCAGAGCAAAGCTAACTTGGCCGATACCCTCTGGATTTACCACTTGGCGGAGGGCAATGTCGTAGCCTCTTATATGGCGGCTTCCTTTATTGATACGCGTGGCTAAGATTTTTGTAATTTCACCATTTTCATCCCTAATAACTTTTTGATCAAAGGTTCCCATGTAAGCATTTTGCTCGACTAAAAACTGCGGACTAGCACCGATCACTTCTTCTTGTCGTATGTCGTAGAACTCAATAGTTGCGTTAAGACCTTCAAGTTGACTTGGGGTCCAGCTGAGACTGGCGAAGAGGCTTTTTGATGTCTCTGGCTTCAGGTTGGGGTTACCACCAAACTCAGTTAGGTATTGGATTCGAGCGCTGTCTGATTGTTTTAAGCATCCAATTAGTCTGTCTGCATTCTGACCCGTACATGGATCTAAGATAAACTCCTGACTCTGATAACCCTGCTGGTACATATCGGTAAGAGTTGGGGCCCTAAACCCTGTAGTAAAACTGGCTCTCAGTTGCAGGCTCTCTGTAGGGTGCCAGCGAATAGCTAACTTAGGGTTATGAGTACTGCCAAAGTCACTGTAGTCGGAAAGTCTTACTGCGCCATCTAGCCATAGTTTACTTTCTTGTATGGGTATCGAAACTTCTGCGAAAGCTTCTCTGATGGTACGGGACCCTTTAGCTGAGCCAGGTGTATAGCCTCCAATGAATGAAAGCTCCATGCTGTCATTGGAGTTTGAGGTTAAGCCCTCGTGTCGAATTTCAATACCCCCTGCTGCTAGTATTTCCCCTGATTTTATTTGCCCTAGTGCACCATCAGAGACAAAGGTTAGTGACTCCATGCGTGAATGGTTCCGGGTGGAGCTTTGGTCACGGATGAAGTCCAGTTGCTCCTCGTTGATGCTGCCACTTGGACCTAGAAGATTTACAGGGGTACAGCCGTTATTTGTGCTGCAAACATCAGGCCCCTTTAGCCCCAGGGAGAGAGCAAAAGGATCGATTAAGTTACTGATTTTCTCGGTTCTGTCGGTATGGTGAAAAGCTGCGCCGAGTTCCCATTGCCACTCATTGTGTACACCTTTCAGGCCTCCGTTAAAACGCCAGGTTGTTGCATGGTTCTCTTGGATGCGGGGCCCTAGTTCAATGATTCGTTTCCGGACGTCAATGACATCTTGATTGAAAGGGTTGTAGATGTTGTCTGCTGTTATAGTCAATTCACCATTATCAAAGCGGGTGAATACCGGGGTGGGAGCGTTGGTGGCTTCTGCTGAGGTGTGCAGTCCCATTATTTCTGCAAAAAGCTGAGTGTTCTCACTTAAATCGAAGCTGGTGGATATATAGCCGGAGTTACTTTCGACAGGGGTTATTGCAGAAGTGTAGTCATTGTAGTTGTACCTCTCCTCAAGAGACCAATCCTGGTAGCTCCCACTTGGGGCGTTGGTAAGTACCTGATTTCTGCCTAAAGCAATAAAGCCTTCAGGAATTGCAGATGAACGTTTATCTGTACCGCCATCCCCGCGGCTATCCGCTGACTCTGACAGGCTGCGATCGCGGCTCATCACCGATCCCTGTCGATAGTGTGCCAAGCCTATCATCAGGTGACTGCGCTCCCCTTGCCGTCCCCAGGTTAGGTGGTGGGATTCAGTCTGGCGGTCATTTTCATATGCTTGGCCGTAGTAGCTATCGACAGAGAGTCCCTCGAAGTCCTTGCGGAGAATGATATTGATAACCCCGGCAATTGCATCT
The DNA here is from genome assembly GCF_040371615.1 of Microbulbifer sp. NBRC 101763. NCBI lineage: Bacteria > Pseudomonadati > Pseudomonadota > Gammaproteobacteria > Cellvibrionales > Microbulbiferaceae > Microbulbifer > Microbulbifer sp. NBRC 101763. The sequence goes on from NZ_BAABQV010000008.1 coordinate 196,055, forward strand.
GATCCATAGATAGCTGATGCGCCGTCTTTTAGGATTTCAACGCGCTCAACCAGAGACAGGGGAATGGTGTTGAGGTCTGTAGCCTCACCGTTAAATCCATCTCCTATGATGCGGCGGCCATTGATCAGGACTAAGGTATTGCTCGCAGGTAGGCCGCGTAATGATACTGTTGCCGTGCCGTTGTCTTCTTGGCTGACTGATGTGCTGGTGGAGTTGCCGGATACTGCCGGTAAGAATTTTAATAAGCCCGCAATTGTTTGCGCCCCTGTAAGCTCAAGTTGCTCTCGGGAAAGTCGGTCGATAGGGGCGTAACTATCAAGCTGGTAATGACGCAGGTGGCTGCCCGTCAGACTTTGTCCTGTAACAGTGACTTCCTCTGTTGGGAGAATGGTTGTGCCTAAGGGGTCTGGTGACTGCTCTTTGTTAGGTGTTATCGCAAAAGAGCTTGGGCCAATGCGCTGGTAGGTGAATGGAAGGTCCCGCAATAACTGCTGTAGTATGGGTTCGAATTGGCCATCATCACTTGTCAAGGTCTGCTTGGGTACCGCATAGCGGGATGCAGATGAGGTTTGCACCAGAACGGAGATCTTACACTGTTGGCCTAATGATATTAGGGCCTGGGGAAGCGACCCTGCTGGTAGTTGGATTTTGGGTTCTGGGCAGGCGGCATCAGCTGTACCAGTATTTGGTAGCAGCAAAGCCAGAGAGAAAAAAGCCCAGTGCTTTAGCTTCAAAGAGGGTGCCCGTGTTTATTGTATTCAGTGCCATAGCTGGCACTGAAGTACTTGTTACTATTTTATTAGTGGGCGGCAAATTGTAATTTGCACAATAAACAACCGCCAAATTAAGACGGTTATAACCTAGTTGTGCTTTGGGGACAAGATAGTCAGGTTAGAGTTACTGCGGTCTTGCTGAAGTTGTAAGGCTGTTACAATGGCCTCTAGGGTATTATCAGGGTCAGAAACGGCGAAAGTACCAGAAACCAGACGCCCCTCTACTTGTGGAGTGGCAGCTACAGGTACCGAAAGATAACGATTTAACTCCTCTAGGGCCTCTTTTAGTGGAGTTTTCTCAAAAACGAGAAGGCCGCGGGTCCAGTCAGTTACTTCCTCGGGAGAGGTCCTACGGACTTCGCCAAGGCCTCGATCAGTAATGCTAACTTTCTGGTTTTTGGTTAATTTTACCGACTCTGGGGCCAGTCCGGGGCTGGATTCTGCCTCGCTTACTGATACTGTACCTTCAGTGACAGACACCCTGGTGCTCTCCGGGTTGAGCTCTACATTAAACTCCGTCCCAAGTACGCGAATATTGGCACCGCCGGCTGAGACAGTGAATGGTCGGGAAGTTTGTCGGGCAACTTCAAAGAAGGCTTCACCGCGAATTAGTTGGGTCTGCCTTTCGTTTCGGCTGTAGTTAATAAGCAGCTTACTGTTGGAGTTTAGTTTTATTTCTGACCCATCAGCTAGGTTTATCGTTCGAATCTCACCAAGTTCGGTGGTATAGACTTCCTGCTTGGGTTTTCCTGTATTAAGCCACTCTAAACCGACCAGGGCAGCGAGAAATACGCCACAGGTAGCTAGCCCACCACTGAGGATCCACTGCGGCATACCCCAACTGCTACGCATTGACTTCTTCGAGGTCCCAAAATTTTGCTTTCTTTCGTGAGTAGAATCAGCTATTTGTGGCGCTGGAGTGCTTTCTGGGAAGAGCTGGTCAACCGGCATATGTGCAAGTGCACCTAGGTCACCCCATAGCTCTGCAATTTCCTCAAAGGCCTGGTGGTTCTCACTCGACCCGGACAGCCAAACTGCAAAATCACGCTTATCAGCTTTACTGACGACATCAGAGCGTAAGCGCGCAACCCAAGCGCAGGCCTGATCCAGGCTTTCTTCGCTTAAGTTTTGTTGTGCGTTGATATTCATGCTTGCTCTGATATTTCGTGTTTCTGGCTATTCAGTGAGACTGTCGTGCCTAAATTTGTGGTGCATCTTACTCAAATTCCGCTGATTTGTGTGATGCATGCGGCTCAAACTTTCCATTTGCGAAATAATCACAATGTACTCGATCACTTTGTCAGCAAAATATTCTGAAAGTGCCCTGATTGGCAGGGTTGTTCAAGCTTTAAGTATCTTCCTTGCATTCTGAGACGGCTGAGCAGATTCCCCCCTCAACAAAATTTTGAATTCTTGGGGGATCGCAGAGATTTAGTCGACCTTCTTTCTACAGGCTTTTAGAGCCTGTAGAATATATTTCTCCACACTACTGACCGAAATATTCATTTCTCGTGCAATTTCACTGTAGGAAAGCCCGCGGGCTCTATGTAGCAGGAAGGCCTGGCGACATTTGAGTGGCAGTTTATCCATGGTTTCGTAGATGGACTGAAGCTGTTGACGTGCTGCGAGAACCCTTTCCGGGGATTGATGGTCAGCGTGATCATCGCTGTGGGGCTCCCCATCAAAGGGAACTTGCTGATTGATATATTCCACATGCAGCTTGCCCCGGCGCAGTTGATCGACAGCCAGGTTGTTGGCAATTTGATAGAGGTAAGCGCGGGGGTTGTCCAGTTCCTTTTCGTCGCTGAGTTTTTGCAGGCGCAGGTAGGCGTGTTGTGCGATATCTTCGGCATCATCTGGACTTTTAACAATGCGTGCAACAAACCGTACCAGGGCTTGGCCGTGCTCGGCAAACAGCTTTTCCAGAAGCGTCTTCCTGGCCTTATTCATTACTTATCGTGATCCCCGTACCAAACTCGCTGTAGTTATGGACTGATTGTTCTAAGTGCGAGTTGGCGCACAGTTATAACACAAGCATTGCTTTGGCTACGAGTGGCACGATCGATCTCTTTAGGTTGCTGTTGGTGACCGGCTATGCGTAGGCGCCTATGCCGGTATAATGGCGCCCGCGCAAGTGGCGCACGATGATCGATTTTGCAGAGGTGTGCCGAGCACCGGAGACTGGATGAGCTATCAAGTACTGGCACGTAAGTGGCGCCCACGGCTATTTCGGGAGATGGTAGGGCAGGAGCATGTACTCCAGGCACTGATCAATGCCCTGGACAACGGCCGCCTGCATCACGCTTACCTATTTGCCGGTACCCGGGGGGTGGGCAAGACCACCATAGCCCGAATTCTAGCCAAGTGTTTGAACTGTGAAGAGGGTGTCAGCTCTGAGCCCTGCGGCAAGTGTGACACTTGCATGGAGATTGCTGATGGTCGCTTTGTTGACCTAATTGAAGTGGACGCGGCATCTCGCACCAAGGTAGAGGATACCCGTGAACTGCTGGAGAATGTTCAATATGCTCCGACAAGAGGGCGCTATAAAGTTTACCTGATTGATGAAGTCCATATGCTCTCCAATAGCTCCTTCAACGCCCTGTTGAAAACCTTGGAAGAGCCCCCTCCTCATGTGAAGTTTCTTCTCGCCACAACAGATCCGCAAAAGCTGCCGGTCACTGTGCTATCCCGCTGCCTGCAATTCAAACTAAAGAATATGAGTCCTGAACGGGTGGTTGAGCATTTGCGCTTTGTTTTGGAGCAGGAGCAGGTACCTTTTGAAGAGGGGGCCCTCTGGCACCTTGGGCGCGCTGCGGACGGCAGTATGCGAGATGGCATGAGTCTTACCGATCAGGCGATCGCTTTCGGAGCCGGAAAAATTAGTGAGGCTGAGGTTCGAGGTATGCTCGGTAGTATTGATACCGGGCTGGTGTGGAAGTTACTCCAAGCTCTGGCTGATGAGGATGCCGTAGCGCTGTTTGCGGTGGTTGCAGAGCTGTCCCAACAGGCACCCGACTACGGCGCTGCGTTAGCGGAGATTGCAGATAACCTACATCGCTTGGCAGTCGCCCAGGTTTTACCTCAATCGATGGATAATTCTCTTGGGGATGGGGAGCGGCTGAAGACTCTTGCGGCTCAAATAGCCCCGGAAAATATACAGCTTTATTACCAGATGGCTCTACATGCCCGCCGCGACTTGCCTCTGGCCCCAGACCCGCGAAGTGGTTTCGAAATGGCGTTGCTGCGTATGTTGGCATTCCGCCCCCAAGGGGTAGCGGATATCCCCAGGAAGGCACTTCCCGTGAATGAGCGGGAAGGGCAGGGCATTCCTGAAAAGGTAGAATTACAATCTAGCTCCCCAATAGTACGGGAGGATGCCGAGGCAAAAAAGTCTGAACTGACCTCGCTACAGCCAGAGGTTGCGGCGGATAAAGTGATACCTGTTTCCGGGGAACAGTTGAAGCCAGTTCAAGCAGAAGAACAACCGGTGCTGAAGGTTGCAGGAGAGCCTGCGGAGCCGGACATACCTGAGTCCGAGATCACTCCGGGCCGTGTGGATGAGGAGCTACCCTCTCCCGAGATCGAAGCAGGAGTGTCATCGCCGAGCCCCCGTGAAAATGTCTTGGCTGAGCTTCGACAGCGTGTAGCGGAAGTGGAGTCGACCCCGGTAGTTCCCGCACAGCCGCAGCAGAGGCCAGCAGTGGTAGCCACCGAGGTGCCAAAAGCGCGCCTTGATGCGCTCACTCCAGGCAGTTGGCCGGCGATGTACCAGCAACTGGGAATCAGCGGGATACTGCATTCTATCGCCCAGCACCTTGAGCTTGTGGGGCGCCGGGACAATATACTGTCCTTTACCTTGGATGAATCCTATAGCAGCCTCTATGACGATGTGCATCAGAGGCGTCTCGGAGATCTGCTTGGAGACTTCTTTCAGCAGCCGGTGGTGGCGCAGATCCAGGTTGGCTCGGTGCAAGGCGGCACACCTGCGCGTTTGGCAGCCGCGACCCGTGAGGCTCGCCTTGTCGCTGCCCGTGAAGCGCTGACTACTGATCCTTTGGTTCAGGAGCTACAGGCCGAGTTAAATGCGCAGTTACTGCCAGACTCCGTCGAATCGCTAGTCGAAGCAGATTAATACAATATTGTATGCCCGGTTTTTATTTGGGTGGTTACATGAAACAGGAATAGAGGTTACTTATGAAAGGTTTGGGCGATTTGATGCAGCAGGCCCAGAAAATGCAAGCCGACATGCAAGAAAAGATGCAGAAGCTCCAGCAGGAGTTAAGTGACCTGCGTGTCTGTGGTGAGGCTGGTGCGGGTCTGATTAAAGTCACTATGAATGGCCGTCACGATGTGACATCAGTAGAAATTGATCCTTCGTTGCTTACTGAAGATAAAGAAATGCTTGAAGACTTACTTGCGGCGGCAGTCAATGATGCGGTGCGCAGGGCTGAAGAAAAGGCTCAGGAGCTGCAAAAGCAGCAGGTTGGCGATCTTGCTTCGGGTATTAATCTGCCCGAGGGTTTTAAATTCCCGTTCTGATAGCCGGGCATCCCATCTAATTAGAGTTTTATGTTTAGTCCCCTGATCGAAGAACTGATTCGCGCATTGCGCTGCCTGCCTAGTGTTGGGCCCAAGTCTGCGCAGCGCATGGCGATGTACCTACTGGAAAAGGATCGCGATGCTGCAGTGCTTTTGGCGCAGAGCCTGTCGCAGGCAGTGGAAAAGGTTGGCCGCTGCAACCAGTGCCGGACACTCACAGAGGAAACTATTTGCGCGCTGTGTAATAACAGTCGTCGCGAGCAAACGTCCCTATGTGTAGTGGAAACCCCCGCAGATGTTTTGGCGATAGAGCAGGCTGGCAATTATCATGGCCGTTACTTTGTACTGCATGGCCATCTCTCCCCAATTGATGGTGTAGGGCCAGCGGACCTGGGAGTAGATTTGCTGGAGCAACGCCTCGCCAGTGAGTCCCTGCAGGAATTAATTGTAGCGACCAACCCGACGGTCGAAGGTGAGGCAACGGCGCAATATATAGCTGAGCGTGCAAGGGCGCATGGTGTAGCGGTAAGCCGCATCGCTCACGGGGTTCCCATTGGAGGAGAACTGGAATATATCGACGGCGGAACTCTGGCTCATGCCTTTAACAGCCGCACATCTTTTTTCCCCTCTGTTGAGTGATACCGATGGTTGAGATAGATACCACTCCGCGCTGGGTGGATAGCAGCGAGCAGCTGGCTGCCCTGTGTACCGAGTGGCGCCGGCAGCGCGCGGTAGCACTGGATACTGAGTTCATGCGCAGTCGTACCTTTTACCCTCAGCCAGCCCTGGTGCAGGTAGGGGATGGGAAGTACTGTTACTTGATCGATAATCTAGCTATTGAAGACCTTCAGCCTCTGAGGGATTTACTCCTGGATGCGGCTGTGACCAAAATCATGCATAGCTGCAGCGAGGACCTGGAAACCCTGGAATGTCTGTTGGGAGCCGTTCCTGAGCCGATTTTCGATACCCAGATTGCAGCTGCTATGAGTGGCATGGGGGCGGGCCTGGGATATGCGGCTACTGTTCGCGAGTTATTGAATATTGAATTACCGAAAAGTGAGACCCGCTCTGACTGGCTGCAGCGTCCACTGAGTGAGGCACAACAGAGTTATGCAGCTCTTGATGTCGCTTGGTTGCCAGTGCTTTATGGTGTTTTACTGAAGCGACTAGAGGGATATGGCCGGGAAGGATGGCTTCAAGAGGATTGCGCTGCACTGGTAATTGCTGCGCGTAGTCCACAGGCGCCGGAACTCTATTATAAGAAAGTAAAGGGGGCATGGCGCCTGCGTGGCAAGCAGCTGGCGGCTCTTCAAGACCTCTGTGCCTGGCGTGAGCGCGAGGCACGGGTACTAAACATGCCGCGTAATCATCTGCTCAAAGAAAATATCTGTATGGCCCTGGCCCAGCTGTTACCGCGGCATAAAGGTGCTCTGAGTCAGGCTGGGTTTGAAGGTCGCGCCCTCAGGGAGCATGGGGACAGTCTGTTGCAGGTGATTTCCCAGGCTGTACAGCGGAGCGATATGCCAGCACGCCTACCGCAGCCCCTCAATCGCCAGCAGGGAGAGGTTCTCAAACAATTGCGCCAACATCTCAGCATAATTGCTGAACGCGAGGGCCTGCCAGCTGAAATCCTTATCCGCAAGAAGGAGCTAGAGACTCTGGTGCAGGCCCGCAAGCCGGAGCTACAAGGGCGCATGTGTGGTTGGCGGGCAAAGGTTGTGGGCGAGCCTCTGCTTGATGTATTGCGCCAGCTGCGCAAAGAGGAACTATAAGTGAAAGTTTTATGTGATATATACCGCAGTCCCAAAAAAGAGGAAATGTACCTGTACGTGGATAAACGTGAGGGAACTGCGCGGGTGCCTGAAAATCTACTGGAGCTATTTGGCAGCCCTCAGCACCTGACTACCATGTTGTTAACCCCGGAGCGTAAACTGGCGCGCGCAAATGCTGACAAGGTCCTGCAGGATGTGCGTGCGCGAGGTTACTATTTACAAATGCCGCCGGTAGCTGATTCTGAAATGAGTGAAATCGCATTGAAGAACAGTAAGCTGCAACGCTGAGACTGAAATGGCTCAAGTGCCTTTTTGGCGGCGTAAGACCCTTGAACAAATGAATGCTTCCGAGTGGGAGGCGCTTTGTGATGGCTGTGGACGCTGCTGTATACATAGTCTCGAAGATGAGGAGACGGGAGAGGTATATAGTACCAACGTCGCCTGTCGACTGCTCGATACATATTCCTGTCGCTGTAGCCAGTACAGCCGGCGTAAAGTATTGGTGCCTGGCTGTATACAGCTTCAAGTAGAGGACGTTCCAGAGTTCGGCTGGTTGCCGAGTACTTGTGCTTACCGCTGCCTGTCAGAAGGGCGCTCTCTACCGGATTGGCATCCACTGATTAGTGGGGACACAGAGTCGGTGCATAAGGCCGGTATTTCAGTTCGTGGCAGAGTCGTAAGTGAGGAGCTGGTGCACCCGGATGATATGGAAGAGCATATCGTTACCTGGGTTGATGTTGATTGAGAGGATGCCTCCAGATGTTCTTGCGGGAGGCGATGAGGATTTAGAGAAGAAAGTAAAAATGTCAGAAGATTTTCAACTTGCCTGGATTGTTTACACGGCGTCGACTCTGGTGCTGTTATTGGCGGGCTGGTGGTTTATGCGCAATTGGCGCTGGAGCTGGTTGCGCCGTACTCTTTTATTAATCTTTGCAGCGGTATTGTTAGTGCCGGTAAAGGTACCTGTTGCTGAATCAGTGGCGATGCCAGTGTTACCTCTCTTTGTTTATCAGATGCTTTTTGAAGAAAATGGCGCAGCGCCGGAGGTCACCGCAAATCTGGTTTTTTCCGCTGGCGGAGCTTTGGCTGTGATGGTTTTTTGGGGGATTGTCACACTGCTGCTGCGCTTTCGGCGCGATCGACGCAGTCGCTTTGATGATGATCCTTACTTTAATGAGCAGTAACCGCCAGAGACCAGACTTTTTTTAGTTAGCGATCACTTTTAAGGGCTGGTGGACAAATAATTGCCTATTAGCCTTTCTTGCATCTAGCCAGTTAATAGTCGACCCAAATATTTCTTCTGCGAACTACCTTTCCCCATTGGATCAAAGGCGCCGTATCCTCTGCTCCGGAGTTCTCTATCCGGTGACAGCTGCTATATCTATTAGGCTGCCTGCAGGCTTGGCGTGAGGCCATGCTAGTCGGTTCAATTTTCGACGTTGAATAAGGGCGTAGCCATATAGAAAATGCGGCTTGGAATGTCCGTAAGCAATTCGAAAATTCACTATGCTGGCAGCTTGATGGCCGGACTTAAAGAAAAATACTGAAGAAGTGCAATTGGCACATTATTCCGTCCTTGTAAGTTGGCGGAGGCTGCCATTGACGTCTGAGGAATCCTGATGCTCGACCACCTGCTGATTCTTACCGCGGTAATGCTGGTTTCGGGCATTCTTGGCGGGTTGGTGAATTACTATCAGATGCTGTTTACAGAGGAGGATCCGGCCGGTCTTGCACGTTGCCTGATTATGGGCTTGTGCGGTGCCTTGATAGTGCCAATTTTCCTCAAATTCACTCAAAGTGACCTCTTGATCGAGATCCAGGGGGATCCATCGCGCCTGCTGATTTTCACCGGCTATTGTTTACTGGCTGCCATTGCCTCGCGTATGTTCGTTTTTAATGCTGCACGTCGTCAGTTACGGGACGCCAGTATTGCCCGGGCCAGGGTTGAGAACCTTGAGCAGGAGCTGCGTACAATGCAGCTCGAGATGATGCCGTTATTGGAGCATGAAATTGAAGGGGATCTGGAGCAGGGGCCAGTGCTGGATTTTAACCAGATCCGTAAGCTGGATGAGAATGCCCTGCAAGTGCTCAACCTCCTTAATAGTGGTGAGTGTGTATTTCGCTCCCTGTCAGGAATGGTGCAAGACAGCGGTATGGAGACCAATTCTGTCGCCCGCGCCTTAAATAGCCTGTTAGTGTTGGAGATGGTCGGTAAGATTCATAGTCACTTGGGAATCCGCTGGTACATCACCAGTAAGGGAAGACAGGTGGTACATCGCCGTAGTACCCAGATGGCTTGACCCCGGTTGCATAAGCAGTCGCTCAGCCTACTCAAGCTGGTCATCCAATTTGGTCGTTCCCGCCTCGCCTCCTGCCCTGTTGTTCAATTATCATTCGCTAAATCAGATAGATAGCGGCGAATACAGGATTGGAGTAGTCATGAAATTTACCGGTACCGACAGCTATGTAGCTACTGAAGACCTGCAGATGGCGGTAAACGCAGCGGTCACCCTGCAGCGTCCCCTTCTGATCAAAGGCGAGCCGGGCACCGGCAAAACTTTGCTTGCGGAGCAGGTTGCGCAGAGCCTCGGCATGAAGTTGATCCAGTGGCATATTAAGTCCACTACCAAGGCACAGCAGGGTTTGTATGAATATGATGCCGTGTCACGCCTGAGGGATTCCCAACTGGGAGTGGATAAAGTCCATGATATTGGCAATTACATCAAGCGCGGTAAGCTGTGGGAGGCTTTCGCGGCTGAGGAACGTGTAGTACTGCTGATTGATGAAATTGACAAGGCAGATATTGAGTTTCCCAATGACTTGCTGGTAGAGCTGGATCGCATGGAGTTTTTCGTCTATGAAACCGGCGAAACCATCAAAGCCAAGCAGCGTCCCGTCGTAATTATTACCTCCAATAATGAGAAAGAGTTGCCTGATGCTTTCTTGCGCCGGTGTTTTTTCCATTACATCAGCTTCCCCGACCGTGACACCATGCGCAAAATTGTTGACGTGCATTACCCGGATATAAAGGGGCAGATGGTGGCAGAGGCGATGGACATCTTCTTCCAGCTGAGGGAAGTGCCAGGCCTAAAGAAAAAGCCCTCTACTTCGGAGTTGATTGACTGGCTGAAATTGTTGATGGCAGATGATATTCCCGAAGAAGTCTTGAAAAACCGTGATAACAGCAGTGCGATCCCTCCTCTCTACGGAGCCCTGCTGAAAAATGAACAAGATGTTCATATGCTGGAGCGTCTTGCGTTTATGGCGCGTCGAGATAATCGTTAATTGGTGAATCGCTGTGTTTCAGGGAGAGGATATGCTCTTCCTGAAGTTTCATCGGTTGGTTCGATTGCAACCCTATTTTCCTATGCTGACTGCGAATTACTATGCTGATTGGCTTTTTTCTAAATTTACGCCGCTATAAATTACCGGTATCCATTACCGAGCTGCTTTCCTTGCTCGAAGCTTTGCAGCAACGTTTGGTGTTTGCAGACTTGGAGGAATTTTACTTCCTGGCCCGAGTTTGCCTGGTGAAGGATGAGAAGCATTTCGATAAATTCGATCGCGCGTTTGAGTCTTATTTTAAAGACCTGGAAACACTGGATGATATTGTCGAGCAGATGATCCCGGATGACTGGCTCCGTGCAGAGTTCCTGAAACAGCTCACGGAAGAGGAAAAGGCTAAGGTCCAAAGCCTCGGTGGTCTGGAAAAACTGTTGGAGGAATTCAAAAAGCGCCTTGAAGAGCAGAAGAAGCGCCACAGTGGCGGCAACCGCTGGATCGGTACCGGTGGCACCAGTCCTTTTGGTAACAGCGGCTATCACCCGGGAGGAATTCGGGTTGGGGGTAAGGGCCGCAACCGCTCGGCATCCAAAGTGTGGGAGAAGCGTCAGTTTAAGAACCTGGATGACAGTGTCAGCCTGGGTACTCGTAATATCCAGGTCGCCCTGCGCAAGCTGCGAAAATTTGCCCGCACCGGCGCTGCTGAAGAGCTGGACCTGGATAACACAATTTCCTCCACAGCACGCAATGCGGGCCTTTTGGATATCCAGATGGTTCCGGAGCGGCACAACGCGATAAAAGTATTGATCTTTTTTGATGTAGGGGGCTCCATGGACCCCTACGTACGGGTTTGTGAAGAACTGTTTTCAGCCTGCCGCTCCGAATTTAAGCACCTGGAGTATTTTTATTTCCACAACTTTGTCTATGAGCATGTTTGGAGAGACAACCAGCGTCGTTTCAGTGAAAACACTTCATTGCTGGAAGTACTGCGTACTTATGCCAAAGACTATAAAGTTATTTTTGTGGGCGATGCCTCTATGGCGCCCTACGAAATTACCAGCCGCTATGGCAGTGTCGAGCATATGAATGAGGAACCCGGTGCTGCCTGGATGGAGCGAATTACGAATACCTACAGTAACCTGGTCTGGTTAAACCCTGTCGGTGAGGAGTACTGGCAATACACCCCCAGTATTGGAATGACACAGCGTTTGGTCGATGGGCACATGTACCCGATGACTTTGGCGGGGTTGGATAGGGCGATCGCCTATCTGGTAAAAGGGCGCTGATGCTGCAGTAATATCTTTCAAGTCAGGCGGCACTGTCCGAACCGCCTGATCACTTCTTACTTATCATTGCCGCTAAAGTGTTTCGGGGGCACACCGTCGTGATCGGCGGTGATACTTAATTCCTCTTTAGTGGTTTCTCCTACTGTGGCGTGCACCTCCTCCGCGCCATGCATCCAATCCACCAGTTTCTCGCGAATGAGATACAGGATAATTCCTGCAACAATGGCAACCAGGGCTACGCCCCCAAAAGTAGCGAGAGGGCCGGACACTCCCACCAACTTGCCAATTTCCGCCGCTCCTTTGTTAGCAATACCAATAAAGGCAAACCAAAGCCCCATCATTAAGGATAAATAGCGTAGAGGGGATAATTTGGTGACTACTGAAAGCCCGATAGGTGATAGGCACAGTTCACCGATAGTGTGAAAAATATAGGCAAACACCAGCCACCATATACTTGCTTTTATGGTTGTAGAGTCTCCGATTTGTAATGCTGCTCCACACATTGAAATAAAGCCGATACCAAGAAATACCAGCCCCAGGCTGAACTTGGCTGGCGAGCTGGGTTCCTTATCTCCCATTCCTATCCAGATGCTGGCCATAATCGGCGCGAGGATAATGATAAATATGGGATTCACCATCTGTAGCCAACTGGCTGGAATCTCCCATCCCAAGATATTTAGGTCGGTGCGATATTTGGCAAACAAGTTCATTGAGCCGGCAGCCTGCTCAAAACCGGCCCAGAAAATCACTATAAAAACACCAAGTACCAATATGACCTTTATACGGTCTCGCTCTTCGTGAGTCAGGGGACGATGCTTTTCGGCCTCTTCATGTTTCCGGTTTTTGAGTTCCAGGTGTGCAGAGGGCTCTACGCCGATTTCTCCCAGATAGCGCTTGGCCTGGGTCATTTGCAGCAGCAGGCCCAACAACATGCCAACTCCTGCAACGACGAAGGCCAGCTGGTAGTCCACCTTCTCTCCAACCCAGCCCACAACTAAATAACCGAGGATTGAGCCCAGGTTTATGCCCATATAGAAAATGGTAAATGCCGTATCGCGACGGTGATCTCCCTCTTCGTAGAGGTCTCCGACCATGGTGGAAATATTTGGTTTGAAGAAACCATTGCCGATAATCAGCAGGGCCAGTCCCAGCCACAGCATATAGATCTCACTGCCATTGGGCAGCCAGGCGTGGGGGAAGCCAAGGGAGAATTGTCCCAGCATCATCAGGGTGCCGCCGAACATAATGCAGCGGCGTTGTCCCCAGCGGTTGTCCGCCATCCAGCCGCCGATAATTGGAGTCAGGTAGACCAGCATCGCGTACCATCCCAGGTAGCTGAGGGCTTTGGATTGTAATTCGGTCTCGGTGAGCTGCTCCCAGCCGAATACTGCAGCGGTGGCCGTGGAGGTCAGGTAGAAAACAAAAATACCGCGCATACCGTAGTAGCTGAGGCGTTCCCACATTTCTGTACCAAACAGCAGAAACAGGCCTTTGGGATGGCCAAACAGCTGCCCGGCGCTGGAGGGGGGCTTGGGCTTGATCTCTTGCATAGTACCGCTCGCAAGGTGTGACCCTGAGGCGCAATGGTGCTTCTAAAATTGACCTCTATCTGCTCCAGTATAGATGAGCGCCACAGTAAGGTTTGATAGCCCTATCGTATCCAGGGGTTATAATCCCGCGTTTGCCATTGCTGTACGAATTATGAGTCACACCGAAGCAGAAAAAGTTGTGGGAGCGCTGCAAACCCGTATCCCGGCCTGTATGGGTAGGGATCGTTTTGACTTGCGCAGAACCCTGAAGAACGTGCGCCGGCGCCAGAAAGAGGGCAAGCCGGTCGATCGAATGCTGGCCCAGCTGGAACAACAGTTACAAGCGTCTGAAGCCCTGGTGGAAGAGCGTCGGCGAAAGCTACCGGACGTGCAGTGGCCGGAAGCACTGCCCGTGGTAGCGCGGCGTGATGAAATCGCCGGGTTGATCGAAAAGCACCAGGTTGTAGTTATTGCCGGTGAAACCGGTTCTGGTAAAACCACCCAGTTACCGAAAATCTGCCTGTCTCTGGGGCGGGGGATTTACGGCCAGATTGGCCACACCCAGCCGCGCAGGATTGCCGCTCGCACTGTGGCTAATCGAATCGCCGAGGAATTGCAGCAGCCCTTGGGGGAATCAGTCGGTTACCAGGTGCGTTTTACCGATCACAGTACTGAGCATACCCATGTCAAACTAATGACAGACGGTATTCTGCTGGCAGAAATTCAGCGTGACCCACTGTTAAATAAATATGACACGCTGATTATCGATGAAGCCCATGAGCGCAGTCTCAATATTGATTTTCTGCTGGGCTATTTGAAAACTATCCTGCCCAGGCGTCCAGACCTGAAACTGATCATTACCTCGGCCACTATCGACCTGGAGAAATTCTCCCGACATTTTGATGATGCGCCCATTATCGAGGTATCTGGCCGGACCTATCCGGTGGACATTCATTACCGCCCGGCCGTGGACAGTGATGCGGATCTCAATGAACAGGTCGTAACTGCGGTAGGGGAGTTACTGCACGAGGAAAAATCCAGCAGCCGGCGCGGCGGGGATATACTGGTATTTATGAGTGGCGAGCGGGAAATCCGTGAATGTGCCAAGGCCCTGCGGGATGCGCAGATTGCCCAGCTGGAGGTATTGCCCCTTTATGCGCGTTTGAGTCTGGCGGAGCAGGCCAAAGTTTTTCACGGCCATAAAGGCCGCCGTATTGTGCTCGCCACCAATGTGGCGGAGACCTCTATTACGGTGCCGGGAATTCGCTATGTGATCGACCCGGGTACTGCACGCGTCAGCCGTTACAGCTATCGCAGTAAAATTCAGCGACTGCCCATAGAGCCGGTTTCCCAGGCCAGTGCCAACCAGCGTGCCGGCCGCTGTGGCCGCGTCAGTGCCGGTGTCTGTGTACGCTTATATGAAGAGCGGGATTTTGCGCAGCGTCCGGAATTTACCGATGCGGAAATTCTGCGTACCAACCTGGCTGCAGTAATCCTGCAAATGTTGCAGTTGCGTATTGGTGATATCCGCGAGTTTCCTTTTGTAGATCCGCCCGATCCGCGCCTGATTAATGATGGTTACAAGCTATTACAGGAGCTGCAGGCCGTCGATGGTCAGGGCAGGGTCACCAAACTGGGGCGAGCCCTTTCACGATTGCCGCTGGACCCACGACTGAGCCGAATGTTGCTGGCCGGGGCAGATAATGGTAGCGCGCGTGAATTATTAGTTATTGTCGCCGCCCTGGCCGTACAGGATCCGCGCGAACGCCCGGTGGAAAAGCGTCAGGCAGCGGATGAAAAACATCGCCAGTGGCAGCATGAGCAGTCAGATTTCCTGTCCTTTGTACAGCTTTGGGATGCTTTCGAAACCCAGCGTCAGGAGCTGAGTCAAAATCAGTTGCGAAAATGGTGCCAGAAAAATTTCCTGTCCTGGTTGCGTATGCGTGAGTGGAGAGATATCCACCACCAATTGCGGGTGGCTTGCCGCGATCTTGAAGTAAAAGAAAACAAAGAGCCAGCGGAGTATGAAGCGGTACACCGGGCTATAGTCGCAGGTCTTCTCGGTAATATTGGCGCTCGCGATGAGAACAAGGAATTTATTGGCTGTCGCAATCGCCGCTTCCATATTTTCCCTGGATCTGGCCAGTTCAAGAAGCCTCCCCGCTGGGTTGTTGCCGCCCAGTTATTGGAAACCAGCCGTTTATTCGCCCATACGGTTGCAAAAATAGAGCCCGATTGGGTATTGGCTGCATCCCAGCACCTGGTAAAGCGAAATTATTTCGAGCCTCATTTTGATGCCCGTTCGGGTCAGGTGATGGCCTTTGAGAAGGTTTCCCTGTACGGCCTGGTGCTGGTGGAGAAACGCCGGATTCCCTACGGTAAGCTTGATCCGAAAACCGCGCGGGAAGTCTTTATTCGCCAGGCTTTAGTGGAGCAGCGTTATCGAGGTAAAGGCCGTTTTTATACACACTACACCGACCTGCTGAAATCTCTGGAAGAGCTGGAGGCTAAATCCCGCAGGCGGGATATTCTGGTAGATGATGAAGTGATTTATCGCTTTTTCGATGAGCGTATACCTGCCGATATCGTTAACCTGGCTGGGTTTGAGCACTGGCGCAAGAAAGTGGAATCCACTGATCCGCAGTTGCTCTTTATTCCCCGTGAATTGTTGATGCAGCAGAGTGCGGATCACGTCGGCGAAGCCCAATTCCCCGATGAATTGCAATCGGGCGGTATTGTTTATCCGCTCAGCTATCATTTCGAGCCGGGCAGTGTGGATGACGGTGTCAGCATTCAGGTACCGGTTGCGGCTTTGCACCAGGTGCCCGCTGCTCGACTTTCCTGGCTGGTGCCTGGAATCCTACGGGATAAATGTATTGCCCTGGTCAAAGCCTTACCTAAACAGTGGCGTAAATATTTTGTCCCCGTACCAGCAGCAGTGGATAAAGCCCTGCCGCGATTGCGCCCGGATAATGTCCCCTTATGGCAGTCACTAGCACTGGAGTTACAGCGCCAGACGGCGCAGCAGTTGCCTGATAGCGCCTGGGAATCCGCTGAGCAATCCCTGGAAGATTATTATCGCTTCAATATCCAAGTGGTGGATGAGGCAGGTAAATTGCTCGACCAGGACCGAGATCTCTCGCTGCTACAGGCGCGCTACCGCGATCGGGTGCAGCAGGGGCTTGCGAGTGCAGGAGACAGCTTTGAGCGGGAGGGGATTACCAGCTGGGACTTTGGAGAGCTTCCAGAAACCCACACCCTTAACCAGGGCGGCCTCAAGGTGCGGGCATACCCGGCTCTGATAGAGGAAAAAGACAGTGTTTCTCTGAAACTCCTGGATAACCCGGATGACGCGCGCCGGCTGAGTCGTGCAGGTATTTCCCGCCTGGCACTGTTGCACTTGCCGGAGAAGGTTAAATACCTGCGCAAGGAGCTGCTTCGTGGCAAGGAGCTGGGGTTATCTGCCGCGGACTTGGGGCGGCGTGAAGAGGTTGCAGACGATATCCTGTTGGCTGCCGTGCGAGAGGTATTTTGGCCTAAGGGCAATTGGCCGCGTACCGAAGCTGAATTTCTGTCCGCGCTGGAAAATGATAGTGACCTGGTGGGGGTGGCCCAGGAAATTGGGAACCTGCTGGTCAAAGCTTTAGCCCTACTTGTGCCCCTGCGCAAACAGATCAAACAGCAGAAAAACCTGGCAGTTGCAATGGCGGTGGGAGATATTCAGCAGCAATTGTCTGGGCTCTTTTATCGCGGTTTTCTGTTCGATACCCCTCTGGAATGGTTGCGTCAGTATGGCCGTTATCTTAAGGCGATCGCTATGCGACTGGAAAAAGCCGTCCTCGACCCGAATCGTGATCGCAAATTACAGGTTGAGTACCACAAGGCCGCGGAGCCTTATGCCGATCTGGCTGAAAAATATTCAAGCAGGGAGTTGGCTGCGGAAGCCTTGCTAGTGGATTACCGCTGGATGCTTGAAGAGTTCCGCGTTTCTTTATTTGCCCAGACCCTGAAAACCCTGATGCCAGTATCTTCCAAGCGCTTGCATAAGGCGTGGGTGGAGGCTGATGGGAAGGGGCTGGTAGGTTGATTGCCACTATTGGTATGAGATCACAAAAAAACTGATTTCTTTATGTAATATTCTGGCGACCGGTTCGACAAACCTTATGTGAGTAGGCTATAGGTTCAAAGTGGCGTGAGATTCTCACCCTAAGCTGGCTAGCCTCAACAAATGACGGTTTTCCATCCCGCGTCATTATACTGGCGCGGGAGAAAAGAAAGTCTTTGGTACTTTTTATTACTCAGGGTATTAATTAGGAGATCCCTTATGAACAAGAAGCATCTTTCCCCCGTAGCGGCCGCAGTTGGTGCAGCGTTTATTGCCTCTGCTGCGATGAATGTGTCTGCAACCACTGGCGAAGCTAATCCGTTTGCTGCGGCAGAGCTGACTTCTGGCTACAACCTGGCACTGGCTGACCATGGCGATAAGGAAAAAGAAGGCAAGTGTGGCCACGACAAGAAAAAAGAAGGTAAGTGCGGCGAAGGTAAGTGCGGCGAAGGCAAGAAGAAAGAAGGCAAGTGCGGCGAAGGTAAATGCGGCGAAGGCAAGAAGAAAGAGGGTAAGTGCGGCGAAGGTAAGTGTGGCGGATAATTTAAAGCCATACTCGATCGGGGCGGTATTGCGTTAACTGACGCGCCGCCCCTTGTTCTTTTCTTCACATAGAACCGTTTGAGGCAGACAGAAGTGCGAAATTATCCAGTGGAGGGGGCCGGTCTTGGACTGCGTCGCTCTATGATGGGAGAGGAAGTGCCATCTGCTGCGGTGGATTTCTTTGAGGTAGCGCCGGAAAACTGGATCGGCGTCGGTGGGCGCTATGGCCGCTGGTTTCGGGAATTTACTGAGCGCTACCCATTTATTTTGCACGGCTTGTCCCTTTCAATTGGGGCGCCGGAGCCTTTGGATATGGACCTTGTTGGGTCTATCAAGAAATTTATTCGTGAGCATGATATTCGCTATTACAGCGAGCACCTGAGCTACTGCTCCGACCACGGACATCTCTACGATTTACTGCCGATTCCCTTTACTGAAGAAGCGGTGATGTATGTCGCCGAGCGAATTCGTATTGTGCAGGATGCATTGGGGCAGCGTATTGCCATGGAAAATGTTTCCTACTATGCCGCACCAGGCCAGGAAATGAGCGAGCTGGCCTTTCTAAATGCCGTACTGGGGGAAGCAGACTGTGACCTTCTCCTTGATGTAAATAATATTTACGTCAACTCCATTAATCATCGTTACGATCCATTTGAGTTTCTGCGCGGACTTCCTTCGGAAAGAATGCGCTATGTACATGTGGCGGGACATTACGACGAGGCGGAAGATCTAAAAGTAGATACCCACGGTGCACCGGTAATTGATCCTGTGTGGGAGTTGTTGAATAAGGCTTATGAAATTCACGGTGTAATGCCAACCCTGCTTGAGCGGGATTTCAATATTCCACCCATACCGCAATTGCTCGAAGAAGTAGGGCATATCAAAACCATTCAGGCCAGTCACCAAGTAGAAGAAAACTATGTCCTCAGTCGCCGATAAAACTGACAATTTTCAGGGGTTGCAGAGAGACTTGGCTGCTCATCTGCGTGCTCCGGAGCAATGCACACCGCCTCCCCAAATTGAAGATCGGCGCTTGGCGATTTATCGGGATCTAATTTACAACAATATTGAGTCTTTTATCTCGAGCGGGTTTCCGGTGCTGCGCAGTCTCTATAGTGACGAATTCTGGCACGCTATGGTGCGTGATTTTGTGCATCACCATACTTCTAGCAGTCCCTACTTCCTGCAAATCAGTGAGGAGTTCCTCACTTACCTGCAAAATGAGCGGGGCCAGCGGGAGGGAGATCCCCCTTTTTTACTGGAGCTAGCTCACTACGAATGGGTAGAGTTGGCACTGGATGTCAGTACCGCTGAGATACCTGCCAACCTCAGCCGCGAGGGGGATATATTGGGATCCGTACCAGTAGTATCGCCCCTGGTATGGAGCCTTAGTTATCGATATCCCGTGCATCGTATTGGCCCGGTGTTCCAGCCTCAGGAACCCGATGAAACCCCCACCTTTTTGCTGGTGTATCGCGATCGCAGTGATGAGGTGAATTTCATGGAAATTAATGCGGTGACAGCGCGTTTGTTGCAACTGGCTTCAGAAGAGTCGGTCACTGGAGAGCAACTGTTGGCACAAATTGCTGCAGAGTTACCCCAGGTAGATACCAGCACCCTGAGGAGTTTTGGTGTGGAGCTATTACAGAAACTTCTGGGGAATGGTGTAATTGCAGGCCTTAAACCTCTACCTGCTGAAAAATAGGTGTCGACAGCTTATCTTTTGGCGTCATTATTATTCTAAAGCCCCGCTGCACTTGCCTGAAACTGCTTCATCTTTGACGAATCCCAGCTGCTATGCTGCCGAGGGTAGCTTACGATATGCGAGGGCGTTAGAATCCTTGGTCTTAGTATTTGTTAGTAGAGGAGCAGGGTTTTGCTAGGACGCAGAGTTTTATCGCCCTGGTTGATGGCCGCGCTGATCGCGGTTTCTCCAGTGAGTGTATTAGCGCAAGATGACCCGTTTGGAGGCGCGGCAGGGGATACCGCCGTTCAAACTGGTACTGATGGTCAGGTTACCACAAGTGGCGATGAAAATGGTTCGCTACTGGATGAATATGGCTTTGATCCCGCGGATGAATTTGGTGGTGCGGAAGGGGAGGATTTTTCCCTTCGTGACCCATGGGAAGGTTTTAACCGCGCTGTATTTAGTTTTAATGATGGCGCTGATCGCTATGTGTTGAAGCCAGCTGCCGTCAGCTATCGGCAGATCACCCCAATATTCGTGCAACACGGTGTTAGCAACTTCTTCAGTAATCTGGGTGAAGTGACCAATACCTTTAATGGCGTATTGCAAGGTAAATGGGGCCAGGCAGGCAATGATGCAGGTCGCTTGCTGATTAATACCACTATTGGTATTGCCGGTCTTTTTGATGTTGCCAAGCATATGGGGCTTGAAAAAGGCGATGGCGAGGACTTTGGTCAAACCCTGGCTGTTTGGGGGGTGCCTTCCGGTCCATACCTGGTTTTGCCGCTTCTGGGTCCTTCCACAGTTCGGGATACGCCAGCACGGGTAGTTGATTACTACACCAACCCGCTGACCTATGTGGAACATGACCCTACACGCTATACGTTGAGGGCAACCGATATTATTCAGAGCCGCGCCAGCTTGCTGCAGGCCGAATCACTGTTACAGGGGGATCGGTATGTGCTGTTACGTGATGCTTACCTGCAGCGCCGCGACTTCCTGATCGTGGATGGCGAAGTAGATGTGCAGAGTGAAACTGAAGCCGCTGAAGCGATTGACCAGGGTGAAGTTGAAGAGTCCAGTGACTACTGATCACCGGATAGAACTTACTCTTTTTCCAAGGGCCACTCATGCCCGGTCCCGGTAGCCTGTTACTGACTGATGACGAGCGCTCCCGCAGTTTCCTGCGTGGAGCACTTTCACGCCAAGGGTTCTCTGTTGCGGAGGCAAGTAGTGGGCAACAGGGTATCCAGCAATTTTCCCCCGGTCTTTTTCAATTGGTCGCGGTGGACTTCCAGTTACCCGATATGAGCGGGCTGGAGGTGTTACAAAAAATCAAACGTCAGTCTCCAGATACCTCTGTCATCGTAATTTCATCCAGTGCAGTACTGAATGATGCCCTGCAAGCAATACGCCTGGGCGCCTGCGATTATCTCCTCAAACCTCTCAAGGAAGCCGCGCAAATTGACCGGGTTATTTGTCGTATCAGCGGTGAGGAGAATCTGGCCCAGCAGAACCGGGAATATCGGGAAGCTCTGGAGCGGCGTAACATAGAGCTGCGTGATCACGTAGAGCTTTTGCGGCGGGACCAGGAGGCTGGCCGCCAGCTGCAACAGCACTTGCTGCCGCGTACGCCTTATAGTTATCCAGGTGGTATTGAGGCGAACTATCGCCTGATTCCCTCACTGTATCTCAGTGGTGACTTTGTCGATTACGGCCTGTTTGGAGAGCGTTTTGTCGCCTTCTACCTAGTGGATATTTCCGGTCATGGTGTCTCGTCTGCGCTGGTTACCGCACTCGTCAAGCACAGCATCATGCATCGTCTGCGTGAGGGTCCACTTTTTACCCAGCTGGAGTCCCTTGGCAGTGACCTGTTAGAAGTTCTCGAGCTGATCAACCGGGAGTTGTTATCCACACATATGGGCAAACATGCCAGCATGTTCGTCGGTGTTGTGGATACGGCCGCGCGCCAGCTGCATTATGCTGTTGCCGGGCAGATTCCCATGCCGGCTCTCGCCAGTGATGGTGGCGCTGATTGGTTGCCGGGCAAAGGGCGTCCGTTAGGTATCTTTGAGCGGGGTGACTGGCAGGTAATGTGCGCCGAGCTACCGCCCAGCTGGCGTTTGGTGGCGTGCTCCGATGGCGTTCTGGAGCTGCTTCAGGGAGATCTTCTGGAAAAAGAGGAGCGCCTCTTACAGATGATCGCTGAGTGCGGAGGAAATTTGGAAAGTTTGTGCCAGAGCCTGAAAGTAGATACTTTTGGGGCGTTACCGGACGATATTACGATCCTCACCCTGGGGCACAATTAGGACGAGCGTTTGCATCGACTAAATAGTCGAATTTCATGCCCTAGTATACTTGTCAGTCCGGGCAGTCAGGAGTAAGCTCCGCCCACTTTATGCACAAAATTGCACAAGGCGGCAAAACCACCGAGTGCGGCTTGTGTTCTCTACCAGTGAACTTTTGCCACCTGTTAGCACTTTCACCTAAAAGTGTATCCGGGTGAGCCAGGGGTTGTTATGCAGTCCGGGCAAATTATGGTTGGGGCCCACGAGGGCGTTTACATCATCAAGTTGATTGGTGATGTTCGGCTCAACCTTTGTACTTCATTTGATAGCTTCATCGACAACATGTTTGCGCGAGATGACTTCGCTGGGGTGGCTTTCGACCTGGACCGTGCCGAAGGTGTTGACAGCACGACCCTTGGCCTGATGGCAAAAATTGCGATTCGCGCCCAAGAGCGCGGTTGTCAAAAGCCATTGGTTTTCTCTGCCGATAAGGGAATTCAACACCTGCTTGATGCAATGGGATTTGACTCCCTGGTGGAGATCAGTAGTGAGCAATATGATATCTCCGTTGAGACTAAACCCCTGGTCTGCAACACTCCTGATGAATGTGCTGCGCGGGAGAAGGTACTGGAAGCACACCGTGTTTTGATGAGTATGAACGAGCAAAATGCGGAAACTTTCCGCGATCTGGTGCATACCCTCGAGCGGGAATGCGAGCCCTACAGCAAACGCTCCGCCCATCTGCATTGAGCTTCTTAAGGGCTCCTGCTACCGATTTGGCGCTTTAGACCTATTCCCCCAACTTATTCAGCTAGCGACTCAATTATCTTTCAAATCCCTCGCTTCCGCCCTGGCTCTGGTGAACAGTCCGTGGGGTAGGTAGATAAGTTCGGATACCCGGCGAATAAGGTGTTCCTCAAATGCCTCGATAACATCATCGGAAAAAGCGACCTGCCACATTTGCCGAACCAGCAGGTACTTGTCCTGCTCAGTGAACTGATCATTAACTGCTTGGGTAAACTCGAATAATGAGGTGGCATGCTCCCGTTGATCAATGGCCTCATCAATAATCTCGGCGGCGCTGTGTACATCTAGTGCATAGTGTTGGCAAAGTAGATGCGTGAGGGTGTCGCGCTCGCGCTGGTCCAGCTTCTGGTCCACAGTCGCCACTTCAACTAGAAGGGCGGCGCTGATCATGCGCACGTCTTTTTCATTACGTGTTTCTACATCGGCACTGTTGCCAATCTGCTCAAACAGCTTACGGATTTGTTGCAGCATCAGTTTCCTGGTGTCCCATCACTTGGCTTTGTAGCAGCATTTCAAGTCGCTGCTGGTCTTTAACAAAGTTGCGAATGCCTTCTGCTAGCTTTTCTGTAGCCATGGCATCGCTATTGAGCTGGTAGCGGAATGTCGCTTCCTCCAATCTCTGGGTTGGCCGAGCCAAAGGTTCTGTAATCGCCGGTAGGCCTCCTACCAGCATCCCCTCACTTTCCTCCAGGGACTGCAACAACTGCGGGCTGATAGTCAGGCGATCGCAGCCAGCCAAGGCTTCTATCTCACTTGTATTACGGAAACTGGCACCCATCACGATGGTGTCGTAGTCGCGGGATTTATAGTAGTGATAAATATTGCGTACCGACAATACACCGGGATCCTCTTCGCCACTGAACCCCTTGCGCTCACCATTTGCCAGGTGCCAGTCGAGGATACGGCCGACAAAAGGAGAGATTAAAGTGGCTCCGGCCTCGGCACAGGCGATGGCCTGGCACAGGCTGAATAGCAAGGTCAGGTTACAGTGGATGCCTTCTTGTTCCAGGATTTCTGCCGCTGCAATACCCTCCCAGGTGGAAGCAATTTTGATGAGCACACGGTCCCTTTCTACATTCGTTTGTTCGTAGAGAGTGATCAGGTGCCTGGCGTAATCAATTGTGGCGCGGGTATCGAACGAGAGTCGCGCATCCACCTCGGTGGAAACCACGCCGGGGACCAGCTGTAATATCTCTGTACCGATACCCACTGCTAGCTTAATTGCCGCTAATCGCGCTGTCTCCGCTGTCCCACGTTGCTTCTGGTGGCGAGCTGCCCACCCCAATGACTCTTTGATAAGCGATTTGTATTGAGGGAGCTGGGCGGCCTTGTACAGTAGTGAGGGGTTGGTGGTGGCATCTTGAGGGCGGTAGCGGCGGATAGCCTCAATATCACCCGTATCGGCCACTACTAAGCTGCGCTGTTTAAGTTGTTCCAATTTGTTCATTGCACTCCCTCTGTCATTGATTGGCCTCCATTTCCAGCCATCTTGGTTTACCCTCTATGCGGCCTGGGTAACGAGCGTTAAAGCGTGTTCAACAATTTCTGGTCCGGCCCCTTTCTTGTGGGCATTCTCACTTAGGTGGCGGCGGAATCGCCGCGCGCCCGGCAGCCCCTGGAAAAGCCCGAGCATATGTCGGGTAATATGATTCAGGCGCTGGCCGCGCTGCATTTCATTTTCTATATAGGGCAGCATTTGCTCGACCACTTGCGCTGCATCCGGCCCTTCACTTTCACCAAATAGCAGGCTATCCACTTGGGCAAGGATTGCCGGAGTTTGATAGGCTGCACGCCCCAGCATAACACCGTCCATATGCCGCAAATGTTGCAGGCTCTCTTCTAGCGAGTTAATACCGCCGTTAATAATGATTTGTAGCTGTGGATAGTCCTGTTTCAGACGGTAAACCATATCGTAATTAAGTGGGGGGATTTCGCGGTTTTCCTTTGGGCTGAGGCCTTTTAGCCAGGCTTTGCGCGCATGTACGATAAATGTGTCAGTGCCAATAGCTGCCTGGGCCTCCACAAAACGGGTCAGGCCAGGATAGTCCTCCATATCATCAATACCGATTCGGTGCTTTACCGTAACTGGGATAGATACTGCTTCGCGCATCGCGGACAGACCCTCAGCTACCACATCCGGTTCTGCCATCAGGCAGGCACCAAAACGGCCCGATTGCACCCGGTCACTGGGGCAGCCGCAGTTGAGGTTAATTTCAGCGTAGCCCCACTCCTCGGCGATACGGGCGCATTCGGCCAGCTCTCTGGGATCGCTTCCGCCCAGTTGCAGGGCTACGGGTTGCTCTGCTGCATCAAACTGCAGGTGGCGCTCCCTGTCTCCATGCAATATTGCCCCAGTAGTCACCATCTCCGAATACAAGCGTGCCCGCTTACTCAACAGGCGCCACATATAGCGGCAATGGCGATCACTCCAGTCTAAAAGTGGTGCGGTGCAAAAGCG
Organism: Microbulbifer sp. NBRC 101763; assembly: GCF_040371615.1. NCBI lineage: Bacteria > Pseudomonadati > Pseudomonadota > Gammaproteobacteria > Cellvibrionales > Microbulbiferaceae > Microbulbifer > Microbulbifer sp. NBRC 101763. Next base: position 221,124 of record NZ_BAABQV010000008.1, read on the forward strand.
GTGGGGGCTGTATTCTGGCATAACTTCTTGATTTTACTGCGTTTAACGGAATTGTAAGCGCTTCTGCTTAAGCCTTCAAAGGCGCCTAAAAACCCTGTTTTAACCGGTTTTCTTCGTCTGTGTGGTACATTACTGGTACAAGGAATTGCTTGTACCAGTGAGGGTAATGATGGCCACGATCAGGGCACGAAAGAATGCCAAGGGGGAGGTGCGCTATACGGCGCAGATCCGAATTTTCAGGGATTCAAAGGTAGTTTATACGGAGTCAGAGACGTTCGGCAAAAAGGCCCTGGCTAAGGCGTGGGCGGACAAGCGCGAATCTGAGCTTCGCGATCCTGTTGAGTGGCATAAAAGCCAACACCGTGGCATCACTGTCGGTCAGGTGTTGCAGACCTACCTTGATGACTTTATTGACGTCGGAAGCTTCGGGCGCTCAAAACTCTCCACGATTAAAATGCTAATTAAGCGGCCAGATATTGCAGATCTTGACGCCGTTAATTTGCGCCGGTCTGAAATACTCAATTATCTTCGCAGGCGATTAAAAGAGGCGAAACCGCAGACAGTTAAAAATGACATCATGTGGCTATCCGTTGCATTCAGAGCTGTTGCCGCAAGTCGTGAGTGGCCTGTTGCTGTGGGTGAAGTCAGCACTGCATTTGATCTTGCAGTACAGACACGCATGGTTGCCAGAGCTGAAAGGCGAGATCGGCGACCAGAACTGCAAGAGTTGAATACTTTTATCGAATATTGTCGAGCGAGTAGAAAGCTAAAGATCCCCATGGATGAGCTGGTGTTATTCGCTATTTTCTCCGCGCGTCGTATGGAGGAAATTACCGAGTTACGCTGGGATGATTTGGATGAAAAGCGCCAGCAAATTCTAGTGCGTGATGCTAAAGACCCGGTGCGCCCTGTCTCTTTCTGGGTGCATTTACCTGATGAAGCGCTGGCAATTATTTTACGCCAGCCGCGCAAAGATGAGCGTATATTCCCGTACTTGGCAAAGTCGGTGGGCGGGCGCTTTGGCGTGATCAATAAAGTGTTGGGAATTACTGATCTGCATTTCCATGACTTGCGCCATGAAGCTGCCAGTTATTGGTTTGAGCGCGGCTTGGCAATCCAGCGGGTGGCCCAGATTACCGGCCACCGCACTTGGTCAACACTGCAACGCTATACCCATTTGTATGACTTTGGAGAGGTGGATAAATACGCGGGCTGGAAATATCGTCCTGTACTCAAGCGCTGTTCAAGCGCTGCCAATCATTCATCGCCTCTTGCCGGCATTGATCGATGTGCTGAGCCAGATCATTCGCATTGATAAGCCATTCAGATTTCTGTGACCCGCCGCGATAGGCGGGAACAGGCAGCTGGTGCAAGCGCGCGCGTTCCATCGCTTTTCTAGGCAGCATACCGAAATACTTCTGGCAGCATTCCTTGAGCGGGATATCCACACTGCCGAATTCCGCCATTAGTAAAAATATCGTATTCATAATGGTGATCCTTTCCTTCTAGCTTTGCACCAGGGCAAAGCCCTGGCCTTCGTGTATGAGTGCGCCCGCTTGCTGCGGAAAGAAATTTTTGAGAGCTAGCAATAATTTGGTTCGCTTGCGCTGCCTATCTCAGTAGGGCAGTTTTTTTCTTTGTCTTCCCGTCGCTTTAATTTTCCGTTAATTACGCTATAAACTTTTGCGGTGTCAGTTTTCTTATCAAAGATCTGTGCCCAGTGAGTAAATATCTCATTCTTGGCTACCTGCTTTGCGGCTTCCTGTGCTTCCTCTTCAGTGTGGAATGACTGTTTGAAGTCTTTAATTCCACCCATCATTAAGTTGTAGGCGCCGCAGAAAAGTGCGTATCTCTTCATTTGATCCTCCATGCTTTATTAAAAAAGGGCTCCGCACTGGCAGCCCAGGGACGGTTACAGCTGACTAAATGCGCCGGGGCGCGGTTAAAATTTTTAACTGGCTTTAAGAAGGTTTTCTTTTTCGAGTAAATCGCGAATCCAGACCATGCCTTTCGAGGTAACCTTGGTGTTTATGTAAGGCACCTTAACTGGGCCGCGATTGAATTCGGCATTCTCTGCAACCATTAAGCCCTGCTTTACGGCAGTTTTAGTGGGGGAGTTGCGTAACGGCTCGCGGCTATGCAAAAGGTCATGATTTCGCAGCAGTTTTAGAAGGTTATTCCTGCCCATTTCTAGTGCTCGGGCGGCCTGGGTGATGGTGAATAGTTTTTCCTTTTTCACGTTGCCTCCTGATTTTTTGGTTTTATTTGTGAGGTTTGAGCCTTTTGAGCTACGAGCTTGTGTAGTTGATTTATTTGGATTTGTTGTAGCTGTACTGCGCGTGCTAGCTCTTCGTAAAGCTCTAAAATCCGGCTAAATTCACTCATGGCTTAACCCCATTGTTTTTTGAATTTCCTTTCTCTGCCGATGGCGGGCTCCCAGTATCGACAGGGTTGGCAGTTCCAGCCGCGTAATTGCAATTGCCCGTTAAATGCTGGTTCTGCGGGTTTTCCACAGTGACGGCAGGGAACTTTCGGAAGCGGCTGAGATTGGCTCACGAGGCGATATTCTCGTTAATTTGGCTGGACAGCTGTTCCAGCGACTTGAGATAAGCATTAGCTTGTTCGCGCCCTAGAAAAAAAGCGTTATTGATCGCCTCTTCGCGGTTATCCCCATGACCTTGTGCCAGTCCTGTGGTGGATCCAGAGCTGTCGTTAATATTCAGGCAGGCATGGAAATTTTTCCTTCCGTTTGGGTAGCGACGGACGGTAATGTCTCCGATTGTTTTGCCTTGCAGTAAAACCTCTGTTTTGCTCACCACAGTCCATATATGACTGAATTCATCCTCGGATGTATCGACAGCAGTGAGGGGTTGATCAATGAACTCAAGATTGTTCATGCGGCATCACCTCCGATTGGGGGCCAGTTATTGTTTTGTGTTGGCCGTGCAAAAGTGTGTTTTGGCTGCACTAAACGGATGTGTGCTTTGTAGTCGGCGTTGGCGATATCGATGCGGCGTTTCAACTGGTCGATATTGCTTTTACTCATGGCAGTTGGATGTACAAACACGATGGCGGTCATGCGAAGTTCTCCCGGTTACGGATGCGAATAGTTCGAACTGTGGGGCGGCGTTGGATGCGGGTGCGCAGTTGTTCCTGTGCGTCTGAACCAATGCCGTTAAGAACTGAGGCGATCAGGGCGAATTGGATTAATCCGTGTTTTACCGCTTTAGCCACTGCGTCTGTGCTGTTGCGGGCGTGCAGTTTGTAGAAGCATTCGGTCAGCAGGTTGCTGACATTGGTGACTGAGCACCGCATAGCCTGGGCGGTCTCGCGGTTGGATAGCCCTTTGGCGCGGTGCGTCAGAGCTTCGGCTTGGCGTGGGGCCAGTGGTTGGTACCAGGAAGGCATTTTTTGCTGCGTGGCCATCTTTTATAACCCACATGTTTATTTATTTGTTTGAGGATAAACGCGTGGGTTACTTGATGTCAACAGGTGGGTTATATAAGTTTCAAGAAATTGTGTTTAATCTCATAGTAGAAAAACAAAGGAGTGTTTTTATGGGACTTCAAGAGTTTCTTATATTGGGTGGGGTGTTATTCGCACTTTGGCTGCGTCACCGATTTGTCCGTGCTCGGGCCGAACATGAGGAAAATGTGCGTCGTGAAAATGAGCGCCTGGAAGGTAGCTATCAGCGAAACGAGGAAGCTAATTATGAGGTGCAGATAGATTCAAAAGAAGATTATGATGCCTGGGAGGGTGGTTTTGGGGATGCCACAGATTCAATAGAGGTCAATGCACATTTACAGATTGACTATATGGATGGTGATGGGAAAAGTACCACTCGGTCTGTCAAAGTGAAAAAACTCAATGAGATGTTAACTGGCAGTATGGTAATAGGCTTCTGTGAATTACGAGGGGCAAGACGTACTTTCCGTATAGATCGCATCACAGAGTGCATAGACTTGGAGACTGGGGAGTGTGTTACTAGTGTAAGAGAATTTCTGGTTAATAAATTTGAATCATCGCCAGAAAGGATTATGGACACTTTTGAATTGGAATTTATAGACGTTCTGAAAATTCTTTACTTTGTCGCAAAGGCTGATGGGCAGTTCAAAAAAGAAGAAAAAACCGTAATAGCAGAATATGTGCGAAAGCTCGTCTGTGATGATCGGGTTACTTCTCAAATGATTGATAAAGTATTTCGTAGTTATGATGTCCCCTCGTTGCAATCATTCAAATTAGCAGTTGGCCGAGTGGTGAAGGCCCAGGAAGTCGATACCGATCTTTTAATTGATTGCTGCAGGAAGATTGTGAATACACAAAAAACAGTGCATCCAGCCGAGAGAGCTGCATTAGAGTACATGGAAAAAAGGCGGACCAAGAGTCTCGCAGATGGAGTGTAGAGTTGCTGTTACTTAACCATTAGGAGCAGGCTGTTTTTCAGTGCGGCAGCGTGTTCCGCTGTGAAAGAGCCCTCTTTAGTTTTTTCTTCAATCAGTAAAATAAGCTCCTGAACCTCTCTTGGCAGCTGCTCCGTTTTTTTTATTTTATAGTCCGGTGAAGCCTCCATCACTCTTTGGACCCGAGGGTAATCCAGAGACCCTTGGGGAAGGTCGAGGGCAGTTTCAATCTTTCGTGCATCGCGAGAGCCAATACGCTCGTGTGCCCGAATGATTCTCAATGCGGTACCTTCACCTAACACATATAGTTTTTTTTGAAGCTCCGTCTCTCCATATTGCCCTAGAAGGTAATCAAAGTTAGTGATGCGGATATCTTGGATAGTGGAGTCAGCGATAGTTTCTGCAATCCAGCTGATATCAGTAGGCTTGCAGTTAAGCATTTGAGCCACCCGGACAGAGTGGGCGGCAGCAACCCCCCGTTTTCGCCAGTGGGTGATTGTTTGAGGGTTTACGCCCAGCTCACGGGCGAGGTCAGCCCATTTGATGCCGGCAGCTCGTGCCAAGCGTTCAAATTCGGCCCCCTTAATTTTTGATTCTTCAGAGCGTTTCTTTTCCATAACCGTGAAGTTTACACAGACACCTATTGCGCGGACAGAACCCACATGTTTATACTTTGAATATAACCATGTGGGTTCTGTTTATGTCTGAAGCAATCGAAGATGCAATTAAGTACTTTGGTTCTGCTCGGGAGTTGGCCCGGCAGCTAGGGGTTACTTCTATGGCCGTAAGCCATTGGAAGAACCGTGGGGTGCCAGTCGTTAGGGCTCTTCAGGTTGACCTGTTGACGAAGGGAAAAGTGCCAAAAGAGCGATTACGACCTGACATTTTTGACCCTCTGGGAGCGGGAAATGACCCTGCAATAGTTGAGCAGGCAAGCTGAGCGGGTGCGGGTTAGTCGGTGAAGCCAGAATAACGATCATTTTCAAATCCCCATTTTATTGTCCTGCCATTCTGCGGTGGATGAGGGGTGGGATTAATTCATTGCGGTATATGGGGTTTTATACAGGGCAGGGAAACCTGCTGACAGCTGGGGAAGACCGGTGGCACTTCTTTGTGCCTTAAGCGCTTCTGCTAGGTGGAATTCGCTATGTACGAATAGTGAAATCAAGGATAGGTAAAAACAATATGACCAGTTTGTTTTGTTTTAGGGGGGTTGCTGCATGATTCGTCGAAGTGCTCGGCCATCTTCAAATTATTTGGTGGTCTCTAATTCCGTTGTGTGTGATCGCCGTATTTCATTCGCTGCTGGCGGCTTGTTGCTGCATCTGTTGTCTAAGCCTGATCATTGGGAGGTTTCCCCTTCGGCGCTGGCCAAAGAGGCTCAGGAGGGTAGGGACAAGATCTATAAATTGTTAGGTGAGTTGATTGGTGCTGGTTATTGCAAGCGAATTACTCGACGCGGTGAACGGGGAAAAATAGTCGGTACAGACTATGAAATCTCTGATGCACCACGAGATGCTGATCCACTTCCTGAAAACCCGGATACGGATTTACCGGATACGGATTTACCGGATACGGATTTACCGGATACGGATTTACCGGATACGGATTTGCCAGATACGGATTTACCGTATCCGGGTTTGCCGACACAAGAAAGTAAAGATACTAAGAAAGTAACTAATCTAGAAAATAATCAGAGAGAGAGCGAGCAGGGGGGTGCCCTTGCTGTTCCCCAAGAACCCACCACGCCATCCAAGCGCGGTTCTCGCCTTCCCGATGATTGGCAGCTCACCCAGGAATTCTACGATGAGGCGGCCAAGGTTCGCCCAGAGGTGATTCACCAGATTTACGATATCGCGGCCAGCTTTGGTGATTACTGGAAATCTCAGTCGGGTAGGCAGGGGGTGAGGTGCGATTGGATGGCTGTATGGCGAAACTGGGTGAGGCGGGAAAGGTTTGTTCCTCCGAAGCGGCCAGCGCCACAGCGGCGAACGCGAAACCTCAGCGCAGTAGAAATCGCAACGGATACCAATTGGTAAAACCCAATCACCAAGGAGAGCTCATCATGTGCACAGTCACCATCCCAGAAGCCATCGAAAGGATTTCCACAACCAACCCCAGCAGCCCCCTAGCCGTATTCCGCACCAAGTACGCCCGCCTCGTGGAGGTTGTGTTTGCGAATACGGTGGTTACCCAATTCTGGATAAACCAGGGCCATATAAATTACCTGGGCACGTATCACCGAGATAATTTGCACGCGGCCGAAAGGCGATTTCAGGATTATTACGAGAGCATGCCGCAGGCTGCGTGATGGGGTGTGTGCCTGGTTTTTGGCTTTAAAGATTTGAAGGGGGAGGGGCAGTGTCTGAATTAGGTATTCGTGATCTCTTGTGGGAGTGGGCCAGAGCTTATCCTGAGAGGGCGGGAGATTCTGTATCTTGGCCGCGTAAGTCTGCTTTTGCGAGGGAGATAGTATCGGGTCATAGGGAGAGCCCTATACCGGTGAATGAGGCACGGGCAGAAGAAACTGATCAGGTTGTAGGTATGTACCTCCGGGCAGTCAAGGGGCGGAAGAGCCAGAGTAAGGTAGAGGCTGAGTTAGAGGTATTTTGGCTCCGCTATTTTCGAAGATGGGAATTGCAGGATGTGGCCAAGGCGATCAAGAAATCGGTGGCCAGTATTAAGATTTTATGCCAAATCATTGAGTCCAGTATTGAGATGGGGTACAAGATGCGAGAGGCGTCTTAGCTAAAATGGAAATAATACTTACCCCCTCTGGTAATTAGAACAGTTTGTAATTATATCAATTTGATCTGTTTATTGGTGCCAATATTATTGGTGATCAGCTAGGCAAGCTGACTTATGGCCAGTCCTGATAACAATCTAGGTCTATTTGGAGTTGTTTCTAATTTTATTTCTTATTCGATTATGTTTTTTGTGAAATCCAGCTGGATGTATTAGCCTTTTTTGAGGTTGTTTTGTTTGCTGTGGTTCTTTATGGACTAACACATATAAACCGAGAGCAGCCTTTCTATTTTCTTTTAAATTACTATTTTACTTCTTGTTGGCATTGAAGTTCTTAACTGCTTGAGCAGAGGTGATATAATGGAAGAAGTTTGTCTGAAATCTTTTGAAGAAGTATTAAAGGGTATTATTCCCGGATCAAATGTACAAGTAACAACAAAAAATGGTGAGCGATATAGTGGAAAGTTTTTAGAGGTGAAAGACATGATCATTATACTAAATGAGCCTAACAGTTTTATACCATTGTGTGAGGTTTCAGCTGTCCAAGCTTTTATAACTTAGTGCTTATTTATTAGATATAAATGGTCTCCCAGCTAGGATGGTTGCTTATCTCTCAAGTACACCAATCAATTACTGTGTGCTTGTATCCCTGCTGTATGTCTTGACAGCTAGCTGTGAAGTGAGTAGTTTTAGGTAAGCTGTCCAATTTTATGCGCAGCAACCATGAATTTTTTCTAAACCGGCCTTGAGCCGGTTTTTTTGTGCCCGAAATCCGGGAGCTAATACCTCATGTTTGAATTAATGCGATTCGCCTATGGGCCTGATGCCACATTGGGTCGGCTGAAGGTGAGTGATCAATTGTTTTATACCGTAGAACGCCCTTGGCTGGGAAATCGCCCATTTGAGAGCTGTATTCCCGAAGGTATTTATTCTTGTGAGGCGTATAGCTCACAGAAATATCCAAACGTGTGGGAGCTGGCAAATGTTCCTGGGCGCAAAAAAATATTAATCCATTCAGCCAATTACGCATCTGACGTTCAAGGATGCATAGGTGTTGGCTCAGGTGTCGCTCCCGGTGGCTGGTGGGTGATGCAGTCTCGTAAGGCAATGCAGCGGTTGCGAGAGCTGCTGCCGCCTGAGTTTGATCTGACAATTACGCACTATGTGCCGGAGTATCCGTGATGGGTATTTGGTCTGGGGTTAAGGGATTATTTGCTGGCCCAGAGTCTGCGGGCAAGGTGCTGGATGCCACTGTAAATACTGTGGATGCGGTGTGGTTTACCAATGAGGAAAAATCCCGTTGGTATCTCAAATACCTGGAAGCCACGCAGCCGCAGAACCGGGCACGACGATTAATTGCCTTTCTGGTGACCTTGGTTTGGGCGCTGTTGGTTTTATTTATTGCGGCGGCCATGGCTTTCAAAGCGCCTTTTGTAGCAGATCTTAAGGGCCTGCTAGTTGATGTGGTTGTGCAGCCTTACAGCATCATCATCGGCTTCTATTTCGTGAAGTCGTGGGTGAGTGAGGTTAAGCGGTGAACACTGTAGCTCAAGAGGCAGCGAGGGAAGCCATGGTTCAGAAGGTCGCCAGTGCAACCACTACGGTTGCTGCGGGTACAGCGGTAGTCGGTGGATATGCAGCACAAGAGTTATTGGCGGTGGGTGGTTTCTTGATTGCTTTGAGTGGGTTCATTGTGAATTGGTATTACAACCATAAGCGCTTGAAGCTGCAGGAAAGGCAGCAGGACGGGGACGATGGACGTTAGTGTAAAGCTGGATACTTCAAAGTTTGATCGGGCATCTGCTGAATTAAAAAAGCAGTTACCTTATGCCAGTTCGGTTGCCCTAAATAACGTGGCCTTTCGTATACGGGGAGAAGAGCGCTCAGCGATGGGGCGGGTATTTAAAAACCCGGCAAAGTTAACGCTGAACTCTGTATTGGTAAAGAAAGCCACGAAGCGTTCTGGCATTGCCAAAGTCTTTATCCGTGATCAGGTTTCCAACGGTACAGCCCCTAGCAAATATCTAGCCCCATCGGTCATGAATGTGAACCGAAACGACAAGCGCTTTGAGCGTGCCCTTCGATATATGGGTGTCCTGCCTGCTGGTATATATGTGGTGCATGGCGAGGCGGCGAGATTAAACAAGCACGGGAATATCTCAGCAGCAACCTATAAAAAAATTCTGGCTGAGCTTCGGGCCGGATCTGGTAGTACGCAGGATAAGAAGGGTAAGTATTTCGTTGGCAAAGTTAATGGTGTCTTAGGCGTTTGGAAGAGGGCAGGCGGTAAGCGCCGGCCAACGGTTAAGCCCATCCTGATATTCCTCAAAGGAAAACCAGATTACCGCAAGCGTTTCCCATTTATCCGCATTGCCGAAGGCATAGCGCGGCGTCACCTGCCGATTGAACTGGATAAGGCCATGGACCATGCGATTGCGACCGCAAAGAGACGTTGAACGGGTCCTCCTGAGGGGGCCAACACACGGGTGATTCGGACCCCGTTTTTTTAACAGATATCTGAAATTTCCTAGGGGGTTATACCTTGGCTGAAAACCTATCACTTGATGATCAGGCAACCCAGTCTGGTTTCGCTCGCCTGGTTGGTGCTTCTCAACCTGCTATTTCCAAG
>NZ_BAABQV010000009.1:0-187296 GCF_040371615.1 Microbulbifer sp. NBRC 101763
AATTTTTAAACAACTCAGTTGAGCGCTCGGCTCTAACTGCGGGACGCGTATTCTACACATCCGGGCTGCTGAATCAAGTGATTTTTTGCAGCTTTTTTTCGGTGATTTGAACTGCTCAAAGCGCTTTCCAAATCCCGGCAAGGTTGTTTCCGCCCTTGCTTGAAGTGGTGCGCATTATAGCGACCTCTCCGTGCTTGGCAAGCTCTTTTTGAAGAAATTTTCTTAAGAAAATCAATTACTTGGAGCTGCCTTCCCGCTGCTGCCTGAGCAGCGAGGAGGCGAACTATACGGACTTCAGGGGGGGCCGGCAAGCACTTTTATGACAATTCTGTAAAAAAGTTTTTTTAAGTAAAAACCGGATAAAAAACCATCAATCAGCAAGGCTGAACAGATGGTACTTCTTCTTGCCTAAGCGCACGATAAAGTAGCTGTCGCCAAGTGCCTTTTCACGACTAAAAACCGTGGCCGGATTTGCGTTCATCTCCATGCCAACAGCCTCTCCATTGACCAAAACCGCATTGCGGCCCAAGGCGTCTTTCACCGGTTTGCCTGAAGGAGCCATGCCCGCGTCAACCAATAGGTTAATCAGGCTTTGCTCGCCGAAACCTTTCGGAAGTACAGAAGAGGGCAAACCATCAAGACGCAATTGTTCCAAATCACCTGTGGACAGGTCAGCGATATCTCCAGAGAAAAGCGCACGGGAAATACGTTCCGCGGCAGCCAAGCCTTCCTCACTGTGAACCAGACGGGTAACTTCTCGCGCAAGGATACCCTGGGCTTCGGGCCTGCCGGCACGTTCACGGTCAGCAGTTTCAATCGCATCAATTTCATCGACACTAAGGAAAGTGAAGTAACGCAGGAATTTGTACACATCTGCATCAGCAGTATTCAGCCAAAACTGGTAAAAGGCATAAGGGCTGGTGCGCTTAGGGTCGAGCCAGATAGTGCCGCTTTCTGTTTTACCAAACTTGGTGCCGTCTGCTTTAGTCACCAATGGCAGAGTCAGACCAAAGACTTTACCACGGTGTTGTCGACGGGTCAGATCTACACCACCGGTAATATTGCCCCATTGATCTGAACCGCCAATTTGCAGGGTGCAATTGTGCAATTTATACAGCTCGGAGAAATCCATTGATTGCAGCAACATGTAGGAAAATTCGGTAAAGGAAATCCCCTCCCCTTCACGTTGGATACGCTGCTTTACGGATTCCTTGTTAACCATATTGTTAACAGAGAAGTGCTTTCCTACATCACGCAAAAAATCTAGCACGTTCAAATCGCGCGTCCAGTCGAGGTTATTCGCAACAACTGCACTATTCCCACCGCATTCGAAATTAATAAACTGGGAAACTTGGCTCTTCAGTTTATCCACCCAGCCTGCAACAACATCGGGCGTATTAAGGCTGCGCTCTTGCGCCTTGAAAGAGGGGTCGCCGATTAAGCCCGTGGCACCGCCTACAAGCGCTATGGGCTTATGTCCCGCCGCCTGAAACCTCTTTAAAGTCAGCAATGGTACTAAACTACCTATATGAAGGGAGTCTGCGGTAGGATCAAAGCCGCAATAGAGGGTTCGACTCTCCGACAAATGCTGCGTCAGTTCGCCGTCACCAGTCGCTTGATTGATTAATCCGCGGCGGTCCAAGTCTTCAAGCAGTGTCATGTCGACCCCAGCCATGCTTTCCCCTCATCTTCAGGCTTGAAATTAGTACCGCCGGACGGCGGCAAAATGCGCTGCAACATTACCGAAGTTTGCAGCAAATACAAGCGGGCAAAAGCGCTCGACACGACCTGTAAAACTACTGCCAAGGAACTTACTCATGGATAGCCGGGTCAATTACCCCGTGAACCAAGGCGGCTTTTTTGCTATAAAGCCCTTTCAATGCCTGTTTTTTAAACACCCTGATTTTCAAGCGCAGATAACAACCACAGCCGGCGCCGCCCATTAATACCATGCAAAATCATCGCAAACCGACTTCACGTGTCCGTATTGGCGCCTTGCCCAAACACTTTCCGCGAGTACACGCACTAACAGCTGGTGTCGCTGCCTGCGTACTCGTATTGGCGTTATTTATTCCCACTCCAGAGGTAGAAGCCAAGCGCATGCCCCTGGACGTCAATCTCTCCTCCTTAGATGAAGACACGCTGGAAATTGACAAGCAACTGGCGGCTGTCTCGCCCCGCCAGAGCATTCCCTTGGCGAGTGCGACGGTAGAGGCAATACAGTCCCTGAACCTCACGGTGCGCAACGGAGACACCCTTTCCGATCTGTTCAAGCGTGCCAAAGTGAGCGCAGGCGAAATGTATCAGCTGCTTGGCAGCGGCAAGGAAGCTAAGAAACTAGCGCGTCTAACTCCCGGTGAAGAGCTGACATTTAAGGTCAACTCCGAAGGCCAACTGCAAAGTCTGGAACTACAGAGAGACCGTCTCAACCAAGTCAAATTTACCCGCGCAGAGGGTAATGACTTCCAGCATACGTTGGTACAGCGCCAGCCTGACAGCCACCCCGCCTATCGCCTAGCTCAAATTGACAGTTCCCTGTTTGTTGCCGGAAGTGAGGCCGGTCTGAGTGATAGCCTGATTATGGAAGTGGCTGATGTGTTCAGCTCCGATATCGATTTTGCACTGGATATACGCCAGGGCGACACCTTTAGCGTGATGTTTGAAGAGAAATTCCTGGATGGGGAAAAAATTGGCAACGGCCCCATTCTAGCGGTCAGTTTTACCAATCAGGGCCGCACTTACAGTGCAGTGCGCTACATCGACAGTAGCGGCGACGCCAATTACTACACGCCTGAAGGCAAAAGCATGCGCAAGGCATTTATTCGTACGCCGCTGGATATAGTGCGCATCAGCTCCCACTTTAATCCACGGCGCTTGCACCCGGTTTTCAAGTCGCGCCGCCCTCACAACGGCACAGATTATGCCGCCCCGCGTGGCACCCCGGTTTACTCGACAGGGGATGGCCGTGTGATCGCATCCGGTTACAGTAAGCCCAACGGCAATTATGTATTTATTCAGCACGGAGAACGTTACGTTACCCGCTACCTACACTTGACCAAACGCAAAGTGAAGAAAGGTCAACGAGTAAAACAGCGCCAAGTAATAGGCACTGTAGGCTCAACCGGGTACGCAACCGGTCCACACCTGCACTACGAATTCCTGGTGGACGGAAGACATCGGAACCCTGCAACAATTGTGCGCAAGCTTCCCAAAGCCAAGTCAGTGCCGTCCTCTGAAATGACGCGCTTCAAAAACCAGACTCAACCTCTGCTGGCAAAACTGGAAAACTACCAGGGCCCAGCATTGGCCAAACTTGACGAAAACAATTGATAAAGCGCCATTCAATATGCCCGATCTTTTTATCGGTCTGATGTCCGGCACCAGCGTCGATTCCATCGACGCTGCACTGGTCGATTTTGGCGGCGAAGAGAGAATCAAGCCGCGTATCCTGGCAGCTCTGGGCCACCCGATTCACCCCTCGCTGCGTGATGCCATCCTAGCCCTGTGCGCCCCAGGTCCCTCTGAACTGGATCGTGCCGGACAGTTGGACCGACAGCTCGGCCAGGCTTTTGCCGAGGCCACCAATACCCTGTTGGCCCGTGCCGGTATTGAGGCCAGCGCAGTAACCGCAATTGGCAGCCACGGACAAACTGTGCGGCACCGCCCGCCAGGCACTGTGACCTCCCCTTTCACTTTACAACTGGGGGACCCAAACACTATCGCAGCTTTGACTGGTATCAGTACGGTAGCGGACTTCCGCCGACGCGATATGGCCCTCGGAGGCCAGGGTGCTCCGCTAATGCCCGCATTTCACCGCGCCGCTTTTAAAACCGAGGGCAATCGCGCCGTGGTGAATATCGGTGGAATGGCCAATATCACCGAGCTGACAGCCGATGGCAGTGTATATGGTTACGATACCGGGCCCGGCAACGCCTTGCTGGACTATTGGGTGAACCTACATAAGAAGCAACCGTTTGACCGGGATGGCGCCTGGGCCGCTGGTGGTCGTGCCCACCCCGAGTTGCTCAATCGCCTGATGTCAGATCCCTATTTTGCTGCGGAGCCTCCCAAGAGCACCGGCCGTGAAACCTTCAATGCCAGCTGGCTGGAGCAGGCGCTAGCTGGCCTGGAGCTGTCTCCTGCAGACGTGCAGGCAACCCTGTCGGAAGTAACTGCCGCCAGTATTGCCGAGGCTGTGCATTTGTTCGCTGATGGGGGGGAACTACTGATTTGTGGGGGCGGGGCCAAAAATAAAGATCTGCTGTCTCGGCTGCAGAGACGACTGCCAACCTGGTCAATTACCGATACCGGCACTTATGGAATCGATGCCGACTGGCTCGAAGCTGTGGGCTTTGCCTGGCTGGCCCGGCAGACTCTACTCGGCCTGCCCGGCAACTGCCCCGGAGTCACAGGAGCAAAAAAAGAGGCTGTTTTGGGCGCCATTTACTCCCCCTGAAACACCGCTCAAATCGCCTAAAGTGCGGCTCAGATCGAGAAGGAGGAGCCGCACCCACAGGTTGAGGAAGCATTGGGGTTCTGCACCACAAAGCGAGATCCGGCCAAACCCTCTTCGTAATCAACATTGGCGCCAACCAAGTATGGATAACTCATGGCGTCAACCAGTACCTGGATACCATCTTTCTCAATGATGGCATCGTCTTCGGCAACCAGTTCATCGAAGGTAAAACCGTATTGGAATCCTGAGCAGCCACCACCGGTGACGAACACCCTGAGCTTGAGCTCCGGGTTGCCCTCCTCTTCCAACAGGCTCTTTACCTTGGCCACAGCTTTATCGGTGACTACCAGTGGCGCAGGAGAAAAGGATACAGCTTCTGACATAAGTCTCTCTCAACTCATCGGGACATTCGCAGCTCGCATAAAAGCTATGCAGAATGCAGCTACGGGGGCGTCATCTTGCTTAAACCCAGGAAACCAGTCAAGTATTTGCGAGCAACAGGCCCTGGTGCTACTCACCTGCCAGGCCGGTGGAGTGGGCTTCAGGAAGCCTCGATGACAGTCTCATCTTCCGAGTAACCGATCATGGGGGTCTCACCAGCGGAGCTAATATCCACGTTGGAAACCAGGGCCCCGTTCACCTGGGCACCCTTTACCATCTCAATCAGCTTATAGTGCACATTGCCTTCCACCATAGCCTTGGCCGCCAGCTCCAGGTGGCGCGTGGCGTACACATCGCCATTCACGTTTCCGTTAATCACGACCTGAGGAACACGGATCTCTCCCTCTATGATTCCGCCATCGACTATCTGCAGGCGCGCATCACTATCGCTATGAGCGGTGACATTGCCTTTTACCTTGCCCTCAATGACCAGATTGCCACGAAAGTGAATATCCCCAGATACTTCTGTCTGGCGCGCAATTAGGGTCGTGTGGTTACTACCGGAACTGGCCATAGCTACTTGTTTCTCTTTTTTTCTCAACATAATCCCTAAAACCTCATGCCTCTGGCATTAATGCTAGCTTTTCTGTACCAGCCAACCGTAGCGCTGTTCGATATTGAATCCCTTGCGCCCGGTAGACTTAAGCGATAACTCCACCCCTTCAGGAACAAAGCCCTCGGGGAGGCGCAGTTCGCCCTCAATATTCTGGAAGTATTTAAAACGCAGTGGAATGGATACGCTCTCCACCTGGTCAGACAAATCTTTTAGTGGGTAGCTTTTCAGCTCTCCATCCTGGCGCCCCACCACAGTGAAAGTGGCTGAGCCTTGAACCACGTTGCGTCGCACCGCCGACTGCTGGACTTGTAATTTGTATTGGTAACTCCGCGCATCAGCCGTCTGCGAAAGAATAAAGCGGCCTATAGATACTCCCTCACCACCATCTGCCGGGGCCATAACGCCGCGGTAAAAAGAGATTTCCTGCTTTAGCTCTGCGATCTGGTTTTCTTTCTGCACAAGCTCGGTTCGTACAGTCTCACTGGCCTGCTCACCAATCGCCAGGGACTGCTCAGCAGTTGCTGCACGCATGCGCAGAGTTTCATTTTCACTGTTCAACGCCTCAAGGCGCCCCAGTACCCTTGTGTACTCCCTCGTTTTTTCATCGAGGTTTTTACGCAGTTGATACTGTCCGGCGTAGTAAGAGCTGGCAGAAGTAACCAGTACCAACAGGGCGACACCACCTGCTGTGATTACACCTGAAAAGGGGCGATGGGGCACCACTTTCATACGGTACTGCTTGCTGCCTTTCACTCTGAGCTCCCAAAAATCCGCTACGGCTTAACCGGGTTTTATCGATTGTCGTATTTTTTTGATTCTAAGGCAGCAGCGCCGGGCTCTCCAAGCCCAACGTCTCAGTTAGGCCAAACATAATGTTCATATTCTGTATCGCCTGGGCAGAAGCGCCCTTGGCGAGGTTATCGATTACCGACATTACCAGCAGAGTATCCCGACCCTGGGGCTGCATCACGGAAATACGACACATATTCGTACCTCTCACACTACGGGTTTGAGGGTGACTGCCAGCGGGGAGAACATCCACAAAAGGCTCATTCTTATAGCGATTTTCAAACAACTGCTGCAATTCCAGTGGTGACATATCTGTCTTGGACTTCGCGAACAAGGTTGCGTGTATGCCCCGGATCATTGGCAGGAGATGTGGAACAAAGGTCACCTGGGCAGGGCTCGCCTCACAGGGTTGGACCCGTCGTAGCCCCTGCTCAATTTCGGGTAAGTGGCGATGGCCAGCAGCCCCATAGGCGCGGAAATTGTCGTTGTTTTCAGCCAATATCAAATCCGTCTTACCCTGGCGACCCGCACCGCTGGCACCACTAGCAGCGCTGGCGATTAAGCCCGCTGGTTCAATAGCGCCCGCCTCCAATAGTGGAATCCAGCCCAGCTGAATCGCAGTGGGATAACAACCTGGGCAGGCCACCAATTGAGCACCAGCTATCTCGGCACGATTTACTTCCGGTAATCCGTATATGGCCTCCTGGGCCAACTCGGGAGCAGCATGCTCCTGGCCATACCACTGCTCCCAGATGGAAATATCTTTGAGGCGGAAATCGGCGGAGAGGTCGATAACTCGTACACCTCTTTTAATTAACGCCGGCACCTGGGCCTGGGCAACCCCATGGGGAGTGGCAAAAAATACCACATCACAAGCGGACAATTGCTCAATATCCGGCTCACAAAAAGCCAAGTCATAATGGCCTCGCAAGCTGGAAAATAACTCCGCCACCGGGGTGCCTTTCAAAGAGCGGGAGGTGATTGCGGTAACTTCTGCTTGCGGATGTGTCGTCAAAAGCCTTAGCAGTTCAACACCTGTGTAGCCGGTGCCACCAACAATTGCTACCTTAATCACCTTGCTAAAATCTCCCGGTAAATCTGCCAACTGAGACGATAATCATAAAACCAGCCAAGCACTCTACCATAAGCCCCAGCACTTGAAGGATGTGCAGTGTCACAGCGCCCTAGGAAATTACTGAAAAACGCGTTAGCTCGGTGTTTACCCAAGACAAACAGCTTGGAACACGTGCGTTTGCAACTCTCTGCCAAGGAGGCTTTAGCGCCACTAGTGGGTATGGCATTAATTACTGGGCTATTGGCTGGAGGTGTAACTATTCTCTTCCGCCTGGCAATGGAGTGGCCTACAACATTTTTCCTGTCAGTCCCCCAAAATTATGAATCCTTATCGCCTTTCTGGCGATTTGCCCTACCTGTGCTGGGCTCACTGGTGATCGGCATTATCTATCTGCTACTCAGCCCCAAGCGCTACGACGTCGGTGTGGTGCATGTTCTCGATCGCCTCTATAACCATCAGGGCAAAATGCCAATACAAAATGCTCTACTGCAGTTTTTTGCCGGCGCCATTGCTCTGATCAGCGGCCACTCTGTAGGACGTGAGGGGCCTGCTGTACACCTTGGAGCCGCCAGTGGCAGCTGGCTAGCACGTGTACTGCACCTGCCCAATAACTCGGCACGCAGCCTGCTGGGCTGCGGTGTAGCCGCAGCTATCGCCGCATCGTTTAATACTCCTTTGGCCGGGATGGTGTTCGCCATGGAAGTGGTGATGCTCGAGTATTCAGTGGTGGGTTTTTTACCTGTCATGTTGGCTGCAGTGACTGGCAGTGCCATCACCCAAATTACCTTTGGGCGTGAGCCAGACTTTAACGTTCCGGCTATCCAGCTTAACTCCCTCGCAGAGCTGCCTATCCTATTTCTCTGCGCACTCGCAATCGGACTCTTGGCAGCTCTATTTATTTGGGCCCACCGCAGCCTGACACGCCAACAGTATCGCTCCCCGCTACTGCGCTTCTTACTGGTGGGACTTGTAACCGGCACCTTAGGCATTTGGGTACCTGAAATTCTTGGTGGTGGCTACGACACCCTACAAATGGCAATGCTGGGAGAATTGGGCATCGCCACATTAACGGTAATTGTTGCCGCCAAGTTGGTGGCAACAGCACTGGGTTCGGGGCTGGGTATCCCCGGAGGAGTCATAGGCCCAGCCCTAATTCTTGGTGCCTGCCTGGGGGGGATCGCAGGAGGCCTCGCCAATATGTGGCTGGGACCACACACCGCCAGCCCGGGCTTTTATGCAATGGTGGGTATGGCCGCAATGATGGCGGCAATGCTCAATGCTCCACTGGCAGCTTTGCTGGCAATTCTCGAACTGACCTACAATCCGAATGTCCTGTTCCCAGGCATGATGATGATCGTAGTAGCGATGCTTATTAGCAGACAGGTATTCGCCACCCGGGGGATTTACCAGGAAACCTTACGCGCCTTGAACAAGGCCGGCACCCCCACCTGGCGCCAACAAATGCTCAGTAGTGTCGGCGTAGCCAGCCAAATGGACAGAAACTTTGTCGTTGAACCAAGGGAAATCCCAGTTGATCAGGCGAGAGAGTTAATCGCTCAACACCCCCAGTGGATTTTGATCGACCTGCCCGATGAACCCGCTCCGCAATTGTTGCGTGCTGCCGACCTGGCCACATTTTTACAGGGTGCCGAAAAAGGTGGGGATACAGAAACCACAGTAAAACAAGAGGAGGAAAAACCTGGGCAGCCCCCCCTCATAGACCTGCTTAAAATTCCTGGCGAGCGTAAACAAATGGCCGAACTAAATTGGTGCGCCACCCTGCTCGAAGCCCAGCAAAAACTGAAAAGCACTGGAGCCGATGCCCTGTATATCAGTCGCCATCAGAGCGGCTCACTGGACAATCGCATCGCGGGCATTATTCTGCCGCTACAGATCGATAACTTTTACCGGAAATAAAATAATTTCGCGTTTCTTTTTGAGGGGATATTCAATGCTGTGGATCAAGGCTTTTCACATTATCGCCATGGTGTGCTGGTTTGCTGCGCTTTTCTACTTGCCACGCCTTTTTGTCTACCATGTCGATGCCACAGACGCCGTAAGTCGCGATCGCTTTTGCATTATGGAGCGACGCCTGTACCGCGGTATCGCCATTCCCGCGATGATCGCTACCGTAGCTCTAGGCATCTGGCTCTACAGCCTAAACCCGGCTTACTACACATCCGCAGGCTGGATGCACGCGAAACTTACCTTTGTCGTGCTGTTACTGGCCTATCATCATATGTGTGGAGCCTATGTGCGTAAGTTTGCCCAGGGTACCAATACCCGTAGCGGACGCTATTTTCGTATTTTTAATGAGGTTCCGACTGTAGCCTTGTTTGCCATTGTGATTCTGGCTGTGGTCAAGCCATTTTAATTTGGCGCAGAATCATTCTTTGTATCGGGCAGCCAGCAACTAAAATTAGGCGCACAGCTTTTGGCAGTCATGTAGATTTTCTATGGATACACCGCAGCCCGTTATTCTGACCGTCACCCACCATGACCCTAGCGGCAGTGCAGGAATAGCCGCAGATACGGAGACGGCTGTCAGCCTGGGCTGCCATGCTGCCTCCGCGGTTTCCGCCATCAGTGTGTGTAACACTGGCGAACTGCTTGGGGTTGCTCCAGTAGATGAAAGCTTGCTAGTAGAGCAAACCCGCACAGTTCTGGAAGATATGCCGGTAGCTGCAATCAAGGTGGGATACCTGGGCTCCGTAGAGAATGTTCGGGCACTGCACAGCGTATTGCGGGACTACCCCGATATCCCGGTAGTGATCGACCCCGATGCCACACTGGCGGATAAGGAAAGTGTGTTGGCCCCCCCACTATGGGAAGCCATGGCCTCCCTACTACTCCCCTATGCCACCATGGTCTGCCCAAATCGCCGCGAAGCCCGCGCTATGGCGGTAGAGGCCGATACCCATGACGCCATGGCCCAGGAGCTGCTTGAAAGCGGTTGCCGCTATCTGTTACTTACTGGCGTACCCCATGAGCAACAGCTACAAAACCGTCTCTACGACGAACGTGGCCTGATCCGGGAATTCCACTGGGAACGGTTGCCACCAGCGGCCTATGGGGTCTGCGGAACCCTGGCCACAGCGATCGCCTGCCATATTGCCCACGGCCTGACCATCATTGAGGCTGTCAGTCGCAGCCAACAGTATGCCTGGAGCGCCATTCGCGACAGCCGCCGCCTGGGTATGGGGCGGCCGATACCCAATCGCCTTTTCTGGTGTGAGCGCTAAAGCCTCTCCCTGCCCGACAAGTGACTTGCCGCATCGGTGTGAAAATCGGTGCGACCCGCCGGCCAACCCGAAATCCACACCCCCTGTGATCTCCACATTGTCCTCAAGGCCTGTCGCCGCGATAATGGTCCGCTGATTCTTGGCCTATTCCGTAATTTCTGAATGAATTCTATGAGTAAATCCGAGCAGCTCTTCGCAGAAGCACAGCAGTACATTCCCGGCGGCGTTAACTCTCCGGTACGGGCTTTCCGCGCGGTTGGCGGTACGCCGGTATTTATCCGCCGTGCCGAGGGCGCCTACCTCTACGACGCTGATGACAAGCGCTATATCGACTATGTACAGTCCTGGGGGCCCATGGTTTTGGGCCACGCCCACCCCGAAGTCATAGAGGCCGTTGTGGAGCAGGCTCAATCCGGCCTCAGCTTTGGCGCTCCCACCGAGCTGGAAACCGAGCTGGCCGAGGAACTCTGCCGGCTATGGCCAAATATGGATCTGGTGCGCTTCGTCAACTCCGGCACCGAAGCCACAATGAGCGCCATTCGCTTGGCACGCGGTTATACCGGACGGGATAAGATTGTGAAGTTTGAGGGCTGCTACCACGGCCATTCAGACTCATTGCTGGTAAAAGCCGGTTCCGGCGCCCTGACCATGGGCGTGCCCTCCTCCCCAGGGGTGCCTGCCGCCCTTGCGGACCACACCATCACCCTGAGTTACAACGATCCAGATGCTGTACGCGCCTGCTTCGAAGAGTTCGGTGATCAGATCGCCTGCATTATCGTCGAACCCGTAGCCGGTAATATGAACTGTATTCCCCCGGTGCCCGGCTTTCTGGAAACCCTGCGGGAAGTCTGCGACCAGCACGGCGCCCTGTTAATTCTTGACGAGGTAATGACCGGTTTTCGCGTGAGCCTGACCGGCGCTCAGGGCTTTTATGGTATCGAAGCCGATATTACTACCCTCGGTAAAGTAATCGGTGGCGGTATGCCAGTAGGCGCCTTCGGTGGCAAACGCAAAATTATGGAGCAGATAGCGCCACTGGGGCCGGTTTATCAGGCAGGCACCCTGTCCGGAAATCCGGTGGCCATGGTGGCAGGCCTGGAAACCCTACGCTTGGTAGAGGAGAGCGACTTCTACAAGCCACTGGTAGCCAGGACAGACCGCCTGGTGGAAGGCATTCTCGCTGCCGGGAAGACAGCAGGTATTCCTGTTACGGCCAACAAAGTTGGCAGCATGTTCGGCTTTTTCTTCACCGAGGAGTCAAAGGTCACCAATTACCAGCAGGTAATGGCATGCAACAATGAGCGCTTTAATCGCTTCTTCCACGGCATGCTCGAGGAGGGGGTCTATCTGGCACCAGCATCCTACGAGGCCGGGTTTATGTCCGCGGCTCACACCGATGAGGATATTGAAGCAACCATAGCCGCTGCAGAAAAAGTCTTTGCACGCCTCGACTGATTGCCCCCGCTACAGCACCTGCCGCCCGCAGGTGCTGCACTCCAACACTAAATCCCATTTTACCACTCGCACAAATCACAACCATTTCTCAGGTATTGGCGCGCTTCGACGCATAAGTCTTGTGTATTGTTAAAGCATCTACAAAAATGTATACATAATTTAAAAGGTATACATTTTGAATAAATCGCCACTTTTAGATACCAGCCTCTCCACTGTCAGCGCCGGGTTCATCACAGTTCTGGTAGGAGTGGCCAGCTCAGCAGCGATTGTTTTTGAGGCCGCACGGGCTGCCGGTGCCGACCAGCTAATGACCGGCTCATGGATCGGTGCCCTCGGATTGGGAATGGGGCTAACCTGTATCGCCTTTTCCTGGTATTACCGGGCTCCCGTGATTACTGCGTGGTCGACCCCAGGCGCAGCATTGCTGGCCACCAGTCTCACCGGGATTCCGATTGCCGAAGCTATTGGAGCTTTCGTCTGCAGCGCCATATTAACTCTGCTGGTAGGCCTTTCTGGAGCCTTTGACCGGGTCAATCGCCTGGTACCGACCCCCATCGCCAGTGCCATGCTCGCAGGTATACTGTTGCAATTTGGCCTCTCTGTATTCACATCCCTGCAAGCCCAGCCAATTCTTGTTGGCGCTATGTTCCTAACCTACATAGTTGGGCGGAGATGGGCGCCGCGGTATGCCATTCTTTTGGTACTCATGGTCGGGGTCTCTGCCTGCTGGAAGCTACAATTGATCGCTTTCCATCAAATCCACTGGCAAGCCGCACAACCCGTATGGGTTACTCCGGAGTTTCGCCTTTCCACTTTGATCGGTATTGGACTGCCTTTGTTTATCGTCACTATGACCTCCCAGAATCTGCCCGGTGCCGCAACTCTGGCTGCCAGCGGCTATGGAAGAGTGCCCATTTCCCCAGTCATCAGCGGTACGGGCCTGGCTTCCCTACTACTGACCCCTTTTGGCGGGTTTGCCTTCAACCTGGCCGCTATTACGGCGGCAATTTGCACCGGTCCTGAGGCGCATCCCAATCCAGACAAGCGCTATACCGCCGGTATTGCGGCCGGTATCTTTTATCTAATCGTGGGCTTGTGTGGTGCCAGCGTAGTGGCATTATTTAGCGCTTTTCCACAGGAATTAATCGCCGGCCTTGCGGGCTTGGCATTGATAGGGGTCATTGGCAATAGCCTGGCAAGTGCTACGGCAGAAGCAGAACATCGAGAAGCGGCAATCATCACATTCTTAGTCAGCGCTTCAGGTATTAGTTTGTTTGGTGTCAGCTCCGCATTTTGGGGGCTACTGGGCGGGCTCGCCTGTTACTGGCTTTTTAACCGCAGGAGTTCATAAGCTCCAATGGGCCTATACGATAAAATCAAAGCAGATCTACAGCGGGGGCGCTTCATCCCAGGGCAAGTATTAAGGCAGGTTGAACTTGCTGAACTCTACGATGTAAGCCGTATCCCGGTACGGGATGCCCTGCATCAACTTCGAAATGAAGGCTGGCTCTCACCACACGGCAAGCGCGGTGTTGCAGTGCCTCAGTTTGACCCTATCGAAGTAGAGGACCTCTACCTGATGCGTATGCGCCTCGAGCCCCTATTGCAGACCCTGGCGCTAGATAAGCTCAGTGGGGAAGTACTGGGGCGAGCCAACGATATTCTCGATTCGATGGAGGCCAACCCCCAAATGTCCGCCGAACTAATCGGCAACCTGAATTGGCAGTTCCATGCCTGCATTTACAAGGCAGCCGAGCGACCAACGCTTTTTTCTGCAGTGGAACAACTACACCGCCAGTGTGAACGCTATATCGGTTACCAATCCCGCAGCCTGCAATACCAAAACACTAGCCAGGGGGAGCATTTCTCCATTCTCAAAGCCCTGAAAAGGGGAGATAGAGAGCTAGCCACAACATTACTGACACAACATATTGAAGCCGCCGGTAAATCACTGGTGCGCTATCTGCGCTCAGCTCAACCCTGAATGGAGGCTAACTGCGGGGACTTATGGAGCCTCCGAAATCACCGCGGTAAGCAATTTGATATGATGGCCGCCAATTGTGGCTGCAGGATTTCTGCAGCCTTATGGATAGTCGGAGTAAATGCCCTATGAGTCAAAGTCTCGGCCGCGGTGCCTATCCCAACACCCGCCTGCGCCGCCTGCGTGCCCAGGATTTTTCGCGTCGCCTGGTGCGTGAAACCCAGCTCAGTTGCGATGACCTGATCCTGCCGCTGTTTGTAATCGAGGGGCGCAACGAAACCCAAAAGGTAGCCTCTATGCCAGGGGTGGAGCGCCTGAGTGTGGATTTGTTGGCGAGAAAAGCGAAGCTACTGCAGCAACTGGGCATCCCCGCAGTGGCCCTGTTTCCCGTGGTAGATCCCTCGGCAAAATCAGACTGCGCCAGTGCCGCCCACGATGCCGATGGCTTGGCCCAGCGCGCCGTGCGTGAGCTGAAAGATGCTGCGCCTGAGCTGGGCGTCATTACCGATGTAGCCCTGGACCCCTTTACCAGCCACGGCCAGGACGGGCTGATGGACCACAGCGGTTATATCGTCAACGATGAAACTGTAGAAGTACTGGTGCAGCAGGCTCTATCCCATGCAGCTGCCGGTGCAGACATGGTCGCACCTTCAGATATGATGGACGGTCGCATCGGCGCCATTCGCCAGGCTCTCGAAGGGGCAGGCCACACCAATACCCTGATTATGTCCTACGCGGCCAAGTACGCCTCTGCCTACTACGGTCCCTTCCGCGACGCGGTTGGCTCAGCGGGCAATTTGAAAGGCGGCAGTAAAGCCAGCTACCAGATGGACCCAGCCAATACCGATGAAGCCATACACGAGTGCACTCTGGATCTGCAGGAAGGTGCTGATATGGTGATGGTTAAACCGGGTATGCCCTATCTGGATATAGTACGTAGGGTGAAGGAAGAATTGCAAGTGCCCACCTTCGCCTACCAGGTGAGCGGAGAGTACGCGATGCACTGTGCCGCCTTCGAGAACGGCTGGCTACAGCGGGAGGCTGTTATCTTGGAATCACTGCTCGCCTTTAAGCGCGCCGGTGCAGATGGCATCCTCACCTACTTCGCCGAAGAGGCCGCACGACTGCTGCAGAGCTAGTCGTCAAGAATCGCGCGCGACCCTCGGTCACGCGACTTAAGTCAGGGCCACTGGTCTTCCAGTGCCGGGCCTATCGGCTGAGCCTCCTCTACGGGGGCGCCGCCAGGGCCCGATTCAAAAGATTGGTTGCGGGGGAGCTCGACGGGCTCTTCTTCGTGCCCCCGATCAACACCAAATTCTTCCGCATCATCACCACGCAACTGTTCCTGCATTTGGCGACGACGCTGCTCACGCAGCTGCTGCTCGCTGGGATCTACACCCCAGCCGGGAGTCATTTGCTCCCGCGGTGCCGCCTCTGAGCGCCCATTGCCAAACAGGTTGCGAAACCAGCGCCAACGATCACGCCCGCGACATTCCGGTGCCGGCTGCAGGCGCGTCTCGTAGGAGAAAGGAATTTCATATCCGCCACGACAGTAGTCCGGGTCCATATATTCGCCGCGTGCATTCACCGACTTGACCTCCACCCCCCGCGGCGGCTCCACAGGCCCATGCTCATGGGGCAGCTTGCGCATGATCTCTGTCCAAATTGGCAGTGCACCGGTAGACCCCGTCAGGCGAGTGCGCTCATTGTCATCGCGCCCGAGCCAAACCACTGCAGTAATCTCCGGAGAAAAACCGGCAAACCAGCTGTCGCGGTTATTGTTGGTAGTTCCGGTTTTACCTGCAAATGCCACACTGCTAGGTAAACGCTTGGCAGACCTGCGTCCGGTACCCTCACGCATAGCCTGCTCCAGACCCCAGCGGAGCAGGTAGGCCGGTACCGCATCAACTCCGCGATGGGCACGGCGGCGGAAGTTCTGGACACGCCCGCCACCGGCATCGGAGACTGCCAGCAAAGTGCGCGGCTCCACAGTTTCGCCACCGTTGGCAATAGTCTGATACATGCCAGCCACTTCAAATGGTGTCATTTCAACGGCACCCAGTAACATCGCCGGCACCTTCGGCAGGCTGGTTTCCACTCCCAGACGGCGAATGGTCTGACGCACATTCTGCAGCCCCAGATCCAGCCCCAGGTGCGCTGTGGCAAGGTTGTAGGATTTTGCAAGCGCTACGTAAAGAGGTACCTGGCCGTGGGCTAGCTTGTCGAAATTCTGCGGCATCCACACATCGCCGTCCGCCTCTTCGATGCGCACAGGCGCATCGTCAATAAGCGTCGCCAGATTGTACTCTTCTGGGCGCTCAAGGGCAGTGAGGAAGACTGCGGGCTTGATCAGCGAGCCCACTTGCCGGCGGGCCTCAAGCGCGCGGTTAAAGCCCGGATAATCCGGATCGCGGTCTCCCACCATCGCCAGCACGTTACCGCTGCGGTTGTCCATCAGCACGGTGGCGGCCTGTAAAGTATTGACCTTAATTCCCCGGTCCTTTTCCAGCTGCAGGACCCCATTACTGATAGCCTCTTCGGCCAGCTTCTGTACCGAAGGCGACAAGCTGGTATAGATCCTCAAGCCCGCAGTCCGCAGCTCTTCATAGGAATAGTAGGGGCGCAATTCCACCAATAACCGCTCTGTGAAAGCAGGGTAAGGGTTTTGCGCAGTCACTCCACCTTTCACCACCCCCAAGGGTTTGGCCGCATAGAGTTCGAACTCAGCCTGGGAAATTAACCCCTGCTCCAGCATTAGTTCCAATACAGTGTTACGACGCTCGAGTGCACGCTCGGGGTGTCGCCAGGGATTGTAGTAAGAAGCGCCCTTGGCCAAACCCACCAGTAATGCCACCTGATGCGGTTCCAGGGTGTCCAGTGGCTGCTGGAAGTAAAATTCAGAGGCCAGCCCGAAACCATAGATGCCTCGGGCGCCCTGCTGTCCGAGCCAAACCTCGTTGATGTACTCCTGCAGGATGTAGCCTTTGTCGTAGTGGATCTCCATCAAAACTGCCATCAGCGCTTCATTAATTTTTCGCTGCAGGCTCGGCTTGTGATCAAAAAATATATTTTTCACCAGCTGCTGAGTGATGGTGGAACCACCTTGTACCAGACGCCCGGCCTTCACGTTGGCAACCATGGCACGAGCAATACCCCGAGGGGATATACCAAAATGGTTGAGGAAATCCTGGTCCTCCACAGCAATCAGAGTATTGGCCACCAGCGGCGGGATATCGCTAAATCTCACAGGGTTGCGATCATCACCACCTCCGAGTAAGGAGCCAATATTGGCCGCATCCAGGCGGAATTCCGCGATGCGCTGCCCATCGCTATCGCGCAGATTGCTAATCTCATCGTTGCGCAGGCGGAAAGAAACCACTGCCGCCGGCTCTCGGCCATTGGAGTGAATAAAATCGCGACGCCAAACAGAGTAATCCATGCCATTTTGGGACCAGGAACCGGGCTCGCTGAGGGTTTCCTGCTTGCGGTAATTAAGTGCTGCAAACTCGGAGGCTAATTCATCCGGATGCATCACCATCCCTTCGCGCAAAACCAGGGGACGAGCATAGACTCGCGCCGGCAGCTGGTACTGGCGGCTATCCAGACGCTCTCGCAGTTGTACATCCAGGTAGGCCATATAACCAGCAAGGGAGAGTGCTCCCACCAGAGCCAGCAGGAACAGGAATTTGAGCCAGCGGTATCGTCTCTTCGGTTGTGACGCTTTGCCGCGCCGGCGTTTGGTCGAGGCCATAAAAAGAGGTATCCAGCTGCCAGGTCAGTACATCAATTGACAGCGGGGCACGACAGCCCAGTCACTATCTTTGGCAGGGTACCAGCTGGTGGCAGCTCCACTGGTATCTTGCCTCCGGCACCCGGACCGGTGCCTTTGGGGAACATCCCTGAACCACCTGACTCCCACGCCAGAATAAATACTGGCCGGTCGTAAATCGAAGTGCTACGCACTTGTTCGTGGATTGACCACAAGTACGCCCTATTAGTTCATATTGAGGCTTAACGCGCCTTTATAAACAATGCCTCGCTGAAGTCAAACCTACCGCCTTGCACTTGCTGTAATCACAGCCATAATGCGGCGGAAATCTAGACAAATACCCCGAAAAGGATAGATATGAGGCAATACGATCTCTACGGCATTGGCGCCGCCCTGCTGGATACGGAAATTGAAGTATCCGACACGGACTTGTCAGCCCTCGGTGTTGAAAAGGGAATCATGACTCTGGTCGACGATGCCAGGCAGCAGCAGCTTGTAGATGACCTGCAGGATCACTTGGTCACAGCCAAGCGTGCCTGCGGTGGCTCTGGCGCCAACACTGTAATTGCTGCCAGCTATTTCGGACTGAACACTTTTTACTCCTGTAAAGTTGCTGCAGATGATAATGGCGATTTTTATCGCAATAATCTCAGTGCCGCAGGCGTCGACTATCCTGCCAGCCTGCAGGAAGCCGATGGGGGTACCACAGGCAAGTGCCTGGTACTGATTACCCCGGATGCCGAACGCAGTATGAATACCTACCTGGGTATTAGCGAGAAGTTGTCTGTGGCCGAACTGGACAATGAAGCTCTGGCATCCTCCCAATGGGCTTATATCGAAGGCTACCTGGTCTCTTCCGAGACCGGCCGTAAAGCAGCGATCACCCTGCGCGAGCAGGCACAACAGGCTGGAGTAAAAACCGCCCTGAGCCTGTCTGATCCGGCAATGGTACAGTTCTTCGGCGAAGGCCTGCGGGAAATGATTGGTGGTGGCGTAGATATCCTATTCTGCAACCGCGATGAAGCCCTAGGCTTTACCGGAACCGATTCCCTGGATGCAGCCGCCGAAGCACTGCGTGACTATTGCCGCAGCTTCGCTATCACCCTCGGCGCCGATGGAGCACTCCTGTGGGATGGCACACAGCTTAAACGCGTGGCCAGCCCCGAAGTCCATGCCATCGATACCAATGGCGCCGGGGATATGTTTGCAGGTGCTTTCCTGTACGG
Organism: Microbulbifer sp. NBRC 101763; assembly: GCF_040371615.1. NCBI lineage: Bacteria > Pseudomonadati > Pseudomonadota > Gammaproteobacteria > Cellvibrionales > Microbulbiferaceae > Microbulbifer > Microbulbifer sp. NBRC 101763. The sequence goes on from NZ_BAABQV010000009.1 coordinate 18,991, forward strand.
GATCAACCGGGAAATGGGGTTTGTAGAGGCGGGAGAACTGGCTTGTCGCGCCGCCGCGCAAGTGGTTAGCCAGTATGGTCCCCGCCTGCAGGCTGAACAGCACTCAGAACTGCTCGCAGCAGTTATTTAAAAGGTTCGCTGTTATATGGATGGTAATTGGTAAGCGGCCTTATGGCCGCCTCTCTATTTCAAAGGCCTTGGAAATCCCCTATTTCGGGCAGCCCGGTGGCAGCGGCAATACCAAAGCCCTGGGCGTAGTCCACCCCCATCTGACAAAGCCGCTCCATCAGTTCCGGGCTCTCCACATATTCGGCGATAGTACTGATACCCATACGCTTGGCCAGATGATCGATAGTGCTCACCATGGCACTATCAATTTCATCCTCAAGCATATTGCGCACAAAGCTTCCATCAATTTTGAGGTAGTCCACCGGCAGCTGGCGCAGGTAGGCCAGGGAGGAAACACCGCGACCAAAATCATCCAGGGCAAAACTGCAACCGGCTGCGCGCAGCTTGTGAATAAAGATTAACGCACGCTCCAAATTATTAATTGCGCTGGTTTCGGTAATCTCAAACTGCACTCTTGAAGGTGTGACTCCCGCATCGGCTAACTCCTGCAGTGCAAAATCGGCAAAAGTCTCGTCACCCAGGCTGATACCGGAGATATTAATGGCATAGCTGGTGCCGGCAATCCCGATATGTTGCTCCTGGGCCATATAGTGGAACACCTTGCGGATTACCCAGCGATCGACCTCCTCGATCAAGCCGTAGCGCTCGGCTGCTGGCAGAAACAGGCCTGGAGAAATCACCCCTCCATCCCGGCCACGCATGCGCACCAGAATCTCAAAATGGTGTACCTTGCGCTCTCCCTGGAGTGCGACTACCGGCTGCCTATAGAGAATCAGGCGATCTTCACGCAGGGCCGCATGGATCTCTGCCACCCAAGTGGTTTCACGGCGTTTCTCCAGCGACTTGCGGGAGTCACCAAATAATTTAACCCGGTTACGCCCCTGCTCCCGCGCTGAACAGCACGCATCATTGGCAGTGGCAAGTAGCTGACTGGCATTGGGAGTAAAGCGGTCCACTCCCACCACACCAATGGAAATAGCCACCCGGTTGTCATTGCCCAACCAGTGGAATCTAAACTCCTGCACGGATTCTCGCAGGCGCGCAACTACCCGCCCCCCCTCTTCCAGGGTGCAATCTCTCAACAGGATGGCAAACTCATCGCTACCCACCCGAGCAAACAGATCGGAACTGGACAAACCCCGCTGCAACAGGGTAACCAACTGAACCAGCAGCTGGTCACCGGCGACAAAGCCGAGAGTGTCGTTGATCACCTTGAACTGGTATACATCCAGGTAAAGAAGTACGTGGTGCTGGCGTTTATCGACGCATTGAGACAGGAGTTTTTGCAGCTCGCTCTCAAAATACTGGCGGTTTGGCAGGCGAGTGAGTGTATCGTGACTGGTTTGCCAGCTTAGGCGGGTAGAAATACGTCGGGCAGCGGAGGTATCACGTAACACAAGTACATAGTGCTTCAATTCACCGGCATCCCAGAGCGCCATTACTTGTACTGTAACCTCTAAGGGCGGGCGACTATCTCCAGGTCGGTGGATACAAGCGCTGATTTCCTGGGTACTCGGCACTTCGTCAGCGGGAGAATCCGGTAGCAATGGCGGAAGCGGCACGCCTTTTTCATCCCAGAGTATCAATCCGTCATTCAACGACTGGCCTGGCAGCAACCCAACCAGATCCCCACTCATTTCACTGACTAGTGGATTGGCATAGAGTACTGTCCCGCTGGGGTCAGTAACTATCACTCCATCGGCAATCTCGCCCAGAGCAGCTTCCGCCGCTTGCAGACTCACCTGCTCGCTGGGATTGAAGCGCTCTTCCAATTGGGCAAGTGGCCCCAGATACCTGGCAGAGCCTGGATCAAACAGAGTCACAGCCATATTTCCAGAGCGGGCGAGGCAGTTTGGCAGGCAACTCTGTTGTTGCAGAGTTGTTCCTTCCACAAACTAAAGGAATATATCGACATCGTCGTCCAAGATCGCCGATTTTATTCAATTATTCAGCCTCCCAGCCGCACCATTCTTACATGGCGCCTAAATTGCACATTCAAAGATGAGTTAGCAAGAAGTTTTTAAGCTTCTCATCATCAAATATTTTTTGCAGGGTGGCACTCAACAATCCGTTAACCCGGGTTTGTACCTCTTCACGACTGGGCTTGACCAGGTTGCGATCCTTACCCGACGTACTGTAAGTCGCAAAATATGAGGCGGCTCCAGCAGTCACTTCCAGGTGGATTTCAGCTGAGGTATCGATAGTGGTTGTGTAGACAGTGTTGGGACTGTTGTAAGTGAGTTTTACCAGTTTTGCCACCACTTGTACTTCGGGGGCGGTATCTGTGATACGAAAAGACCAATTAGCAAAACCCTGGCGTAAACCCGAGGCAATCGCTTCTCCCGCATCATTGCCGATACTTACTTGAGAGGTCTCAGCATAAACCCCCCCCAAAGAACCCAGGCCACCGTTGGGCAATTCATTGATTCCGCGCACACTCAGGCTATGGCCGGCTCCCAAGGACTCGGAAGCAACTTGCACTTGTGGCTCCAACTGGATTTGCAACGGGCTATGGGCACAACCAGCTAAACACAGGGCCCCTATAAACAATAATAATTTTTTCATTATTTCCTCCCCTTACTTCAACAAAAAACTAGTTCGGCTCAGCCATGGTGATGATGATGCTCTTTGTCTGCTTTATTCGGCCCGACAACCGGTACTTCAATCTCAAGACTGGAACCGTTGGTAAAGACCAGGCGCAGGGGCAGTAATTCCCCTTCTCGCAGTTGTAATCCATGGATCATCAGGTGCACTCCCCCCGGAGCCATCTGTAGCTTCTGGCCGGCGGCAATCGCCAATTGCTCTAGCGGACGCATTCGGCTGATGCCATCACTGCTCTCAGTGGTATGTAGGTCAACACCAATATCCTGCTTTCCCCGCAACTCCACAGCTTTGAGTAACAGCAAATGCTCTCCTGTATTGTGAAGTGACAAATAGGCTGCGCTCATTGGGGCACCTGGGGGCGTCTCACGCGCATAGCCCTCTACCTGTAAAGGCAGGGCTATTGCGTAAGCCCTGCTAACAAACAACAGAACACCGACAGCAATTATCCATACGGACAAAACTGGTTTTTTCACTGGACCCCTCCACTGGGTTTAACAAGAACTAGTCGCGCCGGGCTACCGACCTTTATGTCGCCCCGCACACGGTAACCAGGCACAGCTTCGCGCAACTGCTGGTAAATCCAACGCCCTTCAGCATCGTCCCTGGCAACAATAATGACGCGTAACTGCTCTTTGCGGATTCTTTGCGCAATCTTTTCCAACTGACTGGAGAGATGTTTAGACCTGGCATTCAGCTCTGCAGCCGGAAGTCCGATACTCTCTCCCTCTGGCAGGTCTAATCGCGCCCGCCCCCTTTCCCGCAGCAAGTTCTCGCGAACCTCAGCTACCAGAGCATTGCCTGGCGCAAGCATCTCCGCGCGCTTGAGGAGGGTTTGCACCTCGCCAAACGCCCGCCGGCGCAGGGCCTCCCGGGCCTGCTCCACATAGGTGACGACAATGGTCTGTATGCCGGTTTGCGCCCCGCGATTTCCGGGATCTAGCTGCTGTACCCTCAAGTAATAGTCATAGGCGCTGGCGCCAGCCGGCTGAGTCAGATACCCCTTGCGCAGGGCTTGTTCAGCACGCTTTAGGAAGAAATTCACATTGCCCCGCCTTACTGCCTCCGCTGAGGGTCCGGCTTTTTTGGGCGCTGGGGTGGGTGGAGCGGGAACTGGCTGATTGGAACTGCAGGCCCCCAGCACCAGGATCATGAACAGGCAGCCACTAAGGCTGTGAAGGCGTTCAAATGACGGCAAAGCAATCCCCCGCTGTTGTTTTTTTGTACCACTGGCATCGCTATACTGCTGGCGCAACTGAACCCCTGTCCGGTGCAGCAGTCAGAACTATGCGCCCGACTATAATGAATTTTTTCATCTATGGCTGTGATGACCAAAAGTTTCAGAAATAATTTCCTCGCCCTGCTGGCGATCCTGCTGTTTGTGTCTGGTGCCAAAGCCCTGGCTCAGAGCCCAGACAACCCTTTTGCGAGTCTAAGCAATTCGCAGGACAACACCTTCCTGCCAGTAGATGAAGCCTACAGGCAAGACCTGCTTCTCAACGGCAGTCAGCTCAGTGCCATCTTTGAAATAGCCCCCGAATACTACCTTTACCGTGACAAACTTGCCCTCTATCAAATCGCTGGTGGACAAAAGACCCAGCTGCCCCTGGATCTGCCAAATGGAGAAGTGATCTGGGACGATTATTTCGAGAAAGAGACAGAAGTCTACCGCGGTCAGCTGGAGTTCCCTATTGCCCTTAAAAGCACGGCTGGTACTGCGCAACTGGAGTTGCACTACCAGGGCTGCGCTGATGCAGGGCTGTGTTACCCCCCCCAGACCCGCCACTACACCGTAAACACCTCGGACGGCAGTATTGAGGCGGCGAAAGGCGGCTTCTCCAATGTCGCCGATCCGACGGCCGGCGCCCCACCCCAGGGAGCCAATGCTGGCAGCAGCTCGATCACCCTACCTCTGGCCTTGCTGTTCGCTTTCGCCGGCGGATTGCTGCTGAACCTAATGCCCTGTGTTTTTCCGGTGCTTTCGATCAAGCTACTGGCCGTGAGCCAGGCGGCTCAGAATGACAGCCAGCGTCACCATCATGGCTGGGCATACACCGCGGGAGTAGTCCTGAGCTTCGTTGCTATCGCCGCAGTGATGCTGGCGCTGCGCGCCGGTGGTGAGGCGATCGGCTGGGGGTTCCAGCTTCAGTCCCCATGGCTGGTGGCAGGACTGGCCTACCTCTTCTTTATCATGGGGTTGAGCTTGTCTGGAGTCACTGAGTTTGGCGCCGGCCTGATGGGTATCGGCAGCAACCTGAATAACAGCCAGGGTCTACGCGGCTCCGTTACTTCTGGAGCCCTGGCCACTCTGGTGGCAAGTCCCTGTACGGCACCATTGATGGGCTCTGCGCTGGGATTTGCAGTAACCCAACCGGCCATCGTTGCCCTGAGTGTTTTTGCCTCCCTGGGCGCTGGTATGGCGTTCCCCTTCCTTTTGCTGACCTATATTCCCGGTCTAGTCAAAAAACTACCTCAACCGGGCCCCTGGATGGATAGACTCAAGCAGCTGCTGGCATTTCCCATGTACCTGACTGCGGTATGGCTCTTGTGGGTGCTGGGCCGTCAGACTGGTGGAGATGGAGTAACCCTGATTCTCACAGGTACGGTTGCCATCGCATTTGCCCTCTGGCTCTGGCCGCGCCCCCAGTGGCATTGGCTACGCGGTACAGTAGCAATTGCCGCGCTCGCTTTCGCAGTAATGCTGTTACCGCGTCTCAGCACAACACCCCTGGCCCAACAGCAAACCAGTGACTACTGGCAACCCTATTCGGCAGAAAGGCTGGAAACCGCACGAGGAGAGGGTCGCGCTGTATTAGCCAATATGACCGCGGCCTGGTGTATTACCTGCCTCGCCAACGAAAAGGTGGTGCTATCAAGCGATGCAGTTAGCAAAGCTATTGAGGAGCTCGGGGTCGTGGCGCTGAAGGGGGACTGGACCAACCAGGATCCGCATATCAGTGCCCTTTTGACAAAATACGGACGTACCAGTGTACCCCTGTACTTGCTCTATCCTGCCGGCGGGGGTGACGCCAAAATCCTGCCTCAGATCCTCTCCCGTGAGGAGTTGCTCATGGAGCTCGAGGCCGCTGCAGAGGGCGGGCTAAGCACATCATCTATCCCATAGAGGAAACTTCCGCCTTTGTAGCCATTCGCTGGGGTAAAAAGGCCACAACCTGGATATTTTGCGCTAATTTTTAGCCCAATATCGCCGAACTGCCGCTAACTTCGATAAACTGCTCAACAGGCATGGACAGGGAGTCACTTTTGCGGCACACTCGCCTAATGCACTCGGGCAAATAGGCCAAAATTCGAGTTTGCCCGCAAGATAGCCAACTTTAGACCACATTTCGTGGCTTTTCGGCAACAATTCTCAAGGCAGATTATGGCTAGACTCCTACTCTTGCACGGCCCCAACCTCAACCTGCTCGGCATTCGTGAGCCGCACATCTATGGTGCCAGCACCCTCGCGGAAATTGATGAAGCAGCTGAGCGCCAGTGCGAGGATGCCGGGCACGAGCTGGAGACCATGCAAAGCAATAGCGAATCTGCCCTGATCGACCGCATTCATTTGGCGTCTTCCACTGGCGTTGATTTCATAGTGATCAACCCTGCGGCGTTTACCCACACCAGTGTCGCTCTGCGAGATGCCCTAGCCGCCGTTGCCATACCGTTTATCGAATTACACCTGTCCAATCCCCACGCAAGGGAAAAATTCAGGCACCACTCTTACTTATCCGACATAGCCCGCGGTGTGGTGTGCGGCTTCGGCCCACACAGCTACACGCTGGCAATACAGGCAGCCATACACCAACTGGGAATGGCGCCTCGAAACCAATGAATCAAACCTGCGAGTGAATGAACTATGGATATCCGCAAAATTAAAAAACTAATTGAACTGCTCGAGGAATCGGATATCGGCGAGCTGGAGATCAAGGAAGGCGAAGAATCTGTGCGCATAAGTCGAGGAGTGAGCGGTGCGAACCAGCAGGTCATGCCGATGTACAGCGCCCCTGCCGTACCGGCTCCTGCACCGGCAGCCCCCGCTCCAAGCGCAGCTACTGCGCCAGCTGAAAAGGAATCCAAGCCCGCTGTTAGCGGTCATGCGGTGAAATCCCCCATGGTAGGCACCTATTATGCGGCACCCAGCCCCGGTGCTGAGCCTTTCGTGAAAGTCGGCCAGCAAGTGAAAATCGGCGATGTGGTTTGCATCGTTGAGGCGATGAAGATGATGAACCAGATCGAAGCTGACAAAGCCGGTACTATCGAATCCATACTGCTGGAAGATGGCCAACCGGTAGAGTTTGACCAGCCGCTCGTGACCATCGTCTGAGCGGGGTAGGCACAATGTTCGACAAGATCCTGATCGCCAACCGCGGCGAAATTGCCCTGCGGGTTTTGCGCGCCTGTAAAGAGATGGGCATCGCCACTGTGGCGGTGCACTCCCTGGTGGACCGCAACTTGAAGCATGTGCGCCTAGCAGATGAATCTGTCTGTATAGGCCCCAACCCATCCCCGCAGAGCTACCTGAATATACCAGCCCTAATTTCCGCCATGGAAATTACCGATGCGGTGGCCGTGCACCCAGGTTACGGCTTCCTGGCCGAAAACGCCGACTTCGCCGAGCAGGTGCAGAAGAGCGGTTTTACCTTTATCGGCCCGGATCCAGATGTTATTCGCCTGATGGGCGATAAAGTATCCGCAATTGCCGCAATGAAAAAAGCGGGGGTCCCCACGGTGCCCGGCTCTGATGGTCCGCTACCAGACAACAGCGAGCGCTGCCTCGAGATCGCACAGAATATCGGTTACCCCGTCATCATTAAGGCTGCTGCGGGCGGCGGTGGTCGCGGCATGCGTGTGGTAGAGAGCCCGGATAATCTGGTCAATGCCATTGCTGTCACCAAATCCGAAGCTCAGGCTGCTTTTGGCGACGGCACTGTATATATGGAGAAATTCCTGCAAAATCCGCGTCATGTGGAAATTCAGGTAATGTCCGACGGCCAGGGGAATGCCATACATCTGGGTGACCGGGATTGCTCACTGCAGCGCCGCCATCAAAAGGTTTTGGAGGAAGCTCCAGCCCCTGGCATCCCCGATGCCGTACGCAAACAGGTGCTGGATTCCTGTGTGCAGGCTTGTATCGATATCGGCTATCGCGGTGCTGGCACCTTCGAGTTTCTCTACGAGAACGAACGTTTCTACTTTATTGAAATGAACACCCGTATCCAGGTGGAGCATCCAGTCACCGAAATGGTTACTGGCATCGACTTGATCAAAGAACAGATTCGCGTCTGCGCCGGAGAGAAACTCTCCCTGAAGCAGGAAGATATAGTAATTCGCGGCCATGCCTTCGAATGCCGAATCAACGCAGAGGACCCACAAACCTTCTTCCCTAGCCCCGGTAAAGTGAATAATTTCCATATGCCCGGCGGCCTCGGCGTACGTGTGGATTCTCACCTTTACTCTGGTTATTCGGTGCCGCCCAATTACGACTCGATGATCGCCAAGGTAATCACCTACGCGGAGGATCGGGATACCGCTCTCGCGCGCATGCGAGTAGCTCTCTCCGAGTTGGTCATTGATGGCATTAAAACCAATATCCCACTGCAGGAAGAATTGGTTCGGGATGAGGCCTTTGCCAAAGGCGGGGTCAATATTCATTATCTGGAGAAAAAGCTGGGACTCTAACCCTCGCCAGCAGGGATAAAGTCGGAGAGAATTGCGTCAGACGACGAACCCAAGCGCCATGGACGGCGATCCGTCGCAGGGATCGGGTGGACTTACCACCCACCACAGCAGTTACTCATTACGGAACCTCTATGCCCTGGCTACAACTCCGTGTCGATACCAATCGCGCACAAGCGGAAAAAATTGAAAACGCACTGCTATTTGCCGGTGCCGTCTCCGTCACCCTGCAGGACAACGCAGACCAGCCTATTCTTGAACCCGGCCTGGGCGAAGTACCCTTATGGGACCAGACCCGTGTTACCGGTCTGTTCGACGCCGAAATCGACACTACCGTCACCGAAGCCAAGGCAGCCTCTTATCTATGCGAGCTGCTTCCCAACGTTCGCTGGGAGCAACTGGAAGATAAGGACTGGGAGCGGGAGTGGATGACGCACTACAAGCCGATTCAGTGCGGCGACAACTTATGGATTTGCCCCAGTTGGTGTGAGCCACCCCACCCCGAGTCGGTTAATCTGCTACTCGACCCCGGCCTCGCCTTCGGCACTGGCACCCACCCCACCACTTACCTCTGCTTACAATGGTTGGCTCAGGAGCCTTTACAGGGCAAAAGCATTATCGACTTTGGCTGCGGTTCCGGCATCCTTGGCATCGGCACCTTGCTGCTGGGTGCTGAACTGGCAATGGGCACAGATATTGACCCCCAGGCCCTGATCGCAAGCCGCGATAACGCCAAACGCAACGGTATCGATCCGCAGCGTTTTCCTGTGTACTTACCCGAGCAAATGCCACAGGAAAACGTGGATGTAATGCTGGCAAATATCCTCGCAGGTCCTCTTGTAGAACTCGCCGCCGAGCTGATCAAATTAACCAGAGTCGGCGGGCGCATCTGTCTTTCCGGCATTCTTATATCCCAAGCAGAGCAAGTAAAAGCCGCCTATACACAAAACGTCGAATTTGATGAAGACGGAGTGCATGAAGGCTGGGTGCGCTTGAGTGGAACCCGTATCTGTTAAATAGGCTAACCACCACTACGCGGGGGCCGAGCAGACTGATAAACTTGACTGCAAAATAAACTACGCCATAGTCGAATGTCTCAACTGGTAACCCGCTGTCCCCACTGCAGCACCTCTTTCCACATCAATGACCAGCAATTGCGCGCCGCCCGCGGCGCAGTGCGTTGCGGCTCCTGCCTGCAGGTTTTTCGCGCTGACGAAAACATCGTCTTTAATGACGAGAACACCAATACCCGCAACGACCTAGAAGCTCTGCTGGAAGATGACGACTTCTTAATCCACGACGATATCGAACTGGATGACGATGAGCCGTCCCCGCCCGAGGAGCAGGAGACCACTCCAGCAGGAAAGGCAGACAAGAGTCCCCAAGCGATAGAAGCAGATAATGCCCAAAACGCTGATAGGAAGCCGAACTCCGATTCACTGATCGGTGACGCCTTCGGCGACAATGAGTGGCAGGAACTGCAGGACGAGGCTGCTCATGAGGAGCCCGAAGAGGATCTAGAGTCCTTCCTCAAGCCGGATTGGGATGATGTCTCCGATTTCGATCACCGCTCGGTAAGTAATAACGACAATAATTCCAATATATCTTCGTACAACGATCATTTCAGGGACCGCGACCCATGGGACCACCCCCTCGAATCTCAAGCAGAGAGGGCGGATACATTCGATCCTGGACCAACAACAATTCCTGATGACTCCGTACAAGAAAACCCGGTTACCCAAAACAGTGCCCCAGATGGACGCCGTGAACCTTTTTTTGCTTCCGGTGAGGAGCTCGATGCGGACACAGAAATAGAGCCCGAGCGGGAACAATTGATATCCGCTATCCAGCCCGCCCCCCTGGAGATGTCCTGGGGAGTGACACCACAAAAGAAAGTTATGCCATCTTGGGTCTGGTGGGTGCTACTACCGCTGCTGACCACCACATTGCTGGCCCAGATTGCCTACTTCAAGTTTGACACCCTCAGCAAAAAACAACCCTGGCGCAATATCTATGCTTCCGCATGTCCACTGCTCGGTTGCAAGCTGCCCCAGCTCCGAGACCTTAACGCCATCCAAGCCACCAACCTGATGGTGCGCAGCCATCCTCAGTTGGAAGGCGCACTGATAGTGGATGCAGTACTGGTCAATACCGCTGATTACAGTCAGCCTTTCCCTAACTTGCTATTGAATTTCAGTGACCTCAAAAATCGTAATGTCGCAAGCCGCCGATTTTCTCCCCTGGAATATTTGCAGGGGGAGCTGGCCGGTCGCAGGTTGATGCCTCAGGACAGCCCTGTACACATTGCTATTGAGGTGGTAGATCCAGGCGCTGAAGCAGTAAATTATGAGATGAAAATCACTCCGTAAAAAATAATTGTGCGCCAACAAAAGAGGTTAACTGGCACAAAAAGCCACATAAATTGCACACTCTGCAGGCTAAACGGATAGAGTTCGATCAAATTGCCCGCTTTTTCGCTTTGCCATTATCGGGCCAGCCGCTATCATAGGCGGCTCTTTTGCCGGGGCCCGAGATGTCCTTCTTACAGCCCAAATGGAGCTACCGTGTCTACTGCCATTGGCCCCTATATTATCGACAACCCGGTAATTCTGGCGCCCATGGCCGGTGTCACCGACCGCCCTTTCCGCCAGCTGTGCCGAAAACTCGGCGCTGGTTTGGTGGTATCGGAAATGGTGACCTCGGACACACGCTTATGGAACAGTCGCAAGTCTCGCTTGCGCCTGGACCACGGTGGAGAAACGGCACCGATATCGGTACAGATCGCCGGTGGTGACCCCGAAATGATGGCGGAAGCCGCCCGGGAGAACGTGCGTCGCGGCGCACAGATTATCGATATCAATATGGGCTGCCCGGCAAAAAAGGTGTGTAAAAAAGCAGCGGGCTCCGCCCTACTGCGGGATGAAAAGCTGGTTGCAGATATTCTTGAAGCTGTAGTCCAGTCTGTTTCCGTCCCAGTGACCCTTAAGATCCGCACCGGCTGGTGTCCGGATTCCCGCAATGGCGTCACTGTAGCCAAGATGGCCGAGGATTCCGGGATTGCCGCTCTAGCGGTACACGGTCGTACTCGTGCCTGTGGCTACCACGGACGGGCTGAATTCGATACCATTGCCGAAATTGTATCCAGGGTGAAGATCCCGGTTTTTGCCAATGGCGACATCACCAGTGCCGAGAGAGCCCAAGAAGTGCTCGATTACACTGGCGCATCAGCGGTCATGATTGGCCGTGCAGCACAGGGACGACCATGGATTTTTCGGGAAATAGCCCACTATCTCGCCACTGGCGAGCGGCTACCCGGACCGACATTGGATGAAGTCAGGAATATTTTGCTCGCCCATTTGGGCGAACTACACCGATTCTACGGTGAGGTGATGGGGGTCCGTATCGCCCGCAAACATGTGGGCTGGTACTTGAAGACGCTCGCGGATAGCGAGTCCTTCCGCAAGACCTTTTTCCAAATAGAGAGTGCAGAAGTACAACATGCCAGCGTTCACGAGTGGTTTGAACGCCGAATAACGAGAGGGGCACAAGCGGCATGAATAACGAAGTATTGATTCCGGATACTGGCAATGAAGAAGTATCCTCCAGGGGGCAGACTCAACTGGCACAGCCACAGCAGCAGTCCCTGCGCGATGCCGTCGAGCACGCAATGGAGAACTACTTCCGCCACCTGGATGGCCAGATGGTAACCGATGTCTACGACATGGTGCTGTCGGAGATCGAAGCGCCCATGCTCGAAGTGGTGATGAAATACACCCGCCACAACCAGACCCGCGCCGCGCAATTACTGGGTCTCAACCGTGGCACCCTGCGCAAGAAGCTGAAGCGCTACGGCCTGCTGTAAGCTTCCCACCGAGCGAAATATTGAAGGGGGATGAGGTAACTCATCCCCCTTCGCTATTTTCCCGGCAGCGTTTTTGTTGCCACAGTGGACAACCGCTAAAACCCTTTAAACATCCTTTTCGAAAACCAGTTGGATCAAGTGCAATGACAGACAAGGTTTCCATCCGCCGCGCTCTAATTAGTGTCTCTGACAAGAGTGGCATTGTAGAGTTCGCTCAACAGCTCTCCGCAATGGGGGTTGAGATTCTTTCCACCGGCGGAACCCACCGCCAGCTCAAGGAAGCGGGTATTCCCGTGGTAGAAGTTTCCGACTACACCGGTTTCCCTGAAATGATGGACGGCCGTGTCAAAACTCTGCACCCGAAAGTACACGGCGGCATTCTGGGGCGCCGTGGTACCGATGATGCCATCATGGGCGAGCACGGTATCACCCCGATCGATATGGTGGTGGTTAACCTCTACCCCTTCGCTCAAACCGTTGCCAAGCCCGACTGTTCCCTCGAAGACGCTATCGAGAATATCGATATCGGCGGCCCCACCATGGTTCGCGCTGCCGCCAAGAACCACAAAGATGTCACTATCGTGGTCAATGCCAGCGATTACGGCCACATCATCGAAGAAATGAAAGCTAACGATGGCACCTTGAGCCACGCCAGCCGCTTTGACCTGGCGGTAAAAGCCTTTGAGCACACGGCGGGCTATGACGGCGCTATTGCCAATTACCTGGGCGCCATTAAAGGCGAAGAAAAGCAGTTGTTCCCGCGTACCTACAACAGCCAATTCATCAAGAAGCTGGACCTGCGCTACGGTGAGAACCCGCACCAGAAATCCGCTTTCTATACCGAAGCCAACCCAGCTGAGGCCAGTATTTCCACTGCCACCCAGCTGCAGGGCAAAGAGCTGTCCTACAACAATATCGCCGATACCGATGCCGCGCTGGAGTGCGTGAAGTCCTTCGAACACCCCGCTTGCGTGATCGTCAAACACGCCAATCCCTGCGGTGTGGCGATTGCTGAAGATATTCACAAGGCCTACGACCTGGCTTTCGCTACCGACAGCGAATCCGCCTTTGGCGGTATCATCGCCTTCAACCGGGAACTCGATGGCGCCACTGCCCGCGCGATCGTCGAGCGACAGTTTGTTGAAGTCATTATCGCACCGTCAGTCTCCGAAGAGGCCAAACAGGCCATTGCCGAGAAGAAGAACCTGCGCCTGCTGGTATGCGGCCAGTGGAGCAGCGAGCGCACCCCGGCACTGGACTACAAGCGCGTTAATGGCGGCCTGCTGGTTCAGGACCGCGACGACGGCCTGATCACCGCTGCCGACCTGAAAGTAGTCTCCAAGCGCCAGCCCACTGAAGAAGAAATCCGCGATCTGCTGTTTACCTGGAAAGTGGCCAAGTTCGTAAAATCCAATGCCATCGTATACGGCAAGGACGGTCGCACCGTGGGTGTGGGCGCGGGCCAGATGAGCCGCGTAAACTCCGCACGCATCGCCGCGATCAAGGCCGAGCACGCCGGTCTCGCCGTTGCAGGGTCCGTTATGGCTTCCGATGCCTTCTTCCCCTTCCGCGACGGCATCGATAATGCTGCCGCTGTGGGAATCCAGGCGGTCATCCAGCCCGGCGGTTCCATGCGCGATGAAGAAGTGATCGCCGCAGCGGACGAGCACAATATGGCCATGGTATTTACCGGTATGCGCCACTTCCGCCACTAAGATTGTGCGCCCGCAAATGCTTACTGTTGCGGGCTATGATCAACGGGCTGGGAAGTATCGATACTTACCAGCCTGCACAAATCATTTGAATCCAGGGGCGAGACTCAGGCCCCAGAATCAATTCCACGTTAAACTAGCACACCTATAACCTGTGCAATGGACCGGATCGGTCGACTTAGGGGGGATTTAAGAATGAACGTATTGGTTATCGGATCAGGTGGCCGCGAGCACGCCCTGGCGTGGAAAGCAGCGCAAAACCCAAATGTCGGTACCGTCTATGTTGCCCCGGGCAACGCCGGCACTGCCCGCGAACCCAAGCTGGAAAATATCGCAATCGGTGTGGATAACTTCGCCGCCCTGGCAGATTTCGCCGAGGAAAACGGCGTAGAACTAACGATTGTCGGCCCGGAAGCGCCGCTGGTAGAGGGTGTTGTCGATTTCTTTAATGCCCGTGGCCTCGCCATTTTTGGCCCCAGTAAAGGCGCTTCCCAACTGGAGGGCTCCAAAGCCTTTACCAAGGACTTTCTCGAGCGCCACAAAATCCCCACCGCTGCCTACCGCAATTTCACCGAAGTGGAGCCGGCGGTTGCCTACATTCGCGAGCGCGGCGCGCCCATCGTAGTTAAAGCCGACGGCTTGGCTGCGGGCAAGGGTGTGATCGTTGCCGAAACCGAAGAGCAGGCTGAGCTCGCTGTACGCGATATGCTGTCTGGAAACGCCTTTGGTGAAGCCGGCTGCCGCGTGGTTATCGAGGAGTTCCTCCAGGGTGAGGAAACGAGCTTTATCGTGATGGTGGACGGAGAAAATATCCTGCCGATGGCCACCAGCCAGGATCACAAGCGCGTTGGCGATGGCGATACCGGCCCCAATACGGGCGGTATGGGTGCCTACTCCCCGGCACCGGTAGTGACCGACACCATTTACCAGCGCATTATGCAAGAAGTAATCGAACCCACTGTTAAAGGTCTTGCTTCTGAGGGTACACCTTACACCGGTTTCCTTTACGCCGGCCTGATGATCGATAGCGACGGTACTCCGAAGGTCATCGAGTACAACTGCCGCTTTGGCGATCCGGAAACCCAGCCAATTATGATTCGCCTGAAGTCGGACCTGGTCGACCTGTGCATGGCCGCTCTGGACAATAAATTGGATACCGTCACTGCTGAGTGGGACCCCCGTCCTGCCCTGGGTGTGGTCCTTGCCGCGCACGGATATCCCGGCAGCTACCGCAAAGGCGATGCCATCAGCGGCCTGGACAAAGCAGACAGTGACAACGCCAAGGTCTTCCACGCCGGTACCGCACTGGATGGTGAGCGCGTAGTCACCAATGGTGGCCGGGTGCTGTGCGCGACAGCATTGGGAGATACTGTCGCCGAAGCCCAGGAAAATGCCTATGAATCAGCTCGGACTATCTACTGGGACGGCGTGTTCTTCCGGAAAGATATCGGCTACCGCGCTGTCGAAAGAGAAGAAGCCACTGTTAGTGACAAGCAGTAAAAGCCACTCACGGCGACTGCCTCAGCAGTTGCCGTAATAGAGGAGCAGTAGAATATGAGTGAACGCAACCTGAGCGGCCTGGACCGCCTGCTCATTCAGGCTGATAGGGCGCTGCGCACCTTGAGCCCGGGAGAACCCTGTCATACACGCCCCTCCCCAGCCAAAGAAGAGCCCGAGGGCGAGTTCAGCGATACCGAGCGCCGTCACTCTGTCGGCCTGATGCGTGTCAACCACAGCGGTGAAGTATGTGCCCAAGCCCTGTACCAAGGGCAGGCCCTCACGGCGAAGCTACCTGAGGTACGAGGTGAGATGGAACGCGCTGCCGATGAGGAGATTGATCACTTGGCCTGGTGTGAGCAGCGGCTGAGGGAGCTGGACAGTCGTCCCAGTT
Source organism: Microbulbifer sp. NBRC 101763 (assembly GCF_040371615.1). Taxonomy (NCBI): domain Bacteria; kingdom Pseudomonadati; phylum Pseudomonadota; class Gammaproteobacteria; order Cellvibrionales; family Microbulbiferaceae; genus Microbulbifer; species Microbulbifer sp. NBRC 101763. The sequence goes on from NZ_BAABQV010000009.1 coordinate 34,868, forward strand.
TACTTAACCCCCTCTGGTACGGACTGTCTTTTGGCTTGGGTGCCGCCGCTGGCAAAGTTAGCGACCGCATTAGCCTCGGGTTTGTCGCCGCAACAGAAGAACGGGTTTGCAAACACTTGCGAAATCATTTGCAGCAACTCCCACCCCAGGACAAAAAAAGTCGTGCGGTTGTGGAACAAATGCTGATTGATGAGGATGAGCACGCCCATGCAGCCCTGGCAGCGGGGGGCAAACGATTCCCGGCTCCGGTTAAGGGCGCAATGTCACTGGTAGCCAAAGTAATGACTTCAGCCAGTTACAAAATCTAATGGGCATTCACTGGGTACTAGTAAAAACCCAGTGAATTCACCGGCTGGATATTGAGTGGCAGCAGTCACCAGCCTGCCATGCCCAGACCGATTAAAAACACCCCTTATTCCTCTTCAACTCGATAGCTATGTACTATTTCCACACCCGCGCTTCGCAGCATAATAGAAGCTGAGCAATATTTTTCCGCAGACAGCTCCACCGCGCGCGCTACATGGGATTCTTTTAAACCGCGGCCACGCACCACAAATTCCATTTCGATCCGCTCAAATGGCGACGGTGTCGTATCCGGGCGTACTCCATTGAGCTCACAATGACAGGAAATAATGTTCTGGCGGGCTTTTTGTAATATAGAAACCACATCGTAAACCGCGCAACCACCAACACCGAGCAGAATCATTTCCATGGGGCGAACGCCGTTGTTTGTGCGTCCACCTTCCATGACTATCGAATTACCGCTGCCAGCCTCGCCGACAAAGGTTAAATCGTTAACCCAGGTTACCTTGCCCTGCATCGCCATACTCCCACAAAAATTCCAGTCGCGAAGCTTAGCATACCGTACAAGTTTATCCCGACGACTTACTATTTCCGGTATAGTGTTAGCCACGCCTCCGCGCGGAATGTATTTCAGTGCAATTTCAAAGCTCGTCGGTGAACGTCCGATCGGCTCTGGAGTCCAAACCCACCGGCGCCAGGGTGTCACAGGTCACAATGCGGAACTTTGCTGTGGCCTGCCTCTGTTGGGGACTCTTTTTTCGCGCGATAATTCAATAGTGCTCAGCTGCTAAAGCCGGGATAGGGCACGAGACAAAAAATGAGGAATAAATCCGTGACGGTTGCTATCGAAGACCCCATGACTATCGGCAATATTGAAGACTTTCTGGCCCACTGCCACCGGCGTCGCTACCCGGCCAAAAGTACGATTATCTATGCAGGCGACCGCTGTGAATCCCTTTATTTCATTATGCGCGGTTCTGTTACTGTTCTGATTGAGGACGATGAAGGCCGTGAAATGATCGTCGCCTATCTGAATGATGGAGACTTTTTCGGAGAAATGGGCCTGTTCGATCAGGATACCCGCAGTGCTTGGGTCCGCACCAAGACTGAATGTGAGGTAGCAGAAATCTCCTATACCAAGTTTCAGGAGCTCACCCGCCAACACCCAGAATTCCTTTTCGCACTGGCAACTCAAATGGCCGGCCGCTTGCGCAACACCACACGCAAAGTGGGCGATTTGGCCTTCCTAGACGTCACTGGACGTGTCGCACGCACCCTATTGGATCTGTGCAATGAACCGGATGCGATGACTCACCCAGAGGGGATGCAAATTAAAATTACTCGCCAGGAAATCGGCCGGATTGTAGGCTGTTCCCGCGAAATGGTTGGGCGTGTACTAAAAACCCTGGAAGAGCAAGGTTTAGTATCCGTAAAAGGAAAAACCATGGTGGTTTACGGCACACGTTAATCTTACTCATCTTAATAAAAAAGGGCGATCCAAAGATCGCCCTTTTTTATGTGAGTGTAATCACAATTCGTTCTTACACTTCAGTTAAACATTTCCATCAATTTGCGCCCGGGTTCCTGCTCACGCATAAATGCCTCCCCAACCAGGAATGTATTGACATTGTGGCCGCGCATGGCCGCAACATCGTCAGTGGTGTGAATTCCACTTTCAGTGACCACAATCCGATTCTCTGGAATCAGATCGAGCAATTTAAACGTGTTTTCCAGCTGAACTTCAAACGTATGCAGGTTGCGATTATTAATACCAATCAAGCGATTTGGCAGCACCAGCGCACGTTCCAGCTCCAAACGATTGTGCACTTCCACCAATACATCCAAGCCCAATTCCAGGGCCAAACTGTTCAAGTCCTGCATCTGCTGGTCATCCAGGCAAGCGGCAATTAATAGTATACAGTCGGCACCGATTGCCCGGGCCTCGTAGAGTTGAAAAGGGTCCACAGTAAAATCTTTACGCAACACCGGCAGGCGCACTGCATTACGCGCCTGTTGTAAATAGCTGTCTGCCCCCTGGAAAAAATCGATATCGGTAAGCACCGACAAACAGGCAGCCCCGCCTTTTTCATAGCTGGTCGCTATTTCCGCCGGTAGGAAATCCTCGCGGATAACACCTTTACTGGGCGATGCCTTTTTGATCTCGGCAATCACTGCAGCTTCGCCCCCATTAATTTTGCGCTCTAAAGCATCAACAAACCCCCGCACCGGCGGCTGGTCCTGTGCTCTCAGCCGCATTGTCTCCAGACCGCACTGAGATTTGCGCTCAGCCACTTCCTGCCATTTGCGCTCAATTATGGTTTTTAAAATTGTTGGCGTACTCACGACTTTACTTCCTCGGGGCGAAAGGCGCTGGTAAAAGCGGCCAGATCATTCATTTTTTCCGCAGCCAGGCCACTGTCGATGGCATCCTGCGCCATGGCAATTCCCTGTTCTGCACTACCGGCTACACCACTCACATAAATGGCGAGACCGGCGTTGAGGGCAATAATATCGGCAGCTTTCTGCCCTGCTTCGGTTTCGCGCTTACCCAAGGCATCGCGAATTAGCGCCAAAGACTCCTGCGAACCCGATACGATCAGGCCACTCAGATCCCGGCGCTCAATAGAGAAATCCTCAGGGGTAAGGGTAAACTCATTAATGGTGCCATCTTTAAGTTCCACCGCATGGGTATCTGCAGCAATACTGGCCTCATCCAGACCATCTTCACTATGTAATACCAGTACATGCTCGGAGCCCAGCCGCTGCAAAACTTCTGCCAGCAAACGGCAATAGCGTTTTTCATAAACACCTATCACCTTGCGGGTGACTCCTGCAGGGTTAGTCAAAGGGCCGAGCAAATTAAAAATAGTACGCAAACCCAGTGCTTTGCGTGCAGGCCCGACATGACGTACAGCGCTGTGGAAACTAGGGGCAAACATAAAACCAATCCCAATAGTCTCAACGCAACGCGCCATTTGCTCAGGGCTTAATTCCAAATAAACTCCAGCCCGCTCCAGCAGATCTGCCGAACCGCTGCTGGAGGACACCGAGCGATTGCCGTGTTTGGCTACTTTGGCCCCCGCTGCTGCAGCCACAAAACTACTGGCACTGGATACATTAAAGAGATTTGCACCATCACCGCCGGTACCGACAATATCCACCGTATTGTCCAGGTTCAGGTTTACTTTTGTTGCCAACTCACGCATGGTTTCCACTGCGCCGACAATCTCATCAACAGTTTCACCGCGAATGCGCAGGGCTATCAGTAACGCACCTATTTGTGCCTCCTGAGTCTCGCCTCGCATTATCTGGCCCACAGTTTCGCGCATTTCCGCACGGGTGAGGTGCTCTCCATCCACCAGTTTCGCTATGGCTTGTTGGATATTCATGGTGTCCCCTTTGCCCTGCTCGCTAATTTATTCAATCGGGACCAAGGCCCCGCGACATTTGCCCTTAGATATCAGGACTCAATAAAATTCCTTAACATATCGTGGCCATGCATGGTGAGAATTGACTCAGGGTGAAATTGCACACCCTCTATCGCCAACTCGCGGTGGCGAAGCCCCATAATCTCATCAATCTCTCCGGCTTCTGTCTCGGTCCAGGCTGTAACCTCAAGGCACTCAGGAAGACTGCTTTTTTCCACAACCAGGGAGTGATAGCGCGTCGCCTCGAAGGGGTTGGACAGACCGTGAAACACCCCCAGATTATTGTGCACTATAGGCGAGGTTTTTCCATGCATAACCTGACCCGCACGCACTACCCTGCCACCAAAAACCTGACCAATACTCTGGTGGCCCAGGCAAATTCCCAGGATAGGAGTGCGTCCAGCAAAGTGCCTGATCGCCTCAAGGGATATTCCCGCTTCGTTGGGTGTGCAGGGCCCCGGTGAAATAACAATTTTCTCAGGGGCCATCTGCTCGATTTCCTCCAGAGTGACTTCATCGTTACGCTTAACCACGACTTCTGCACCCAACTCCTCCAGGTACTGCACCACATTCCAGGTAAAGGAGTCGTAGTTGTCGATCATTAAAATCATTGTCCGGCTCCCTTAGCCTCAGAAACATTAGTAGTCGCTTCCATACGCTTTTGCAGACGCGCTAGCGATGCCTGGGTAGCGCGCAATTCGCGCAGGATTTCAGTTTGGCTTGGTGGCAGGCACAGCTCATCCATACGCCGCAGTTTGGCCTCTTCCAGGTTATTAAGTACCACTCCGATAAACAGGTTGATCATTACGAAAGCACCCATTACCACGAAGCTGATAAAGTAGACCCAGGCCCAAGGCATCGCATCCATGGCCGTATACATAATGTCGGTCCAATCCTCAAAAGTCACAATGCGGAATAGACTCAACAGCGCAATCGGCAGGCTACGCCAATGAGTCGGATCCACATCGTGAAATAGGAAATAACCCGCCACTCCATAAATATAAAAAATAATCCCCATCAGCAATGCTATGTGCAACATACTTGGCAGACTGCGCAACAAGGTATCCACCAGAGTGCGCAATTCAGGGAAGGCCGAGACCAGGCGCAATACTCTCAATACCCGCACCAGACGCGCCAGGGTAGCTAGCGGCCCGGCCGCCGGTATTAAGCTGAGAGCAATAATAGTGAAGTCAAAGCAGTTCCAGCCACTGGAGAAGTAACGCCAGGGGCGCGAGCCATGGGCAGCAATTTTTATCAGCGCCTCCAGAATAAAAGCGCCAAGTACCAGCTGGTTAATACCCCCCAATAGTGCACCAAAGCGTTCCACTACCCAATTTGAGGTTTCTAATCCCACTGCGATACCGTTTAGCAGGATCATGCCGATGATCACCTGATTAAACAGCGGGGCTTCGACAATTTTCTGGCAACGTAACGCCAGGTTAGGTTTTTGGGGAATACTAACTTCGCTCATTGTTCTCGGTCTTTACATCTTTACTACTACTGGCCAAAGCCATGCCCGCCGCTCGGAAAAGCGCGCGGGCTTTATTCATGGTTTCATCCCATTCTGACTGGGGATCGGAATCAGCGACCAGACCGGCGCCGGCCTGGATAAATAACTGACCATCCTTGATTACCGCTGTGCGGATAGCAATAGCGGTATCCATATTGCCATTCCATGCCAAATAGCCTACCGCACCACCGTAGATACCCCGCTTTTCAGGCTCCAATTCATCAATGATCTCCATAGCCCGAATCTTCGGCGCCCCGGACAAAGTGCCGGCCGGTAGGGCCGCGCGTAGCGCATCCATACCTGAGAGACCATCCCTCAGTTGGCCTGTTACATTAGAAGTGATATGCATTACATGGGAGTAGCGCTCTACAACCATCTGCTCGGTCACCTGCACACTGCCGGTTGCCGCCACCCTGCCCACATCATTACGGCCAAGGTCAATAAGCATCAGGTGCTCCGCCCGCTCCTTAGGATCAGCCAGCAATTCCCGCTCCAAAGCCCGGTCCTCCTCTTCTGAGGCCCCCCGGCGGCGGGTTCCAGCCAGTGGCCGTACTGTCATCTCCCCCTCTTCCAGATGCACCAGGATTTCGGGGCTCGAGCCCACCACCTGATGGTCGCCAAGGTCCAGAAAATACATATAAGGAGAGGGGTTCAGGCTGCGCAAGGCGCGATAAAAGTTCAGTGGCGGCGCATCGAACGGGGCAGACAGGCGCTGCGACGGCACCACCTGCATAACATCCCCAGCCAGTACATATTCCTTGACCCGTCTTACGGCCTGCTTGAAATTTTCTTCTCCAAAGTGAGAGTGAAACGCACTTTCCTCTATGCCTTTACCATCCAGGTCCAGGGGTACCGTATTTGGTAAAGGCTGCGCCAGGCGAGTAACAAGTTGGTCGAGACGTTTCTGGGCATACTCATATGCGTCTTTTTGTATTGGATCTGCATGCACAATAAAAATAACTGCACCGGCGAGGTTATCGAAAACTACCAGCTCATCACTGACCATCAATAGAATATCCGGGTTACCCAGAGTATCTACTGGCATACTGTGCGCCAGACGGGGCTCTATATAGCGCACGCAATCATAACCAAAGTAACCAACAAGACCGCCATTGAAACGCGGTAGGTCAGGTAGCTCCGGCACCCGATAGTACTGTTGGAATTCTTCTACAAACGTCAGGGGATCTTCCGGGGCGTGGTTTTCTACTACTTCGCCATCCCGCTCAATAGTTACTTCGTTACCACTCACTCGTAGGACGGTACGTGCTGGCAAACCGATAATAGAATATCGTCCCCACTTCTCTCCCCCCTGCACCGACTCAAGCAGGTAACTGTAACGCCCAGCTGCAAGTTTCAGGTAAGTGGACAAAGGTGTTTCAATATCAGCCAGTACTCGGCGCACCAGCGGTATGCGGTTGTAGCCCGCAGACACAAGTTGGGCGTATTCGCTTGGGGTCATAGAGACTCCGGTCTATTTTGCGTTTTTTAGGTTGGCGCCAGAGTATAGATAGCGCCCACAGGAAAGGTGGCCGGAATGGTAGCAGCTACCAAATTGGCCTTAGCGGATCAGTGGCGCCATCGCCAGCTGGTTGTTGTGGGGATAGTGTGATTCACGGAAATTCCCTCAGTGCAGGCGCACAAGTTTACAAATCCCGTATGCGGCGGGCAAGGGGTTACCCGCCAGGTTTTTATCAAGGCAGGCTCTTGCGCATAGCGCCGATCACCTCAGCGTAGTCCGATGTATTGAAAATGGCAGAGCCCGCTACGAAAGTATCTGCACCTGCGGCGGCAATTTCTGCAATATTATCCCGGTTAACTCCGCCATCGATTTCCAGGCGTATATCATAGCCACTAGCATCGATCAGTTGTCGTGCCTCACGCAGCTTTTCCAGGGTGGCCGGAATAAATTTCTGGCCACCAAAGCCCGGATTAACTGACATCAAAAGGATCATATCCAGCTTATCCATCACATATTTGGCGGCATCAAGGCTGGTAGCCGGGTTAAATACCAAGCCCGCCTTACATCCCAAACTGCGAATTAACTGCAGAGAGCGGTCTGGGTGGCGGGAGGCCTCGGGGTGAAATGTGATATAGGTTGCGCCCGTATCCGCGAACATGCGAATCATATCGTCCACGGGCTCAACCATAAGATGTACATCAATAGGCGCCTGGACACCGTGCTTACGCAGTGCTTGGCATACCATCGGACCTATGGTCAAATTGGGCACATAATGATTGTCCATCACATCGAAGTGCACCCAGTCGGCACCGGCCGCCAACACATTGTCCACCTCTTCTCCCAATCGCGCGAAATCGGCGGAGAGAATGGATGGAGCAATTTTGTAATCAGACATCTCAATATCCTTAAGTAAATCAGTTTTCCGCGGTTAAGCGGCGGTGCAATCGATCCAGGCGCTCGGGAGTCCCCACATCGCACCAGTCCCCCTGATATAACTCCGCCTGTAATTTGTCTTCGTTAAAAGTGAACACCTCCCCGAGGCCAAAACACTCACGCATCTTTGGATAGTGAGTAAGTATTTCCGGGCGCAACCAGCTAATTCCGGCAAAGGTATAGCGGGGCTTGGCAGTTCCTGATAGCAACCCATCCTCAATCCCAAAGTCACCTTCAGGATTATGGGGGGGGTTGGGCACCATCAATAACCGCCCGGGGCAACTCTTGGGTAAAGGGTGGGTTATCCATTGGGAAAGATCGAAGTCACACCAGACATCCCCATTGACCACCAGGAAAGGGGCCTCACCCAAGAGTGACATAGCATTGATAATACCGCCGGCAGTTTCGAGCGGCCTCTCTTCATGCTCTACCGAATACTGGATATCCATTCCCCAACGTTCACCACTACCAAGGCAGCTCCTAATCTTATGGCCAAGATAACCAAGATTAATAACCACCCGCTGGATACCAATACTTTGAAGGCGCTCCAGGGCGTGCTCAATCAGCGGTTTTCCTGCTACAGGTAGTAAGGGCTTTGGCGTCTGGTCAGTCAGCGGGCGCATACGGCGCCCGAAGCCTGCAGCCAGGACCATGGCGGTAGTTGGAGAGGTCTCTTTTGGGTGGGTCATCAAATTAATCTATACAATTTTTACAGCTTACCTGAGCGAGTCCCCAGCACTTCGGTAGTCACTATACCAGGGCTGCTGTTCGATCAACGGCAATAACTGGTCGGCAAACCAATCGCCAAAGGGCTTCAGTTCAGAATAGCGACCAGCTGTTTCCAGTACATAACGAATAACCAGGGAGAGATTACTCAGGTACCCTTGTTTGCCATCGCGAAGCGACAAGCGTGGAAACAGGCCAAGTACTTTAATATGACGCTGCAGCCCCATCCAGTCGAACCATCGTAAGAACCTTTCAGGGTCCACAGGTTCCATCACTCCGGCGGCTTCTGCAGTAGCTGCGTAAGCGAATACCCAGCGTTCAACCCGTTCCCGGGGCCAGCGTATATAGCAATCCCGTAACAGCGAAACCAGGTCGTAAGTGATAGGGCCCCAAACCGCATCCTGGAAATCCACAATCCCCGGCCTCTCTCCTTTCCGTATCATCAGATTCCGGCTGTGGTAATCACGATGAACCAGGGTATGTGGCTGGTTGGCTGCATTATCCAATAGCAATTGGAAGGTATCTTCAATCAGCTCCATTTCCTTTGCTGAAAGCTGATGGCCTAGCAGCTTACCCGCCAACCACTCAGGCATAATACGCATCTCTGTCAGAAGCAATTCTGCGTCATAATTGGGAAAAAGTGTTTCGTCTCTGGGTATCTGTTGCAGACACAACAACTCACTCATCACCTCGGCATAGAGGCCCTCGACACTATCGTTATTTAGTACACCAAATAACTGGGTATCGCCAAGATCCTCCAAGAGAAGATAGCCATTGGTCGTATCTGCCGAGACCACCATCGGCGTATGGATACCGTTGCGACGCAGATAATCAGCAATGGCCACAAAGTGGCCTGGCTTGGTGTACTCCGGTGGAGAGTCAACTGCAATCAAACTCGGCTTGGTGTCTGTGCGAAAATAGCGTCGAAATCCTGCATCGCCGGCAAGCTTGAGCAGCTCCGCAGATGAGTGCATTTCCAAAACCTGCCCCACCCAGCGGCTAAGCTCCTCAAATCGCGAGTCATCAGTCACAACACACCTTCAATTCTTCACCTGTGGCTTGTAATTACCGGGCTGATTCCCCAGGTATAAGACCGCATTGTAACCCCACGCAGTGTCGCGTCCAGCAGCGTCTGCACAATTCCTCTTACACGTGTACCAGCGCTGTGGCTATTAACTATTTCTACATTCAAGTAGAATCGAGCGAAGATTTTTGCGCGCCCCGGCTCGATAGCTGTCGCACGCATCTACCGATAAAGAAACATTTAAGAATAGCCGGAACCTATCGATTGATGCATGAAGTCCCCCGGTGGCGTCGCCTAGCACTCGCGATTGCTAATTATTCACACACCCGTACTTTCGCAATCGGCTTAATTGCCGCAACCCCCCTGTGGGCACACGCCAACCAGGGTAATGCTTACGAAGACCCAAACTACAATCCTTATTTGTACCTCGATTGGCTACCCCGCTCAGAGCTTACCCCCGAAGAGAGGGCCAGGATACCGGCTATATGTTCAGGGGCCTTTATTCCCCCTCCGAGAAACTATCCTGATGCAGATCTTCCTCCCGAGAATGCCCCTCTGCGTGCCACCGCCGAAAGATCACAGGTACTTGATGATGGCACCGCAGAATTAAGCGGTAATGTGCATATCACCCAGGGATATCGCCAATTATTTGCCGACCGGGTTGACCTCAATCAGCAAAACCATACCGCCTACCTAAGCGGAGCCGTAGAGCTGCGTGAGCCGAATTTATTGATCCGTGGGGCTTCGGCTGAGGTACACACAGACAGTGAGGCAGCATCGATTGAAGATGCCTCTTACGTTATTCACGATGAATACATCCATGGCGACGCGGCCTACGCAGCACGCCAGACCAGTGGTGAACTCACCCTAACAGACGGCACTTATACCCGCTGTGAGCCGGGAAAGGAGTTTTGGCGGCTGATTGGCGGTGAAATCAATATCGATGAGGTAGAAAGCCAGGGTACAGCTCGAAATGTCCGCCTGGAAATCATGGACGTTCCGGTGTTCTACGCTCCCTATTTCCGCTTTCCAGTGGGAGATGCCCGTATGTCGGGCTTCCTCTTTCCCTCTTTGAGCAACAGTGATAAGAACGGCTGGGACCTCGCTATTCCCTACTATTGGAATATCGCGCCACAAATGGATGCCACAATTACCCCGCGTTATATCCAGTATCGGGGTAATGGCCTGGAGGCAGAGTTCCGACACCTGAGCCCTTTATTCAACAGCGAAATCCGTGTTGCAGATTTGCCAAAAGATAAAGGTGGCAACGATGACCTATCCCGCAAGCTGATCAACAGGGGCTTCCCCGAAGACCTGGTACTGCCTTACAAAGGCGAGGACCGCTGGTTATTCAATCTCGAGCAACAGGGCGGCTATAGCGGTAGCCTTTGGCGTACAAATATTGATTTCACCAAGGTCAGCGATCCAGACTATTTCCGCGATTTAAGTACAGCCAATCTGGGGATTAATGCTGAAACCCAGGTTTCCCAAACAGCCCAGGGTAGTTTGAACTCAGAAAACTGGATAGTGACTTTGCGTGCCCAGGACTATCAAGTCCTGCAAAATGACCGCTTTGATACCTTCGCCCAGCTGCCACGCTTGGATGTAGACGGTAACTATCGCTGGGGGGACTGGCTGCTCTCCATGCAAAATGAAGCCACAATCTGGAGACATCAGGATACCCAAACAATCAGATTTATTGCTGATACTGACGATCCCCTAAGTGTGACCGAACGTACTAACAATTTTATCAATGCAGATAGGTTACGCCTGGATTACGAGCTCTTTTGGGATAAAGAGTGGCTATGGGGCTATTTCAAACCGGGTGTCGCCGGTCGTTACTTGGGCTACCAAGTCAGTGATCTCTTCTTGCCGGAAGGAGCCAACGATACACCCGATGCTGCCGCCGCCCAGTTCACTTTGGATACAGGCTTATATTTCGAGCGGGATACTTTTATTTTTAATCGAGATTTTATCCACACACTTGAACCCCGCTTGTTTACGTTGATCAGCAGCAACGCTAATCAAGATGATTTTTTCGATATCAGTGAAGATGAAGTTTTTGACTATGAAGTTTCTGTCAATCCACTAAGTAACAATCTACTCTACGATACGTCACTGTTTACCTTCAGTTATGACCAATTATTCCGCAGCAGCCGCTTTACTGGCAATGACCGGATTGACGATGCAAGTCGAATCGCCCTAGGACTCACCACTCGCTTTATTGATCCAATTAGCGGGCGCGACCTTTTTTCTGCCAGTATTGGCCAAGCCTATTACTCCAGCGACACACAAATTGGGTTAACAGAATTAGTAGAAAACACTCCCCGCTCTGAACTCGCCGCCCGGCTAGAAAGCCGCCCAATACAGTCCCTCCGAATTGGAAGTGAGTTTGTTTACGATGACACTGAACACAATGTAAACCGAGGCAATTTCAGCCTCAGGTACTTTGACGATAGTGCTCGAATCTTCAATCTAAGCTATTACTATGAGCGAGATGATACGCTGCTCTTCCCAGATGAGGAGAGTAATGATGACGATTCATCCACTCGACAACTTAACAGCTCCGCGGTCCTGCCTATCAGCACCCATACCTCTATAATGGCTAGCGCTTCCTACGATTTAACATTGGACAGGGAACTGCAATACTTGGCAGGCATCGAATATGACGATTGCTGCTATCGTGCACGCTTGGTATGGAGCCGTACCCTGGATAATGATTTAGCCGGTGTAGTGGCACCTGAAGACCTGGAGTATGAGGAAGGCATCTTCCTGGAAGTACAATTGAAAGGCTTGGCCGGGTTCGGGGCTACTGTAACCCAGCTGCTAACCAAGGGGATTGCTAACTTTGATCAGAGAGAAAAGCTGAAACCGTGATGAGAATAATGCAGAAATTTGTGACTAAATTGAGTCTGTCATCCGTTCTGGCTGCCTGCGCACTGATCGCCGGTACTGTTACAGCACAAGTGCAAACCCTGGACCGAGTAGTCGCCGTTGTTGATGAGGATGTTGTGATGGCCAGTGAGCTGGCCCAGCGTTTGAATACTATTGCCAGCCAGATCCAGGCACAGCAGGTCCAGGCGCCCCCTATTGAAGTTTTACGCCGCCAAGTACTTGAGCAGCTGATTGTCGAAAGACTACAGCTGCAAATGGCTTCGCGCGCAGGCGTCACTATCTCTGAGTCTGAACTTGATCAAGCCATCGCACGAGTTCAACAGAATGCCAGTGTCAGCCCGGAAGAATTCCGCCAGCGCCTTCGTGCAGATGGTATGACCATAAAGAGCTTTCGCCAGCAAGTCCGCCAAGAGTTGATGATTCGCCGCGTGGAACAAGGCAGTGTCAACCGTAGAATCCAAATCACAGATCAGGATATCGACAACTTCCTTCGCTCCAAAGAAGGAGAGTTCTGGAAGTCACCGCAGTTTGAGCTCGGTCACATCCTGATTCCCATAAGCTCCAGCGCACCATCCAGTGAGGTGACCCAAGCTCGCGAAAAGGCAGAAGAGCTTGCTGAGCAAGCACGTGAGGGTACTGATTTCCGTCGCTTGGCTATCGCCAACTCCGCTGGGCAAAATGCTCTAGCCGGTGGTGATCTAGGCTGGCGTAAGACAGTGGAACTGCCGACCCTGTTTGCAGATGCGCTCAACGGCCTGAAAGTAGGAGATGTAACAGAGCCTTTCCGCAGCGATGCCGGCTTCCATTTACTCAAGATTCACGCCCAGAAAGGTGCTAACGAACAGCTGGTGGAACAGACTAAGGTTCGTCATATTCTGTTGAAGCCATCCGCCATCCTCACCGATGACGAGGCCTATAACAAACTGATCGCCATGCGCGAGGAAGCCATGGCCAATGATAATTTTGATAAATTAGCCCGGGAAAACTCTGAAGATATAGGCTCAATGCTCGCCGGAGGGGATCTAGGCTGGTCTATGCCTGGTCAATTTGTACCAGAATTTACCCAGGCAATGGACACCACTAATATTGGCGAAATCAGTCTGCCGTTTCGCAGCCAATTTGGCTGGCATATCCTGAAAGTTGAGGACCGGCGCAAGCAAGATATGACTGATCAATATATACGCAATCAAGCTGCCAACTTGTTACGTAACCGTCGCTACGAAGAAGAACTTCAAAATTGGCGCCGTGAAATTCGCGATCAGGCTTATGTTGAAATTAAGCTGCAGGATGGAAACAAAGACTCGACCGAAAAAGAGCAACAGTAGCACTCATCCTTTTAGAATCCCAAAACCGGGCCTAAGCGCCCGGTTTTTTATTGATCAAGGAATTGGCCCACCAAATGACCACCAAAATTGCACTAACCCCAGGGGAACCCGCAGGTATAGGCCCAGAATTAGCAGTTAAAGTGGCACAGCAGGGCAGCAGCTCACAAATAGTAGCTATTGCAGATCCAGAACTACTATACCAGGCCGCCAGCATTCTCAGTCTCCCACTGACATTACTACCCTTCTCTCCTGATTCAGCAGCATCGGCTACTCCACCCGGCTGCCTATATATTCAAGAAATCCAAATGGCCAGCAGTGCCAAGCCAGGTCAATTGAGTACTACCAATGCTCCCTATGTTTTGAGCACTCTGGAGGCTGCAGCTAAAGGATGCTTGAGAGGACAATTTAATGCCTTAGTAACCGGCCCCGTACACAAAGGAGTGATCAACGATGCAGGCATCCCATTTAGTGGGCATACCGAATTTTTTGCTGAGCAAGCGGGTATTGAGCAAGTCGTAATGATGCTAGCAGCTGAAAAGCTGCGCGTGGCATTGGTGACTACACATCTCCCTCTAAAAGATGTCAGTAAAGCTATCACAGGAGAGCGCCTCACACAGGTCATTCAAATTCTACACAAAAGCCTGACCAATGAGTTCCGGATCGAATCTCCTCGCATCGGGGTATGCGGCTTAAACCCGCATGCAGGGGAAGGCGGTCACCTCGGTATGGAAGAAATAGAGGTGATAGAACCAGCTCTGAATAGCTTGCGAGCAGAGGGCATCCAGCTCCTTGGCCCCTTACCTGCCGATACACTCTTTACACCCCCGCAATTAACTCACTGTGACGCAGTATTGGCCATGTATCACGATCAGGGGCTGCCGGTGTTAAAATTCAAGGGGTTCGGTAAAGCTGTAAATATTACCCTTGGGCTGCCTTTTATCCGTACATCAGTAGACCACGGTACCGCGCTGAATCTTGCTGGTACTGGCGATGCCGACAGTGGTAGTTTGGAGGCAGCTTTGGCGCAAGCTATTGAATTGGCTACTCGGTGAGCTACCTCGCAGTATTTGCAAAGTGGCTCTCCCTTTTGTCGTATATATCAACCCAAAAAAGCTTCAAGTATAGATTATTTAATGGACAGTTTTTTCCAGCACAAAGCCCGTAAACGTTTTGGCCAAAATTTTTTAGTCGATGAAAATATCATTGAACGTATTGTACGCGCCGTAGCCCCAAAAGAATCCGACAAACTCGTAGAAATTGGTCCCGGGCAAGGTGCGATTACAGAGCTTCTCCTCCAACGATGCCCTTCCCTAACTGCAGTTGAACTAGACCGGGACTTAATACCCTTACTGCAGTTTAAGTTTAGGAATTATCTCCAGTTTAAAATTATTGAGCAGGATGCCCTCAAATTTGACTTTGGAGAATTTGCAGCAGATTCACCTTTACGCATAGTTGGCAATTTGCCCTATAACATTTCTACGCCATTACTTTTCCACTTACTCAGCTTCAAAGGTAAAGTGCGGGATATGCACTTTATGCTGCAAAAGGAAGTCGTCGACCGCCTCAGCGCCACTCCGGGTAACAAATCCTTTGGCCGTCTGAGTGTCATGGTGCAATATCACTGCCGTGTTCAGGGACTTTTTCCAGTGCCCCCCCAATCATTCCAACCAGCACCTAAAGTAGAATCTGCAATCGTACGCCTTACTCCTCATGAAAAACTTCCGTTCATTGCCGAGGATGAGAAGCTGCTGGAGCGAATTGTCAATGTAGCTTTTCAGCAACGTCGCAAGACACTGCGCAATGCTTTAAAACCGCTATATCCAGAACTGGATGTAAACTCGTTCCCGGTAGATGCCAGCCGTCGCCCTGAAACCCTCGGTGTTGAAGAATTTGTCCGATTAGCAAATTTCTGTACACAGCTTGAAAAACAAAAAAATAACAAGCCAATTTAGGGGACGAAAATTTGGCTACTTACGCCATTGGAGATATTCAGGGTTGCTTTGAGCCATTACAACGGCTACTAAAGAAAATCCACTTCCGCTTTGATCGTGACAAATTGTGGCTTGCTGGAGATCTTGTTCATCGTGGGGACGACAGTCTTGGCACTTTGCGCTTTTTGTATGAGTACCGTCATCAGGTAACCGCCGTTCTAGGCAACCACGACTTACACCTTTTAGCTCTGGCCCATGGAGCCAAACATCTTTCTGAAAAAGAGCATGACTTAGCTAAAATCCTGAAAGCCAAAGGCTCAGACCAGCTACTAAACTGGCTTCAAGGTCTTCCCCTTCTAGTACACAAAAAGGGGTACACCATGGTTCATGCAGGGATTCCTCCCATTTGGAGTGTAACCAAGGCAGCGGCGCTTGCTCGCGAAGTTGAGCATGCCCTGTCTGATGAAGCTATGGCAAAAGCTTATTTTTATGGGATGTATGGTAATGAACCACATTGCTGGAATGACCATCTTATCGGTATCGAAAGGTTACGTTCCATAACCAACTACTTTACACGAATGCGTTTTTGTAAAGCAGATGGCACCTTAGATTTAGTGACCAAACGAGGACCTCAAGCCGCGCATGCCGATTACAAGCCCTGGTTTAGCTTTCCGAACAGAAAAAGTAAGAATGAAAAAATTATCTTTGGCCACTGGGCAGCTCTGGAGGGGCGTGCCGATACTAAAAATATCTATGCACTAGATACGGGATGCGTTTGGGGTGGTTACCTTACGGCAATGCGGTTGGATGATGAGGAGTTCTTCTGCCTAGATTGCAGCCTATAAAAAATTAAATACTTACGACTTTACTGCAAATTAGCAAACCTCAACTGTTAAGTTAGACCAAGCAGTTAGGGCTTTCTACAGGGAGTCGATATTACGAGCTATATCCCCCCGGGTTTTGTGATTGCCAACGCTATGCATCTTCAACCATTTGTATCAGGTCATATTCCGCTTTCCAGCCTAGCTCTTTTTCAGCCAGCTCAGTATCCGCATAGCATTCCACAATATCCCCAGGTCTACGCGGTACAATTTCATAAGGAATTTCTCTACCACTGGTTTTTCAAATGCCTTTACGACTTCCAACACAAAACTTCCCTGGCCAGTATCCAAGTTATGGATAAAGCAACCCTGGTCTGTTGTGGGCTTTCTAAGTAGTTCTAGGGCTGCTAAATGTCCCAGAGCTAGATCAGTATATAATCCCGAACACCTGTCCCATCTACAGTTTCATAATCATCACCAAAAACCAGTAGGTAAGGACCGCGTCCAACAGCAACTTGAGATACATACGGCAAAAGATTATTGGGGATTCCTCGAGGATCCTCACCTATTCTTTCACTTTTATGTGCACCAATAGGGTTAAAGTAGCGTAACAAACTTACTTTCCAGTAGCTCCCAGGAATGACACAGATATTTCGCAGTATGCCCTCCTTGACGAGCTTGCTGGCACCATAGGGATTAGTAGCTCCAGTTTTAAAATCTTCTTTAATCGGCACCGTGTCAGGTTCCTCGTAGACAGTTGTAGAAGAACTGAAGATCATTCGAAATACGTCAAATTCCTCCATCACTTCTATAAGAGCCTGGGTACCTGCTACATTACTCTGACAATAACGTAGCGGCTGCTCGACAGAACCTCCTACTACCTTCATACCAGCAAAATGAATTAGAGCTTCAATCTCACATTCTGAAAAGACTTTCCGAAGCTCCTCTTGATCGCCAATATCAAAGTCATCAAATAGCACCTTTTGCCCAGAAATCATCTCGACACGATTCAGCACTTCCCGGCTGCTATTCGATAGGTTATCCACAACAACTGGCCAAAAGCCAGCACCAAGTAACTCTATGCATGTGTGACTGCCAATGTAGCCGGCACCACCAGTCACTAGAATCGCCATTTTACTTCCTTCGAGCTTTACCCACTTCTAAAAGAGTACGAATAAAACTTAAAACTGCCGTTATATTCAACCCATCTAGATAACAATACCGTGCCGTGATGAGACTGAAAGCTATGCTGGAATAGCTGGGGTCAGTTCCGTATACCCCAGGGAAGAACAAGGATAGTAACGGCAACAATCAATTGCGCTTTTGCCGAGCTTATCTCAGACAAGGCGATTGCTATGCCGCTTCACATATTGATCACCAAATGTGTACAAGCGGTGCAACCTTAGAAACAACCAGTGCACTGACTCTAATTGATAAGCAGGACGCTGAGCTCTGCCCACTAGGCTACAGGGAGGTAAATACCGTGACAATTTTCAACCACTACCTGGAAAGGTATGAGTCAATCCAAGATGAGGAACTCAGCATCCAGGAGTATCTGGAGTTATGTAAAACTGATCGCAGCGCCTATGCATCTCCTGCAGAGCGAATGTTAATGGCAATTGGTGAGGCAGAATTAATAGATACCTCTCGCGACCCACGCTTATCTCGAATTTTCTGTAATAAAGTCATCAAGCGATACAAAGCATTCAGCGAATTTTATGGTATGGAAGAAGCCATAGAGCAGATTGTTTCTTTCTTTCGACATGCAGCCCAAGGCCTGGAAGAGAAAAAACAAATTCTTTATTTGCTTGGACCTGTAGGAGGAGGTAAATCGTCACTAGCTGAACGCTTAAAGGCCCTAATGGAACAGGTGCCAATTTACGCAATCAAGGGATCACCTGTATTTGAATCACCTTTGAGTTTATTCTCACCTAGCGAAGATGGTCGAATCCTGGAAGAGGACTATGGTATCGCCAGGCGATATGTCAATACCATTATGTCCCCATGGGCTGTTAAACGGTTGCATGAGTTCAAGGGAGATATCAGTAAATTTCGGGTAGTAAAAATTCGACCTTCTATCCTGGATCAAGTCGCAATATCCAAAACAGAGCCCGGAGACGAAAACAACCAAGACATATCCTCTCTGGTTGGCAAAATAGATATTCGCAAGCTCGAAGATTTTCCACAAAATGATCCCGATGCTTATAGCTTCTCGGGCAGCCTCTGTCGCGCCAACCAGGGATTGATGGAATTTGTTGAAATGTTCAAGGCGCCAATCAAGGTGCTTCACCCCTTGCTAACCGCCACCCAGGAGGGCAATTACAACAGCACCGAGGGACTCGGCTCTATACCTTTCAATGGCACAATCCTGGCACATTCCAATGAGTCCGAATGGCAATCATTTCGAAATAACCGCAATAATGAAGCTTTTCTAGATCGAATTTATATTGTCAAAGTGCCTTACTGTGTGAGAGTCCAGGAAGAAATCAAAATTTACCAAAAACTATTGGAAAACAGCTCTCTCTCTAAAGCGCCTTGTGCGCCGGATACTCTGAGAATGCTGGCACAATTTTCCGTGCTGTCCCGAATCAAAAATCCTGAGAACTCTAGTCTTTACTCCAAAATGCGGATTTATGATGGAGAAAACCTAAAGGACACCGACCCTAAGGCAAAGACTATTCAGGAATATCGGGACAACGCTGGCGTTGATGAGGGGATGAACGGCCTATCTACACGCTTTGCGTTCAAAATTCTCTCCAAGGTCTTCAACTTTGATGCAACGGAAGTTGCAGCCAACCCTGTTCACTTACTCTATGTATTGGAGCAGCAAATTGAACAAGAGCAATTCCCTCCAGAAATCCAGGAAACATATCTTGGATTCATCAAGGAGTACCTAGCTCCAAGATATGTCGAGTTTATTGGAAAAGAGATACAAACTGCCTACTTGGAATCCTACGCAGAATATGGCCAAAACTTGTTTGATCGCTATGTCACCTATGCTGACTTCTGGATTCAGGATCAGGAATACCGCGACCCTGAGACTGGCGAGATACTCGACCGAGGCGCGCTCAATGAGGAGTTGGAGAAAACGGAAAAACCCGCCGGAATATCTAACCCTAAGGATTTCCGTAACGAAATAGTCAACTTTGTATTGCGCGCAAGGGCCAATAATCAGGGAAAAAATCCTGACTGGAGATCCTATGAGAAATTACGTGCAGTTATTGAGAAGAAGATGTTCTCCAACACCGAGGATCTCCTGCCAGTAATTTCCTTCAATACTAAAGCTTCTGCGGATGACAAGCGTAAGCATGCGGATTTTGTTGCTCGAATGGTCGAGCGCGGATATACCGAGAAGCAAGTGCGCTTATTGTCTGAATGGTATCTGCGTGTCCGTAAATCGCAGTGACCTCAAAGCACAGTGGGAGGGCTTTCCCCAAGGAAAGCTCATCTTTACACGGGGAACCAAGCCAGCTGGCCTTAACAAAATATCCGACAGTTACCCAGAACTTAGCGAGTCCACTAGGATATTTCTGAACAAATTCCAGGCCAATTGACCGGTGAGTTTATCCGCCCAAAGGCAGAAATATGAGCTATATCATCGACCGTCGCCTGAATGGAAAGAAGAAAAGCACGGTTAATCGTCAACGTTTCTTGAGGCGCTACAAAGCCCATATAAAGAAAGCTGTCGGAGACGCCATGAATAGCCGCTCCATCATGGACATGGATAAGGGCGAACGCATTAGTATCCCGACCAGGGATATCAGCGAACCACTATTCTCTCACGGTGCCGGTGGGCATATTGAGCGGGTACTTCCAGGTAATAAAGAGTTCACTACTGGTGACCGAATCCCTCGCCAAAGCCAAAGAGGTGGTGATGGTGGCGGAGGTGGTGCCAGTGATAGTGGTGAGGGCGTAGATGAGTTTGTTTTCCAGATATCTCAAGAAGAGTTCCTCGATTTTATGTTTGAAGGGCTACAGCTGCCCAATATGATCAAGCGCCGACTGGCCGGTAATGAGTCCTTCCAGATAGTTCGTGCCGGCATCAGCAATGAAGGCACACCCGGCCGGCTCAATGTCATTCGCTCCCTTAGGGCTGCTCATGCACGCCGTATCGCTCTTACCAGTAATAAAAGGCGGGTACTACGTGAGTTGGAGCACTCCTTGGATATGGAGGAACGGAAAGATTCCGCCTTGCGTGATCAACGAAAGATAGAGGCAATTAAAAATGAAATCATCGAGTTGCGCCAGCGTATCAGTCGTGTGCCGTTCCTTGATGATTTTGACCTTAAATACAACCTACTAATTCGCCAGCCCAAGCCGCGCTCTAGGGCTGTCATGTTCTGCTTGATGGATGTTTCTGGCTCGATGAATCAAGCAACTAAGGATATGGCAAAGCGCTTCTTCCTATTACTTTATCTTTTTCTTCAGCGCAGTTATGAATATACCGAAGTCGTATTTATCCGCCATCACACCAGTGCCAAAGAAGTGGATGAAGAGGAGTTTTTTTATTCACGGGAGACTGGCGGAACTATAGTTTCCAGTGCGTTAAAATTAATGCGAAGAATCATGCGCGAACGCTACCCGGCTAGCGAATGGAATATTTATGGTGCCCAGGCTTCTGATGGTGACAACTGGAATGACGACTCCAGTACCTGCCATAGAATCCTGATTGATGACATCATGCCTCACGTTCAATATTACTCTTATGTAGAGATTACCCCACGAGATCACCAGGCCCTCTGGGAAGAATATGAAAGTGTTCGCGCACTATTCCCAAATCATTTTGCCATGGAACAAATTGTGGATGTCCAGGATATCTATCCGGTCTTTCGACAGTTGTTTAGCCAAAAGGTAACCGCTCGATGCTAGAAACATTTGCCAGCGGCAGCGATTCACAAAAATCTGATTCTTCTGGCCCTATTTCCACTTCTTCTGAATGGACCTTTGAACTGATCCAGGAGTATGACTGCGCCATTAGCGAGCTAGCGGAAGAATTTGGTCTGGATACCTACCCCAATCAGATCGAAGTGATCAGCTCTGAACAAATGATGGATGCCTATTCATCGGTAGGGATGCCAGTGGGGTATCACCACTGGTCTTTTGGCAAACAATTCATCAGCGTCGAAAATAATTACCAGCGCGGCCTTATGGGGTTAGCCTACGAAATTGTTATCAATTCCAACCCCTGCATTGCTTATCTCATGGAAGAAAACACCATGACGATGCAAGCATTGGTTATTGCCCATGCCTCCTACGGGCACAATTCTTTCTTCAAAGGCAATTACCTATTTCGCTCTTGGACAGATGCCGGCAGTATCATTGACTACTTAATTTTTGCCAAGAACTATATCTCCCGTTGTGAAGAGCGCTATGGCCTTGATGAGGTAGAGGCAGTACTCGACTCCTGTCATGCCTTAATGAATTATGGCGTAGATCGTTACAAGAGGCCTTATCCCATCTCTGCAATTGAAGAGGAGCGCCAGCAGCAAGAGCGCGAAGAATACCGGCAACGGCAACTCAATGATCTATGGCGGACTATCCCCAAACTTGGAGAAGGCACCGAGGAAACCCAGGAAAAGCGCTTTCCTGAAGAGCCTCAGGAAAACATCCTTTACTTTATTGAAAAAAATGCACCACTTTTAGAAAACTGGCAGCGAGAGCTGGTGCGTATTGTCCGCAAGTTAGCCCAGTATTTTTATCCACAGCGCCAGACCCAGGTAATGAATGAGGGATGGGCTACTTTTTGGCATTACACTCTGCTAACAGAGCTATATCGGCGAGGTAGGGTGACCGAAGGCTTTATGATGGAATTTTTGCAAAGCCACACCAACGTAATTTACCAACCTGGCTTTGATAGCCCCCACTACAGTGGAATAAATCCTTACACTCTGGGGTTCAGTATTTTCAGTGACCTGAGGCGAATCTGTGAAAACCCTACTGATGAGGATCGTCGTTGGTTCCCCGATATCGCAGGAAGTAACTGGCGGGAAACATTGCAATTTGCCATGCGAGATTTCAAGGATGAGAGTTTTATCTTGCAGTTCCTCTCTCCGAAAGTAATGCGCGATATGAAGCTCTTCTGTATCAGCGACAACGACAAGGAGAATGAAATCGTTGTCAGCGCAATTCATAACGATAGCGGCTATCGACAACTAAGGGAGAATCTCGCAGGCCAATACAACCTGGGTAACCGAGAGCCCAATATCCAGGTTTTCTCAGTAGACACTCGCGGCGATCGCTCATTGACCTTACAACACACCCAGTACCAGCGCCGCCCTCTGGGTAAGGAAACTACTGAAGTGCTCAAGCACTTACACAGACTCTGGGGTTTTGATGTACATCTCAACAGCCTGAATGGTGATGAGGTTATGGGCAGCTTTCACTGCCCCGAGCAAGGTCGCGACCGCCAGGAGGGAGAAGAGGAGTCTATGTTAATCCCGAAACCTATTTAAGCGTTCAGCACGGGACTACCTATAGGCAGGTCCCGCACAGAAGGGGTGGGAAACTAAGCCAGTCGCAGCTTGATATACTTTAGTCGTCAGCTTCCAGTAACAACTTCGCTTTAGCTGCCAGCTCTCCTCGCTCCTCGCGATTTGCCAACAAGGCATCGGCCCCCGCATCCAACCAACGAGCCTTATCCAGATCATCGTCAGAGGGCACAACTAGAATACGCAGGTTGGCGTACTCACTGCGGCTTCTCAAATAATCCAGAACCTGGAAGCCGCCATCGCCGACCAAACTCGCATCAATCACTAACAGAGTGGGTTTGGCATCAGCTAACAAAATACCAGCAGAGAAGCTATCACCTGCAACTTCGATCTCACAGCCTATATTCTTTAAGGCTTGGATTCCCGACGAGGTCAGTTCGGGGTCTGTAGTTACCAACAGTACCTTACGGCTGGGCACTGCTAGATCGTTTGGAACAGGCATGGAGTTATCACGTAGGAAACCAACGAAATCCTCCACACAAATACGATGGTCACCGCGACCTGGAAGTTTGTAAGCCTTGAGTTGCCCGCGCTCTATCCAGCGAATCACCGTACGGAAGTTGACGCCGCAATACCTGGCTGCTTCG
Source organism: Microbulbifer sp. NBRC 101763 (assembly GCF_040371615.1). Classification (NCBI taxonomy): domain Bacteria; kingdom Pseudomonadati; phylum Pseudomonadota; class Gammaproteobacteria; order Cellvibrionales; family Microbulbiferaceae; genus Microbulbifer; species Microbulbifer sp. NBRC 101763. The sequence continues at coordinate 58,298 of NZ_BAABQV010000009.1, forward strand.
CCGGTGGTTAGCACATGTAGTTCGCTCATATTATTTTTTCTCCCCAACAACTGCAGTCCTTGATGCTCAGATCAGCCTCTCACGCCCAGACCCCATCCCCCGAAGTCAGGCGCGAAATTATCCTGCCCAATAGAACCGCCCCTTTAAATTATGCTGTTTAATGCTGCAAAACCAGCCCGAAATTCGGTCCATGTAATTTATTAACGAACAGCGAAACAACCCCCTCAAAAAATACTAAAAGATATAGTTGACAGGTATGACAGGTCTCATAGAATGGCCATAGATTACGCGACACCTGACGTGTCGCCTGATCCTCTCCAGTGGGGTGGCCGGTAAGTCAGATACCCCACTTTTGGCAATTAGATGTTTGCTAAGCGAATACCCTAAGACCCTGGGCCCCCTTGTTTTTTCGGGGCCTTTTTTTTATCTTGCCAAAATCTCACTCCTACCTTCCCTGAAATTCCTGCCCAATATCCTGTTTAATGGGCAGTGCCGGAACCAATGGATTTATGGCAGTGCAACTCTTCACCGGGAAACCGGTTTCTCCAGCCTTGGAGCGATTCTATTGAAGACCTATCTCGTTGGTGGCGCAGTACGCGACAAATTACTTAAACGCCCTGTAACCGAGCACGACTGGGTGGTAGTTGGGGGTAGTCCAGAACAGATGTTGAATCTTGGATTCCATCCTGTAGGAAAAGATTTCCCCGTTTTTCTACACCCGGAGACCGGCGAGGAGTATGCACTCGCGCGAACAGAGCGTAAGAGCGGACGCGGCTACGGTGGCTTCTCCGTAAATACGGATGCCAGCATTACTCTTGAAGAGGACCTGCAACGCCGCGACCTTACTATCAACGCGATCGCTGAATCAGAGGATGGTGCCCTGATTGATCCTTACGGTGGGCAAGCCGATCTAGAAGCACGGCTACTTCGCCATGTATCCACAGCATTCGCCGAAGATCCGTTGCGCATCCTGCGTGTAGCCCGTTTTGCGGCGCGCTACCACCACCTTGGATTTACTGTTGCATCGGAGACAATGGCGCTTATGCGCCAAATGGTCGAGGCTGGAGAGGTTGAATATCTGGTAGCGGAGCGAATCTGGAAGGAAGTAAGCCGCGCCCTTACCGAGCCCGACCCCGATGTCTTCATTCAGGTACTGAGGGAGTGCGGCGCCCTGTCCATCCTGCTTCCTGAGCTGGAGAACCTGTTCGGTGTCCCCCAACCACCAGAGCATCACCCTGAAGTGGATACTGGTGAGCATGTTTTACTGGCACTTAACAACGCCCCTGCCGAGCTACCAGTACGATTCGCAGTCTTACTGCACGACTTAGGCAAGGGGTTAACTCCCGAAGAGATTCTCCCTAGCCACCACGGCCACGAATCCGCCGGCGTGCCCCTGGTAAAGGCCGTCTGTGAGCGCTGGCGCACCCCAAAAGACCTGACTGCACTGGCTATCGGGGTCTGTGAATACCACCTGCATTGCCACAGGGCCTTCGAATTGCGCCCACAGACCATTATGAAAATGATCCGCAGTCTGGATGCCTTGCGACGTCCCGAGCGATTTGAAAACTTTCTACGCGCCTGCGAGGCAGATGCCCGGGGTCGTGAGGGGCTGGAGAATAGAGATTATCCACAAGTGGACTTTTTACGTGCCGCTCGCGAAGCAGCATCGGCGGTAACTGCCGAGGAGTTGATTAAACAGGGCTACCAGGGTGCGAAGCTGGGGCAGGCACTGGACCGGGAGCGCATCAAGGCAATCGCCAAAATAAAGGATAATTACATTGCGTAATGTGTTGATTACCGGTGCTGCCGCACGCTTGGGCCGTGCTATTACCAAAGAGCTGCATAGAGATCACAGGGTTGTTATTCACTATCGCAACTCGGCTGATGCAGCCAAGGCCCTGGCAAACGAGCTGAACCGACTTCGCCCCAACTCTGCCATAGCGTTGCACAGTGAATTGAATAGCGCCGAAGCCTGTTCCAATCTGGCCCAGCGCGCACAAGAGGCCTGGGGCGGTATCGATGTTCTGGTCAACAATGCCTCAGCATTTCACCCCACACCTGTGGGAAAGGCGACCGAGGAGGACTGGGATCGGCTGGTAGGCAGCAACCTCAAAGTCCCCTTCTTTCTCATTCAGGCCCTGAAAGAAACACTCAGCCAACAACAGGGCTGCGTTGTTAATATGGCGGATATCCACGCCGAGCGCCCGATGCCCGAGCACACTATTTACTGCGCCGCCAAGGCTGGGCTGGTAATGCTGACAAAAAGCCTCGCTCTGGAGCTGTCTCCCCAGGTCCGGGTCAATGCAGTCGCCCCCGGTGCCATTCTTTGGCCAGAGCAAGAGGCAACTAACGAAGCCAAGAAAGCACAGATCACCCAGCGCATTCCTTTGGCCCGAACCGGTGACCCCAGCGATATCGCCAAAACCGTGCGCTTCCTGGTCTGTGACGCCCCCTATATCAACGGCCAGATTATTGCTGTTGACGGCGGCCGCAACCTCAACATCTAGAGCGGGGCTTCACTTCAATTTCACCGGCACTCTGTCAGAATGTTTGGCAACTTACTCTGCCACAAGAGGTTTGCCGGTGCCCTCACTGAAGATATTGTTGATTGAAGATAACCTCACTATCGCCCGCCAGATTGCCGAATTCCTGCACGCTGAGGACTGGCAGATAGATTACGCCCATCGGGGTCGCCAGGGTTTACAGCTGGCCCTGGAACAAATCTTCGACCTGATCATTCTCGACCTGGGCCTGCCGGATATAGACGGCTTGGAGGTCTGTGAAAAGATCAAGGCACAAGCGCCAGTTAACATGCCAATTCTGATGTTAACTGCCCGCGATGCTCTCGCAGATAAAGAACGCGGATTTGGTATCGGTGCCGATGACTACTTATGTAAGCCCTTCGAACCAAGGGAACTGATACTGAGATGCCGCGCCCTGGCACGTAGACACCAGCTGCATACCAGTGAAGAAATCAAGGTGGGTGATTTACAGATAAACCAGCGCCAGCAAACCGCCTACCGGGATAAACAACCTCTGCCCCTGACAACTATCGGTTTTCGCATTCTCACTATGCTCGCCCAGGCGTCGCCAGCACCAGTAAGCCGCTCGGCAATCATCCACCATATTTGGGGTGACGAACCCCCAGAAACAGACGCCTTAAAATCCCACATTTATAGTCTTCGCCAAACATTGGATAAGCCTTTCCTGGTTCCCATGTTGAAAACTATCACCAATCTCGGTTATCAGTTGGAAATTCCCAATGCGCGAAACCAGTAATTTACAGAGGAAGGTCTTCGCTATTTTTGGCAGTTTTACCCTGCTGCTATGTTTGGTGTTTTTTGCCATCTGTATGATGGTGGCCTATGTAATTGAAGACCATTTACTCGATAACTTATTGGTCGGGGAAGTCCGCTACCTCGAACAGCAGGCAAAACAGGCTAAAACAATCCCAGAGCCACGCCTACCCTATTTAACGCTATACACTGAAAGCAAAGTAATTCCTACTGAACTGCGCACTGCCCTACCAAGTCATGCAGAAAAGGCAGAATGGTTTAGTGATACGGAACATCACTTCCATCTGCGCAGAGTACATTTTCCGGGCAACGATTCCGCCGTTCTCGTAGCTGAAGTCAGTGAATTACTCACTGTTACGCGGCAATCCTCGCAACTTCTCTGGCTCTTTGCAAGCGCCTGTATCTTGACCCTACTCTTAGCCCTCTATTGTGCTTTTCGTATTTCCCGTAAAACCATCGCACCTGTAGTAACCCTCGCTAAAGCAGTTAAGCGGCAGAGAAACTGCGATTCTCAAATTTCCCTGCCCTATAACAATGAACAAGATGAAATCGGTTATCTCGCAAGTACGTTGCAAGATACACTTAACCAGCTCAAGCTGACATTGCGCAGGGAAACTGAGTTTACCCGGGATACAAGCCATGAGTTGCGCACCGGGCTAACCATTCTGAAAAGCACACTGGCTCTCAGTCAAAATCGGGAAATGACTAAAGCTGAGAAAAATGAGCTATTAGAAACTGTTGCCGGTATGGAAAAAACTGTTAAGACACTATTGGCCCTCGCCCGCTCAGAATCTCTACAGTCGGAAGATATCCCATTGCGTGCTTTACTGGAGGAGCGTCTTTTAGTTCAACACCAGGTAATTGTACAAAAGCAGTTTCATGTTGATTTAAAGTTAGGGCACAAAGTCAGAGTCCTGGCCAATCGACACCTGGTAAGTCTGCTAGTCGATAACTTAATCAGCAATGCATTACAGCACGCTTCCAACCCTAAATTGGTTATTACCTATAAGGGGAACACACTCTTTTTTGAGAACGCCACAGACAACCAATTAGATTTAGAAACCTCCCTCTTGCCCGGCCAAAAGAGGGAGGGCAGTGACGGTATAGGTCAAGGCCTTTTCCTGGCCAAGAGAATCTGTGAAGCCTTAAATTGGACCATCGCCGTCAAATGTCGAAAAAATATTTATCAGTGTGCTCTGTCTTTTACACAGTAGTTTTCTAAGGTCCAGATTTTTACCGCAAAAACATACTGCGCTCGAGACGAACAGTGAATTGGCACCCATGCCTTATACGATCCCGAGTGCAGTTTATTATTTCTTCCTATTTAGCAACTACCATCTCACCTGAATTTCACCTTCCACCCCTTATTCTCCTACGAACTCACTAGAAGATTTTCCGTCTGCTACCGCAATTTTGGAGATTAATATGTTGAAGAAAATTGTTATTTCCCTGGCACTGACTTTGTCGGTATTTTTTGGTTTTATTATTTGGATTAAGGGCCTAATTCCACCCCAAGAGCAGGACTTTTCCACTACGACGGTCAGTGATCTACCGTATTTACAACAATTACCCAGGGAAAGCCGAGGAAAAATCTTAGCTGTTGTCACCAGTACTGAAACGATGGGAGATAGTGGCAAGGCCACTGGTTATGAGTTAACGGAACTGGCACGCCCCTATTACATCTTTTCGGCCAACGGATTTATTGTCGATATTGCCAGTCCCAGAGGCGGCAAACCGCCTGCGGTGATCGATAAAGATGACCTTGGGCCTTTCGACTATGCCTTTCTCAATGACCCGGAGGCACAACAAAAGGTCAATAACAGTATTCCTATCGATCAGGTATCGGCAGAGGATTATCGGGCCGTATTTTTTGTCGGCGGTAAAGGCACCATGTTCGATTTCCCCGACAATCCCCATATCCAGTCCCTGGTGCGGGAAATCTATAGCAGCGGCAAAATTATCGGAGCGGTTTGCCACGGGCCAGCAGCCCTTGCCAATGTCACCCTGGGTAATGGCGAGCCCTTGATCGCCGATCGGCAGATTAGTGCTTTTACTAACGAAGAGGAGCTTTTTCTTATTCCCGACGCCAAGCAACGATTTCCATTCCTGCTGGAGGATCGCTTACGTAAGCAAGGCGCGGTGTTCCAGGCTGGGCCCACTTACCTGGAACAAGTCAGCGTGGATGGCCAGCTTATTACCGGACAAAACCCCTGGTCCACCTGGCTGGCGGCTGAGAGTATGGTAAGGGCGATGGGGTATACCCCAGTTCCACGCCAAGTCACCCCGGTGGAGCAGACCGTCAAATTACTACTCACTTATGAGAAGCACGGCTTTACCGAGGCCGCAGAGAAATTACAGGAACTTCAAGAGAAAGGGGAAATAGACCAGCGCCTACTGGCCATGCACGGCGTTGTCTCTGCTATGCGCTGGGAGCCGGGCAGGGCTCTGGACATAATCAGACTGCTGTCCAAGAGCCAGGATTGATAGAGCCCCTCAAAAAGCCAGCTAGCCAGCCTGCTCTAGCGGCTGGCCATTTTCATCCACAAATAATACATCGCGAATACTGAGTTTTTGCCCTTGGGCATTCTGCACAACCATTTCAGGGATAGGTTCGCCGCTGTTTTTATCGACCAGATGCACGCCGTCTTTATTGCCATTCCAGCGCAGATTCCACTGGCGCAGGGCGATTACCACCGTAAACAGGTCGCGACCTTTTTCCGTTAAGCGGTACTCGTAGCGTGTGCCGTGCTCACCCGCATCAAAGCGCACCAGCACCTCGTTATCCACCAGACGGGATAACCGATCCACAAGGATATTCTTGGCGATTCCCAGGTTTCTTTGGAAGTCCACAAAACGACGGGTACCCAGCATCGCCTGCTTAATTATCAGCAGGGACCACCAGTCCCCCACCTCATTCAGGGCGCAAGCCAGGGAGCAATCAAGATCATCAAAGCGTTTACGTGACATATAGGGAGCCTCTGAATAACTCCGTGATACCTCTGGCATGCAGAGCGGTTCACAATCAAGGCGCGGCTTCACAGGAATGTCTAGACCTTTCAAGAAGTCGCAACGCGGAGTGTGAATCGCTCTGCAAGCCCCGAAGGGCGGGCCTTGAAGGCCACAGCTGCTGCGTTGCCGCTCTTGCCAAGGGCTAGGGCCATTCGCGGCGAGCTGCGCCTAACATCTGCAGCCTTCAAGGCCCGCAGAGGCATTACGGAGTTATTCAGAGGCTCCCTAGCCAGTATACCGGCAAAAGAGTTGCAATACGAAACCAGATATTGAACTCAACCTTAAAATAAGGTCTTATAACGCAACCGTTTTAATTGTGACCTAGTGGGACCAGTGAGTCCCAGTGTTGAATCGAGACATTCAGGAGAGAAATATGAGTGGTTCCCTGGACAACCTACTGCGTCCTTTCGAGCATAAATCCCTAAAGCTGCGCAACCGGGTCGCAATGGCCCCCATGACCCGCACTATGTCACCGGGCTATTCAGCCAATGACCAGGTGGCCGGCTATTACCGCCGCCGAGCTGAAGGTGAAGTGGGACTAATTATTACCGAAGGCACCTTCGTTAATCATAAAGCCGCAAACGGCTACGAGAATGTACCGGCAATCTACGGTGAAGCCGCTCTCGCCGGCTGGAAAAAAGTGGTAGACGAAGTACACGCTGCCGGTGGCCAGATTATCCCACAGTTGTGGCACGTAGGTTCCGTGCGCAAAGAGGGCATAGGCCCGGATAAATCAGTACCCGGCTACTCCCCCTCAGGCCTATTCAAACCTGGCAAGCCCAATGGCCAGGCGATGAGCAAAGAGGACATCCAGGAAGTTGTACAAGCTTTTGCGGACGCGGCGAAAGCAGCCAAGGAAATTGGGTTTGACGGTGTAGAGATTCACGGCGCCCACGGCTACCTGATCGACCAGTTTTTCTGGGAAGGTACCAACCAACGCGATGACGAGTACGGTGGCTCCATCGAAAATCGCACCCGCTTTGCAGTGGAAATTATCAAAGCGGTACGTGAAGCCGTAGGCGAAGATTTCGCCATAGTGCTGCGCTACTCCCAATGGAAGCAGCAGGATTACGAAGCCAAGTTGGCGCAAAACCCGGAAGAACTGAAACGCTTCCTGACACCGCTGGTTGAAGCTGGCGTTGATATTTTCCACGCTTCTTCAAGACGCTTCTGGGTGCCGGAGTTCGAGGGCTCTGATCTCAACCTGGCAGGCTGGACCAAGGAGCTGACTGGAAAACCGGTAATTTCCGTCGGCAGTGTCGGCCTCGACGATGATTTTATCGGCGGCAACAACCAGGGCATGGGCGGTACTGCCAACCCTACCGATCTAGGCGAACTGACCCGCCGTATGGACAACCAGGAGTTCGATCTGATTGCCGTTGGCCGTGCACTACTACAGGACCCACACTGGTTCGCCAAGGTACGTGAAGATCGTGCGGAGGAAATCACTCCGTTTACCAAAGAGGCGCTAATGAGCCTGAGTTAATTTTTACTGACAAAAAAAGCAGCCTCTAAAGGCTGCTTTTTTATCTACATTTTTTAAAAATTTTTTGGAATCACGGCCAAATAAATTCTACCGGCCACAATTTCTGCGAAGCCTGATCGTACTCATCCCAAAGCTGCCGGTAAGTCTTTTGCTCAACAGGGTGCGGTACTTCCGGTGCTATCTCTGCCAGAGGCTGCAAAACAAAGGCGTTTTTTACAATCTCACCCCGTGGCAATTTTACCCCGTCGACAATCCCGGTCAGGTGATCATAGGTGAGAATATCAATATCCAGGGTACGCGCGCTGAACTTGGGTCCGGAGCGCAGGCGGCCATTGGCATCTTCGATACCGCGCAAACAAAGAGCCAGCTGCCCTACCGGCAGGTTAGTTTGCAGCCCCACTACCAAGTTGTAAAAATTATCGCCCAGGAAACCCACCGCCTCACTCTCGAAGACCCGGGACACCTGTAATTCGCCAAACTGCCCGGCCAGGGCATCCAGAGCCGCGCGAATATGTTGCGCGCGATTGATATTACTGCCGAGGCTGAGATACACCTGAGCCACGTTTACACTCCCGCAGACATCGCTGCTGCACCTTTTGCTGGCCTTTCGCCACGCTCAATAATGACACCCACATCCCTGGACCCCCTGACCGCACCCGGCTTGGACAAACGCAGTCGCAGCCAGCTTACTGAAAACTCTTCCCTGACAATTGCCGCAGCCTGCTCCGCCATGGTCTCCACCAACAGGAACTCACTGCTTTCAATAAAGGCAATCAAGCGCTTGGCTACCGCCTTATAGTTAAGTGTGTACTCGATATTATCTGTGCGTGCCGCCTCACTGATATCGAAAGCCATCTCCAGATCGAGGCTGACGGTCTGGCGCACTTCCCGCTCCCAATCGTAAATACCAATAATGGTATTCACTTTTAAATCCCGTATATAAACAATATCCATTTATTGGCTCTTTTCTTTTTAACTGCCAGGCTGCTCCTGGGATTTTTAAAGTTCGGTCTTGGGCAATTCTGTCATAGGCCAGCGCGGGCGCACATCCACGGCTAAATCAGTCTGCTCCCCGACTTTTAAACGCAAACTACCGGCATAGGCAATCATGGCACCGTTATCGGTACAAAATTCATGGCGCGGATAATAGACACTGGCACCGTCCTTGCTCAGACTTGTTTCCAGGCGCTCGCGCAGCTGTTTATTTGCGGAAACCCCACCGGCAATCACCAGGGTTTTATAACCGGAGGCCTTAATGGCGCGCCGACACTTAATCACCAGGGTATCCACTACGGCCTCTTGAAAGGCCGCAGCGATATCCGCGCAGGTTTGCTCATCCGGCAAGCCATCTTCGAGGGCGTGCTGGCGCACGGTAGTCAGAGTGAAGGTTTTAAGACCTGAAAAACTGAAGTCCAGCCCTGGCCGATCAGTCATGGGGCGCGGGAAGGTAAAGCGTTTGGAGTCACCTTTCTCCGCCAGGGCAGCCAAACGCGGGCCGCCGGGGTAATCCAGGTCGAGCATTTTAGCGGCCTTATCGAAGGCTTCACCGGCGGCATCATCCAGGGACCCCCCCATCAGTTCGTAGTCACCAAGACCACGCACTTCCACCAGCTGGGTGTGTCCGCCGGAAACCAGCAAGGCGACAAAAGGAAAGGCCGGAGGGTTTTCCTCCAACATGGGTGCTAATAGATGCCCTTCCATATGATGCACCGCCACCGCTGGAACATCCCAACCATATGCTAAGGAGCGGCCAGCACAGGCACCTACCATTAGGGCACCAACCAAACCAGGCCCCGCGGTATAAGCTACGCCATCCAGGTCAGAGGGCTTGGTATTGGTCTTGGCCATTACCTGGCGCACCAGGGGTAGCAGCTTGCGCACATGATCGCGACTCGCCAGCTCCGGTACCACACCACCATAATCTGCATGCAGATCCACTTGGCTGAACAGGGCATGGCCTAGCAGGCCGGATTCTGAATCGTAGATAGCTACGCCAGTTTCATCGCAGGAAGTTTCTATACCGAGGACGCGCACTTGATCTCACACTCGTGACTGCTTCGAGGGGCCGTTATCATACTTGAAAATGGGGTTGCGATCCCGTAGGGGAGTGTTTAGAATTTGCGCCCTCGCTGTGAACCGGCCACCGGATGCAACTGCGAGAGCATTGCCGGAATGGCCGAGAGAAACGAATTTTAACAGGTATCCTAATGCCCTCTGTACGAATTAAAGACAACGAACCTTTCGATATCGCCCTGCGCCGCTTCAAGCGCTCCTGTGAAAAAGCAGGCGTACTGTCTGAAGTACGTCGTCGCGAGTTCTACGAGAAGCCCACCGCTGTTCGTAAGCGCAAAGCTGCTGCCGCTGTTAAGCGTCACGCTAAAAAGCTTCAGCGCGAAAATCGCAAGTTCCAGCGTCTCTACTAAGAGCCGCAGGCTGCATAAGCCTGTCGCAGCGAGACGGCCGGACGGGCTCAGCTCGTAGCGGAGCTATAAAGAACGGCGTGCGAGCCATACTCGCGCGCCGTTTTGCGTTTGGGCTAACGCATTTTCCCCCGCCCAGCAGACAAGCTATTCTAAGCACCCGAAACCAAAATTCATTGCCAACAATCCCGGAACACTCGTTATGAGCACTCTCAAGGAAACCCTGACCCAGGCCACCAAAGACGCAATGAAAGCGCGAGACAAAGAGCGCCTGGCTACCCTGCGCCTGATCAATGCCGAAGTTAAACGCGTTGAAGTCGACGAGCGCATCGACCTTGATGACGCCCGCATCCTCGCCCTGCTGGACAAGATGACCAAACAGCGTCGCGATTCCATCGCCCAGTACGAAAAGGCAGGCCGCGCCGAGCTGGCGGCAGTGGAGCAGGCTGAGATCGAGGTAATCCAGGAGTTCCTGCCCAAGCAGCTGACCGAGGCTGAAATCAACGAAATCGTCTCTTCCGCTGTGCAAGACACAGGCGCCAGCAGCATGGCTGATATGGGCAAGGTTATTGCCCAGGTTAAACCCCAGGTACAGGGCCGTGCAGATATGGGCGCAGTAAGTAAGCTGGTAAAAGCCCAACTGGGCTAATCCTCACACGGGAAGCACTATGCCCAGCAAGATCCCCCAGCATTTTATCGACGACCTGCTCGCCAGAGCAGATATTGTCGAGTTGGTGGACAGCCGGGTTAAATTGCGCAAAACCGGCAAAAACTACTCCGCCTGCTGCCCCTTTCACGATGAGAAAACTCCATCTTTTACCGTAAGTCCAGACAAGCAGTTCTATTACTGCTTTGGTTGCGGCGCCAACGGCAACGCCATTGGCTTTCTCATGGAGTACGACCGCCTCCCCTTCCCTGAGGCGGTAGAAAAACTCGCTGCAACCCGCGGACTTGAGGTGCCCCGGGAGCAACTCGCACCAGGGCAAGAGAAACGCCAAAAAGAGAGCCAGTCCCTCTACCAACTCACAGAGAAAGTCGCAGATTACTACCGCGAGCAACTTCGCAGCCACCCTACCGCCGGCAATGCCGTGGCTTATCTACGCAACCGCGGCCTTTCAGGGGAGATTGCCCGCGACTTCGGTATAGGCCTGGCGCCCCCGGGCTGGGATAACCTGCTCAACGCACTGGCCGATACTCCAGAAAAAGCGGACCAGCTGGAACTGGCGGGCCTGGCCATTCGCCGCCAGGATAGCGATGGCAATACTAAGCCCAACTCGCGCCACCATTATGATCGTTTCCGCAATCGTATTATTTTCCCAATCCGCGACCAGCGCGGACGCGCTATCGCCTTCGGTGGACGAGTACTGGGAGATGAGAAACCCAAGTACCTGAACTCCCCTGAAACCCCTATTTTCCACAAGAGCCGTGAACTCTACGGCCTGTGGGAAGCACGTCAGGCCAATCGCAACCTTGAACGCCTGATTGTGGTAGAGGGCTATATGGATGTGGTGGCCCTGGCCCAGTTCGATATCCGTTGCGCCGTCGCCACCCTGGGGACCGCTTGTGGCGAAGACCATATCCAACTCGCCTTCCGCCACACCACAGAGCTGCTGTTCTGCTTTGACGGCGACCGCGCCGGCCGCACTGCCGCGCGACGTGCCCTTGAGTCTGCTCTGCCACAAATGCAGGATGGCCGCAGCCTTCGCTTCCTGTTGCTGCCGGAAGGTGAGGACCCAGACACCCTGGTGCGCCAGCTGGGCGGAGAGCGCTTTCAGCAGCTAATGGAGGAACAGGCCCTGCCACTGGAAGATTTTCTCTTTGATTTGCTCAGCGAGGATCTCAACCTACAAACCATGGACGGCCGCGCGCGCCTGTCCAAACTCGCCGCTCCTCTACTGGATTTGCTACCAGAAGGTGTTTACCGCCAACTGATGTTCCAACAACTCGCCTCACGCACAGGTCTCGACAAAGAGACTTTGCAGGAGGTTATCCAAGCGGAGAAAGCCCGCAACACCCAGGTACAGCGCAGCCAACCTCAACAAACAACAGCCGAACAAGAACATAGGGCGCCGCTAGAGCCCAATCAGGACTCCCAGCATCGCACTCCGCCAGAGCCCTGGCCACGAGATCGCGCCCCCTATCTGGCGGAAGCCTCCCCACAGGAACCTGGTAACCTGCGACGCAGCGGGCAATACCGCCTGCCACCGGAACGTATGCTTATTGCCCTTCTGCTGCACCATCCACAACTTTCTGCACAAATAAAGGACCTGGAGCACTTCCGGACAAGTAGTGATCCCGATCTGGCACTCTTTGCACAGCTGGTAGAACTACTCAGGAACCGCCCCGAATATAACCTCAATCAGCTACTCGGCTATTGGCGCGCCCATCATGGTGCCGAATCCTGCGATACCCTGGCCCAGCTCGCCGCATCCCAGCTGGTCTCCAGTATTCGCCAGTTAGCACAAGGCAATAGCAACCTGGAATACGATCCACAAACTGAATTCAGCGACTGCCTGCAGCGCCTGAAACAAACCGCTGACAAGCAGCGTAAGCGTGATTTACTCGCCCAACTGAAAAGTGGCACCCAGCTCAGCCAGGAAGAACAGCTGGCGCTTTTGGCCAACTGGCGCAGAAAAGACAATTAATCTGCATTAACCCCTTGAAAACTGTGGGCTCAACACTATATTCACACACCCCGCCGGGCGGGAACGGGAACCCCAGCACCCTAAACTACGCACTAACGCCGTTACTTGACAGCTAGAGTGGTTATTGCTATTGCAAATACGCTATAATCCCGCGTCTTTGTCCCGTATTTTCATCCCCAGAATTCAGGGTTGTGCATGACCGACAAAACCCAGCAACAGACCTCCCGCATTAAGGAACTGATCGCCCGCGGTAAAGAGCAGGGCTATCTCACTTACGCGGAGGTAAACGACCACCTTCCGGAAGATATTTCCGACCCCGATCAGGTGGAAGACATTATTGGCATGATCAACGACATGGGTATCAAGGTGTTCGAAAGCGCACCAGATGCCGAAGAGTTGTTGATGGCTGAAGGCGACAGCTCCGCTGACGAGATCGCCGCAGCCGAAGCAGCAGCCGCACTGGCCGCCGTAGAATCCGATGTAGGCCGCACCACCGATCCGGTACGCATGTATATGCGCGAAATGGGCACCGTTGAGCTGCTCACGCGCGAGGGCGAAATCGCCATTGCCAAGCGTATCGAAGAGGGCCTGCGTGAGCTGATGGCCGCTCTCGCCTATTGGCCAGGTGCAGTACAACAGATCATTGATGAGTACGCGCTAATCGAAAAAGAAGAGCGCCGTGTTCCTGATGTCATTTCCGGCTGGCTCGACCCCGCCGAAGATGTACCACCTGGTGCTCAAGCTGGCCAAGCCGCGGAATCCCGTGAGACCAGCGATAGCGATGACGAATCTGCCGACGACGAGGATGACGACAGTACCTCAGAGGAAGAAGAGGAAAACGCCGGTGGCCTCGACCCAGAGGAACTGGCAGAGCGCATGAATGCGCTAATCACTGCTCAGAAAGTTGCAGACGAAGCCATTACCGCCCACGGACGCGACTCCAAGGAAGCAGGCGAAGCCCTCGAAGCCGTGGCTGAAGTCTTCCGCTACTTCAAACTGGCACCGCGCCAGTTCGATCCGCTCTACGGCGAAGTGCGCGATATTCTCGACAGTGTGCGCAGACAAGAGCGCATCACTATGAACCTGTGCATCAAGCGTGCACGCATGCCGCGTAAGACCTTTATCAAAGAGTTCCCCGGTAACGAAACCAATGAGGATTGGATCCCGGCGATCATCAAAAAGAAGCGCGACTACTCCGACGCCCTGCGCCATGTAGTGGACGATATAGTACGCGCCCAGCGTAAACTGGCCCAGTGCCAGGAACGCTCCGGACTGGACGTAGGCCAGATCAAAGAGATCAACCGCCGTATGTCCATTGGTGAGGCCCGCTCTCGCCGCGCCAAGAAGGAAATGGTGGAAGCCAACCTTCGCCTGGTGATTTCTATCGCCAAAAAGTACACCAACCGCGGCCTTCAGTTCTTGGATCTGATTCAGGAGGGCAACATCGGCCTGATGAAGGCTGTGGATAAGTTCGAATACCGTCGCGGTTATAAGTTCTCCACCTACGCCACCTGGTGGATTCGTCAGGCGATCACCCGCTCCATTGCTGACCAGGCACGTACCATCCGTATTCCAGTGCATATGATTGAGACTATTAATAAGCTCAACCGTATCAGCCGCCAGATGCTGCAGGAAATGGGGCGTGAACCCACTCCTGAAGAGTTGGGCGAGCGTATGGAAATGCCGGAAGACAAGGTACGCAAAGTCCTCAAGATCGCTAAAGAGCCCATCTCCATGGAGACTCCCATCGGCGATGACGAAGACTCACACCTGGGTGACTTTATCGAAGACCAGAACCAGTCCTCCCCAGTGGACACCGCCACCCAGACCGGCCTGCACGATGCCACCCGCTCCGTGCTCTCCGGCCTGACCGCGCGTGAAGCCAAGGTACTGCGTATGCGCTTTGGTATTGATATGAACACTGACCACACTCTGGAAGAGGTGGGTAAGCAGTTCGATGTAACCCGTGAGCGTATCCGACAGATTGAGGCCAAGGCCCTGCGTAAGCTGCGACACCCGTCCCGATCGGAGCACCTGCGGAGCTTCCTCGACGAGTAAGCGCCAACTAAAAAGCCCGGTTTCGACCGGGCTTTTTTATGTGACACAATAAAGACCACCCTCAAGGGTCTACGGATGGCAGGAGAGTAATATGCAAAAAGAAGTCGCCAGCAAACCGGAAAAGTCTGAAGGAGTCGCCAATAAGCCGGGCAAAAAAGGCCTTGCTCGACTGATCGCCGCCGCCAGATATTCGAGCGAAGGCCTCGCCGCCGCCTGGCGTAATGAGGAAGCCTTCCGTATGGAAATCATCCTCGTAATCTTCATTATCCCTCTCGCCATCTGGGTCGGAGATACACCGGCAGAGCGCGCCATACTAATCGCCGTAAGCTTGGTGGTACTGCCCCTTGAGCTAATCAACAGCGCCATTGAGGCTACCGTGGACCGCATAGGTCCAGAAAAACACCCTTTGGCCAAGATTGCCAAGGACACAGGCTCCGCCGCCGTAGCCGTGGCTCTTATTTCATGGCTGATTGTCTGGGGCTGCATAGTAATTCCCAAGCTGCCAATCTAACCGCGACCTGTGTAAAAGCTCGAAGAGAAAAGCGGGAAGCTTAACTTCCCGCCCCATCTAAACGGCAGTACCAGTTAAAACCCTAAAATCATACGGTCGTACTAATATAGAAAGCTGTAAATTCCAACTGCCTTACCATTGACACTAAAATACACCGCCAAGTATTTCGTATAAAAAATAAACGATAAAGTTCACGTTGGCAGGCAAAGGCTGCCGAGAGGAAATCTCTGCCACAAAGGCATTGATTTGAAAGGAAAAATCTTGTACTTTCCCCAACCGCTTGCAACGATCCCCGCAAGCAAAGTGTGGGCCCTTAGCTCAGTTGGTTAGAGCATCCGACTCATAATCGGCAGGTCCTGGGTTCGAGTCCCGGAGGGCCCACCACCTTTAAATCCCCCAGTGAACCCCATGTTGTTGCGATCAAAGCTTGTCCGCTTTGGCCAACTTTTGGTCCCATAGGATAGCTAAATTATCCACCGCATCTTGAGGCCCTATTGAAACCATATAGTGTCCCTTGTGGCCAGGTTATATTCCATAGATAAGCAAAACTGACCGCAGACAAAACAGCAAAGCCCTCTCAAAAATCTCCACTCGCCTTCTCTTCCCAACATCTTCAGTCAGCCCACTACAATCCATACTTACGCTCGTTAGCTTTACATCCTCGGCCCACTTTTCTGGTGACCAATTAAAAACTACGCATAATTTAAAAAAAACCTAAGCTATTTTTAAATATCAGCCCTACAGAATTCAATTTTTATGGGCTAATAAATAGCGCATACTAGTAATTGAATAGACCCTCAATATCATCGCAAGTATTTGGAGGCACATTGCATATGGAATGAACACAAACTCATATATCAGTGATTTAGAAAGTCAATTCGGCTGACGGAGGGACCATATTCCCCCAAAACTTAAAAGCTAATTTCTTAGCTCTTCCTCGCTTTGCCGCTTGGAAATACACTTTTTCAGAACAGTCGGATCACAATAATTTCCAGTATCTACAAAACGACTTCGAATAATTTGTGCCGTAACATCTCCCTTATTCCCTTCATCAAGCTCAATACCGTCAGCACCAACACGCGAAAAAAGTGAGTCAATGACAGTTGTATAGATACTGCCTTCGCCACGTTCATCAATCCAGATACCATCACCATCAAAGGCTCCATACCCGACAGATTCTATCTTTACATTCGCCAAATGTGCAGATATAGACGCTGGTGAACCATCACCACCGCCACCCATGCCACCTCCACATTTATCACGAAGAGCACAGTCGGATATGTGAATACCATGATAAGCCGATCCGCTAACATGAACTTTTTCAAGAATAATATTTACAGTGCCCTTCTGACTCTCGCCTACCTTGAGATAAATACCTTTCCTACCAGGTTCAGCAAGATCCACTCTGTTCTCAATATGAAAACAACCAGGGCCTTCAAAATTCAGATTTGAGAGTGATAAATCAGCTTCCTCACTGATTCGTAAAAGGTCAACATTATTTTGAGTTATAATAATTTGTCCACATCATGGATAACCAAAGGCAATTTACCTGAGTACTCCAAAGGCTCCGCAATTCAAATATCACCGCCTGTTACAATGCTAATTATAGGAGGAGTCGAAAGTTTAGAGGCTATGGAAAGTACAGCGCGAAGAGAACCGGAACCAGAATCCCCTTAGATGTCACAACCAGAGGCTCGGCATAGGAGTTAAGTGATAGCAAACAACTAATTAAAAAATTCAAAAAACTATGCTGAAAAATATTTTTAGAGCCACTCAATAGAAGAATTTTCTAAAATTCCTGTTAGATTATTACCCTGCCAAAAAACAATCTTAACATCATAAAAATGTACAGTCCGGCCAAACCATAATTCGAAAAGATAAATATAGGCTGTCATAAAATGACACTTATTTGCCTATCAAAGATATTTTAAGAAGTAAAATCTTAACGATCTAAAAAGCTTATATACCATGGCATTTTAAATGCTCAATACCGAATATCATATAAAAGAAAACCTGTACTACAGTGGAGCTACAGTAGTGCGAAATAACGGTTGATTATTCATCCATGGAATTTTTTCAGCAGCATGGCATTTCATACAGGCTGAACGACCATTAGAAAATCCCTGCCATGCCTTTTTGATATCTCTACTCTCAAATGAACCAAGCACATTACCGTATACCAAGTCCAAGAAAATAGCATCGGCATTGGCTTTGCGTGCGGGGCGCTTGAGATAGCCATTTTTAATAGCAGTTTTTATTTTTTCCCAGTGGTATATGGCAAGATCAAAATTCTCATCCTGTAAAGCCAAGAAAATGCTTTTGTATCGATATCCCACTTCCCACATTGAAGCAGAAAAACCACCAAGATAGTTTTGCAGCAAAATCAAGCGATCTTTCTCACTTTCTGCGTTTAACAACCAGTCTCGCTCATTACCAGTGTCGTAACTCTCAGAATATGCAAAATTTGTTACTGATAAACAAACTATCAGAGTCATCAGCAATTTATTCCCATTCAATATCTTCGTCATGAGCGATAACCAGTTAACCAGCGGTGTATGTCTGCTAAATACTTATAGCAGCTTGAAGCAGACAAGAACGCCAAATACTCTTTAATTAGTTAAACAATTGTTGGTTTTTGTAATTTTAACCCTCTGATCAAATTTATTGGGGGAACTCAAAACATCAATCAGATATAAGATTTGGCTATATAAGAAATTATAAATTAAATTTATATTTATCCGCCATTATAATTTTATGAACTCCCTGAAGTAGACCTGCAAGATTGAACGAGATGCCGGTAAACCCGCAGGGAATAAGTGAATGGCCGGTGTCAAAATCGAGAAAATCACAATGAGTGAAATTATTTGGCCTCAGGGCTTTGTTCCAGGATTTACCGATAATTATTGCTCTAATGAGCTAATTGTCGCCGGATTATCTACTGCGGATATATGGCCATTACTCAACACCCCATCGCTATGGCCCCGCTACTATGCGAACTCTGCCAATATCCAATTCCAGGATGGGCTGGGGCCTGAATTGAGAGAGGGTACGCGGTTTTCATTTGAAACTTTCGGCTTTCCGGTTGAAGCGCGCTGTGTAGAGTACCTTGCCCCGGTCAAAGGGCAGCCCGCGCGAGTAGCTTGGCATGGATGGGCTGGTGAAGGAGATGCTCGTCTAGATGTTCACCACGCCTGGTTAATAGAAGATCTATCCGGCGACCGAGTACGTATCCTCACCCAGGAAACACAGAATGGTTTACCAGCCATTGAATTAGCGAAAACACGACCTAACCCTATGATTAACGGCCACCAAGATTGGCTAGAGGGCCTGAGAACAGAGGCACTTAAGATTAAAGGAAGAAAATAATGAAAGCACTGACACTAAAAGCACCTGGTGGACTGGATCACATATCTGTAAGCGATATGCAAGACCCAGGGGGGCCAGGCCCAAATCAAATTCGAGTTGCTATTGGCGCATCTTCACTTAACTACCATGACTTGCTTGTCGCCAACGGCAGTATACCCACGGAAGACGGCCGCATCCTGATGTCAGATGGCGCCGGCACAGTGGAAGCTGTTGGAGAAGGTGTGAGTGAATTTAAAGTTGGCGATTCTGTAGTTTCCTGTTTCTTTCCCCAGTGGCAAGCAGGGCCTGCATGCCACAACGTCTGGGGCTTCGGCAATACGCCGGGCGATGGTATTGATGGAATGGCTGCTCAGTATGTTGTTCGTAGCGCCAACGCATTTACCCTCGCACCTACAGGCTGGAGCCATGCAGAGTCCGCCACGATCACTACAGCCGGCCTCACTGCCTGGCGAGCCCTGGTGAGTGACGGCAAAGTGAAGCCAGGTGACACCATATTAACCCTCGGCACCGGTGGCGTATCAATAGCAGTGATTCAAATTGCCAACATGCTAGGGGCTAAAGTGATCGTGACTTCGTCATCTGATGAGAAGCTGAAGCGGGCAAAAGCCTTGGGGGCGACTGAGGGTATCAACTATAGAACCCATGCCCAGTGGTCAGAAAAGGTATTGGAGTTAACCCATGGAAAAGGTGTCGACCATATTATTGAATTAGGCGGCCCTGCCACCTTGGAACAATCGATTCAATCAGTCAGGGTCGGTGGGCATATTTCACTGATTGGTGTTTTGACTGGGAGGCAGGGTGAAATTCCAACCGCCCTGCTGATGGGTAAACAAGCCCGTTTACAAGGGCTTGTTGTGGGAAATCGCTGTGAGCAACAAGACTATGTGGCCGCATTGGAAGCCAATAATATCCATCCGGTAATTGATAAAACCCTCCCCTTTACTGATCTGGCAAAGGCCTTCGAGCACCAGGCCAAAGGGTCACACTTTGGAAAAATCTGTGTAGAGTGGTAATTACTTTTAAAAAAAATTTTTACCTCCCGCAACAGGATTTTAAAACCCTGATGCGGGGATAAGCTAAAAACTCTCCACTAAATTTAAATAGAGAATTACTGACTTCACTTAGCAAGGGGATATATAACTATCCGAGTATCTATTAATTATGAGAATAAGCCAGGAAATGATTACGTCAGCTTCTCGGAAGATATTGTGTAGCTAATACCCAGTAGAAATAAAAAGTTTCCTTTCGCTACGTTTTAAGCTGCTCTTACACATAACGGCGGAAACAGGAAATCCAGTGATCGCAGATCTAGTGGGTTATTTATTTTCCCAAATGCACAAAGAAATTTCTGTTTAACCATGATTTCTGCTGAAGTAGGAGGGAGATACGCCAAATTGGGCATAAAACGCACGACGAAAGCTATCATAACTAGCGAATCCGACGCGCAAAGCAACCTGTTCCAGGCTGAGACTTTCACAAGTAATAAGGTCCCTCGCGCGATTTATACGTATCTGATTTAGATATTGGCTTGGTGTGCTCTGCAAATGGCGTTTAAATAAGCGAGTAAGCTGGCGCTCACTGATTGATATTCTCTCCGCCATGTCCGGAACACTGATAGATTTCTGGTAGTTCTCAGCCAACCACTCCAATAATGGGTTGAGACGCATACTATCGCCAGACTGTACCTGAAGCAGGTCTGAGTACTGGGCTTGACCTCCTCGACGCTGCAGATATATGACAAGCTCCTTCGCCACACTCGCTGCAATCGTATTACCATGATCCCGACGAATAATCTCCAAGGCCAAATCGACACCGGACAAAACACCAGCGGAGGACCAAATCACTCCACTTTCAATAAACAATGGATCTTGTTCTACCTGGTAATTAATGGCCTGCCGAGCCAGTTGCTGGCAATGACGCCAGTGTGTAGTAACTCTGTGGCTCTGCTCGGGGAAGATCTTAGCCAAAACAAAGGCACCGGTGCAAATACTCACAACCCTACTGGCACTATTTGCAATTAACCTTAGCGCATTGAGCTGTTTGGAGCTCAGCTCTAGTTGCCGCATGCCAATTCCACCACAGATAACCAAGTAGTCCAACTGAGGTAACTGATAAATATCGCCGTCTACAGTTAGAGACTGACCATAAGCGGTTTTGACATGGCCGGCCTCAAGGCCAATCAGGCTACAAATATAAGCCTCACTTACAAAGCTATTTACCTCCATAAATGCATCCAGGGGACCAAAAAGGTCTAAAGCTTGGAACCCATTAGCAATAAAAAAACCTATTCTCTTAGCCATAATGCCTCCTCCGTGACTGCATTTTAAACCCTCATCCAAGTCGGAAAAGACACAAATACGGCCTAAACAGACATTTAATACTCCTAACTCATAAAGATCGTAAAACCTTAATATCAAATACTTCACTGGCTTTGATGGTGGCTTTCATGACGATGTGGTCTTAAGGAGAGATGAAAGTCTACTGCTTTTAGGCAGTTCGATTATTTACTGCCGTTAATGAAATAGATTATTTCACCTAAGAATTTTAAAGTTGAATGTAAAAGCCTTACGAGAAAGTAAATAATCTGAATCTCAACCTGAGAGCGATACTTGTTTTATTGGCTTCACTTGGATTATGCCAAAGATGATACATCAACAAACGAGCTCTATTAAATTCCAACTTGAAACGCACCTGAAATTTCCTCTAGCAACATAAATAGATTAAGTTTCACCTGAGTCATGCTTCAATCACTTCGTCGTCTAAATAGATAGGCATCTAGAGCCATGTACTATAGATATTTCCTACCTTAAGCTATACTCGGGCTTATTCGTCGAGATGTACCACTTTTTCTCAAACTGTAGCCAAACGAGTATGAGCCTTTCTTCTATTGCTATAGCCCTGCTTGCAACCAGTGCAACCCCAGATACCTGCACCGATGGTTTAGCGCTCGCTAGAGGCGTAGCTGCTATTACTTATGAATACCCTTGGCAAAGCGCCAATAAGAAAGACTATCTGGTGCGTAACTATCCACGTATGTATTTGATAGTCCCAAAAAAGCTCGACAAGAAATTGAAAGAAGGGGGCTCCCCCACTGCTACAGTCAATAAACAAAATTGCCAAGTAATTAACGTTTATCTCGCCCGCTAACTCATTAATCTGATCCCAGCCTCCCCAATCACTGTTCTGGGGAGGCCTATTTAAATATTCTTATCCTTGCTTACTGTACACCAAGGTATTATTGGTCTCATCACACTCTTCGACTATTTCCTTATAGTCGGCTGTGACTTCTAGATGCGCATCTGGATCAAACACCCAATAGCCCAAAGTAAAAACCAGTGTCACAGTTGCTCCCGGAGCAATAACCGGCGTAGCCTGAACATCATTTGCCAGAGTATCTGGGTCTATCAGTCGGGCAAAACTGGCTATAGAAGCGGATGCGCCGACATTGGTGATATCCACGGTTATCACCGACTGGCCTGATCCGCCATCCCAAACTGGATCATATATTTTACTCACCACTAAGTCCGGCTTGTCGCAAACACACAAGCACATATAATGATCATCCTCTTTCACTCCATAAGGCGTACCGACATAACAGTTGGCTTTATCATCAAATTGATTTCCATAGAGCCAATGGGAAAGCGGATCATTAATCGGCTTTTCAATAATTTCCGGATCTCGCGTAATTTTACAAACGTTAGTGCGCTCAAATTCCTCAGTCATATCCTTAGTCATTTCTGATTCTGGCACACCTCCCACCCAGATCGAACAGGTTCTACGACAGGTCAAAGGACCTTGACCCTGCCAAAAATTGGGATACCAACCCGCCTCGTAGTTCTGCATACTCAGATCCTGGATTGGATCTGCATAACTAACAGTTACCAAGGACCAAGTTAATCCTAAAGCCAAAAGAGCTAATAAATGCCTCAACATATCATCCTCCCTAAGAAA
Source organism: Microbulbifer sp. NBRC 101763 (assembly GCF_040371615.1). NCBI lineage: Bacteria > Pseudomonadati > Pseudomonadota > Gammaproteobacteria > Cellvibrionales > Microbulbiferaceae > Microbulbifer > Microbulbifer sp. NBRC 101763. Next base: position 81,040 of record NZ_BAABQV010000009.1, read on the forward strand.
TATTAATATCAAAAAATATGCTCAATCAATAACTGGTAAGAGTTTCAGGATTACTTGATGAGCAAACCGATTTTAAGAAGGCATTTATAAATTTCTATGTACTATCGAAAAATAATGGCGTAGTTTCAATTCATGTATAAGCACTGTAAGGATATATTTCTAGTGAAATAGCTCCTGATAGCCTGCTTATAATTCAAAAACAAATAATTTAAAGATATTTACTTCGATCGAAATAAGCGGTACAACTCTTTAAACGAGCCAAAAACAGTTACTGGCGCTAAACTACTCACATACAGACTCACTTCAACTAACCCTACCCACCCAACAAAAATACTTCTAGGGGAAAAGAATAGAAAACAACGTATTATAGAAGTACAACCTAAATTAATCTTATTTGTTGATTTTTTATATACTAATTTCAGAAGCATCAAATTTTAGAGCAAAATATAACCCCAAACTCAGGCGAATTGATGATTCCCTTAGCAACAGTCACTCCAAAGCAATCACAGAAAGTACTGCATTAGATTTTCCCAGGATTACTATTTTCTTATAAGTGTATTCTGTTTTTTATATCATCGTTCTATGATAAAGGAGCGTTAACGTTGAAAGCCAATTCGTTATTTTCAATATTTAAAGTTCAGCAAGAGTATATAGGGCTGTCAGGGTTGCACCAAATATCAACAATACAGGGTACAAAATACCCAATGCCCAATATTTCATCAGAGTTATAATCCAACCCTGCTGGTAAATCCGTTTTTGCATAAGCAGAAGGTAAATAGGTATCCATAAGATAAGTGCTACCAGGGTCCAATTACATAAAGTATCAATCAAACTGTAGTTAGTTAGCCAATCTTGAAGATCTCCCAGTAAAGTCACCAGCAACAATACAAAACAAATAAAGGCATGACTATGAAGAGCGACTATCAGATGCTCCATATAGAGGCGGCGCTTAAAGAGATAAATTACCCAAAGCATTAGTGCAAAGAGTGGCACCAAAATAAGTAACGTAGAGGGAAGAGAACCCAGAAACGCCTTTTTAAAGCGGTTTGGGTCATCGGAGACTCGTGCAATATTGTCTTGTGCCCTGGCAACCTCTTTATCAAGCCAATTCGTGAACCCCTCCGGTAAACCATCAATTTCTAAAAAATCCCGGTCTACTTCGGTAATTGCCTGTTTTAACCCCGAGGTAACCTCAGCTTTCGTTAATTTCTCCGGCTCACTTGTTCCACTTTCAATAGTGGCTGCCTCATCCTGCAACGCCTCAGTATCATCCGTCAAATTTAGTTGAACTTTATTCAGCTCAGCTAAAAGTTCTGGATTATTAGCATTAGCTAACTTTGCCTGCTCCACTGTATCCAGGGCGTCATTTACTTTTTTTTCAGCAATATTAACTGCCTCTTTCGAGCTACTACTATCAGCACCGAAGTTGATACTCCAGTCGCTACTCATACGCACTACAAAGAATGTAGTTACGCACAAAAAAATAAACAGACGTACAGGACTGACATAACGTACCCTGCGACCTGCAAAGTATTCAGCGGTTAGAAAGCCAGGCTTAAAAAGAAGGGGTGGCAGGGTTTTCCAGATACGGGAGTCTAATGCTAGCAGGGTGTCAAAAAGGTCTCCTATTACAGAGGAAAAGTGCCGAACCATCCCCTTAATAGGTTGGCCACAGGAGTAGCAGTGTGGCCCCAGTAATTCAGTCTGGCAGTTGGCGCAACGGATCTGCTTCACCGAGTTCGTTTCTGTTACCCCAGAGGTACTCATTTACATCTCCCCTTTTATTTTCTTACCAGAGCGCGGATAGTATTACAAAATTCTTTGTTGCTGGTTAACTAGCCACTGGATATTAATCACACTGGATTCAACAAAACACTGGACCACCAGCTGTGCCAATTTCATCAGTCCCAAATAGAAAAACGCGCCTTATAATAGACGCGTTTTTCTACTGTCTCTGTAATCGTTTTGTGCGGTAATAAGAGTCAATTTTCCTGTAAAAAGCGCGCGATAGTGCGTAAGCCGTGGCCCTTGGCACCAGTGGCCCAAAGATCATTAGCTGCTGGCTGGTAGGAACCGGATAAATCCATATGAACCCAGTTGCGGCCTTCCTTGGGCACAAAGCGAGCCAGGAAAGCCGCTGCGGTGGAGGCGCCTGGACTGCCATCAATACCGATATTGGATATATCCGCAAAGCTGGAGGGAGTCTGCTCCAGATGGAAATTTTCTAAAGGTAACCGCCAGGCTTTTTCGTTTTCTTGAGCTGCAGCATCCAGGACTTTTCGGGCCATTTCATCCTCAAAACTGAATACGGAATTAAAATCACGTCCCACAGCCATTTTCGCAGCACCCGTCAGGGTAGCAGCATCTAGCAGCCAGCGCGGTTGCTCCTCTGAGGCCGCGATTAGTCCATCGGCGAGTACCAGACGCCCTTCGGCATCGGTATTCAGTACTTCCACAGTGACATCATTTTTGTATTTAATGATATCGCCCAGCTTGAAAGCATGACCGGATACCAGATTTTCAGCACAGCATAAGTACATCTTCACCCGCTTGTTCAAACCGCGAGCAATAGCCAGAGCGAGGCCACCAGTGACCATGGCGGCACCACCCATATCAGACTTCATGGTGGCCATGTTACTTGACGGTTTAATACTGTAGCCACCGGAGTCGAAAGTAATGCCTTTGCCCACCAAACAGGTATCTACCGGCGCAGTATCCTCTCCGGTTGGGTTGTAGTCCACCTGAAGCATCACCGGTTCACGCACACTACCACGGCCCACGTTATGGATACCCACAAAGCCCTCGCGCAGCAGATCATCTCCCGCAACAATCCGGTAGCTTAAGGCCTGAGGGGCGAGTTTTTGCAACATTTCAGCAGCACTTTCTGCCAGTACACGGGGAGAGACATCATCCGGTGTGCCGTTTGTAATCTCGCGTACCCAACGTGCGGCACTTTCGCGGGCAGCCAGTTCTTTTATCTCTTCGTCATCCTCTGAGCCCCAATGGATAGTCTTGGTTACCTTGGGATTGAAATATCCAGCCCAAAAGGCCCAGCGGCTTTCGATATCCCAGCCGTCGCCACTCAGGGCAACTTCGGTTACTCCCATGCCATCCAGCCGGCGAGCTGCACGTTGTGCAGCTACCAAAGAGGCACCATTGGTTGCGCCAATATGGATAAAAGCATCGCCACCAGTAAAACTCAAAAGCGCAGAATCGCTCCACGGATCACCTGCCTTACCTTCAACCAACTGAACGCGCATAGCTTTTGTCATACAACACCTTTCTTGAAACCTTTATGCCAATTTTTTTGCAGTTCTTTTTACATTCTAACAGTACGTCAAAAATACTCGACGACTACTCCACTATCCCAACGATAAATTTCTCAAAGAGTATTACTACCGTCTTCTTCTCTCCACACAATATTAAATAGGCCTAATAAAGCAACCGAGCTTTATCTCGCCATGGAATCCACTCTAGTGTAAAAAGCTGGGAATTTGTCACGCCCTGCTCCAATTGCTCTATCAACAACACAGTTACCAACTGGTGGCACAAATGCTAAATAGCCTTCACAAGGAAAATATCCGCAACTGGATGCTGTTTATTTGCTACTCACCAAGCACACAGCCAGTGGAAAGTTTTGAGTAACGCAGAAACCACAAACTGATCGATCTGACAGAAGAGATCACCAGTGCTTTAGAGCCTTATTCCACAGATATAGGCAGCGGGCAAATCCATTGTAAGCTTTGTTGAGTCCCCAACGCACTCCTGGAACCTTGGACACTTTTGCTTTCCAATGCTCGCCAGGGGAGTTCTCCCAAATTGTAATAAACGCCTCGAAACCAACCTGTAGCCTCCCTTGTGTATCAATCACGTGCAAACGCTCACGCACAGACTCTAGGTCCACATTGAGCTCTTCTGCCTTGGCATTATCCAGATGTACATCTTCCCAGGCTACTTCACAGGTACTGAGCTTTTTCTTTTGAGCACTAATACCCGCATTGCACACTGGGCAGGCGGAATTATAGAAAACACGAATCTTGGCGGTCATGAGGAAAGAAATCGGTCAATTTACCTGGGTTTCTCGATATCATCGTGATTTACCAGCTCCCAGGGCAGCCCTTTATTGCGGTAAATCCTCTTACTTTTATTGGGGTAGTCGGCCACATCATGATCCAGGCGCTGGCCCACTACAATACAGCGCAAGGTCTCAGTGCCGGTATTTTTCATTGCATGTGGCAGTCCACCAGCCGGATAACCAATAAAATCCCCTTCCGATACCCCGTATACCTTCTCACCAATTTGAACTTGCGCCTGACCTTGCAGGATATAAACACACTCATCCTCGAATTGATGGCAGTGAAATTCCGTAGACTCATAACCCGGTTCTATTTCAATAACATGAAATCCAAAACCGGTAATTCCTGTCATATCTCCGAGAGATTTATTGCGGCGCACGGCATTTGGATTGAGGAAGTGCACCTTCTTTTCGCCTTCCATTTCCAGAATTTCTTCATTCTTAAGAATATTTTTACTCATGCTTTTCCTTAACCTATCCAATTTTTTACTGGTGACCTAAAAATTGTGCTCTTCCTACCAAATTTAAAAGGTCGCTACTAGGATTGCCCCTGTATCTCCACTGCCTGGGTTAATTCTTTCATTTTCCGCGCACTGCCTTCCTCTCCCATACGCCGGTAATAATTTACCAGGGCCAAACCGAGCTTGGGTATTAATGGGTGCTGTACCCCCTGTGAAATTAGTCTCTGAAGCAGCTCCTCCAACCACGGCCAGTTTTTAGCTTCCGCAGCGCGGCGTGCCATTAACAGGCACGCTTTAGAGCTCAATGCGTGAGGTTGTTGAGTAGCCTGCAAATAGCTGCGATATCCATCTGCCAGGACATAAGTATCAATCCGCGAATTGGCCGCCTGGGAAAATAGTGCCAGGTTGGCGCGGTGGTAGGCCTCACTATCCGGGGAAACAGCGGTCAGTTCTATATAGCGCAGGATAAGCGGCAAAAAATCCGGGTACTGCCGCACCGCAGCGGCCGCAGCGTCGGCGGCCTCCAACAATTTGCCCTCCTCCTGAAAGCGATCGATACGAGTGAGAGCACTTTTTTGTGGCGACGGCAGTTCTTCCTCTTCTTCTGGCATAACCCGAACTGGCGGACGCCAGTAAATCAACATTAGCGCCAAGGCAAAACCAGCCAAAAGGCCACCGGTATGAGCCCAGTAAGCAATACCGGCATCTCCGTAGAGATAGCCGAAAATTTCCTTGCCGAGCCACAAGGGCAATACCATTAGTGCCGGGGCACTGAATTCGCCAAACATAAAGCCAACAGTGTAGAAAAAACGCAGGCGCCGCACTCCGTAGATAGCGACAAACATTCCCATAATCGCCGACACGGCTCCAGAAGCACCGACCATTGGCACATAGCTACCAGCCTCCACCAGCATATGTAAGCCAGCAGCGGCCAGGCCCCCAAGCAAATAGAGTGTGATAAACCAGAGCCCGCCAAGCGCCAGCTCTACCGACAAACCAAATAGCAGCAGGAAAATCATATTGCCGATAAGATGATCCCAACTTCCGTGCAGGAACATATGCCCAAACATGCCTCCAATACTCGGCTCCGCCGGTGTTAGGCCCAAGGCCATACTGCTGATACGATCACGTAACCCGGCAAAGTGCTCGCGCTGCTGCAGCCACAGGGTTTGCCCTTCCAGCGCTAATTTAGGTAACAGCCAGTGGTGAAACTCCGGATTCCACAGCAGCTCCCGGTAGACAAACTCCTCGCCTTCCGCATCCATCTGTAGGCGCCATTCGGGATGCATTTCATCGACATACATCAGAAAACGCTGCTCCTCCAGATCCGGAAGATCACTGGCAAAATAGTAATCTTCAGCCTCCAGCCAACGAGCTTCATCACCGCCTTGGTAAAACATAAATACCAGTAAATTTGCGAGTATCAACGCAAAGCACATCAACGGCGGGCGGCGCCAGTCCGGCTTATTCTCGATAGGGATGATCAGCACGGGCGTTTCCTTGTTACTATTGCTCGAGCGCCCGGTAGCAAAACGCAGCAATACAAAGTGAATTGGACGGGGCCGATTGTCACATCGGCCGCAGGGAAAATACTACGCATATTCGCCGAGGCTGAATACCCGCCGCGGTGCTATTGGGCTATTTCCGAGCCGCTCGGCCAATAATGGCCGGTACATCCCAGCTGCGCAGGTGTAGGTCCCGCTGTGGAAAAGGCACCTCGATCCCCTTCTCGCGAAACTCTCTCAACAACTCCAGGTTATAAAGCGCGTATGAGTCCCCCAAAGAAGTGACCATATTGCTGTTTACCCACACGACCAGCTTGAAGTTCAGCGAGTTATCACCGAACTCCATCAACCAAACCTCGGTTTTGCGTTTCCAGTCGGTGTGGGTGATATTGACCCGGTCAGCGGCCTCCAGCGCTGCTTCACGTACCAGGTCTGGATCTGAGGAATAAGAAACACCAAAAGGCACATGGATACGCCGCACCGGATCATCCAGGGTATGGTTGATTACACGACCGGCAACAAATTCGGTGTTAGGCACCAGGATATCCACATTGTCCCGAGTGGTAATACGGGTAGAACGCACGTTGATGTCGCGAATCCGACCAAAGACACCAGACTCCAGCTCCACCAAATCCCCCACCTTCAAGGGCCGTTCGAACAACAAAATAAGCCCGGAAATAAAATTGGAGAAAATGGCTTGCAAACCAAAACCAATACCTACGGAGAGCGCACCAGCCACCAGCGCTAGCTTGGATGTATCCAGCCCAAGCATACTCAATACAATAACAAGGGCGACTGCAACAAAGGTGTAGTGCAACACCCTGCTCAGGTTATACATGGAGGATTCGCTGGCATGCTCCCTGCGCACCAGGCGGCGCAAGAAAGCCCTGGTCAACACCGACAGGAGCCAGGCACACACCAAGACAAATATCATCTTGGCAATCAGGCGCAGGGTAATCGGGTTTTGTGCGATGGTAAATAACTGGTAATCAGCCAAAGTGCGCCAGCGCTTGTATACCTGGCGGGCAGCCAGAGAGACACGCTCACGCACTGTGGCCCACCAACCCTGGCGCTCGCGGTAAACTTCCAGCTGTGCTTTTTCATAGCGCTGGATATCCTGCTCCAGGTCGTTGGCCCGAGCCAAACCACTGCCGATCCGTTCAAAATAATTCCACCAGCGACTGAGGTCCTCGCTCTCATCTTCGCCCCGCCAAGCCACCACTTGGCGTTGACGGATAGCGAGTTCCCGCGACGTAGCATCAATCACTGTATTTGCATTCTCCAAGAGTTCCCTGCTGACAATTAACGGGCGCTCCTCTGCCGCCGGGTCCAGTACGGTGTTAATAGACTGCAGCAATTCGCTCTTGCGCTTGCCGAGGTGCTCCTCCAGCAGATCCACCTCAAGTTGCATCAGGGTGAGATCTTTTTTCATATTGGTATCGGGGTCGGTGGAGGGCTCGGTGGTACTCTGTATACTGGTACGGGTTGCGGCTATACGCTCAATTTTCTTATCTGTATCAGCAATAGCTTTTTCGAGTTCCTTGGCATCTTTTTCGCTGAATTGCAGATCGTCGAGCATGCGTCGCAGCTTGCTTTCAGCCAGTTCAATTTTCTCCTGCCAAGTACCGAGGAAATCATTCACTGTCGCCAGCTGCTCAATAATATTGAGGTGATTAATCTGGGCCAGCAGCAGTGCTTGCGCCGCTTCATCTTCCTCCTTGCCTTTGGCATCGCGCAGTACAATCACCTGCCTGCGCAACTGCGACAGGGACTGGGAGCGGGTATCCCGCAGCTGCCGCGCCTCCAGCTGTACCCCACTCAAACGTCGCCGCCCACGACTGATTGCCGAGTCCGCTCTGGCCCAGTCGAGTACTGTCGGATTTTCCGGGAATTTCACCTCCGGCATCAGTTCTACTTTTAAATATTCCTGACGCTTCTTCCAGGTTATCTCTATCCCATCCAGGCTCTGGGAAATTTTCTTCGCGCCTTTTTGTAGTGCTTCTTCGTCTTCCGGTAACTCTCCTTCCCACTCCGACCAAGCAGTTTGCAATGCGTCCAACCACTCGCGCCGCTGCTCTGGTGAGGCATTGCTCCAACCCGTCCACCAATCCGCGGAAGGTTCAGCAAAGTCGGGTATTTCCGGTTTAAATTCCTTCGGCTTCGATCCAGGCAGTTGTGCACTTGCGGACAGAGAGAATAGCGCGACAACAATGAGGAGAGTAAGGAGAGAAAGCAGGCGAAGCAGCGGGCATTCAGTGGAATTCTTTCGAAGGAGGGAGAAACCGCCAGCGCCCGCCATAGATTACATCTGTCCGTGGAGAAACAATCGCGAGGAAGAAAATATGCCCCCTCGAGGGCATATATTTCAGTGTAGTCGAGAGCGACCAGACTCCAGGGACAGACGGCTCAAAGCGGTATCAATAACGTCTACGACCATACTTACGCATACAATTGAGGTACTGCCTGCGATAGGCGCGCGAGCTGATCACTGACACCCTGCCGGGCTGGTGCACACTTCTCACAAGATTGGCGGCCCTGGCCTTACAAAACAGTTCCCTGCGGCCGATGTTACGATCCGAACTGCGCAGCTGACTAACACGCCGGGGAGATTCATACTTGGGTGGGTAGGCTCGCTGATAGATTTCCACCTGGCGTGCGAGGGGATTGCGATTGTAATTGCGCCAGTTAGCTGGCGGTGTGACTACGACAAATTGGTTGTCCTGCGGGTCAAACTCAAAAAAGGTGCCATTGCCCGCCCGCCGGTAGTCCTTTCCATTTAGGAAAAATGAAGTATCCGTAGGTACTTCCGGCACCCTAGCTCCCAGAGGCGGTTCCACTCGGGTATACCCATCCGGCCCCTGGCGATAGAAGTATCCACCCACGTAGAAATAAATCTCATCATTGGCTTCAACAAGGCGCGCCCCATCCGGCAGGCGCTCCGCCTGCGTTTCCGCTAGGGGTGCTGAGGTAATAGTCATTAACAGCAGCGCAAACAGGAAACGCATGAGACACCTCGACGAGCAATTAAGTGTCGCAGAAGTGTATTGTCAGAGAACACTGTTCCCCAATTTATTTAAATAAAACTGTGACCGTAAAACTGGTCAGCTATCCCCCTCAATACTGGTACCATCCTCATCACGTACCACCTCTGAGAGTATCTTCACTTCCTGCCCCGGCTGCAGGCGCTCAGCACCGCGAACAATCACCCGGTCACCACTATCGAGGTCACCATAAACGGCTATCCACTCTCCATCACCGCTACCAATACGGACCGACAAGCGCTCCGCTTTATCCTCATCGCCCACGCGGAATACAAAGGTGTCACCATTACGCAGAACCAGAGCGTCCCGCGGCACCACCATAGTCGCGCGGGCTTCGGCCAGGGGCACAGCGACCTGGACCGGCATTCCTACAATCCAGTCCCACTGTTGTGGTGCGCTCTGCGGTAACTTCACCATCAGCTTCACCCGCCGCGAATTATCACTGGCCACGGGTACAAACTGGCGCACCTGGCCAGTGAAAACCTGGTCGCTGGTGCGCTCTCCTTCAGAGCGAGATACCACATCACTGCGCACGGCTATGGTATCGCCAGCAGCGATCAACGGCAGAGCGGCTAGCGGGATATCCGCTTCCACTTCGAGTTGCGACATATCCAGGGCGCGCAATAACTCGGAACCAGTGCGCACATACTCCCCTGCCTGTAATTCACGGCTCGCCACCAAAGTATCAAAAGGCGCATCAATTTTGGTTTTGGAGAGTTCGTAAGCTCGCCTGTCTCTTTCAATTTGCGCAGCCAGCAGATCCTGGGCCATTGCCTCGCGCTCGGCGTGCTGTTCCTCCAGCGCCGAGCGCGAAGTACTATTGGTTTCCGCCAGCTTGCTCAACCGCTGCAGCTGGGCATCCATATAAGTGAGGCGTGCCTGCAATTGCGCTATCCGGCTCTCGCTGTTACGTAACTGAAGGCGCCAGTGCGTAGCATCCAGCTGTGCTAGGCGCTGGCCTTTTTTCACCAGGCTGCCCGGCTCGGCGACAAATTCCAGCACGCCATCCAATTCAGAGGAAATCAGGATATCGCGACGACTCACCACCTCCCCGGCAGACCATTGGCTCGGCACCACTTCACGGGTTTGCGCCCTATCGACAGTGACTGCCACTGCCCCACCCTGAGCCAAAACCGGCTCGGCGATGAGCAGGGACAAGGCGGCCCCGGCTAAAAACTTTCTCATTGGGAACTCCTCACAGCCAATCTTTGGCGCAGGCGGGTAAATTGCGGTAGTGGCACACGCCCGGTCTGCAGCAGCGCCGGCAACAATATCAAGGTAAATAGGGTACTGACTGCCATGCCGCCGACGATCACCGCAGCCAGCCCGCGATAGATCACACTGCCCTCACCCGGCGCGACCAGCAGGGGTAACATACCGAACACACTGGTCAGGGTACTCATAAAGATCGGGCGCAGACGCAGGCGCAATGCCTGCTCTACTGCCTCTACCCGGCTAGCGCCGGCATCTTCCGCAGCACGGGTCTGGTGCACCAGCAGAATGGCATTGTTCACTACCAGGCCCAGCAAAATAACGAAGCCAATCATGGTGAGAAGATCGAGAGGCTGGAAGCCAATTAAATTCAGGAATTGTAGAGCCAACACTCCACCCACCGTGGCAAGTGGCACGGTGAGCAAAACCAGCCCAGCATCACGCAAAGAGCGGAATAAGGCACTCATCAACAGGAATAGAATCAACAACGCCAAAACAAAATTCTGTGACAGGGATACCAGGGCCTTATCCAGATCACTGGCATTACCACCCACCAGAATACTGCCATCATCCGGCAGAGCCTCGCGGATTTGCGGCAGCACTTCCGCCTCCAGCTGCGCGCGAACTTCCTCCAGGGACACATCATCGGGCGGCACAATATTCAATGTAATAGTGCGGCGACCATCCACCCTGCGCAGGTTGCCCGGACCCACAGTGCGCTCAACATTGGCAAGCTGGTTGAGCGGCACTACCTCACCGCGGGGCGTGACCAGCGGGGTATTCTGCAACTGCTCCGGGGTGCTCCAGGGCTGTGCCTTGAAAATCACATCCAGACGTTTTTCCCCGTCAAAATATTCGCCCACATAGAGACCATTACCCAGGGTGCGAATCAAGCTGCCCATATCCTGACGGTTCCAGCCCTGCTCCAGCATTGCACGGTCGTTCGGGCGCACAGTTAGCTCAGGTTCCGATAAAGAAAGCCCCGGATTGGTCTGTACCGGTGTGCCCGGCATCACCTCTTCCATGACTTCCACACCACGGGCGGCGGCACGCATCAGGCCATCGGCATCGCGCGACTGTAAGTGCAAAGCTATCCGGCGATCTCCACCGAATTGGCCAAACAGATTGCCGCGGGCAGCAAATCCCTGAAAATCGGGAATATCCACCAGGATTTCCTCACGCAGCAGCCGCTCCATCTCCTTGGCCTGGTCCATATCCTTAACGCGCACACCCATGGTGCCGCCATTGGGCCAGGAAATAATGTAATAGTTCTTCAGGGCTGGCTCCCGCTCACCACTCATATAGGGTGCCATGCGCCGGTCCAGCTCATTGACGATTTCCTTTTCAATTGTTTTGGTGTTGGTGGACGAAGGGAAATTCATCCACACATCCACCGCATCCCTTTTTACCGGGGGTAAATAATCGAGGTTTGGTAAAAGAAAATATGTCGCGGCAACAGGTACCAACAGGAAGCCACCGATGACCTGCCAGCGACGAGCGCGAGTGCTGGTTAGTGCCATTACCTGGGAAGTGATTTTTCCCCAAACGCGCGCCAGGCGATCCTCGCTGGAAATAGGGGGCAGCCAAAGCTTCGCCGCCAGTGGCACTATTGCCACAGCGGCCAGTAGGGAAAACACCACTGCCACGGCAATAGTCAGAGCCAGGTCCCCAAATACCTGCCCTTCGACACTATTGAGGAAAAATACCGGCAGGAAGATCGCCACAGTTGTTGCTGTGCTCGCCAACAGTGCTCCCCAAACCTGCCCGGCTCCCTGCTCTGATGACTCCTCGGGGCCGAGGCCTTTTTCCCGTAGACGCACAATATTTTCCAGCACCACAATCGCGGCATCGAGCACCATACCTGTGGCAAAGGCGAGGCCGGCGAGGGAGATGACATTCACACTGCGTCCGGCAGCGGACAGCACTACAAAGGTCGAGAGCAGGGAAATAGGGATCGCCGCCGCAACAATCAGGGTGGCACGCATACGCCGCAAGAACCACCAAAGCACCCCTACCGCCAGCAGTATGCCCAGTATCAGATTGCCGCCGAGCAAATTCAGGGCGCGGTAAACAAACACCGAGGCATCGAAGGACTGCACCAGCACCAGCTGTTCGTTTTTCAGTTTGGTTTCGTTCAGCTCCGCAACTTTCCGCTTTACCAGCTCCAGGGTGGCAAGCATATTTGCGTCGTTGGTGCGGTTAATGCGCATAGATACCGCAGGATTGCCGTTCTGCGTTGTAACCCCACGGGACTCAGACGGTCCAACCCGCACCTCGGCAATATCGCCGAGTCGCACCGGTTGGCCATCGCGCCACTCCAGCACCAGCTCAGATAAATCGGCCGGCTCATATTCACCGACAAAACGCAATGTGTAGCGGCGACGCCCCACATCGGTAAATCCACCAGAGACGTCCCGCGCCGAGGCCAGCTGACGGCTGATCGCCGGCAACTGAATGCCCAGCTCAGCCGCTTTCCAGGGGTCAAAAATGACTTGCAGCTCCTCCTGTGCGGCGCGACCGGACTGAGCTTCCACACTGGAAACACCTGGTACAGACTCCAGCTCCGGCCGCAGTACATCCTCAATCAGACCTGCATAGTCATCGAGGTGATTGGCGTTACCAGGCAGTTTTTGCAAAAAGAAATAGGTGAGAGCGGTGGCATCGCCGCCCCATCCTCCAAGCATAACCCTCGGCGGCTCCGCATCCCGCGGCAGTGGCGGCAGGCTGCTCATACGACTGATCACATCGATCAGCACCTTATCCATATCGGTGCCCATGGTGAATTCCAGGTTCACCCAGGCGCCGCCTCGACCTGCATTCACCTCCATGGTTTCCAGGCCAGTGAGGCCCTGCAGTACCGATTCGATAGGCTCGACTATTTCCGCCTCTACCTCTTTCGGCGCGGCGGCACGCCAGCCAGCTTGGATGGCAATACGGGGGTTTTCTATATCGGGGAAAAGCTGTACCGGCAGGCGACTGGCAAGAAAAGCTCCCAGTAATACAGCCAATACCACAGCCACGCCGGCTGCGGCGGGGTTTTTCAAAGCGGCTCTCGTCAGCGCCATTCCATAGGCCCTTGTTTTTTAGTTATAAATACAGAATAAGACGGAGCTTCCCGCCCCTGTTTACTGATTTCCGAAAAAACCATGCAGTTTTTTACACAGACTTCATGCTTTCGGGCTCGCACTATTGCTGCACTGTCCTATGCCGCGTAATTCATCCGGAAAAAGCTTGCCGGACCAACCAGTATGAAGGCTAATGCAATAAAAACGGCAAACAAGAGACTTGCGATCAAGTGCCGGGAATTATCGATCAGGCCACATCCGATATTTTCCAATGATGTGGCCCACAGGAAAGTTAAAGGAAGTGCTGCACTTTGCTCTTGTAGCTGCGGCTCATTTTCAGGCACTCACCATTATCCAGAACCAAATGGTATTCCCCATTTATATGCGCTCTAATTTCGCGCACGCGGCTCAAATTCACAATTGTGGAGCGGTGGATACGCTGAAATAGTTTAGGGTCCAGCTGTTGCTCCAATTCTTTCATGGTGATACGCATGACATGGGTTTCACCCTGAGCGTGTACACACATGTAATCCCCGGCAGCATCAATCCAGTCAATCTCACGCGCTGGGACCAGGGTGATTTTCCCCGAATCCTTAACTGCAATTTTGTCTGGATAGGCACTACCGGCAAACTGGCCACTCACCAGCTTTTGCTCTAAGGCCTCCGGAGACTCCTTGGTTAAATCCGCCACAGCCTCCAGCAATTGCTCACGCTGGATGGCAATATCTGCAGTGGACATTTTCTCGCGAGCGCGCGCCAGCGCCAACGCTAAACGCTCCTCTTCAATGGGCTTTAACACATAGTCCACTGCATTAACTTCAAACGCCTCTACAGCGTACTGATCGTAAGCAGTGACAAACACCACTTGCGGCAACTTCTCTAAAGGAATCTGTTGCACAAGCTGCAGGCCATTGATGCCCGGCATCTGGATATCCACAAAAGCCACATCGGGCCCGAATTCGAGAATTTTTTCCAGGGCATCTCGGCCATTACCACTCTCCGCGACCACTTTTACACCAGGCATCTGCTCCAAGCGCAGCCGCAGGCCACGGCGGGCCAGGGGTTCGTCATCGACAATAATTGCGGTCAGGTTTTCAACTGCACTCATCTCGTTATTCCTGTTCATAGGGAATGCGAATGTTTACCGACAGGCCGCCCTCCGGGCGATTGCGGAAACGCACTCTCTGATCCTCGCCATACAATGCGCGCAGGCGCTCGCAGGTATTGCGAATGCCAACACCATAGCCCTTGCCAATCAGGCGCAACTCCTTTTCCGACATGCCTGGACCATTGTCTGTGACTTCCAACAGAAGCTCTCCAGCAAAGACCCGCGCTTTGATACCGATTTCCCCGCCCCACTCCAACTGGGAAATGCCGTATTTAATCGCATTTTCCACCAGAGGCTGCAGCAACAGGCTGGGCACCAGCGCCTGAGGCGACTCTCCCTGTAAATCCAGGCGCACACCGAGACGATCGGCAAAGCGCACTTTCTCAATATCCAGGTAGAGCATCAGTGCCTCCACCTCCTTGGCCAGGGTGACCTTTTGCATGGGGTCGTTGTCCAGGGAGTGGCGCAGGAACTGTGACAAACGCATTACCATATTGTTGGCGGTGCGCCCATCGTTATCCAGGATCAGTGTGGAAATGGCATTGAGAGTGTTAAACAGGAAGTGGGGATTTAACTGGTAGCGCAACATTTTCAGCTGGGCTTGGTGCGCCATAGATTCAGCACGCAGGGCCTTCGCCTGCTGGGTCTGCGAGGTTTGATAATACTTAATGCCGTAATACAGTGCCGCCCAGGTGGTGAGAATCATAAATGAATAGGAAAACCAGTAGGTGGCTTGCCAAACCGGGTTTTCATCGCTCACTTTACCGTACAACCACAGAAAACCTCCGAACTTGATGGCTGCCCAGAGCGCGGCTACCAGCACTACCAAGAGCAGTGACCCCAGGAAACGGGTTGCCGGGGGCTTGTTCCACAGGCGCTGGAAGCCATAGCGCATGGAACCGCTGAGCAAAATCCCGGCAGTGGTGGCCATGGCGATATAGCCCGAATGGACCCAGTGGTCTTTCACCCAGAAAAAACTACTGATAAAAGTCATTAGGGTGTAGCCGGCCCAACCGCTGAGCTGCAGGGCCCAGTATTGGGACTTATGGCTCGAAAGGCGCTGTGAAAGCCACTGAAATGCTTTATTTCCCATAATCTCCCGCTGAAGACATCAAAATATGGCGTCGATTTGACACTTTTGTATGGCTTCATACTAAATGGGGTCGATCGCCGGCGAAACACCAACCGGCGCAGCACAGGGACAAACTGCCGCATGACATACTGGTTATTCAAATCCGAACCGGACGAATACAGCCTGCAGGACCTCGCCGCCGAAAACACTGGCAGCGGACGCTGGGATGGAATCCGCAACTTTCAGGCGCGCAACTTCCTGCGCGATCAGGTCTCAGTGGGCGATGGAGTATTGTTCTATCACAGTGCCTGCAAGGTGCCAGCGGTGGTGGGTACCGCCGAAGTGGTAAGGGCCGCCTATCCAGACCCGGCCCAATTCGACCCTGAGAGCAAATACTTCGATCCCAAGGCCAGCCCCAGCAAGCCTCGCTGGTACTGTGTCGATGTAACCTGGCGCAGTGAGTTTGCACGACCTGTTCCACTGGACGAAATCAAGAAGACCCCTGAACTTGAGGAGATGGTACTGGTTAAGCAGGGGCGGTTGTCGATACAGCCTGTAAAAGCAAGTGAGTGGGACACTATTCTCGAACTCGGACTAAGCTGACGGCATAGCGACGCCTTTGGCGCCGCTGCGGGTAATTTAGTTATCTTCGTGAGGGGAACGTCCCACGCTGTACCAGTCAAGTTTTCTGGTCAACACCATAGTGCAGCTAAGTACCGCGAATACCAGCAGTGACCCCATCAGCAGGGCATAATCCTCAGCACTGAGCAATCCATACAGGAGTCCGTAAAGCGCTGCCAGCAGAGCGGCAAAACCCAAACCCCGACGCCAGCTTCGCAACACAGAACTGGTATAGAAACCAATCAGGCCGACACAGGCTGCTGCAGAAACTGCATAGGCCTTGGCAAAAGCAATATGCTCCGACAACGATAACAACAATAGGTAAAACAACGCCAGCGCCAAACCCACCAGTGCGTATTGCACCGGATGCACGGACAGTCGCTTGAGTACTTCAAACAGGAAGAAAGTGGCAAAGGTCAAAGTGAGGAATAGCAGTGCATATTTAATCGCCCGATCAGTCTTCAGGTACTGATCCACAGGGTCAAGAAAGCTGACGCCAAAGCTGCGCCCGAGTAAATTTGCACACTCGCTATCTTTCCCACACTGCTGCAACACCTCTTCCAGGTTGGTCGCAAAGAAACTGGTCTGCCACTCGGCAGTGAAACCGCGATCGGTGATCTCTCGGCGACTCGGTAGGTACTCGCCGATAAAGCTGGGGTGGGGCCAGTCAGCAGCCAGCATCACCCGGCTATCGCGACCTACCGGCACCAACTGCAAATGCTCGGTACCCTGCAAGTTCAGATCAAAGGCAAATTCCAGGTCCTGACCACCCTCTGGATTTATCATGGGCAGTTGCGCATGAACACCCGCGCCAAGCATAGAGGTACCACTGCCGGGCGCGAACTCCAGACTTTCGTTATTCAAACGCAATTTCAGGTCTTTACGAATACCTCGAATATCACTGATACCAACGGAGAGGAAGGGTGCATCAAAGCGATATTGATCCAGTTTTTCACCCAAACCCAACTTCTGTGGCAACCGAAACACCCCACTCACCTTGCTATCACTATGGTAAAGAAGCGCCTCATAAATACCCCGGGCGCGGCGCTCGGTGCCCAGTTCGGCATCAAAAATAAATCGCTCCGGCAGAAAATACAGCCGCCCACTGGTTTCACGCTGTTCCTGATAACGTTCGCCAGTTTGGTCGTTTATCTTCAGGTGCTGCACTGTTCTGGTATATGGCATTATCAGAATAGGCCCAACGATTTTCTGGCTGTAACTGGAACTTCGGGCAATATCCCGAAGTACTTCTCCCTGGTATCGCTGCCGCTCATCGATCAAACCGCCAATCATAGTCAGCGGTATCAACAGCAATAACACCAAAAAGGCGATCGCGCCCAATTTAAATGCCAGGGTTCGGTTCATGGTTCAGACCTCAGTGTCGAATTTCGATCTGCTGAGTCTGAGCGGCCCGGGTGGGATGCCGATGGGGTCTAAAAGGAGATTTTGTGGAGATTATGTGAACTTTGGCCTTCAACTTAATCAGCTGGCAAAGTCAGGCGCACCTCAACACCTCTCTCCACATTGGCGATAGTCAATTCACCACCGTGCAGTTCGGCCACTTCCTTTACAAAGTTGAGTCCCAGACCAGTACTTTTACGTCCACCACTGGGACGAGGCAGTGAGTAGAAACGCTCCGTCAGGCGCGCCAAGGCATACTCGGGAATAGCTTCAGCCTGGTTGTATAGGCAGATTTCTATCCATCCCTCACACCGCCCGGCGCCAATGCGAAGCAGGCCACCTTGTGGAGTGAAATCCAATGCGTTGTCGAGCAAATTGGCCAGGGCCTGGTTCAATAAGAAACGCTCGCCATACAATCTCAGAGTATCTTCCACTGCCCACTCCACACTAAAACCGCCAGCGGTAATACGCGCCTGTCGGGCCTGCAACAGCTCTTCCACCAAGTGTGCCAGTGGAATGGCCTCCCTCTCCTCCAGCCCCTGACGCTGCTCTACCTGGGCCAAGTGCAACAATCGTTCGCTCAACTGCTGTAAACGAGAGGTCTCCTGTTGAATATTGCTTATGAAACGCCGGCGCTGATCCGCGGGCATCTCACTATCGAGCAGTTCAGCAGCACCGCGAATGGCCGCCAGCGGACTTTTCAATTCGTGGGTCAGAGTATGCACATAGCGCTCAACATAATTCTTGCCTTCCAACTCAGAGCGCATCTGTTCCAGGGCCAGTGCCAGCTGCCCCAGCTCACCATCAGACATTTTCGGTGGCTCGACTCGTTGCCCCGCACTCACAGCCTGGGCATACTGGGTCAGTTTTCCCAGTGAGCGGCCCAGCCACCAGGACAACAGGGCGCCGACCAATAATCCCAGTACGACCAATCCCACCCCCAGCCACATCAAACGCCGTTGCGACCGATCAATATAAGGCTGTAGGGTTTGATTGGGCTTGGCCACGGAGACCACACCGATAATTTCTTCCCGGTCGAGTATGGGCGCCGCCACATACATCACCGAGGAATCCGGGTTGTCAGGATCTTCGCGCGTAGAGCGCGCACCGTAATCGCCACGCAGGGTTAGGTAGACATCATTCCAACGAGAATAGTCCTGGCCGACCGCCCGACCGCTGGAATCCAATAAAACTCGGCCGAAAGCATCAGTGACATAAATTCGGTGATTCACCTGGCTCTTGGTCAGTCCCCAGATATTTGCCTGTGGCTGACGCCGACCATAAGCTTCCAGCAACTCAGGTAGTTGGCTCTGAGCCAGATTACCGCTCCTGACATCATCACGCAGGATTTCCGCCAGCAAGTTGGCAGTATCTACCAGGGTTTCCTCGGTGGATTGGCGTACCCCGGGGCGGATCTCCTCCATCACCGTATTCAATACAAACCAGCTGGCCAAGCCAACAAACAGGAAATAGACAGCGAAAATACGAATGCCCAATGACATTTTAGGATTCCAGGCAGCAGCTATACCCCAAGCCCCGGTGGGTCTGTATTGGCTTGGCATCAGGTGCAATCATTCGCAATTTGGCTCTCAGCCCTTTGATGTGACTATCGATATTACGCTCATAACCCGCCTCCAGTGCCACCCCCAGTGCATCGAGTAATTGTGCACGGGAAAACACTCGTCCCGGCTGGGTTAACAGGGTTTCCAGCAGGCGATATTCATTGAGCGTCAGAGGTAATAACTGCTCGCGGAAATGAATCTGGTAACTCCCCTGCTCTATGCGGAAAGGCCCTTTCAGCTCTGTTTTTTGTGACTTATCGGAGCCCGATGTCATGCGTTTAAGGATGGCCTTAACCCGCGCCACCACTTCGCGCGGACTGAAAGGTTTCACCACATAGTCATCAGCACCGATCTCGAGCCCCACTACCCGGTCTATTTCTGCATTGCGGGCAGTGAGGAATATCACCGGCACTTCGGAGAAACGACGCAACTGCTTACAGGCTTCGAAGCCACTGATATCCGGCAGTCCCACATCCAGGATCACCAAGTCGAAAGGCTCATTCTCAAGCAGTACCAGCGCCTCGCCGGCCACCCCCACCCAGCGAGTGGTAAACCCCTCGGTCTGCAGGGCATAGACCAGGGTATCGGCAATAGCGCCTTCATCTTCAACGATCAGTATTTTTGGCATAGGACCCCAAGCTCAAATTCTGCCAGTGTACCTATTTTTTACTGAGCCCTACGCTTGCTTTAGCCATAACTCAAATAAAATCAGAGATTTCATCCAGGGATTTTCTGGCAATCGCCGGCACCTGGGCGCCCTCCGCCGGCAGCCCGGCCACCAAAATCATATAGGGCTTTTCCTCAACCGGGCGACCGAGAATTTCATTGAGAAATTTCATCGGGCTGGGGGTGTGGGTAAGAGTCGCCACACCGGCATTATGCAAAGCGGCAATCAACATGCCAGTAGCAATACCCACTGATTCTGCAGTGTAATAATTTTTTAATCGCTCACCATTTTCCGCACTGGAAAATTTCTTCAGGAAAATTGCGATCAGGTAAGGGGCGGTTTCCAAGAAAGGTTTGTGCGCATCCGTACCCAGTGGTTCCAAGGCATTGAGCCACTCTTCAGAGGCCCGCCGCTGGTAAAACTCACGCTCTTCCTCCTCTGCTGCCTGGCGAATGCGGCGTTTAACCTCCGCACTTTCAACTACGACAAAATGCCAAGGCTGCATATTAGCCCCGCTGGGAGCACTGCCCGCAGCACGCACGGCATCCTCGATAACTTCACGAGGTACGGGCCTTGCAGAGAAGTCCCGCACCGAGCGGCGCCGGCGCATCAGCCGGAAGAACTCACCGGCACGACGGCACATCTCATCATCGTCAAGGTGGGTAAAACTCAAGGGCTGGAATATTTTTTCAGTCGTCATATCCAGCCCCTCAAACCACGCCTTTGGTCTGTGCGATAAACACACTGAGCAGTGACAAGAGAGTTAGTACAACCACAACCACCAGCAGCAATAACCAGGGCCTGAAGGGCTTTCGCTCCACCTGATTCACACCACTTTGCAGGTACTGATCGACCCGGGCCTGGTCTTCTGCAGACAGTTTCTTTTGGGGGGTATCGGACATTGGCTCTTTCGCTCGTTATTGTTTTGTCCCGAGTGTAGGAGAAAGCGAAAAGTGACTCCACAAAAAACGCCATCTCCTATTGCTTAATATTATGAAACAGCGAAATTCCCGGGAGACTGATATCAGGGCCACTCCCTATACCCAGGTTTCCCAAGCGAAGGGAAGTGGGCCCAAGTTACCCTCAACCGGCAAACAAGTAATAACTTTATTAGATAATTTTATAAGAAAAATTCAATTAAAGCCTGAAGGCTAACGTTATGAATTCGTTACAAAATATGCCCAGGTGAGTATTTATTGAAGAATGAAATTCCTGGACTCTGTGTCTTACATGCACAGAGCCTTGAGGCTAAGGCCGCCCGCTCAGGGATCAGTCAAACTTATTAGGCTAGCGAGCGCATCTGGAGCCAACAATGAAAAACGTACTGACAAAGTAGCCAGTGCGGATAATTCCAAAAGTTGTGGAGAAAACAATAATAATGCGCTCATCAATAAAAGCCCTGATGCAAAAAACAGCAATCGCAACGGCAGTTTCGCTTGCGTGTGCTACCCCTTTCGCGGCTCATGCGAATGAGACCGGCCTGACTGACGGCATCATCATCAAGTACAAGAAAAACTCAAAAATTGGTCATGGTGCCAAGCTTGCACAAGACACTATTGATAAGGCCTCTCAGCGAGCCGGCCACAAGTTACGCCACAAGCGCCGTATGGCTTCAGGAGCCCAGGTCATGCGCCTAGAGGGCCGCAAAAGCAAGGCGGAACTGAAAAAAATAGTTGAGCGGCTAAAGCAGGACCCCAATGTCGAGTACGCAGAACCAGATTTATTGATGCGTCCAATGGCAACTCCGAATGATCCCAGTTATTGGAATCAATGGCACTACCGGGAATCCACAGGTGGCCTCAATCTGCCCTCAGCCTGGGATGTCACACAGGGTGAGGGCGCTGTAGTAGCCGTCCTTGATACCGGCTATCGCCCCCATCACGACCTGGTCGACAACCTGCTACCTGGCTACGATATGATTTCCAATACGTTTGTCTCAGTCGATGGCGATGGACGTGATGGCGATGCCACTGACCCAGGTGACTGGCACACAGACAATGCCTGCCAGAGTGATGACCCCAGAAATTACGAAAGCGACAGCAGCTGGCACGGTACCCACGTTGCCGGCACTATCGCAGCCACTACTAACAATAATATGGGAGTGGCCGGCGTCGCTTACAAAGCCAAGGTGGTCCCAGTTCGGGTACTCGGCCGCTGTGGCGGTCTGACTTCAGATATCGCAGATGCCATCGTTTGGGCTGCAGGGGGCAGTGTTTCCGGTGTACCGACTAATGCCAACCCGGCACAGGTTCTCAATCTGAGCCTCGGTGGTGAGGGTGCCTGTGGCTCGGCCTACCAAACGGCTATTAATACCGCACGCAGTCTCGGCGCAACCGTTGTCGTGGCCGCCGGTAATGACGATGATTACGCAAGTAGATACACCCCGGCGAGCTGTGATGGCGTTATCACCGTTGCCGCAACAGATCGCGATGGCGGCCGCGCTTACTATTCCAATTACGGCAATGCAGTCGATATGGCCGCTCCTGGGGGCGCACAGAGCTTCGCCAATGATTCCAATGGCATCCTCTCGACAGACAATAGCGGTACCAGAAGCCCCGGAAGTGATGCCTACTACTACAGCCAAGGCACCAGCATGGCCGCGCCACATGTTGCCGGCGTAGCCGCTTTGCTTTACTCGGTAGACCCGAACCTGACTCCAGATGAAGTTGAATCCGTACTCAGTAACACTACCCGTAGCTTCCCATCTTCATGTACTGGCTGTGGTGCAGGCATCGTCGATGCTGCGGCTGCGGTAGCGTCTATTACCGGAAATGGCAATACCGGCAACGGCACCAGTCTTGTGGAAACTAATGTTGCAGGTGCGTCTGGCAGTTGGCTGACATACCAGATTGAGGTAGAGCCAGGCATGTCCTCCCTGGATATTGAGATATTCAACGATAACGGTGAAGTCGACCTTTATGTTAGTTACGGAAGCAGCCCGACCAGGGGGAGCGTAGTGAATGATACTGAGAATTGCGTACCTTACGAGTGGGTAGGAAACACCAACGGATATAACACTGAGAGCTGCTCTTTCAATAACCCCTCTGCCGGTACATGGTATATCGCCCTGCATGGCTACGAAGCATTTAACGGACTGACTTTGACTGCTGAAGCCAAGCCGTGACAAGCTTTGAAACCTAAACAACCAAAATAAAAAAGCCCCGCGATGCGGGGCTTTTTGGGACTCTCTCCAGACCCCTTAGAACAGCTCGTCCTCCAGATCCATAAGGGTCGCGCTGCCGGCATTTACACTTGCAGCCAGTGCTTGGGTGCGCGGCAGCAAACGCGCAAAATAGAATCGCGCAGTTTTCACCTGACCTTTGTAGAAGCTATCTGCCTCCTGCTGGTCCAGTGCTACTGCAACCACCTTGGCCCACATAAAGGCGTAGGCCACATAACCGAATAGATGCAGGTATTCTACAGATGCCGCACCAGGCGCGTGGGGATCTTCTTGGGTAGCCGCAATCATCTTCTCGGTGGCCTCGCGCAGGCGCTGCAGCTCGATTGCCAACGGCTGCACGAACTCCGCCATCGCCTCTCGATCCACCTGGCTGTCGATAAATTTCTGTACATCCGCGGCAAACAGCTCAAACAGGGCACCACCGCTGGCGACAGTTTTACGGCCCACCAGATCCAGGGCCTGGATACCGTTGGTACCTTCGTAAATCTGGGTGATGCGCACATCGCGCACCAGCTGCTCCTGACCCCACTCACGAATATATCCGTGGCCGCCGAATACCTGCTGACCGATTACGGTGCAGTCCAGGCCCATATCGGTGGTAAAGGCCTTGGCCACCGGGGTCAGTAATGCCACCATGGATTCGGCATTCTTCTTCTCTTCACCCTCACCAAACTTGGAAATATCCAACCACTGGGCCACATAAGTGGACAGGGCGCGGCCACCACCAACCAGAGCTTTCTGGGTGAGCAGCATCCGGCGCACGTCAGGGTGTACGATAATCGGATCGGCTGCTTTCTCTGGCTGCTGGGCACCGGCCGGAGAGCGGCTCTGAATACGGTCGCGAGCGTATTCCCGGGCATTCTGGTAGGAGCGATCGGAAGCGCCGAGGCCCTGGATACCTACACCCAGGCGCTCGTAATTCATCATGGTAAACATGGCGGCGAGACCCTTGTTCTCTTCGCCCACCAGCCAGCCCTGGGCTCCATCGAAATTCATCGCACAGGTGGCGGAGGCTTTGATGCCCATCTTGTGCTCAATAGAGCCGCAATTCACGTTATTGCTCTCGCCAACACTGCCGTCTTCGTTCACTTTGTATTTCGGCACCAGGAAAAGGGAGATGCCTTTGGGGCCCTGGGGTGCGTCCGGCAGCTTGGCCAGTACCAGGTGAATAATGTTATCGGACAGGTCCTGGTCGCCGCCGGTAATAAAAATCTTGCTGCCGTTTATGCTGTAGCTGCCATCCTCGCGGGGCTCTGCCTTGGTGCGGATAATCCCAAGGTCGGTGCCCGCATGGGGCTCGGTCAGGTCCATGGCGCCAGCCCAGGTGCCCTCATACATCTTGGGCAAATATTTCTGTTTCAGCTCTTCGCTGGCATGGGCATCAATCGCCAGGCAGGCGCCGTTGGTCAATACCGGGTAGAGAGCAAAGGAAATATTGGAGGCATTGATCATTTCCTCGACCTGAGCACCCAACATTTTCGGCATACCCATACCGCCATACTCCGGGTTACCCAGCAGTGCGCCCCAGCCGCCCTCGCAGAAAGTCGCATAGGCTTCCTTGAAGCCCTCCGGGGTGGTTACAACCCCCTCATTCCAGTGACACCCCTCCTCATCGCCGCTGCGATTGATAGGGTCCAGGGTATTGGAAGCCAGCTTGGCCATTTCTTCGAGAATCGCATCTGCGGTCTCGCGATCTACCACCCCAGCAAGTCCGGGCAGTTCCGTCCAGAGTTTTTCTGCAGCAAAGACTTCGTGCAGCAGGAAGTTCATCTCCCGCAGGGGCGCCTTGTAGTCGGCCATGCTCCCAATCCTCATTCAAGTGTTTCAAACGCTTGTTTGAATCTAGGGCCGAAGGCGGGCAAAGTCAACTGGTTTGGGCCCTCTCGGGTCCCGGATGGAACGGCCTTTACGGTGGGTTCTTCAGGCGGGTAGCAACGGGCGGATATCCAGGTTTTCGGCTGCCTCACGATAATCCCGCCCCTCGCTATGGGGCAGTACACCGAGTAATGATGCAGGTATCAGGGCTTCAAGGGTGGCCAGATTCTCCTCGGCTCGCTCCATGCCCGGACGAACAAAGTTAGCCACCCAGCCAGCCAACGGCAGACCATCACGGCGGATAGCCTCGGCAGTAAGTAGAGCGTGGTTGATACAACCCAGCTGCATACCCACCACCAGTACCACAGGGATATTCAGTTCCCTCGGCAACTGGGACAGGAAGCTCCTTGGTCCCAGAGGGGTACGCCAGCCTCCAGCGCCCTCAATCAGCACCAGGTCGGCGCCGGCAGACATCACACCACGGCAAACGCCCGCCATACGTGACACACTCAACTGCTTTCCCGCCTCAATAGCGGCAATATGAGGTGCGATTGCAGGCTCTAGCGCAAAAGGGTTCACCTGCTGGTAAGGCAGCTGCAGGGTCATCGCCTCCCGCAATAGCAGGGCATCTTCATTACGCAATCCATCTTCAGTCCGCTCACAGCCAGACGCTACCGGCTTCACCGCAGCGGTTTGTAATCCCGCGTTTGCGCCTGCTGTAAGCAGGGCTGTACTGACAAAGGTCTTGCCCACTTCGGTATCGGTACCGGCCACAAAATAGGTTCTGCCCAAGGCCATCGCCTCCGCTAATCAAAAAAGTTCAATTTTTTTCTTGTGGTGACTTTTCACGCCATCAACTTGATGATAATTTAGCCATGTAGCGCAGATTTTGAACAAATCAAGCCGAGCACTGATAACAAAGGCACGGGGTAGCGCTAACAAAATAACTCCCCCAAAAGGGGAAAATGCTCTGCAGGGACGCGGAAAATCTCGAAATAACTGAAAACATTCAAGCAGCTTAGAGACCATGCGATACCTGACTCTTGCCCTATTGCTGGCGATGCCACTGCTCGCCTCAGCAAAAGTAACCCCTGTCGATCATGTTGTTGTGTACAAGTCGAAGAAGCTGATGCAGCTCATTCGCGACGGCCGGGTAGTGAAAAGCTACACAGTCTCCTTCGGCGATAACCCCAGGGGACACAAAGTCCGCCAAGGGGACGAGCGAACCCCAGAAGGACGCTACACCCTGGACTGGAAAAACCCCAATAGCCGCTTCTACCGCTCCATCCACGTGTCCTACCCGAATAAACAGGACCGAGCGCGGGCGGCCAGGATGGGGGTCAGCCCCGGTGGCGATATCATGATCCACGGCATCAAACCCGAATGGGCCTATATGGAAAACCACCTGCGCCGTAACAACTGGACCGATGGCTGTATCGCCGTAGCTTCCAACCGGGAGATGGATGAAATTTGGGCTCTGGTGAAAACCCCCATCCCCATCGATATCTACCCTTGATTACCCCCCAGGGCCAGCTTCATATAAATCACCTCGTAACTCACCGGCAGCCCCTTTGGCTGCCGGAGACCTTCATAGGCTTCGGCCAACCGCTGTAACCGGGCTCGCCCAGTCATGCCTCGCTTGGCCGCGCGGTTGATATTATGTGCTCCCACACCTTTCAATTCCTTCATCAGCTGGCGCAGACTGTCGAAATGCAACAGGCGTTGCTCGTCGAGTACTTCACCACAAAGCTGCGATTGCGCCGCTGCCTCACGCCAGTTGGCCAGTGGCAGGAAGCGATTAACGTGAACACCGCTGTCTACCAGAGCCCAGCTATCGCGCAATTCTGCCAGGGTACCCGGCCCCAATGTCGCCACCAGACATTGTCCAGCGGGAGAAAGTACCCGACGCAACTCGGCGAATAACTGCGGCAATCGGTAGCACCATTGCAGTGCCATACTGGAGAACACCAGATCTACAGTACCATCCGCCAGGGGCAGTTGCTCCGCATCCGCAGTGATATAGCCATCTGCCAGCGGCCTCTCTGTGCGGGCAAAGCGCAACATGTCCTCTGCCAGGTCCAGGGCGATAATTTTTGCCTTGGGAAAATGCTGGCGCAGCAACTCACTGCCAAAGCCGGTGCCACTGCCCAAATCAACAATGATACGAGATTCCCAGTGGCGTTCCGCCATTTTCATCAGTTGACGGCACACCGCTCTCTGTATATGTGCGCAATCGTCATAGCTGGCGGCGGCACGGCCGAAGGAGCGCGCCACCGCAGATTTATCAAAGGGCTCTGACGCTAGGGCACTAGAGGGGGATAAACTCTCGACAAAGTGTCGTAATCGCTCTGCCACTTGGCGAGGTTGTGACAACTGTGGTTTGTGGCCGCAGCCCTCCATCACCTCTACTGCCGCACCATAGGCCTGGATTTCCTCTATGGCCGCCAGCGGCACCAGGGCATCCCGCTTGCCAAACAGGTGGAGAGCGGGGATTTCCAGCGACTGCAGAAGATCCCGATTATCCAGCTCTGCCAGGCAGTCCAGGGCCTTAACCCAGGCTCCGGGGTTAATGTTGGGTTTGCGCGCTTTCAGTTGCTTGACCAGGTCACGCATGGCGTTATCACCATGGGACTGCAGGGCGCAAAAGCGCTCCCAGGTAGCATAGGGATCCTGCACGAAAGCGCTACGGAACCTATCAAAAGTGCGACGGGGCATGCCGGGCCAATTGTCCCTCTCTACAAAGCAAGCATTGGCGGAGATGGTGACAACTCCATGGATTTTCTCTTGTCCTGGCCTGGCGGCAATCTGCAGAGCCAACATGCCGCCAAGGGAGTGCCCTACCAAAACACAATTTTGCGGTAGCGCTTGGTAAAGCTGTTGTAGAAGCACCTCTAGCCTTGGCCATGCCTGCTCCCTGCGTTCACCAAACCCCGGTAACTCGATACAAATCAGCGGTAGCCCCAGTTGTTCATGCACAGCCTCCAATAGTGGCTGCCAGGGCCCCTTGTCTCCGCCCCAACCATGCAAGAACACCAGGTTCTCTATCTGGCTCACAAGTGCACCGCCTTGTTTTCCCGGAGGACCTCCGCCAAGGCATTGAGAAGCGCATCGATTTGGTGATGGTTATGTGAAGCACTCAAGGTAATTCTCAGGCGGGCAGTACCCGCGGGCACTGTCGGAGGGCGAATAGCGCTCACCAAAAAACCGCGTTTTTCCAACTGTTCAGAAATAGAAATAGCGGTTTCTTCACAGCCGAGCAGGAGCGGCTGAATTGCGCTGGGGGAGTCAGCCAGAGGTAAATTCAATTGCCTGGCGCAGTGGCGAAAGTGGGCAATGTTAGACTCCAGGCGCCTGGTCAACTCAGGCTGTCTACGCATCAAATCAACAGCGGCAACACAGCCCGCGGCCACCGCCGGAGGCATCCCAGTGGTGTAGATGTACGTACGGGCAAATTGCACCAGATAATCAATCAGCTCGCGAGAACCAGCCACAAAGGCTCCGGCATTACCAGCGGCCTTGCCCAGGGTGCCCATGATCACTGGTGCCTGGGACTGGTCAAGACCCGCCGCAGTACAACTGCCAGCGAAAGGAAATTTTTCGCTGCCCATTACCCCAAATCCGTGAGCCTCATCCACCATCAACCAGGCACCATACTCACGACACAGATCAGCAATCTCTGCCAGCGGCGCCAGGTCACCATCCATACTGTAAACACCGTCGACCGCCACCAGGATATTGCCACCTCGACTGGCAGCACGCCGTAATTGGCGATCCAGACCAATAAGGTCGTTGTGGGGAAAGCGCAAGCTGTTAGCGCCAGACAAGCGTGCTCCATCGATCAGTGAAGCGTGGTTGAGCTTGTCGGAAATAATATTGTCGGCACGGCCCAGTAACGCACAAAGCGTGCCCACATTAGCCATATAGCCACTGGAGAATACCAATGCAGCCTCGCGCCCGGTGACTTCAGCAAGACTGTATTGCAGCTGTTGATGGACTTGCAAGTGCCCATTGACCAGGTGAGAGGCAGTGGTACCAGCGCCCAGCTCAGCTCCGGCCTGCTGGGCGCGGATGACCTCAGGATGGGTTGCCAGCCCCAAGTAGTCGTTGCTACTGAAAGTAAGCAGCTCTCGGCCATTAACCCTGGCCTCAGGCCCCGGCACCGAATCCAGAGTCTTGACTTCCCGGTAGAGGTTACGCCTGCGCCGCTCATCTAGGCGCTGGCGCAGGGTTTGATCCAGGGTCATTTGGCCGCGTCGTAGAAAAAGGCACCGTTTTGTCGCTCGCTGATCTGGGCGGTCAGCTCAGCTTCCACTTCTGATTCGTCAGCGTATTGCTGGTATTCCTCCGGCAGGATTCCCAAGCGGTTGAACAACTGCATATCTTTGTTGGCCTCAGGGTTAGCGGTGGTCAGCAGCTTCTCCCCATAGAAGATGGAGTTGGCACCGGCGAGGAAAGCCATTGCCTGCATTTCATCGCTCATTTGCTCACGTCCGGCAGACAGGCGCACATGGGACTTGGGCATCATAATTCGGGCCACGGCAATACAGCGGATAAACTCGAAGGGGTCCAGATCCTTTTCCTGCTCTAACGGCGTACCCGCTACTTTTACCAACATATTGATCGGCACCGACTCCGGGTGTTCAGGCAGGTTGGCCAGCTGCATCAGTAGCCCTGCGCGATCTTTGTCCCCCTCACCCATACCGACAATGCCACCAGCGCAGACCTTCATACCGGCCTCGCGCACCCTACCCAGAGTCTCAAGACGGTCCTGGTAGGTGCGGGTGGTGATAATCTCACCATAATACTCCGGTGAGGTGTCCAGATTGTGGTTGTAATAGTCGAGCCCGGCATCCGCTAATTCCTGCGCCTGGTCATCATTCAGCATACCCAGGGTCATACAGGTTTCCATACCCAGCGCTTTAACTTCACGCACCATCTGGGTGACGTAGGGCATGTCCTTTTTCTTGGGCGAGCGCCATGCAGCACCCATGCAGAAACGGGTAGCGCCGCCGGCTTTGGCCGCCCTGGCCTCCTCCAAAACCTTTTCCACCTTCATCAGCTTTTCCCGCTCCAGCCCGGTATCGTAGCGAGCACTCTGGGGGCAGTAGGCGCAGTCTTCCGGACAGGCGCCAGTCTTAATCGAGCAGAGCGTGCTCACCTGCACCCGGTTAGCATCAAAATGCACCCTATGCACCTGCTGGGCGGTAAATATCAGGTCGCTAAACGGCAGGGCAAAGAGGTCCAGAATCTGCTGGCGGGTCCAATCGTGGCGGATCTCAGCGGCGGGTAATTGCTGGGCGGCAGTCACAGGGCTTACTCTCTCTAGTTGCTGGAGTTATTCGTACTGTTTTTTTATTCGCAGGGCCGTGGTGACTATCACTAATTGCAGTGGCAGACTCGACCAAACAGACTGGCCAGTTTAGCCAGGCCCGTATCGCTGTCAACTCAATCACCCGATTATGGTTTACAGGATTATCTCCCCACTGTTTATTACCCGAAACCTGGCCCAATGCCTTTTATGTGGTGACCGGGCCGGCGATTATGGGATCTGCCCCGCTTGCATAGAGGATCTGCCCTTTCTGGAAAACGCTTGCGAGACCTGTGCTTTGCCGCTGCTGCCGCCCTCCCAGCTTTGCCCCGCCTGCCTGAGGCAGCCACCACACTACAGCCGAGTCCGCGCCGCCTGGCATTATGCTTACCCGATAAACCAACTGATACAACGCTTCAAATACCATGGCGACATGGCTGCGGGTCACAGCCTTGCCCAGTTGGCCGCCCAAGCGTTAAAACCAGCCAACCAAGGGCCAGACCTGCTTGTCCCCATCCCTCTTCACTGGCGTCGTTATTGGCAGCGCGGCTATAACCAGGCGCAGTTGGTAGCAGCTGAGTTGGGAAAGCAGTGGCAACTACCGGTACGCCCTCGATTACTGCGAAAATTCGGTGCCACCCAGACACAATCTCAATTGCGCCGTAACCAGCGCCTGCGCAATTTACTCCATAGCTTCTCTGTCGATGAGAATGTTGAGAGGCTACACATCGGCCTGGTAGATGATGTGTTGACCACCGGCGCCACTTTGGAAGCAGCAGCGCTGAAACTGCTTGAAGCAGGCGCAACCAAGGTAAGTGCCTTTATTTTGGCCAGAACGCCATGACTCATCGGCGCGACCGCAGATAGACCAGTAGTCACAATAGCGTCACAATATTATGCCTTGCCGTTCTGGCACGAAAGTCCCACATCAGCCAGCGCTGCTAAGGTTCTATTCAGTGACTAATTGCTCGCACGATTTTTGGTGCGGGCCAGGAATTCAGCGATGAGTGAGTACAAATTGCCACAGGGCATTGTCATCAGCGGGACAGGCCTATGGACCCCACCAGAATCTATCAGCAATGAAGAGTTGGTAGATGCTTACAATACCTACGCTACACAGTATAACCTGAAGCACGCGCAGCAAATTGAAGATGGGGAACTGCAAGCCAAACCCCAATCCTCTGCAGAATTTATCGAGAAAGCCTCAGGGATTAAAAGCCGTTATGTAGTTACCCGCGAGGGGATTCTCGACCCAGAGCGCATGCGCCCATTTATCCCCGAGCGCAATGACGACGATCTCTGTGTACAGGCCGAGATGGGCGTGAATGCTGCCAAATTGGCGCTGGAAAAAGCCGGTAAGAAAGCCTCCGATGTGGATATGGTAATCGTCGGCGCCTCTTATATGCAGCGTGCCTACCCTGCTATTGCTATCGAAATCCAGGGTGCTCTCGGTATCGACGGCTTTGCCTTTGATATGGAAGTCGCCTGCTCCTCAGCAACCTTCTCCTTACAACGAGCGGTAGATGCGATCAGCTCCGGCGCCGCGCGCACTGTGCTGGTGATTAACGCGGAGCTGGCCTCCCCTCAAGTGGACTTCACAGACCGCGATAGTCACTTTATCTTCGGGGA
Source organism: Microbulbifer sp. NBRC 101763 (assembly GCF_040371615.1). Taxonomy (NCBI): domain Bacteria; kingdom Pseudomonadati; phylum Pseudomonadota; class Gammaproteobacteria; order Cellvibrionales; family Microbulbiferaceae; genus Microbulbifer; species Microbulbifer sp. NBRC 101763. Next base: position 112,763 of record NZ_BAABQV010000009.1, read on the forward strand.
CGTGGCTGTAGCCAGCGTAATCGAGCGCCGTGAGACATGCTCTGTAGATAGTGCCTGGGAAATACTCGGCACCAAAGCCAAGACCGTCTACTCCAACAATATCCGCTCAAACTTCGGATATGCAGCGCGCGCCGCGGATGTTGATCCCTTCGGCCCTGGCAAACTGTTCCGCCAGAACGGTCGCAAGGTTTTTAAGGAGGTTTGCCCCATGGCTGCAGCCCATATTGAGGCGCACCTGCAGGAAACCGATACCAATCCGCAAAGCGTGAGCCGCTACTGGCTACATCAGGCCAATATCAATATGAACAACCTGATCGCCAAGAAACTGATGGGAGACGAAGCCAGCATCGAGCGCGCCCCAGTAGTACTCGACCGCTATGCCAATACCGCAAGCGCCGGTTCGGTAATCGCCTTCAACCTGCACAGTGACGACTTGCAGGTTGGAGATCGCGGCATTATCTGTTCCTTCGGCGCCGGCTATTCCATCGGCAGTCTGGTGGTAGAAAAGATCGCGGTCTGATTAGACTTACTTCAGACCTGAAAAAACCGGGCCGGGCCCGGTTTTTTTATTTCACTGCCTGGCCATCCTCTTCGCACTTCTCATCCAGCTCTTCGAGCAACTTTTCCGCCCAGGTGATCCAGGTCTTCTCCGCCTCAATACCCAACAACAGGGTCTGGTGCGCGAGCCAGTAGCGCTCTTGCAGGGCAATATCACTATTTAGTACTCGCTCGTTTTGCTCACTGTAGTTATCCAGAAGTCCCCGGTGAAGCCTTAGTTGCGTATTCAGTGCCGAGCGTAGCTCTTCCTGGCTCAGGTGGTGGCCGGCAAACATACGCACCAAGAAGGGCTCGCGGATCTTTTGCGGCGCCGCTGGCTGGGTCACCCAGTCGCGCAGTTCCATTCGGCCTTTATCAGTGAGGCTGTAGACTTTCTTATCCGGCTTTCCCTCCTGGGGCTGTTCCACGCAATTCAACAGACCTTCAGCGTGTAACTTGTGTAGTTCCCGATACATCTGCTGGTGGCTGGCGCTCCAGAAGTGCGAAACGCTGCGCTCGAAACGGCGCTTTAGGTCATAACCGCTGCCGGGCTCGATATCCAGCAAGGTGAGGACAGCATAGCGCAAGGACATAGGAACTCCGATTAAGCTTATGCAAAGAGTTGCATATTAACTGCTGAATAGCCCTTATAGCCAGGAGGCACCAGGAGCCAATAAGATAATTAGATTAATTTTCTAAAAAAATTTAGGATGTTTATCTCGACAAGTCTTACCAGTCGAGATGTAGGGGCTAGCATTTATGCCAATTGTAGATATAATCGCCGGCTTGCCGCCACCCTGTATCAGGCGGCCAGAAGTCTACGAGGTTTCCAGCTCCATGTCCGCGCCCGCAATCACTCCATCCAGCCCAGACGCCGACACAGAAACGCCCAATGCTCGCCGCTGGGACTTTCTGCTGGATATCTTCGCAATGAACAGCTTCTCCTGGGCTGTGGCAATTCCCATTGAGCTGGTCCTGGCCGGTATGAGCTGGAATGAACACCTGAAAGTGCGACTGATGGCGCTGGTATTCAACACTCTGATAGCACGTCCTTTCAGTGTTTATCGCAGCTGGATTGTGAACAGATTTGGCGGAGGCGGTGTGGTCAATGCCTACCTCGTGGACACCTTCGTATTTCTGAGCTTTCAGTTTCCTCTGTATCTGTGCAATATGCGCCTCGGCGGCGCCAGCTGGGATGAAATCGCCACTGCCAGTATCACGTTTATGCTAATCGCCGGCGCTCTCGGGCGCCCTTATGGGATTTATCTCGACTGGGTGCGCCGAGTATGGATTAATAATGTCAGTTCCCTGTGGAGCAGAAGAGTCTCCTAGGCGAACAATAACACTCGACTGAGCATTACGAGAGAGAGGAAATTCGCTGTGTTGACCTATAACGCCATTGAGAAGAGTTCCATGACCATTGGCATAGTCGCCGGCACCCCCACAGATACCCGCTTTGGTCTCGATTTCCTTGCTGCACGACACTTTCGCGGGCTGGGCCTTTCACTTTCAGCATCGCCACAAGCCCAGACCCAACTGCAAGCCCTGGAGCGCGGTGCCCTCACTCAGCAACTGATCGAAGCCATCAAGCAATTGCACGAAGCAGGTGCTGATGCTGCCATGATCTACTGCAACTCCCTTTCCGGTGCGGTAGATATGCCGGCAGTCAAAGCCGCCTCCCCCATTGAGGTTGTCTCGCCCCTGGAAGTCTACGCCGAGCTGACACAGCGCTATCGCAACTTTGGCCTGCTCGCAGCTAACTGCCAGAGTTGCGCCAATATCGAGCGTGAAATCCTCGAGCGCAATAAAACTGCAAAAGTAATTGGCATCGGCAACTTGCAGATTGTCGAGGATATTGAGGACGGTCTCGCCGCGGAAATGATCGTGCAGCAGCATGCCCTCGATGACCTCGTTGCCGCACTGGTAAAAAGCGGCGTGCAAATCCTGATCCTGGGTTGCACCCACTTTGATTATTTCTATCAGGAGCTACTCGCCCACTGCGATGGCATCCGTCTCTTCCTCCCTTCAGAGCGTATGTTACAGCTACTGCAGGAGCGTTTACCCCAGGCCGCCTAATTGCCTCAGGGTGTTATTCACAGGGAATCGCGCCGTTTAGCCTGAGTTGTGAACTCGCCAAACCTCGTACGCGTCCTGTAAAAAAGTCTGTCCTCCCAGCCTTTGTAATAGGCTGCAATTCCTACCTATTAACCCCTACAAAAAAACCGCCAATGCCTGATTGGCGCGATATTACTTGGATAGTAGAGAAAGCATTCATACATATGACTGTTTTCTCCTCCTGCATAGGGCCTTCATCCAAAAAATATCTCTTGTGCCCTGTGCAATATTGCAGTATCAAACGGTCTGAAGTATTCGGGAGTATCTATAGAAACCCACCGTAAAAAACAGAATGCGGACTGCAGGATTTAGTCCGCCCCAACAAAAAAATGGTTACAAGGATGATAAAAACCATATCTTCTGGGAGGGTACCCTCTCGTCGTGTTTCATTACACGCCCTGCTGATCGGCTCAATAGTATGTGGCTCTGTGTTTATCTCCAGTATCGCACAGGCTTACGAGCTGCCCACTCTCGATCAACAGCTGCCAATTATCTGGCTCGTCTTAACGGTCATTGCGTTTTTGATAGTTTGTGCTTTTGCACTGAATAGACAGTTGAGTCTAAGCAAATTAAAACGGGAAACTGACCGACGCATTGATAGTCTGGGCGCGGAAAATACCAGTCTGTTTCAGCAAGTGCACAGCCGCAATAGCGAATTTAATGCTATGGGAAAGCAACTGGAAGAAACTCGCGAAAGCCTGGAACTTTTACGACAAGAAAAATCTGATCTACTCACTATCGCCCGTCACCAGTTACACCATCCACTAGATACTTTACTCGGCACCCTTAATTTACTGGCACGTAGTGAAGACAATAACATCAAGGCCCTGGTGGAAATCGGCAAGCGCCAACTTAATGCGGTACTTAAATCCCTGGATGACCTTCGCCAGGTTGGAAAAGTGGAAATGGTGGAACTGAAGTTGCCAAAGGAAGTTATTGGAAATAACGGTACTCGCCTTTCAGTGTTATTAGTAGAAAATAATAAACACGAATCCCTCCAGTCAGTCCTGGAATCCATGGGACACCATGTGCAACGGGAATGTAATGGTATTGACGGCAGTAGTGCCGCGCTGCAAAAAACATTTGATTTGATTCTCACGGACACTCATCTACCACTAATGGATGGTGTTGAAGCAGTACGTGAAATTCGCCGTGAACGCGGCGCTGAACTCCCAATTTTTGCCCTGCTGCAAAATACTAATACTGGAGACAAAGAGCGCTACCAGGCCCGCGGTTTTACCGGGGTGCTTACTCACCCTGTCGCCGACCGCCAAATAATGCAATTAATGAGCTGGGCCGGGCGACGCAGCCAGGACGCCAATATCCAACAAAAACCGCGGCCAGCAAAACTTCTCAATACCAACACTTTGTTTCGCCAGCGGGACACTCTCGATCACCTGACTTTCGCCGAACTCCTCAGTGATCGCAGTGCCACCTTGCCCAAACGGATAACCACCCTGACCAGTGCCCTGACTGGACGCCACTGGCGGGATGCGGAAAAACAGGCACAAAATATATCCAGAGCTGCATCAGAGGTTGGGCTAGACAGTGTCGCCGCACGCCTGCGCAGCCTCGCAGCCAATCTATCGATCGACAGCGAGCGGGAGCACTGCAGGCAACAGCGCACGGAGCTGCTGCAACTTATGCGTGAATCCGTTCGCCAACTAAAAGCCTGGCGTGAACGCAATGTACACACAGAGTGGGCCTTGAAATAAAAGGGGTAGCTCCATATCGTCAAAGGCGGCGACCACATCCGATTGTCGCAAATAACTGCCATTCCAACTCACCTAAGTTGAATTGAATCGCTCAGGCCACACTATATTTTACTGAACCCTTAAGAGAATAAAGTTATGTCTGAGCAGTACCCCGTGCGGTCCCAGGAAGCCCGAGAGCAAAGCGGACGCGACCTGGCCATCATGGTTTATTTAATCCAGGCCATCAGCCTGTTTACTGCTGTTCCAATGTTTATTGGTGTGCTGATCAACTACTTTAAACGCAGCGATGTGCGCGGCACCCTGGCAGAATCCCATTTTCGCTGGCAGATTCGTACCTTCTGGTTCTGGCTGCTGTGGACCATCGTAGGCATCTGCACCGTATGGATTTTTGGCCTTGGCTATATCGTTCTCGCCATTAACTGGATCTGGGTTTTCTACCGTGTCATCCGCGGCTGGCTGGTACTCGTAGATCGTCGCCCAGCCTACTGACTTTGCAAAAGTTAATAAATTCAAAATATGCGTTTTACCTGCGCAACATATTGCGCAGGTTTTACATTCTCTTTAATTTTTGTAAGCCTTCCTAAAGCCAATATTTTCCTTTTAATCACTACTGCTAAGAACACACACCCAGTGACAAAAGAAACAAAGATTCTGCTCGATTATTCGAAGTAAAATGTTTTTGCCTCTCTAAATTCACTAATTCCACTAGAAAAAGCCTCCTCCCCTAATTTGTGTAAATTTATGACAAATAACTACCAACCAGCTATTAATTAGTTGAATACTTACTAATTTAAATTTCTTATTGTTCGGATTATTCGCCCTGATTTTCAATATGGCTAGAAGTCCAATCCCCCAGCAGGTGAAATTATGCGAAGATAATCGCCTCGTTGCCTTTGCTAGGGAGAATAGGATTCGTGAGTCAGGATCAAAATACCCCACTGAGGGAAGATGTGCGTCTGCTTGGCGAGGAGCTGGGTTCGGTATTGCGTGAGCAGGCTGGCGAGCAGCTATTCGATACCGTCGAAACGATACGCCAGGCCGCTGTAGAGAGCCGCAGCACTGGAGAGATGCAGGTAGATCGCCTGCGTCATCTACTTGATCCCCTCGATGATGAGACCCTGCTCGAGGTAGCGCGCGCCTTTAGCCAATTCCTGAACTTGGCGAATATTGCTGAGCAACGCCATCGCGAACGCCTGCACCGGCAGCACCAGCGCTTCTCCGGCGACCCAGACACCGATCGCGGCCTACGCCAGGTGCTGGAGGAGCTGAAACGGGCCAAGATACCCTCGGATGAAATTCACAAGGTTTTGCAGAACCTGTCAGTAGAGCTGGTCCTTACCGCCCACCCTACAGAGGTTACCCGCCGCACCTTGATCCGCAAGTACGACCGAGTTGCTGACCTGCTCGCTAAGCTGGACCGGCCAGACCTCACTGTAGAGGAAAGCCAGGAGCTACGGCGACATTTACATGAACAGATTCTCTCTGCCTGGAACACCGATGAAATTCGGCGCGAAAGACCGACACCGGTCGACGAGGCCAGGTGGGGCTTCGCCACTATCGAACAATCTCTGTGGCAGGCAGTTCCCCAAAGCATGCGCGCCATTGAGAAAGAGCTTGATCTGGCGGAGTTACCGCCTCTGCCGGAAGACTGGGTGCCTATCCGCTTTGCCTCCTGGATGGGGGGCGATCGCGATGGCAACCCCAATGTCACTGCCTCGGTAACCCGTAGGGTGTTGCTACTTGCGCGCTGGATGGCTGCCGATCTCTACTTGCGGGATGTGGAAAATCTGCTTGCAGACTTATCGATGCACAAAGCCAGCGAAGAGTTATTAGCGCATACCGGACCCAGCCACGAGCCTTATCGCCTGGTGCTGCGCCAGATCCGCAACCGTTTGCGCAACACTCGCGCGCAGATAGAAGCGTGCATCAATAACCAACCGAAGCCCAAGGGCGAAACCTTCACCAGCGGACAACTGTCCGAACAACTGCGCCTAATCGACCGCTCCCTCCGCTCGATGGGCCTCTCCGCAATTGCCGATGCCCAGCTTAAAGATACCCTGCGCCGTCTCAATTGTTTCGGCATTACCTTGCTACGTCTCGACATTCGCCAGGAATCCACTCGCCATGCAGATGCTCTCGATGCCATCACTCGCTATCTCGGTATTGGCAACTACGCCACCTGGGATGAGAAGCGCAAACTGGAGTTCCTACTGGCAGAGCTGGACAACCGCCGGCCATTGATCAACGCAGATTTTTACCAAACAGATTTCTGCGATGAAGATGTGCGCGAAGTGCTGGAAACTTGCAAGGTAGTCGCTGAGCAGGGCACCGAAGGTCTCGGTGCCTATGTGATTTCCATGGCGAAAAAATCCTCCGATGTCCTGGCGGTAATGCTGCTGCAAAAAATTGCCGGCGTTCAACAACCAATGCGCGTAGTACCACTGTTTGAAACCCTCGACGATCTGAACAATGCTGCCACCACCATGAGCACCTTGCTCAATATTTCCCAATACAAGCAACGTGTGCTGGATGGCCAGGAGGTAATGATTGGTTATTCAGATTCCGCCAAGGATGCCGGCTTCCTCGGTGCCGCCTGGGCGCAATTTCGCACCCAGGAAGCACTCACCGATATCTTTCGCAACCACGGTATTCCACTGACTTTATTCCATGGTCGCGGAGGCTCCATTTCCCGTGGCGGTTCCCCCACGCGGATGGCTCTGCTCTCTCAGCCGCCAGGTTCTGTTGCCGGTCGCATCCGGGTTACCGAGCAGGGAGAAATGATCCGCTTTAAATACGGCCGTCCGGCAGTTGCTGCCTATAACCTGGAGCAGTACGTGGCTGCAACACTTGAGGCCACCCTAATGCCACCCGCGCAACCACGACCTGAGTGGCGCAACCAAATGGAGCGCCTTACGGATATCTCTGTCGATAGCTACCGGGAGGTTGTTCGCGACGACCCCGCGCTGGTCGCTTACTTACGCACCGTCACTCCCGAAACGGAGTTGAGCCGGCTCGCTCTGGGAAGCCGCCCTGCAAGACGAAAGCCCGGTGGCGGCGTGGAAACATTGCGTGCCATTCCCTGGGTATTCGCATGGACCCAGATTCGCTTAATGTTACCCGCTTGGCTGGGTACCGGTACCGCCTTGGAGCAGGCCTTAAAGCACGCTGACGAGGCCGATACTCTGCGCGATATGAACCACCAGTGGCCCTTTTTCCAAGGCGTGGTGGATATGCTGGAAATGGTATTGGCCAAGTCCGATACACGGGTCGCCTCCTGGTATGAGGAGCGACTGACCGACGATCAGGAATTGATTGCCCTTGGTGAGAACCTCCGAGAGCGCCTCAGCCACACAGTGAGTGCACTGCAGCGGCTCACCGGGCGGGAAAGTCTGTTGGATAATAATCCGGTAATGCGTTGGTCGATACGCGTACGTGACCCCTATACAGATCCACTTCACTTGCTCCAGGCAGAGCTGATGGCGCGTTTGCGGGAGAGGGAGGCCGACACGGTATTGGAAAGTGCCTTAATGGTTACCATCGCCGGAATTGCAGCCGGTATGCGCAATACTGGTTGAGGGTAGTGGGAAACCTGTTCCAAGATAAGTGCAGCACAGCTGTGTGATCAAATCGAGGCCACTCGATAGTATGCGGGGAGCGGACGGGCCGCTCCCCTATTTAGTTCCGATCAAAACCGCCCGGTAAGCGCCATGATAAATAGGTCCGGTGGCAAATCCTGGCCATTCACTTCCAACCGTCCCCGTTTTACTTCAAGGTGCATTTGCAGCTCACCATCTTTTTCCAGTAGCAGCCCATATTCTCGTAACATCATTGCTTGAGCTACTAATGGTGACTGCAATAGGGCTGACTCCGCCGCGCTCAATGTCATGGTGCCCACCAGTGGTTTCAACCATTGATTCAGTGGGCTGCCCCCACGGTGACGAGGTGGACGTTGTAACCCTTTCCAGTCAATATCCGCATCCACTAACACCGGACCATTATGTGACTCCACTACCAGTTGCTGTTGAAGACGCAAAGGTGGGCGCATCTCACGGGCCCAGTTGCGCTCAGGATTGGGCAACAACACACGCAGGTAGTGGCCCAAGTCTGCAGCGGTGATTTCGGGCAAGGTCATCTGTTGACGAGCGGAGATGATCGGAGTTGCAGACTCTACATTGGGCAACTGCAAATCACTTACAATTTTTAAAGTCTGTGCAGCAAGCATTTCCAAATCCAGGTCGAGAGTAATATTTCGCAGTTGTACAGGTCCCGAATCAGACTCAGCACGTAACAACGATAATTGCAGCTGCGCCTTACCACCGCGCCCGGGCTCTACTTGAAACTCACCCTTGAGGGGCTCAGTAAATAATACCTCCACCCCGTCCCGTATCTGTCGCAGGCTACCCAAATCAATAACGCCATCTAACATGGCTCCGCTATAATCCGTTTTTACTGTGATTTCACCGCCATCAAATTCCAGCTGGCCATAGGTACCGGTATTTTTGAAGGGCTCAAAACGCAGTGTGTTCAGTACGCGGTTATCAGCTGTTACAAGAGTTTCCAGTACCAATGGGCTATCCTGTAAACGGCCATATATGCCCTCAAGCCGTGCGCGTAATTCAGGGGTTAACTGCTCCAATTCCAAGCGTGTTTCACTATAGATAACCCCTAATCTCGGCCCTTGGGAAGTAAACAGTACAGGGCCATGGTGAATTTCAGTATGCAGCTCGGTAGTACCATTTTGCAGTCCAACCTCAGTATTAGTCTCAGCACCAAACCAGCCACGCTGGTAACTCGTGGAATTACCCCCTTGTAACCTACCGACCTGCTGTTTCCAGACCTCCTCCACCTTGGGGCCAATGAAACCCGGCGCCGCAAGGGCGGAAATCACCAATAAGACAAGCACAATAAGCAGGAGCCAACGTAATAGTTTCATAGGGATTGATCTAACAACAGGATTTACGCCGATGTTAGCAGATTATGCAGAAACTAGTACGATCGAAATACCAAGATAGAAACCAGCAAGGTTTATAGTTGCTACTCTTTAGAACCACTCTAAAAATAAACCACTGGGCATAGCGCCTTATCCACTTTGGCAACCATTATCTAGAGAAGCCAAGAAAACCAAGATATAGAGTAAGGGAGTTCTGCTTAAGAAATTAAAAATTATTCTTCTTTTTGAAGGGCAGAACAATTCTCACAATTTAAAGTAAAAGAGGCCATTCTCCTATAGCACCATAGTGATCAGCTTTGCCGTTTCCCATGTACGACTCGATGAAACGTTTTCCTTTATTGGCAATTTATCAATCAAAAAATCCGAAATAAGAAAGATAGCCATTGACTCAGTTGAGGAGCGTGGCTATTTTTTCCCTATCCTACAACCAGATTTCACCAGGAAAAATTCCAGAATTTATCTTTCCACCCAATAAGCTTGCCTTCTTTCGCGAACACCTGCAGAGAGTACTTCCCTCCAATATAAAATTTATTACATAAAAATTTCGATCGAAGAAGCAATCTGCAAAATCGGTATGGCACAGATCAAGTAGCCAAAAATGTTGAATAGTGATAAATCTGCGTTATTGTTAAACGATCATTGTCTCTCTTTAACGGGGATATGGAGGTACATTTCGGCTGTCGGGCTGGCAACCTGATACCTGGGCGGATAGAGCTCAAAGTCTGGTTTCTCGATATAGTCATAATTAGACTTTGGCAGCCAGCTCCCCCAGATATACTTCAATGTCTGCTCCAGGGTGGTAATAGATCCGCGGTGAACAAATTTTGCCCGGTAGTTCCCGCGCCACCATTCCCTCGGGTACCTGAGTCAGGTCGGCAACCGGCGCACAGCAGACATACTTAAACTGAATTTCATCACCCGCTTCCTCATAACACTCATAGATGCCAAACGATTCATCGTTGATACGATTGGGGATTTTATCCCTGTAAGGTCGAAATGCAGACCAGAGCTTTGGCAAGCTGAGATTTTCATGATCGTATTCCTGCGCTATCCCCACCAATTGCATCGCTGGGCGCGAAATAATTTGTGGCTCCATGGACAGCTCATTTTTCAAGAAGTGCAGCATATGGGGGCTAAATTGATCTTTATATAGCAACCGGAAAGGGTCCTGCTGCTTTCGATACTGCGCCGGGGTTACATTAAATAAAGCTTTAAACGCGCGAGTAAACGCTTCTTGGGAATCAAATTGGCACTCCATGGCAAGCTCAAGAATACCAATATCTTCACTCAACAACCTCTTTGCAGCGACGGTCAATCGGCGCTTACGCAAATACTCTTTCGGTGAGTCCCCCACTAATGCCTTAAAAATACGGCTGAAGTGGTAGGTGGAGTAATGAGAGGCAGCGGCAATTTCGTGAACAGAAATTTTGTCGTATAGATGCTGCTCTACGAAGTTGATACTTTTAAAAAATCGCTGCATGAGAGGCTCCTTTACTGCCTATTTACGTTGGGACGGTGAGATTTTTGAGGAATACCTTCCCGGTTTAGCATGCCTTTAAATCAAATTCGTTCACTAGTGATAAAAAAGCGTAAATGGGCAAATGCCTTGTCCCTCAAAGGAATGATCGCCTGGTAGGCTGGATCATTGAAGAATGCATAGATCGCCTCCCGATCCGGAAAAGATACCACAACAAATGCCTTTGGTGACCGACCTCCGTCCAGGGCTTCTTCCACATCATAAGAGGCGATAGGCACCCCCCCATACTGTTGCATTAATTGCGGAGCCAAACCTATATACTGCTGAAGAGCCTGCGATTCCTGTAGGTTTGGTGAAGACTCTATATGTAAAAATACTGGTAACAAAGCAATAACCTCTTAAGCATAAAAAATTTTAAGTTGCTTGACTAAGAGCTTCTAATGACTAACTTTGAGAGGCCACTCGCCTATGCCAAAAAACCAGAAGTGGAACTATCGCAAGCTCAATAATTGTAGGCGGTAAGACCTGGTCATCCACCAATCCAAATTCCAGAATATTGCTTAAGCGACCCAGACCGCCAATGAAGAGGGATAAAGCCACGAAGTAAAACAATGCTTTATGTTTTTCGATATTGCTCAGGAAATACAGTAGAACCAACCCCTGGGCAAAGAAAACACCAAAGGCAAATCGATATTGATTATCCCCAAATCCTCTCAAGGGGCTATCCGGGCCGAAAAGCATAGCACCACCACTCAGGGCAGCACTGCCATTCAGCCCCCCAAATGCACTGATCCCGCCAGGAACAAAACAGATCACTGCCAGTGCTACCACTAACAATTGGAAAATTTTTCTTTCTATAGAACTCGCCTGATTCACAGTGTCACCTTAGTTTGCCGTATTTGAAGAGATGACCTAATCATATTGGTCGGTAAGGCCCAATTTTTGATATTTCTTGCGGTCTTGGTATCCCATGAGGACAGCAAGAAATATCAAAACCCGAGGCGCTTAACCGCTTATCTTTCCCTCCAACAGCCGGGTATATCCATATCCGGGCACCAGTTCCCAATATCCACAGAGACAGAAAGATGATTAAGAGTGTATTGATTACCGGAGCGAATGCAGGCTTAGGCAGGGAGTGCGCCAAGCAACTGGCGGAGTACCAGCAGATTAACAAGATCTATCTCGGCTGCCGCAATCTGCAGAGAGTCAAAGAAGCCCAGGCCGAGCTGATGTCGGAAACAGGCAGGAATATCTTCGAAGTATTGCTGATCGATGTCGCAGATCAACAATCCGTGAAAGAGGCGGTTCAAACCTTAGACTCCCCAATTGATGCACTGGTTATGAATGCTGGCGGCACTGGAGGTAAAGAGTTTTATAAGAAAACCCCTGAGGGAGTCACACAAATTTTCGCCGTCAACCTGCTCGGGCATGCACTACTGACTAACGAGTTGCTGAAAGCCAATAAATTAACCCAGGCTGCTATCTACGCCGGCTCCGAGGCCGCCCGCGGCGTAAAAGAGATGGGTATGAAGCAACCAGACCTGAAAAGCGCCTCTGTGGAGGAATTTATGCAGATCTGTGAAGGAGAGCTCTATGCCAGTACCAAAGACGCTACGGTGCCCTATGGTCCGATAAAGTATATGGGCGCCCTATGGATGTCTTCCATGGCACGGGAATTCCCCCATATCCGCTTCGTAACCATGAGTCCGGGGGCTACTGTAGGCACAGAGGGCTTCAATACACTGTCGTTATTCAAGCAATATATGATGAAGGGCATGATGCGGATTATGCTGCTATTGGGCAAAGCCCACAAAGTCGAAATAGGCGCCAAGCGCTATATCGATGCCCTGCTGGATACAACATCCTTCCGCACAGGTATTTTTTACGGCAGTGAACGCGGATTGACAGGACCTCTAGGTGAACAGCGGAAGCTTTTCCCGGACCTGGACAACCCTACCTATCAGGACAATGCCAAAACGGCGATCAATCGCTTTATCTAGTGAAGGGTCGCATCAGGTAAGGGCCCTGTGCGCCTTTGTCTGCACTTAAGGTCTCTCCGATCTGACAGTACTCCCTTACCTATACTTGGCTGTTAAATACGAACCACCATGAGCAGCCAATGCTTCGGATATTCTTCTGCCTATTGTTATCACTTCCTGTTTCCCTAATTGCTAGCGAGGAAAAAATTTCCGTCGTCAAGGCACCTCCCCTGACCCTCCTGGATCCAACAACTGTGGATAAATTCGTTAACGAGCTGCCAATACCTGTAGAGATCCGACCCAAGAGCTCAGCTCCACTCAAACTGCCAGCAAGGCCCACCCAGGTTTGGATGGGGCTACGGGATAAGGAAGGCAAACGTTTAATGACAAAGGCCTGGGGTTTTGAGTATGCAGGTCGCATCCACTCTCCCGGCCCTACTATTCGCGCCCGGGAAGGCCAACCGGTATTTGTACACTGGGCCAATGAGCTACCGGGGCCGCATCTATTTCCGGTGGATCGATCCATTCACCTCGCCGATGTAAAAGATCCCAAAGCTGTACCCATGGTTATTCATCTTCACGGCGGGCATACAGAATGGAAAAGTGACGGCAATCCCCTCGCTTGGTACACACGAAATTATCACGAGACGGGCCCGTTATTTGAAAAAAAGATTTACGAATACGACAACTCCCAGGATGCCACCACTATCTGGTATCACGATCACACCCTGGGAATGACCCGACTTAATGTTTATGCAGGATTATTCGGTTTTTACTTGGTCGGCGACGACAATGAAGATCGCCTGATACAGGAAAAACTACTTCCCACAGAAGAGCGTACCTTGGTTGCCGCTATTACAGACAGCCTGTTTAGCTCAGATGGGCAGCTCTATTTTCCTGGTTGGAGGGACCAGCCTCCATCACCGGTTTCCCACAAGGCAGTGAAGGCCAATTGGCCCAACCCTTCTCACCTGGACGAATTTTTTGGCAATTTTATGTTGGTAAACGGCATGGCTTGGCCCAAAGTCAACGTCACACCGCACGTTTATCGACTGCGATTACTCAATGCGTCCGATACACGCACACTGATACTCAGGATCGACGAAGGTACCCCCTTTGTGCAGGTCGGCAGCGACGGTGGCTTTCTCGATCTCCCTGTGCAACTGAACGAGCTGGTATTGGCGCCCGCAGAGCGAGCAGATGTTTTAGTGGATTTCAGTGGTTATGAAGGACACAAACTGACACTGCGAAATTTTGGACCGGATATCCCTTTTAAGGGATTTGTAGAGGCCAATGATCCAAAGAGTTCAATTCCACTGGTATACAACCCTGATGGTAAACGTGTATTAAGTGATGGGCGCGGTGGCACCACACCAGCTACCGACCCCGATACCACTGGCCAAGTTTTGCAATTCCATATTGCTTCGGCGCCTGCAAAAGCCTCTCCCGATAAACAGAAAGCAGCGGTCAAAGATATGATTGGAGATTTAAAGCTAACCTTGAATACTCCCCTGCGCCCTCCACTTAATAGGCTTAGTCAAGCGAACTACACACGACAGCTTGCCACCTACCGCCTGGACGACCCCTATGGCCGTAATCTGCTGATGTTAGGTCCAGTAAAAGAAGGCTCCCTATTTTTCGAGGACCCTACCACGGAAATTATCCAGCACAACGCCGTAGAGATCTGGGAGATATACAACCCTACAGTATCGGCTCATCCAATCCATATTCATCTGGTGGAATTCCAAGTGCTGGATCGTCAGCCTTTTAAAGGCAAACTTATCCCCAAGCCGCAGAAATTTATGCATACCGATAAGGTATTTCAGGGGGCACGACTGGAAGTAACATCTCTACAGGGGAAACCCCTTCCACCACAACCAGAAGAAAGCGGCCCTAAAGATACGGTCATTGCCCTTCCCGGCCAAGTAACACGGGTAATAGCTCGCTTTGACCGTGAGGGCCTCTATGTATGGCACTGTCATCTACTCTCCCATGAAGATTACGATATGATGCGACCGTTTAAGGTATTGGCGCCTAAACCGGAAAATAATCACTAAACAGATAACCTTTAATCTCAACTCAAGACCGGAGTATTGATTGGCTATCATTATTCAACAACTCAAATTTAATAAGACAATAAGAAGCAAATACAGCAATTTCTAGCTATAGGCTTAAAACAACCAACCAACAAAAACTTACTGAAATAGAAACAAAAAAGCTTACCACCTGCGACAATTAACCCTATATAGAAAACCAAAAAACCCAGGTTAAAAATTATTATCCACACCTACTCTTTCCTTTTTTAGGCGCAGCACGGGAGCTTCTGGTAATAACTATCACTTGCAAATATGGCGGTTAATTCCAATTAAACGAGGGGTACAAAATAATAATAAATCGATTTCAATCTTTCTTAATTAACCATAAAATGGCCGGGCTAAAAATTGACAGATGATTTTCATTACACTTTAAGTGAGTTAAGAGTTTTTAATTATATTATGAAAATGAAAAATTTATTCTCCGGACTACTACTAGCGCTACTAGCCAGCACCAGTTTTGCATCAAGTACAATTGAGCCTAATAAAACTATCGAAGGCATTACTACCTATAAATACTATGCAGTTATTAAATTCTCACCAAATGCTAGCGGCAACGAATTAGGGGAAGGCTGCCCATCAGCTTCCAGCAACCATGTAGTCATAGAATTCGACCGCAATGATGGAACAAATAATAATGACACGAAAGAGCAATTCTCATCACTTTTGTCTGCATATTTTGCAAAATCTAATACTGTAGGTTTTGGAGTAGAGGATTGCAGGGAAGGTAACGGAAATAATTACCCACTAATTTATCGGGTAAATATCTGATCTTCGCTAATAAGTGAATCCATAGTATCTGGGCGGTGTTCCAACCGCCCTAGAAATTTCTCAGCAAGGCACCAAAGCCTTGGCCACACGGGAGTTGGTCTCCCGCCCCAGCTGTTCAGAAATAAAGTTCCCAGCCTCTGCCAGCAACTGCAAATCCACGCCGGTTTCAATACCCATGCCATTGAGCATATAGAGTACATCCTCACTGGCAACATTACCGGAAGCGCCGCGGGCATAGGGGCAGCCGCCCAGGCCAGCTACGGCGGAATCTACTACTGCGACACCCATTTGTAAGGCCGCGTAGATATTGGCCAAGGCCTGGCCGTAGGTATCGTGGAAATGCACCGCAAGTTTTTCCACAGGTACACGGGCCATCACCTGTTTCAGCATACGCTTGGCGGCTTCCGGGGTGCCGACACCGATGGTGTCGCCCAAGGAAATTTCGTAGCAACCCATTTCCAATAGAGCGGCACTGACTTCTGCCACTTTGGCCGGATCAATATCGCCTTCATAGGGGCAACCAAGTACGCAGGATACGTATCCGCGCACGGGTATACCGCCTTGCTTGGCTTTTTCCACCAGTGGACGGAAGCGCTCAAGACTCTCAGCAATACTGCAATTAATATTTTTCTGGGTGAAGGCTTCTGAGGCCGCGCCGAATACGGCGACCTCATCCGCTTTGGCTTCCACTGCGCGCTCATAGCCTTTTAAGTTTGGCGTGAGGGCGCTGTAGATAACACCGTCTTTGCGCTGGATACCCGCCAGCACTTCCTCGCTGGCGGCCATTTGCGGTACCCACTTGGGGCTGACAAAGCTGCCGGCTTCAATAACCGACAGCCCGCTGGCACTGAGCTTGTCCACCAGCGCGATACGGGTCTCCACAGAGATAGGCTGCTTTTCATTTTGCAACCCATCGCGGGGGCCCACTTCGACGATTTTGACTTGCTTGGGCAAAGTCATTACTGTTCCTCCCCGGCAAAATCCACCAGCAGGCTACCGCCATCCACTAATTCACCTTCGGCGCAGAAGAACTGCTGCACAGTGCCGGCTGCTGGAGCCCGCAGGGTGTGTTCCATTTTCATGGCTTCCATGACCAGTAGCGGCTGGTCTTTTTCTACTGTAGAGCCGGGCTCAACCAGCAGCGAAATTATGGTGCCGTTCATGGGGGCATCGAGGCCGTGGGCCTGGTCATTGCTCTCACCGATATCTGGTGGCAGCAACTTGAATTCCACCTGGGTGCCATCGATAAATACAGCACCACCATCGCGGGTATCCACGGCGGAGAAACTCATGCGACGGCCATCCACCAGCATCAAGTCGCGTCCCGGCAGCAGGCGAATGTCACCGCTGTTATGTTCCTCAGGCAAGGCATCGCAAGTCCAGCGCAGGCTATCGCCCTCTGCAACAAAGCGAATTTGAGCGTGCTGGCCACGGTAGTCCACCGTCTGGGTGCGACTGCCGGCCAGAGCATTGCGCCAGTTATCGCCATTATGCCAGGGAGAGAAAGGATCCCGCTGGGGTGCGCTGTTGCGCAGATCGCGCTCTTCACGCTGCTGCAAATAACCGGCAATAGCAGCGCATTTCAGCGGCGTCAGTGTCTGCTCCTGGTGCAGTACTTCCGCTTCGTAATCCTCGATAAAGTGGGTCGAAATACAACCGCTGGCAAATGCCTGGTGATTGATCACTCTGCGCAGGAATTCGATATTGTGGCGCACACCGGCAATCTGATAATCACGCAATGCGCGATCCAGTTTGGCCAGGGCTTCTTTGCGGGTGCGGCCGTGGCAGATCAATTTGGCGATCATCGGGTCGTAATGCACACTGATTTCATCGCCGGTCTGCACGCCGGTGTCCACCCGCACGCCCTCGCCTTCCGCCGGGGGCTGGTGGCGCACCAACACGCCAGTTGCCGGCAGGAAATCATTATCCGGGTCTTCGGCGTAGATGCGCACTTCCATGGCGTGGCCATTGATCTGCAGCTCATCCTGGCCCATGGGCAGGGTATCGCCAGCGGCAACTGACAGCTGCCAGGCCACCAGGTCCTGGGCAGTGATCATTTCCGTAACCGGGTGCTCCACCTGCAGGCGGGTATTCATTTCCATAAAGTAGAAGGCACCGCTGGCATCCAGCAGGAATTCCACCGTGCCGGCACCCACGTAACCAATCGCGTGGGCCGCACGCAGAGCCGCTTCACCCATGCGGGCGCGCAGCTCCGGAGTCATGCCCGGTGCGGGAGCTTCCTCCACTACTTTTTGGTGGCGGCGCTGCACCGAGCAATCCCGCTCAAACAGATAGACACCGTTGCCCTGCTGATCGCAGAACACCTGAATTTCCACATGGCGGGGACTCACCACATAGCGCTCCAGCAGCATGATGTCGTCGCCAAAGGCATTCATGGCCTCACGCTTGGCAGCGCCCAGTGCTTCGTGGAATTCACCGGCACTGTCGACACGGCGCATGCCCTTACCACCACCGCCGGCAGCGGCTTTCAGCAATACCGGGTAACCGATGCGGTTGGCGTGACCTTCCAGCAGCTCTTCATTTTGGTTGGTGCCGTGGTAACCGGGCACCAGGGGCACATTGGCCTCTTCCATAATACGTTTGGCGGCGGACTTGGAGCCCATCGCCTCAATCGCGCCGGTGGGCGGGCCGACAAAAATAATGCCGGCGCTATCGCAGGCGCGGCAAAACTCGGCATTTTCCGACAGGAAGCCGTAACCCGGATGGATGGCATCCGCGCCTGTCTGCTTCGCAGCACCCAATACCTTGTCAATATCCAGGTAGGAATCCCTGGCCGGCGCCGGACCCAGGTGTACCGCTTCGTCCGCCATCTGCACATGCAGGGCGTCGGCATCCGCATCGGAATAGACGGCAACGGTGGCCACCCCCAGGCGGCGGGCGGTCTTTATAATACGGCAGGCGATTTCGCCGCGATTAGCTATTAACAGTTTGCGAATCATAAAATTATCCTTCGCCACCATTCATCCACTTGGGTGCGCGCTTTTCCAAAAACGCACTCAACCCTTCCTGTCCTTCCGGCGATACACGCACGGCAGCGATCAGCGCGCTGGTCTGGCCCTGCAATTCATCGTTGATAACCCGGTTGGACATGGACATGGCCAGTTGCTTGGCCATGGCGACCGCTTTGGGGCCATTATCGGCGATGGCATTCACTAATTTCTGCACATGCAGGTCCAGGTCGCCCTCGGCGCAGACTTCGGATACCAAGCCCATTTGTTCCGCGCGCTCGGCGGAGAAGCGCTCCGCCGTAACAAAGTAACGGCGCGCGTGGCGGGTGCCGATCGCATTGATGACATAGGGGCTGATGGTGGCGGGCAGCAGCCCGATTTTGACTTCAGACAAACAGAAGCTGGCGCGCTCAGAGGCCACGGCCATATCGCAGCAGCTCACCAGGCCCACGGCCCCGCCAAATGCAGCGCCCTGTACCCGCGCGATAGTAGGCGCAGGGAAGGTATCGAGCTTGTACAGCATGGCGGCAAGCGCAGCGGCGTCTCGGCGGTTTTCCTCTTCTGAGTAGGTCGCCATGCGCTTCATCCAGTTGAGGTCGGCTCCGGCAGAAAAGCTCTTGCCATTGGAAGCCAGTACCAACACACGTACAGCGGGGTTTTGCGCCAGGGTGTCAAAGGTGGTGGCCAGCTCGTGGATCAGTTCATCATCAAAAGCGTTGTGGATTTCCGGCCGGTTCAGGGTGACCGTGGCCACGCCCTCGCTATCCACTTCGCACAGCAATTTATCGCTCATTGTTATTCCTCGATTGGGGCGTCTCTCAAAAGCGGCACCGGAACATTTCATTGGCGCCGCAACCACGGTTCCTTACATACGGAACACGCCGAACCTGGTCTCTTCCGGCTCCTTGTGGCTCGCCGCCGCCAGGCACAGACCGAGCACGCGGCGGGTATCCGCCGGATCGATAACGCCGTCATCCCACAAGCGCGCGGAGGCGTAGTAGGGGTGCCCCTGGTGTTCGTAGTTATCCACAATCGGCTGTTTAAACTGGCGCTCTTCCTCTTCGCTCCAGGATTCACCCCGGGCGGCCATCTGGTCGCGCTTCACCTGGGCCAATACGCCAGCAGCCTGTTCACCCCCCATAACCGAGATGCGCGCATTGGGCCACATAAACAGGAAGTTGGGATCGTAGGCGCGGCCACACATACCGTAGTTACCGGCGCCGAAAGAGCCGCCGATGAGGATGGTAATTTTGGGCACCTTGGCGGTAGCGACAGCGGTCACCATCTTGGCGCCGTGTTTGGCGATGCCGCCCGCCTCGTACTGTTTGCCCACCATGAAACCAGTGATATTTTGCAGGAAAACCAATGGAATCTTGCGCTGCGCACACAGCTCAATAAAGTGCGCGCCCTTCTGTGCACTCTCCGCAAACAGGATGCCGTTGTTGGCAACAATTCCCACCGGATAGCCCTGGATACGGGCAAAACCAGTTACCAGAGTGGTGCCGTACAACGCTTTAAATTCATCGAACTCCGATCCGTCCACAACCCGCGCGATAATCTCGCGCACGTCAAAAGGCTGGCGCGAATCCTTGGGCACCACACCGTAAATATCTTCCGGTGGATAAATCGGCTCCACTGGCTTTTGGATATCCAGGCCGGGATTTTTGATGCGATTCAGGCGCGCTACAGAGCGCCGCGCCAACTGCAGCGCATGTACGTCGTTATTGGCGTAGTGATCAGAAACCCCGGAAGTGCGACAGTGCACCTCGGCACCGCCGAGCTCCTCAGCGGAAACTTCTTCACCGGTGGCCGCTTTCACCAGGGGCGGGCCCGCCAGGAAGATGGTGGCCTGCTCTTTCACCATAATGGATTCGTCTGCCATGGCCGGCACATAGGCTCCACCGGCGGTGCAGCTACCCATAACCACCGCGATCTGCGGAATATTCTGTGCAGAGAGATTGGCCTGGTTAAAGAAGATGCGACCGAAGTGCTCACGGTCTGGGAAAACGTCGTCCTGGCGCGGCAAATTGGCACCACCGGAATCCACCAGGTAAATGCACGGCAGATTGTTCTGCTCGGCGATGGTCTGCGCGCGCAGGTGTTTTTTTACTGTGAGGGGATAATAGGTTCCACCTTTTACAGTGGCATCGTTGGCCACTATCACACAGGGCTGACCGGAGACGGTGCCGATGCCGGTAATAATACCCGCAGCCGGAACATCCTCACCGTAAACCTCGTGAGCGGCCAGCTGGGAAAATTCCATAAAAGGGCTACCCGGATCGAGCAGCGCATCGATACGGTCCCGTGGCAATAATTTTCCTCGCGCCAGGTGTTTTTCCCTTGCGCGCTCGCCGCCGCCCTGGGCGATGGCTTCCACTTTCTCGCGCAGGTCTGCCACCAGCGCCTGCATCTGCTCGCGGTTTTCGCCAAAGGCGGTATCGCGCGTGTTTATTTTGCTCTGCAACTGATTCATAAAGTCCGATTCACTTTCCCGGAGAAAAGACCTCCACAGGGCGCAGCTTATTGCCGCAGTGCCCGGCTGGAGACAGCTGCCGCCGGCAGGCGCCGGCGGCGAGAAGAAATGCCCAGCCTTAGCGGGTCTCTTTAAACAGCTCGCGACCAATCAGCATACGGCGCACTTCAGAAGTGCCCGCGCCGATTTCGTAGAGCTTGGCATCGCGCAGCAGACGACCGGTAGCGTACTCGTTGATGTAGCCATTGCCACCCAGTGTCTGGATAGCCTGCAGGGCCATCTGTGTTGCGCGCTCCGCAGTAAACAGGATTACAGCGGCGGCGTCCTTGCGCGAGTCCTCACCGCGATCACAAGCCCGGGCCACAGCGTACAGGTAAGAGCGGCTGGCATTCAGGTCAGCGTACATATCGGCGATCTTGCCCTGCATCAACTGGAATTCACCGATGGCCTTGCCGAACTGCTTGCGCTCGTGAATATAGGGAACCACCACATCCAGGCAGGCCTGCATAATACCGACAGGGCCTCCGGAGAGAATGGTGCGCTCGTAGTCGAGACCGCTCATCAATACGCGTACACCGCCATTCAGTTCACCGAGGATATTTTCTTCCGGCACTTCACAGTCTTCGAACACCAGCTCACAGGTGTTGGAACCGCGCATGCCCAGCTTGTCGAGCTTTTGCGCCTGGGAGAAGCCGGCAAAACCGCGCTCAACGATAAATGCAGTGATACCACCGGAGCTGATGCCCGGCTCAGTGCGCGCGTAGATCACATAGGTATCGGCATCGGGACCGTTGGTGATCCACATTTTATTGCCGTTCAAAATAAAGCGATCACCGCGCTTCTCGGCGCGCAGTTGCAGACTTACCACGTCGGAACCGGAGTTGGGTTCACTCATGGCCAAGGCGCCCACATGTTCACCGGAACACAGCTTGGGCAGGTATTTGAGCTTCTGCTCGCGGGTACCATTTTTACGGATCTGGTTTACGCACAGGTTGGAGTGGGCACCGTAGGACAAGCCCACAGAAGCAGAGGCGCGGGAAATCTCTTCCATGGCCACAGCGTGTGCCAGGTAACCCATATTGGAACCGCCGAACTCCTCTTCCACGGTCATGCCCAGCAGACCCAGCTCGCCAAACTTCTTCCACATATCCGCTGGGAACAGGTTGTCTTCATCGATCTGCGCCGCGCGTGGGGCCAGCTCCGCCTGGCAGAACTTGTAAACCATGTCACGGAGCATATCGATCTCTTCACCGAGACCGAAATTCAGAGTTGGGTAGGAGGTATTCATAATGACTCCACGTTAAATTTGCGAGTTTTAATTAAATTGGCCGCGCCTGCGACTGCCGTTACATCAGGCGCCCCCGTAAAACCTCTGGAGGTCACCGGCAATCGCACACTTGCCGAAATTTTCAGGATTTTGGTTTAGGGGTTGTCCTCTCTGCGGCTCTTCACCAGGGCCGCTTGTGCACGGACCTCGGCTTCGTCCAGCTCCCCCATCAGGCTTTCTATATCTCTCAGCTGCTGCTGCAACAGTGCACGCTTCTGGGCAATGCGCTCCAGCAGGCGCTGCAACTGCTCCACATTGCCATGAGCGGGATCGTACATATCGATAATCTCGCGGCTCTCATCCAGGGAGAACCCCAAGCGCTTACCGCGCAAAATCAGCTTCAGCCGTACCCGCTCCTCAGGGCTATAAACACGGGTCTGGCCGCGCCGCTCAGGTTTGAGCAGTCCCTTGTCCTCATAGAAACGGATGGCGCGGGTAGTGATATCAAATTCACGGGCCAACTCCGAAATACTGTAACTATGGGGCTCTACGATACTGGCTTTGGCTTTCATAAGTACTTCCTCGAGACGCAACCAAGCCTAACAAGAGTTTACGTTAACGTAAACGTAAGGCAGGTGCCAAAAAATAACTACGGAGAGCAAACGGGTCATTTACTCGCCGCTGTGACCAGCGGTAGGTATTCAGGCGCCCAATAGTTGTTGCAACTGGTTGTTAAGCAACTTTTGATACGAGGGCGTCAGCCCCGTAACTTCCAGGTTCCAGCCAGCGCCATGGTGCTCGATGCGTCCGGCCAGGGAGGTTTCCTCCAGCAGCTCCGGATGCAGGAACAATCCACGGGATTGATTTAGCAGCTGCTCGGCGGAGAAGTCCGGCGAGCCAGGCTCGCAGGGCACCACAGCCAGGGCCAGCTTCAGACCAGTGGCTCGGCTGACACTCTGCATCTCCCGCAACAATAGACCACAGCAGACCGCGCGAAAGGCTGCATCAGTGCCGGAAAACCCCAGGCCAACCTGAGGCCCGGCGCTACTCAGAGGGTGGGCACCGTAAATTCGGCGCAGTAGCTGCATGCGCCCATCCAGTTCCCGCTGTATTCCCTCAAGCGCACTGCGGCTCAGTTGGTTGGTCAACTGAGCCCAATTCAGGGGGCGCAGGTAAAGGCCTATAGAGTCCCCTTTTTCTTCAGGAATATTCACCGATGCGTGAGACTCTTCAGAAGGCAGACTGCGCGGTGCGGAGAAGCCTCCTGCCATCAGTGCCGCCACTGCACTAAAAGGCAAAGCAAAGACCAGGGTCAGCAACAAACTGGCCCAAGGAAAAGTAACACCCGCACCGGGAGCCAGGGCCACGGTAACATTGCCAGCGATACTATCGTGTAACACAACTGGCACACTGATGGTCTCACCATTTTTTAAATCGCCCACTTCTGCCAGACTATTGGACTCCACATCTTCAATAGAGATACCAATGACGGCAGGCAACTCTAGTAATTGCCGGGCCAGTAGCTGCATGCTGATTCGATCATCAGCAACGATACGCTCCAGGCTCTGCCCTGCGAGAAAACTGGCGGCAGCCTGCGCCGAGGCCCGGTCTTTTTCCACAGCATCAGCATGTCGCTGCCCATAGTAATGGCCAAGAGCAGCGCTGCAGAATACGGCCAGAATCACCCAAATCGCTACGGCCAGCAGGCGCTGGCGAATACGTTTAGATAGGCGTGCAAATTGTTCGGGCAACTTGCGCAACAGAGAAATAATCGATACAGACATATTAAGCGGCTGAAATACCTTGCCTTGTTTTTTTATTACCTTGCGTTTCTTTTTCCTTTCGTCTTTATAAATCATCCTGACTGATAAAGACGTCGCCCAAAAAACACTGGCAAAGGTGCATGGACCCACTGGTGTTTTTAGGCTCACGACGGCCTGCGGCCGCGGCGTATTTTATCCTCACAAAAAGCCAATAAGGCCCAGTGTAATTTCCTGTGCCGTTGGTCGATCCGGCAACAAAATAGTTCCACGGGTTTTTTTATTTTGTAACAAATAAGCGGGCCCAGGCTGCGGCGCTGATTTTAACGAAGATTCCCGCTAGAGCTATAATGCGTCGCTTATTGATTAAATTGGGGAGCTGCGCCATGGGCGACGAGACAAAAGCACAAGAATTTCATCTGCCCCTGGCACAAGTTATCCAGTCGCCCCTGGACAGCCCTGTGCGCTACCTCACCTATAGCGGCAACTATGCGCGACTGGGGCTTGAATACAGAGGTGCAGACCCTTTTCCGGACGCCACCAGTTGTGAGCTGAGCTTGCCCAGTGCTAAGCCTTCAGTCGTACAGTCCCCTTGGTGTTTAACCCTTCTGAGCCCAGCCGCCACCCTGACACAGCTACAACGCGTACTAAAGCTTTGTACCGAACAACAATGGCAAATCAACACTATCGACACTCTCGCCCACCGGCATGAGTGCACGGTAATTCGCCTCCAGCTCAGTGCTGAGTTGGAATTTTCCCCTGCGCGTTTCGCTTGCCTGCAACTGGCCGAGGAAATCGGAGCCGACCTGGTTTTACAGGATGGGGCCAGCCAGAGAGTACCGACACTGGCAGGCTTCGACATGGATTCCACTCTAATTGATGCGGAGGTGATCGACGAGCTGGCCAAGGTTACCGGTATCGGCGATCAGGTAGCAGCCATCACCGCAGCCGCGATGCGTGGCGAGCTGGATTTCCGGGATAGTTTCAAAAAACGTATGGCGCTACTCAAGGGCTTCTCCGAACAGCGCCTGGCAGAAATTGCCCAACAATTGCCCCTAAAGAAAGGGGCACAGAAACTGTTGTACTGCCTGCGTGAGCTTGAGTGCAAAACCGTCATTCTGTCCGGGGGCTTTACTTACTTCGCCAACTTCCTGCAGAGGGAACGACTTGCCGTAGATTTGATATACGCCAATGATTTGGAATTTGCCGAGGGTGCACTCACCGGTGAAGTGATAGAACCTATCGTGGACGGAACGCGCAAGCGGTTGTTGCTGGAGGAAACAGCAAGGAATATGGGGCTGTCGCTGGAACAAGTGATTGCAGTCGGGGACGGGGCCAATGATATCCCCATGTTGAACCTGGGTGCCCTGGGTATCGCGATTCACCCAAAGCCTAAGGTACTCCTGGAGGCACCACAGGCGATCACCCTATTCGGTCTTGATGCGGCACTATACCTATTCGGCCTTAACGACCGCCAGATTGCCGAGCTGGGGCAACCCTGAAGCTGCCCCAGGAAAAGTCAGGTCATTGCATGTGGGAAGGGAAATGAATTCGGCCGGTTATCAGAACAGGCGCTCGGCTCATACTCACAGCCAACGGCCAAAAAACTGAGAAAAGCCAGCATTAAAATCCGTCTGTACACAGGTACCTCCCTTTGCCTTAATGGATTTTTATTCGAGCAGCAGGGTACGCAAAGGGTTCCGCTTTGAACAGCAGTTTAATGATTTTTATGCCAGAAAATTGACGTGAAAATCTTCTTTTTGTACCAATTCGTTCAGCTTTGCTACACAAGAGATTACACAGGCATTTTTTAGTATTGCCCGCCGCTCAAACGGTACCCAAAAGCCACTTTAGCGGATTTATTTTGTTAATCTTTGGAAAGAGTAAAAATGGGAAGATGCAGATAAAAAACCAGGGAAAACTTGTTGGTAGCCAGTGTTGCACTGGCCCCAATCGGTATAAAGGGCGGCGATTTCGGTGCACAGCACCAAAATCGCACAAGCGACGAAGGTCGATCTAGCCCTCTTTCTTACCGTAAATTACCAGGCTGTTCACTTTCACCGTCAGCGGGTGATACCCCACCTTGGCGCGCTCGAAAATGCGTGCGGCCACATCCTGTTTCCCAGACTCAACCATATTGCGATACAGCGGGCGCAGGAACTTGTTGCGGCCGATGCTGGTGAGGAAGCTCTCCAAACGATCGAAGGCCGGCTCATAGTCATTGCGCACAGCAATCATCAGCCAGCTGAAGGCCACTTCGTTATTGCGGGATTTGGTCAGGCCAAAGGCGCTGTCCAGTTCTTTCAACTGCGCTTCCGTCAGCTTCTCAGGCATACCGTCGAGGAAATACTTCCACTGATGGAAGGTCCAGCCTTTGGTATCGATATCCTTCGCCGCCAATTTGCCGTCCAACCATTGCTGACGCACCGGGTCCAACTTGCTGAAGGCATCGGACTGCGGGTGCGGTGCACCTTCGGGAATACCCGGCTCGAAGATCCACTGGTGAATCCGCTCGCGATCCAGTTTATCGGCGTGCTCAACCAGCAGGGTCTTGTCGAGGTACTTAACGAAGTCCTCAGTGGTGATGCTCTGGAAGGAGAAGTGGTTGAAGTACTCCATCAGGAAGCGGTCAAACGCTTCGCGGCCTACTTTCTGCTCCAGCTCATACAGGAACAGTGAACCTTTCTCGTAGGGAATATTGGAGAACACTTCATCGGGATCACGGCCGCGCAGGTCGATCGCCATAATCTCATCGCGGGGCTCTTTGTCCGCGAGGTCCGCTTGCAGATCGTCATAACCCAGGGCCATTTCCATCTGGTAACGCTCGTCACCATAGACAAACTGCATGATGCGGTTGGTCAGGTAAGTAGTGAAGCCCTCGTTCAGCCATAAGTCGCGCCAGCTGGCATTGGTCACCAGATTGCCGGACCAGGAATGGGCCAATTCGTGGGCGATCAGGGCCACCAGGCTTTTGTCACCGGCGATTACGGTTGGAGTGATAAAGCTCAGACGCGGGTTTTCCATACCGCCAAAGGGGAAGCTGGGCGGCAGGATCAGCAGGTCATAGCGGTCCCAATGGTAGGGGCCGTAAACCTTCTCGGTCACCTCCAGCATGGATTCGGTATCGGCGAACTCCGCCGCTGCAGATTCCAACATGGAGGGTTCGGCGTAGACACCAGTGCGCTTGCCCATGGGTTTGAATTGCAGGTCGCCAACCGCCAGGGCGATCAGGTAGGAGGGAATGCGCTGGGGCATTTCGAACTCGTAAACGCCATCTTTGGCCGCCTGCGGGTCATTGTTCGCACTCATCACCGCGCGCAGTTCTTTCGGGGTACGAACGGTCGCCTTGTAAGTGATACGAACTTTCGGGGAGTCCTGCAGCGGAATAAAGCTACGCGCATGGATCGCCTGGGCCTGAGTGAACAAGAACGGGTGCTTCTTGCCCGCCGTCTGTTGAGGCTCAAGCCACTGTACGCCAGAGGCGCCAGGCACTGTGCGATAGCGGATGGTGATGCTGTTGGCATCTTCCGGCAACTCAATATTCAGCGGGGTGCCCAGGTGACCGTCTTTCTCGCCCATGGAGAATTTCACCGGCGCACCATTGGCTGCTACAGAAACCACTTCCAGCTCGCGGGTGTCGAGCACCATCGGCAGGTTCTTGTCGTTGAGGCGCTTGAAGTCCAGCTGGGCTTCGCCCTCGAGAACCTTGCGGGAGAAGTCTACAGTCAGGTCCAGATCCAGGTGCTGTACCTGGTAGTCATTACTGTTGGCAAAGGAGTGGTAATCCACACCGGATTCAGGCGCCTTCTCAGCGGCACTTTTCTTTTCAATCACGGCGGCTGCTTTTACCGACGCGCTTGCACTCTCAGCTTCGACTTTAGACGGCTCGGTCTTTGAGCACCCGCCGGCTACGGCGAGGCCGCCGACAATCAGGCTGGTGCAAAGTAAGCGGGGCAACATGGATCTACTCCCAGGGTGTTCTGTTTTTAATCGCGACACAGCATACCCGAGAGTGCACAGATGCGGAATGATAGGGAGTTAATCGGCGGCGGTAACAGCCCTAAGGTCATCCCCCAAAGCATCCTCAAGCCGACAGTCATACTTTTTAATGCCTTCAAAATAGACAAAAGTCTCACTTTAGCTCGCTGCGGACGAATTTACCGACTAATTGAGCTGCTTCAGAAAAAATCTGACTGGAAATTAACAAAGCGTTCACCTTTCGAAGACAGACTGCGTGTCCTTTATAACAAGCACATAAAAAGGAGAGCACTATGTCTTTGTCCCGGAGGCGATTTCTGCAATTTTCCAGCGCCGGCCTGGCATCCCTGCCACTTCTTAAGGCCTACGGCTCCGGCCAGCAGCCTTTCCAGCACGGCGTTGCCAGCGGTGATCCCCTGGCCGATCGCGTGATTCTCTGGACCAGGATTACCCCATCGGAAGACCCTTTATTCCAGTCCATGGTGCCCTATAGCTGGCAAATCGCCCTGGACCCGGAAATGGCGCTGGTAGTGAACAGCGGCAACGGCATGACCGGCCCCGAAGTGGACTACACCATCAAGGTGGATGCCAGTGGCCTGCAGCCTGGGACAACTTACTACTACCGTTTTTATTCCAACAGCATGGACTCTCCTGTAGGGCGAACCAGGACCCTGCCTGTAGGTCATGTGGACCGCCTGCGTTTTGCAGTAACCAGCTGCTCCAACTATCCAATGGGCTTTTTCAACGTCTACCGTGAAATCGCTCAACGTCCCGATTTGGATGTGGTACTGCACCTGGGTGACTACATCTATGAATACGGCCCCGGCGGCTTTGGCACCGGCACCGGGCTTGGACGCGAACCTATCCCCGCGAAGGAAATGGTGGGTATCCAGGATTATCGCCTGCGCTACGCCCAGTATCGTTCCGACCCCGACTTGCAGGAAGTCCATCGCCAACACCCGTTTATTTGTGTTTGGGACGATCACGAAACCACAAACAATGCCTGGGCCGGTGGGGCAGAAAACCACGATCCCCAAGATGGCGAAGGTGACTGGTATGTGCGTCGCTCAGTGGCAAATAAGGCCTACTTCGAGTGGATGCCCATCCGCGACAACGGCATTCTGGACGTATTTGGGGATAGAGCCATTTATCGCAGTTTCCGTTACGGAAACCTGATGGACCTGATGATGCTGGATACCCGCATCGCCGCAAGGGATGAACAGGCCAACTGGTTTGACCAGAAAACAGCCGACAATCCAGAGCGCAGCTTACTCGGCCGACAGCAGGAAGAATGGTTGTACCGCGGCCTCACCCAATCTCAATCGGACGGTGTACGCTGGCGGGTACTCGGACAACAGGTGATGATGGCGCAGCTCACCCTGGCCAAGGATTTCTCCATTAACATGGATCAGTGGGATGGTTATACCGCCTCCCGTACTCGGTTATTCGATCACATTGCCAACAACAACATCGAAAACTTCTTTGTGCTCACCGGAGATATTCACAGTTCCTGGGCCTGGGACTTGGCCAGCAACCCATTCAGCATTCTCGAATACGGACGCCTTACCGGTCGCGGTGCTCTCGGGGGAGAGTTTGTAACTCCCGGCGTAACCTCCAGCTTCCTCGATAAGTCACATCTAACTGACGTAGCCGCGATCGCCATGGACGGATTAATTCCGCACTTAAAGTGGGTCAATGTCACCCAGCGCGGCTATTTGCTGATGGATGTTTCCCACTCCCGTGCCAAGGCCCACTGGTACCATGTGGATACCGTCACCAGTAAGAGCTACAACGCTAGCCTGGCGAGGATGTACAAGCAGAAGGCCGGCCAAAACCACGTACAACGCGCTTGGAGCGAGAGCACAGCCCCGGAGAATGCACCGGCGCCTGCGCCTGAGTATGGCGCCCTGGCCCGCAATGCTATCGCTGCCCTGCGCAACCGCTACAACGTATGACCTCACAGAGCTAGGTCCTGTAAAAAAAAGCGCGTAACCCGATGGGAAACGCGCTTTTCTTACAGATATAGGCTTGCGGAAATTAATCCAGACTAAAGTCGAAACTCATTTCCTCCGCCGGAGCCTGCACATAGTAGCCCTGGATATAATCGGTACCGGTTTGCCACAGGGTGGGTAACATGCTGGCCTGCTCGATATGAGGCACAATCACCTTGGTCTCTGCCTCACCCAAACGCTGTACCAGCCCGGCTAAAGATTCGCTGCTCTCTCCCTCGTCCTGAACTTCACGCACAAACGACGGATCTACCTTGGCCATATCCACCTTTACATGCTCCAGAGCTTTGAAGGGGTTCAAGCCGGTACCGAAGTGGCACACAGCCACACGGCAACCGAGCTGCTGCACCTGGGTAGTGAAATCACGCGCTGCGTGCAGGTTGCTGGTGATGTCCTCCTGGCGCAACTGGAAAATCACCGTGCTTGGCGGAACTTTGGCAGCCTTGAAAGCCACCCCCAGCCAGGCAGGCAAACTCGTATCGAGCAGGGAAGCTGTGGTCATATGCAGCATCAGCGATACATCCTTACCCTTAGCGCGAGCCGCAGCGGCAGCCTTAATCGCGGTGAGAATCACCCAGCGGTCCATCTTGGCGGAAAGACCAGCGTCGCCCAATTCCTGCAGGAACGCCAGTGGTGCCAGTTCTTCCTTGTCATCGAGCATACGCACCAGCACTTCATACATTTGCTCCCCGGTGCCCTGCAGGCTCAGGATCGGCTGGAATAAAAGCTTTAGGTTTCCCGCCTCCAGGGCCTGTACCACCCGAGCGCGGTGGTAAGTATCAGCATCAGCGCCACTTTCGGTATCCGGCTCATACAGGACGAAATTGCCACCCTGCCTCTCCTCTCCCAGAGCTTGCTTATGAGCCACCTGCGCCTGCTCGAGCACCTGCTGTGAACCACTGGAGGCCTCGCTTAGCAGGGAAATTCCAATAGAGGCAGTAACCTGCTGGGTTTTGCCTGCAGCGTCAAAAATGGTATCGGAAATTTTCTTCAGGATATCGCGCGCGCGCTGCTCAATACTGTCCGGCGTGGTATCCGGGCTCAACAGGCAGAAGCTGTCATCACTATAATGCGCCAGGGTATCACCGCTTCGCTGGCATCCCTGTAGCAGTTCAGCCATGGCTTTCTGCAGTGCGTCTGCACCTGCAACGCCTACGGTCTTTTGCACCTCCTCGGCAAAGCGATCCACCCGGATAAACATCAGGCCACCGGTGCGATGGGAGTCCGCTGCAGATTTAATCGTGGAGTCGAGTAACGATAAAAAGTGCTGTCGATTAAACAGGCCAGTTAGCGGGTCGCGGTTTTTAATATCACTGAGTTGGGCTTCCAATTGCTCAGTGTCGCCCTTGCGCATGGCGATGCGCACTTGCAGGCAGCGCTCCTCTTCGTAAGTAGTACTGAGTACCTCCGCGCGAGTGGGTAACGGATCACCTGCAACGGTTCGAGCAGTAAACTTCCACTCCTTAGCTTCCACTTCATTGTTATCGATCGCACAGCGCTTGAGAAAATCCCGTGCGCCTCCCTGCTCATTTTCAGCCAGCATGTCGATCAGTGGCTGGTACTCAACATCCTCACCACTTTCATAGCCAAAGCGCTCGGCGAAAGAGTCATTGGCATAAACGATTAGCCCATCGGATACATAGGCTATTGCATCCTTGGAACTGTCCAGAAGCTCTTTGGCACGACCGAGAGTTGCGTGGTAACGACGATCATGCAGGCGTGCCTGGCGACGGTTATCCAAGGCGAGCATCTCTCGCTGAATCACCAGCAGAAGGTGCTGGTCCTCATCTACTGTCACCACATCCCGTGCACCCTGTTTTAACCCCTCCACAATTGGCTGGGAACCACTGCGTTCGGTCAACAGGATAACCGGTACATCTTTTTGCAGCTTACTGATGGTGCGTAGCGCCACTGCCGGCGGAATCTGGGTGCTACCCTCTGCGGCGATCACAAGGTCCCAGGTTTTATCCTGTACCAAGCGAGTAAAGACCGCTTCACTGGCAACATGCTGAGCCCGGTTGGGTCGACCCGCGTTGTGCAGCATGCTGACCAAGCGCTGCGCCTCGGAGGGCATATCGTGAATCAGGAGAAGTCGGATAGTGTCGTTGCTACTCATTTTTTGCTCTATTTATTCAGGGCAGCGTACCGCTACCGCATGCGGTAAGTTTAGGGGCCTCCTGTAGTGGCATACAAGGCCACATCGGGGTGGTACGCGTGACTCAAGTCACACAAATCTCCCTGTCGTAAATGCACGCCTTAGAATTATCATCTGCTAATTAGCAATCACTAATTGGCTCTGGAAACCTTATCTCTTTCAACCTACAGCCTAAGACGAGCCCAGAGCTCGGCGGCAACTATATAGATAGGCGAGTCGGTACATTTAGCCTAGATCAATTTAACGCTATTTTTACAGCACTTTAATCCTGGTACTTTATAGAGGAATAACCTTCTGTATTTTCTAGTTGCTTTCAGATAACTCTATGGGTGTTTTGGAGGGTACACCGGGGATTTCCCGCACCAATTTCGGTACCAAGTATCCAGGCAATCGATGACGTAGTTCTTCAATTATTTGCAACGCCCTGCTATCACTCACTTCAAAATGCGCCGCACCCTTGACCCTATCTAACTGGTGCAGGTAATAAGGCAACACGCCCGCGTCAAACAGTGTTTCGCTAAGGCCTTCCAGGGCTGCACAACTATCATTGATACCACGCAACAGTACCGCTTGATTCAGCAATGTGACTCCAGCAGCGCGAAGACAAGAAAGTGCGTTACGTACCTCATCATCAATTTCGTTGGCGTGATTACAGTGCAGAACCAATACCGGCTTCAGGCGTGAGCCAGTAAACCAGGACAGCATTTCGTCGGTGATACGGCTCGGCGCCACTATTGGTAAGCGGGTGTGAATGCGCAGTTTATCCAGATGTGCTATCTGCACCAGCTCATTACTTAGCCAAGAGAGCTGGCGATCATTGATCACCAAAGGATCACCACCGCTTAAAATCACTTCTCGCAACTCCGTATGTGCACGCACATAATCCAGAGCCGCCGACCACTGCTTTCGATTCAGGTGGTTCTCACTGTAGGGAAATTCGCGGCGAAAACAGTAACGACAATTCACCGCACATTGCCCTGCAGTAATTAGCAGCAGGCGACCGTGATACTTATGCACCACTCCGGGCAGAGGGTTTGCCTCAGCCTCCTGAAGAGGGTCTGCACTAAACCCCACCACTGTTTCCAACTCTGCAGCACCGGGTAAAACCTGCAGAAGTAATGGATCTTTCGGGTCAGCAGGTCGCATACGCTTGATAAATGGACGCGGCACGCGCAAGGAAAACTGGCTACTAGCATTCAGGGCTTCGGGTAATTGGGCTGGATCCAATTGCAACAACCGGATTAGCTCGGCAGGATCAGTGACCACATCAGATAAATCATCCTGCCAGCGGCGGGACTCACGAGTGCCGATCAGTTTGCTGTCGATAGGTGATGGATTCGCCATAGGGTTACGCAGGCATTAGGGAAAACACTAGAGGTGAGGCAATTGTACCAGAAGCGGACTACAGCCCGGGCAACTCTGCGATGCATGCCCGAATAAGCCTGGCTCGAAGCCAAATATCATCAAAGCAAGAGGATCAGAACCATATAGTCACGCGCACTGCAAACCAACAAATATCGATCCAGGCCGAAAAGCTCGACCTGAACCCTATGAAGCAAGCCCAACGCAAGAGTTTATCCGTATATTTTCCAACTATTGTCTATTCAACTTCATCACAAAAACAGTAAAAAAAAATTGAAGAATAAACTAGCGCCAAACGGCTTGTGAAAACAGTAGTAGCAATACGGTTCGCCCCAGCAGGTCCCTATGGGCTTGGCCTGGAAGCGAAGCGGCAACTTCACCGCCCGAGAGAACAAAGAATTATCCTTGAATAAAGAAACACGCTTAGTAAAAAAATAACTATCAAATTGAAAATATTACTTTTCGTACAAATTTCTTTAGGAAATTCTTCATAATTCCCCCATTCCCAACAGGGTTAATACGGTGTTAATTTAACCAAAGACAAAGCAATAATAACCTTGTCTTTCTTGAATTCAGTGCACTCGAATTTCAATAAAAATTAAATCGGGGTAATAACCTAGCCCTGCAGAAAAATGGAATTACAAAAAGGAAAAATTCGATGGAAATGCAGCTCGAATTACTTGAGGCAAATAAAGATTTACTGATTGAGCAGACCCGCGCTCATCCTTTCCTCAAGCGCTGCCGCGATGGCTCTGTAACCATAGAAGAGCTGAAAATTTTCCTGGTACAACAGGGAATTTACAGTAGTTACTTCGTGCGTTACCTGTGTGCGATGATGGCAAATCTCCCCAGTAATAAAGAGGTTCACGAACTGGCAGAAAACCTGATGGAGGAGCTTGGCCTGGAGCCGGACAGCCCCAAGCCACATGCAGAAATTTACCGTGAAACCCTCGAGCATTTTGGCTTGAGCCTGGAAAATGCGGAAATGCTGCCGGGCACTCAATATTTGATAGACACTATGTTCCAGCACTGTCGCGACCTGCGTGCAAGCTCCGGTCTGGGCGCACTGTGTCTGGGAGCCGAAGCCTTGGTACCGGATCTGTACAGCGATATTGTTGCCGGCTTCCGCTCCTGTGGTATCGCTGACAAACATCTCACCTTCTTCTTGCTGCACATTGAATGTGATGATGGTCATGCAGAAACCATTCGTGACATTATGATCGAGATCGGCAGTCAGGATGCCTCGCAACTCGACGTTATGCTGGATGCAGGCCGCCGCCTGGTACAAGCCCGCCAGCAGTTTTTTGACTCGATCGAAACTGCCTACCACGCCATGACCCCAGAGCAAGTCCAGGCAATCCCTGCCTAAGCCGTGTGTGCCCAGCAACTAAAAAGTAGCTGGGCACTGCACAAGGATGTGAAGGCAATAGCACTAACCCCACACCTGTTGCGATAAATTCAAAATGGGATTTTTCTAGAGGCATTCTGCAAGACAGTGCCCCTCGAAATCCTATGCTATCAGCATTGGAGTACAACATGGCTGAAACACTATCCATGCAAAAACGCGAGCTTATTGAGCGCGCTAGCAAATCCATGAAACTACACTTGGACATGCCCCAATGGTCCCTGCGGGAGAAGCTTGCACTTACCTGCCGCATTTTATTTACTCATGGGCACGATTCCGGTTTGGCAGGGCAAATTACAGCCCGCGCAGAAACCCCGGGCAATTACTATACCCAGCGCCTTGGCTTAGGCTTTGATGAAATTACCGCATCCAACCTGCTCGAAGTCAACGAAGACCTTGATGTCCTGTCCGGTGAAGGGATGGCTAACCCCGCTAACCGTTTTCATACTTGGATTTACCGAGCAAGGCCGGATGTAAAGTGTATTGTGCATTCCCACCCAATTCATATTTCCGCACTGTCCATGCTGGAGCGTCCACTGAAAATTTCCCATATGGACGCCTGCATGTTGTATGAGGATATCGCTTTCCTCAAAGAGTGGCCCGGCGTACCGGTAGGAAACAACGAAGGCGAAATTATTGCTGAGGCAATAGGGGACAAACGTGCCATTCTCCTTGCCCACCATGGTCTGATCATCGCATGTCGCTCGGTGGAGGAAGCCTGCTCCATGGCCCTGCAATGCGAGCGTGCCGCCCAGCTGCAGATGCTGGCGGAATCTGCAGGTACCATTCAGGACATAGCGCCGGAGTTGGGCCGCGAGGCTCACGATTGGATACTGCAGGAAAAGCGCAGCCAGGCAACCTTTGCCTATTACGCCAGGCGCCTGCTGCGGGACATTGATAACACCAGCGATAACCCCCTGAGCTGATACACACTCCTGTCACCCTCTTCAGTCCGCAAGCCTTGCGGTT
The DNA here is from genome assembly GCF_040371615.1 of Microbulbifer sp. NBRC 101763. Taxonomy (NCBI): domain Bacteria; kingdom Pseudomonadati; phylum Pseudomonadota; class Gammaproteobacteria; order Cellvibrionales; family Microbulbiferaceae; genus Microbulbifer; species Microbulbifer sp. NBRC 101763. Next base: position 148,748 of record NZ_BAABQV010000009.1, read on the forward strand.
CGCGGACTGCTTCAAATCTACCACTAGGCCCAGCCGTAGCGCTTCGTTCAAGGCGCCCCCCTCCTGTATAATCTCGCCCCATCTTTTCAGGGCTGCCGGTGAATTCTTTGCGCCGGAGCCGAACGAGTCGCTCGCAGCTATCAGATTTGGCGGCAGCCAACAGAGCTACCCGGCCTGAACGGGAAGAAAAACTCGTTAAAAATCATATAGATAAACGACTTATAAGGGCTCTATTTGCTATGGCTAGTTACTCCACCAACGAATTTAAGGGCGGCCTCAAGGTAATGCTGGACGGCGACCCCTGCTCTATCGTGGAAAACGAGTTCGTAAAACCTGGCAAGGGCCAGGCATTTAACCGCGTAAAACTGCGCAACCTGAAGACCGGACGAGTTTGGGAACGTACCTTCCGCTCCGGCGAGAGCCTGGAAAGCGCGGATGTAATGGATCGCGAAATGGAATACCTCTACAACGATGGAGAGTTCTACCATTTCATGGAGCCAGAAACTTTCGAACAGCACCAGGCCAGTACAGATGCCGTGGGGGATGCAGCTAAGTGGCTCAAGGAACAGGATATTTGCACTGTGACCCTTTACAACGGTGTACCGCTGGCAGTAACCCCCCCCAATCATGTGATCCTTGAAATCACTGACACCGACCCTGGCCTGCGCGGTGATACCGCCCAGGGTGGCACCAAGCCCGCTACCCTGGCTACCGGCGCCGTAGTTAAGGTGCCCCTGTTCCTGGAGATTGGCGAAACCATCAAAGTGGACACGCGCACCGGCGAATATCTGGGCCGCGCCAAAGAAGACTGATTTTTCCTTCCCTGTGGGCGGCCACCCGGCCGCCCGCTGCCTGAGCCACTTCAATGACTACTGACCTATGGCGCCCCAGCGCCACCATTAAAGCCCTGCGCCAACGCGCCTCGCTTCTAGCAAAGATCCGCCACTTTTTTACCCAACGCCAGATTTTGGAGGCGGACGTACCGGTGCTATCACGCCGCGCTACCAGCGATCCACACATCGAATCTATCAGTGCCCTGTGTATTGGCTCTCCCGCCTACCTCGCCACCAGCCCGGAGTTCGGCTTAAAACGGCTGCTGGCCGCAGGCATTGGCGACTGCTACTACTTGGGCAAAGCCTTTCGTCAGGGCGAGGCAGGTAGCCGCCACAATCCGGAATTTACCATGCTGGAGTGGTACCGCTGCGGTTGGGATGACCACCGCCTGATGGATGAGGTAGCAGACTTACTCCGCAAGGTACTGGGTATTTCCCAGGTGCAATCCCTCAGTTATCGCGCGCTTTTTCAGCGTGAACTACAACTGGACCCCCACAGCGCCAGCGACAGAGAGTTGATCGCCTGTGTCGAACGGGAAGTGGAGTTGTCCTTTACCCCTGTCGAGCGTGCCGAATGCCTCGATCTACTGATGAGTCATCGCCTGGAGCCCGCCATGGGCGAGGGTATTACCCTGCTCTTCGACTTCCCCGCTGACCAGGCCGCACTCGCCAAAGTGATTCCAGACGAACAGGGCATTCCGGTCGCGCGTCGCTTTGAGGCCTATGTCGGAGGGCTGGAATTGGCAAACGGCTACTGGGAGTTGACCGACAGCACCGAACAGCTACGTCGTTTCGAGGCAGACTTGGCCTACCGAAGGGCCCATAACCGCATTGCAAACCCCTTTGAAGAACGCCTGGTTTCTGCCATGCAAGAGGGCATGCCCGAATGTGCAGGTGTGGCTTTAGGGGTGGACCGCCTGTTGATGCTGGCAGGAGGCTATGACTCTATCGAGGATGTCATCGCCTTCCCCATAGAGCGCGCCTAAATTCTACTGATACCTACTCACTAACGTGTACAGTAAGTTAGGGAGAGTAAACATAGCGGGCTACTTCGCCCACAGCAAAAAAACCACAATCCAGAGGCAATTGCTGTTTATTCGCCGGCGCAAGTGCCACCAGGCTGCGATGGTGGCTGGCCTGGGCCTGCTGAAGCAAGTGACGAAAGAGTGCACGGCCGATTCCACGGCTCCGGTATGCCTCTAACGTAACGAGGTCATAAAGACCCAATGCATCGGCGGAGGCAAACAGGCAACCCGCCGCCACTGGGGTACCCTCCAAGCGCGCGAGAACAAACTTGAGCCGCGCACGTTTCTGTTCAGGTATATCTACCAACGCCCGATAAAACTTTTTCAGCTGCGCCCCTTCCTGGACGCTGCCACACCCAGCCGCCTGTACTTCTGCATAGCTGGCGAGATCCTCTTTTTTTACGGGGGATATCACCAATTTTTCATTTTCATCTGCCCCTGCCGCAGCATCCGGGCTGAGGCGCTGGATCTCTGCCGCCATAGCCACTTGCGACTGCCTGCGCTGCAAACCCATTTCTGCCAAGGCGCTGTCATCCTGAGGCTTGGAGGCACTGTGCCAAAGGGTAAAAGGACTGTGACGCTCAGCAAAATAATCCAGCGCAAACCGTTGCAGTATACGCGGTGGCATTACCGAATTTGAGACCACCTGGTTAAGACGACCCGACAGTAGACCACTATCGCTGCGCACTATTCCGGTGATTTCCTTGGTGTGATTTGGATTGAGTAAGCCCGCACAATAGCTGGCGTGGTTCTCGAGGTTTCGACAGACGAGGTTTTTGGCGCTGAGACTGTATTTCATGGGTACAAGGATAGTTCCATTTATCCGTTTCCCTTGGGAAGAAGTTACCCCGTTGTTTCAATACAAACGGAGTAACAATCGCTACTTTTCCACTTGTGAAAGGGCGCATTGATCCATGGACATAGCCGGCTGGGCACAAGTTGCCGGCCCCTGAACCTTGGCAGGTACCCCAGCCACCAGTGTCTTTTCCGGGACCGGTTTTAGTACCACACTGCCGGAGGCCACCTGGGCACATTCACCCACTTCAATATTGCCAAGTACTTTGCTACCAGCGCCAATCAGGACGCCACAGCGGATTTTCGGATGGCGATCGCCACTCTCTTTACCAGTACCACCCAGGGTCACCGACTGCATAATGGAGACATTATTCTCCACCACTGCGGTTTCACCGATAACAATACCGGTCGCGTGATCCAATAATATCCCCTCTCCCACCTTAGCTGCGGGGTGAATATCCACACTGAACACTACAGATACCCGATGTTGTAGAAATAATGCCAGTGAGCGGCGCTGCTGTTTCCACAACCAATGTGCCACCCGGTATACCTGCAGCGCGTGGAAGCCCTTGAAATATAAAAAGGGCTCAAAAAGGGAGTTACAGGCAGAGTCACGCAAGTAAATAGCATTCAGGTCTGCGCGGGCAGCGTGACCAATACTTGGGTCCGCCTCCAGGGCCTCATCGATCACTTCGCGGATCAACAATGCTGGTGCTACAGCGTTATCCAGTTTATTGGCCAGGTGAAAGCTAAGCGCCGCCTCCAGAGAGCTGTGATTGAGAATAGTGGCATGCAGAAAGCTGGCGAGAATGGGCTCCTGCTCTACTTGCTGCGCTACTTCAGTACGAATTCTTTCCCATAACAGGTCCGTCTTTGCCTCTGCGCAGGTGACATTCATTGCGGGTTTTTCCATGTTAGACCGCTCCCAGTGTCAGTGGAGGTTCCAGCAGCGCTGACTGCTGCTCGCGTAATGCCAGTATATGTTCAGCCCAATAGCGGGCCGTATTGAACCAGGGGAAAGCCTGGGGAAATGCCGGGTCCTGCCAGCGACGTGCCAGCCAGGCAGCGTGATGCATCTGGCGAAGGCAACGCAACGGTTCCACCAGCTGTAACTGCTGGGGATCAAAACGATAGAAGGTTTCATAACCTTCGAGAACCGTGTCCAGGTATGCAGTTTGCTCAGCGCGGTTGCCGGAGATCAACATCCAAATATCCTGGATAGCCGGCCCCATCAGGCAATCATCCAAGTCAACAAACCAGGGGGTGTCATCGCGCCACAGGAAGTTGCCGCTGTGGCAGTCACCGTGCAGGCGCAACAGATCCCAGTCACGCTCAAAAAGTGGGGCCACCTGCTCAATGATATGACCCGTAACGGAGGCATAGGCCTCCCGGTTCTCCAAGGGCAGGAAATCACCACCGAGAATAAATTCTCGGCTGTCGATGGCAAAGTGCTGAAGGGTCAGGGACGGGCGATGGCTAAACGGCTTAGCACTACCTACAGCATGGATGCGTCCAAGCATGGTCCCCACCTGCTCCAGGTGATCAAAATTATCCATTTCCAACTGGCGCCCACCGCGACGGGGAAACAACGCAAAGCGGAAACCTTGGGATTCCAGCAAGGTGCGTCCGTCAAATTGCAGGGGCGCCACTACGGGAATTTCCTCTTCTGCCAATTCCAGGGTGAACTGGTGCTCCTCCAATATCTGCTGATCGCTCCAGCGATCCGGGCGATAAAACTTGGCGATCAGTGGTTCCGTACCCTCAATACCCACCTGGTAAACGCGATTTTCATAGCTGTTTAAAGGGAAAATACGCGCATCAGAGACAAGCCCACTACTCTCAACGCAGTCAATCACCACGTCCGGCGTGAGGGCTTCGTAGGGATGGTGATTCTGGGCCATAGCGGGTACCAACTGGATTGCAGCTGGCTATGCTAACGCGGTGGCAGGGGCGGGGACAAACACTGAATTAGATTGTTATGCCTGGCTGTGGCCTCAGTAGAAAAATAAGTGCAGTGTTGCCGTTCGGCACTCTGACGTACCAGCCGTGCTCTATGCAATTTTAACCGCCATTTTCCCGCTGTTGCTGCAATAGCTGAACTACGCGGTCGCGGCCAAACACCTTGGCAAAATCCTCTGCAGAGTGCCCAGCTTTATTGGCTTGCTGTGGATCACAATCCTGCTTAAGTAAAGTGCGGGCAAGGGCAAATTCACCGCGGAAAACCGCCGCCATCAGAGCAGTATTCCCACGCCGATCCTGTACACAGGCGTCAGCGCTCTTTCGCAATAGGTAGTTCACCGCCTGCGCATTGCCGTTATAAGTAGCAATCATAAGGGCCGTATAGCCTTTGGAATTGCGAACATCCAGAGGAAAACCCGCTTCGGAAAATTCACGCAATACTTCAGTATCACCGACCCTGGCCGCAGCAAAATAATACCGGGAGAGTTCGGCAAAACCAGAGCCGGCATTTCCTGGCTCTTCGGCCTGAACACCCAGGGCAAGTAAGAGCAGCGTGGATAATATTGATCTCATAGTTGCATCTCTCAAATATTGCGGGTGACAAAGCCACCCGCTCTCCAGTTAAATTTACTGAACCAGTTTCCTGACTCGAACCAAATCTCCACCAACAGCTTTGGTCAGGCGTTGTCCGTAATCATTGTCGGCTTGGTAGAAGTAGCTCAGCATAATGTGCTTGGTATTGTCATCGCGCACTTTACCCAGATCGCCAGCCAGGTTTTCGATCAGATTCTGGCGTTCTTCCGGGCTCAGACTGCGATAGAAGGCACCCGCCTGAGCAAAAGGCAGCTTCTTCTCAATCGCCTTTTGCTGGGTGCGACCACTTAGAGGTTTACTGCTGTAAAGGCCTTTCGGGTCCTCATTGCGCACATCGATGCGGCTCGGCTGGTAATTCACAGTAGAAGCCTGTTGACCGTAATTGCCTGCTCCATCCTGATTCCAGTTGGTTACCACCACGCGGGGGCGGTTGATCGGCAACTGCTGGTGGTTGGCGCCCAGGCGATACATTTGAGTATCAGAGTAGGAAAACACACGCCCCTGTAACAAGCGGTCTTCAGATGGCTCAATACCGGGAACAATATTGGCTGGCGCAAACGCGGATTGTTCGGTTTCCTGGAAGAAATTAGTGGGCACACGGTTGAGCGTCATAGTGCCGACTTTGGTTTCTTTCACGTCCAACCACATTTTGGTGGCATCTAACGGATTGTAATTAAAACTGTTCAGCTGCGAGGGCTTCAGCACTTTAATATACAAGTCCCACTGGGGATATTCGCCCTTTTCAATCGCCGCATACATATCGCGGGTAGCATGACTGAAGTCCTTGCTCTGAATTTCCGCTGCCTCTTCCGCAGTCAGGTTTTTAATACCCTGACGGGTTTTCCAATGAAATTTCACATAATTCACATCACCCTTGTCATTAACAAGCTTATAGGCGTGAACGCCCCAGCCATCCATCTGACGCAAATTGGCTGGTGTACCGTAATCGGAATAGACCCAACTCAACATATGGGTGGATTCCGGCACGTGGCTAAAAAAATCAAAGAAGCGATTGGGGTCCTGCTGATTAGTCACCGGGGAGGGCTTCAGCGAATGAACCATATCCGGGAATTTAATCGCATCACGGATAAAAAATACCGGCAGGTTATTCCCTACCAAATCCCAGTTACCTTCTTCTGTATAAAATTTGGTGGCAAATCCACGCGGATCGCGCAGGGTTTCCGGTGAACCCTTAGAGTGAATTACAGTAGAAAAGCGCACAAACACGGGAGTTTTGCTACCGGGCTCAAAGACCGCAGCGCGCGTTAAGTGGCTGATATCCGCTATAGGCACAAATTCACCGTGAACTCCGGTTCCTCGCGCATGCACCACTCTCTCAGGGATACGTTCTCGCGCGAAGCGTTGCAATTTCTGAATTAAGTGCACATCCTGTAATAGGTTACCGCCATTCTCTCCTGCAGTCTGGGAGTTCTGGTTATCACCCACCGGCGCACCATTATCGCGGGTAAGTGTCTCAGCATTGGCGCCTCCTATGAGGCCAATAGTTAATGCAAATAAGGGAAGGTATTTCATCGCTGGGTTTGCCCCTGTAGTTGTTTCTATCACAGGGGAAAAGCTTATAGGGGCGAACAATAAGCTGGAAATTGGACCTTATTATCGTTCTTATAGCGGGGATTAATTGAGAGAGAAAGTTGAATTACCCCAGAGATAATGCCCTCAATTATCCTGTTATTTTTTCACATGCTTGGGCATCAGATACCAAAGGATTACAGCAACCAAATAAAGCGCAGGTATATCTCCCATCAGGTTTTCTCGCTCTGTAACATCAACAAGGGCCTGAATTAACATAATGGTTGCATGCACCAGACTCGACCAAATAGTAAACCAAATTAAGCTGGCATTAGCCGCCGGGTTTTTGGCCGCGCGAATTAGAAATACTCCCAGGGTGGCATATACACCCATTATCATCTGCTCATATTCCGGTTGTCGAGGAGTCCAGCCCCATCCCGCAGGCCATATCCACATCATCATTGGAAAAATAGCCAGAATAAAAATCAAGCCAACAACAACCAGCGCAATAGACAGATACTTGGCGCGAGCATTATCATCCATAAAGCTCTCCAGCAGTTATCAGTTAAGTTAAGCTCTTCAGCTAGCCCTGCAGGTCGCCTGGAAGATGGCAGACCACTTCCAGGTTATTGCCATCGGGATCTAAAACGTAGGCCGCATAGTAGTCTGGGTGATACTGCTCATAGACGTCGGGCACACCATTATCGGTGCCTCCGGCCTGGAGCGCGGCCCGGTAGAAATCACGCACCACCTCGCGCTCTTCCGCGCGAAATGCGATATGTAATTGTCCGCTGGCAGGTCCGCTACTATAGATCCAGAACTCAGGTTTATCCGCCCAGCCAAAACCGGCAGAATTATCAAACTCCATCACCAGCTCATATCCCAGAGGAGTGAGGGACTGGCGGTAAAAGTCACTGCTACGCGCAAGGTCCTGAACTGGAATTTTGATATGGTCCAACATGCATAAGCTTCCAAAGTAAAGCAGTGGCAATATCGACAACCTGCAAGATAGTCCAGCGGATTGAAGTGTGCCCTTTTTGGGGAAAATCATGTCGGCTTTTACAGCCTATGAGACTGTCTTTAAGCGAACAAAAAACTCAGTAGAGAATGCCATTGCGTATACAAATCTCAAATGACATATCTAATTTGGCCAGGAAAACTGGCCAGAAAAATTTAGTATTCACGTCATCATCTAAGGGGTGACATACCAATGATGTAATCCATAGGCCGCCACCCCAAAACCAAAGATAAGCTGGCCAACTAGTAGCACACGAAATGCAAACGTATATCGAGCGAGATCCCCCCTGCGTATTGCGTCATTGGAAAAGATCCTGGCTTCCTCTGGAAAATTCTGCTCCAACGTTTTAAGAGCCGGCACAGCAAGTTTAAGTAGTTGACGGCTTCGGATATCCATTAGCCAGAATACAGTTACCAGGATTACCACAAATCCGCCCAGCAGAGCCAGGATAAGCGGATGAAAGTTTTTCTCTACCGCGGTGAAGATGCCCCCCTCGACAAACATGGTTAATACCACAAAGAAATTAAATACCTTGAGTCGCTGATCTGCGGCAAAACGGTAGTGCTCGCAAAGATACTGTCCCTGCTCCAAACGGATTCTCCTTTACTGCATTGAGCAACTGGGCTTACCCCAATCTGCTAAAAGCTTGTCGTTATGTTCAAGCCTTGTCAGCTATAAAATGGCTGTTTTTACTGCCAGTAAAAAAGCCGGGCTAAACCCGGCTTTTGCATTATGCCTCAGCGCGCTATGGCGACTAATCAAAGCATTGATGTGGTAAGTCTCTATTAGCGATTTTCGCGATGCTCTACCAGCTCGTCAACTACTGAAGGGTCCGCGAGTGTGGAGGTATCTCCCAAGTTATCCAGCTCATTACAAGCAATCTTACGCAAAATACGACGCATAATTTTGCCCGAGCGGGTTTTTGGTAATCCAGGTGCCCACTGGATGAAATCGGGCTTGGCAATAGGACCTATTTCTTTGGAACAGAGATCTATCAGCTCCTGATGCAGCGCATCAGAGGGAAGGCACCCTGACTTCAAAGTAACAAAAGCATAAATGCCCTGCCCCTTAATATCGTGGGGATAGCCAACGACTGCCGCTTCCGCCGTATCATTGTGCAATACCAGGGCACTCTCAATTTCCGCAGTGCCCAGGCGGTGGCCGGACACATTCAATACATCATCTATGCGGCCTGTAATCCAGTAGTAGCCATCCTCATCCCTGCGCGCCCCATCGCCGGTGAAGTAATAACCGGGATACATGGAGAAATAGGTATCGATCATGCGCTGGCGATCTCCGTAAACTCCACGAATTATTGAGGGCCAGCTTCTCTTGATCACCAAAGAACCCTCACCTACACCATGAATTTCCCTGCCGTTCCCATCTAAAAGCGCCGGCTGGACACCAAAGAATGGCTTGCTAGCGGAGCCGGGTTTAAGTGCCAGAGCTCCAGGCAGAGGGGTGATCATATGGGCACCAGTTTCAGTCTGCCACCAGGTGTCCACAATTGGGCAGCGCTCATCGCCAACTACCTTGTAGTACCACTCCCAGGCCTCCGGATTAATCGGCTCACCAACGGTACCCAGCAGACGTAATGAGCTTCGATCCGTACCTGTTACAAATTTATCACCGGCTCCCATCAGCGCGCGAATTGCTGTCGGCGCCGTGTAAAAGCTATTTACTTTGTGTTTATCTACAACCTGCCAGAACCGGGATGCATCGGGGTAAGTGGGTACTCCCTCAAACATTAAACTCGTAGCGCCAGCGCACAGGGGTCCATAGACGATATAGCTGTGTCCTGTGATCCAACCAACATCAGCAGTACACCAAAAAACCTCGCCCTCTTTGTAATCGAATACATATTTGAAAGTCATAGTGGCCATCAATAGATAGCCAGCAGTGTTGTGTAAAACTCCCTTGGGCTTTCCAGTAGATCCGGAGGTATACAAAATAAAGAGAGGGTCCTCTGCGCCGATAACTTCTGGCGGACAGTCACTTTCCATTTCGACCACGGACTCGGCATACCAGATATCCCGCTTACTGTCCCAGTCCACCGCTGTGCCCGTATGTTTAACCACTATCGCCGTATGCACATTGGGGCAGTCTGCCAATGCTTTATCCACATTGGCTTTCAGGGGCACTCGCTTGCCGCCGCGGACCGCTTCATCAGCAGTAATCACCAGGTGACAATCGGAATCGAGGATGCGATCTTTCAGGGATACCGGGGAGAAGCCACCAAACACGACCGAGTGCACCGCACCGATACGGGCACAGGCGAGCATAGCGTAGGCTGCCTCGGGGATCATCGGCATATAGATACAAACCCGATCCCCTTTTTTAACCCCTCGGGACTTCAGTAGGTTGGCCAGCCGACACACATTTTCGTATAGGCTTTGATAGCTGATTGCCTTGCTGTCCGCGGGATCATCCCCTTCCCAAAGAATCGCTGTCTGCTCGCCACGGTTGGCCAGATGTCGGTCAATACAGTTCACGGTTACGTTTAACTGACCATCAGAGAACCAGGCGGCGTGGCCTTTGTGCAGATCCTCCTCAAGAACTTGCGTAAACGGCTTGTCCCACTGCAAAAAGTCCTTGGCCTGTTGCGCCCAAAATGCCTCTGGGCTCTCCACCGATTGGCGGTACATTCTTTCGTAGTCTTCAGCGCTAATAAGCGCGTTGGCAGCAAAACTGGGGGGAACCGGGCGGGTATGCACTTCAGACATCATCCTCTCCTTTATTATTAGCGCAGCAAGGCCAGCTTAGAGAAACCTGAAATTATTAGAGCTTTATTCTTGCCACTTTATAACATAGCCACTGCGAAATAATCTCCACATCTCACAGCCCAGTGTATTGGTAGGCGATAATTCTATGCAGGCCCTGTAAGATAAAGCCACAACAAAAAAGAGGATAATGGAATAAAATCGGTTAATAAATCGCCTGTTTATTGCAGAAAATGCAGATACCGATTAAATCCAGATATCATTTTCAGCAGTTAACTCTCCACAGGCATCACCGGTATTAACAACCCCTTTGGGCTCAATCAGCAGGACTTCACATTCCTGTTCAGCCTTAGGTTTATGCTCCACACCTTTAGGCACTACTGTCATCTCACCGGGCCCCAGAGAAATGACTCTATCACGAAATTCAATCTCCATATTGCCCGAAATTACAATAAATACTTCATCGGTATCGGGATGATCATGCCAGGTAAACTCCCCTTGGATTTTCACCAGTTTTAACTGGTAATCATTCATCTGGGCAATTACCTTAGGGGACCAGTGTTCCGAGAAAAGACTCAGCTTTTCTTTAAAATTGACAACTTCAGAACTCACTTTTTGATGCGTAGTTATCATTGGTCTAAATTTATTTATGCTCAAAACTCAATTTGGTCAAGAAGAACCGATAAGTTCTCTGAGAATACCCACAGTATGCTGGCTAAATACCTGTATTCCCGATTTTTCAAGAAGCGCAGATACGACACCAACACCGACTATTTTCTTTCCTGAAAAACTGCCATCGTAAATATAACCGCTGCCGCAAGACGGGCTATTTTCAGTAAGCACTGCATAACGAATATTATGTCGACGACATAATTTGAGGGCCAGTTTAGCCCCCAACAAAAACTGGTCGGTTAAATCTTTTTTTTCGCTTCCTATAACTCTGGCTGCACCCGCTAAAATGTCTGCTCCATTACCACCGCTGATCTCCGCCGGCGCTCTCGGAATAGGCAGTCCGGCCGCAACTTCCGGACACAGAGGAACTATCTCCTGGGTTTCCACAAGCCAATCAAAATCACTGTTGTAGACCTCAACATCAGTACCGTTGTAACGCACGGCACACCCCAGGAGGCAGGAACTAACTAGTATTTGGGTCATATACACCTGCGACCAAAGAAGACACAATAGGGAATCCAGTTCAATGGTCAGTGTACTTTAGATTACACGGTGAGGATAAGTTGCCTGGCAAGCAGATTGAGACAGAAAGCCTGATTAGCAAGACAGGTCAAACCGGTCCTAGCGAACTGCCCATACATAAACTCATTAGAGACAGAAATCATGCAGCGTTCAATCTTATTGTTGATAATCTGCCTGTTAACAACCCCTGTGGCTAACGCCAAGCAACTGGCAATTACATTCGATGATGCCCCTCGTAAAGCCGATGGCTACTTTGATGGACCAACCCGAGCCAAAATGTTAATTGATAGCCTGAAAGAGCATCAGATTGGCAAAGTGACCTTTTTTTCCAATACCCGGTTCCTGGACAAGGAAGGCTTGGAGCGAATGCGCCTATACGACAGAGCCGGACATATTATTGGCAATCACACTCACAGCCATCCAAACTTTCTAAATACAGAGCTACCCACCTACCAGAAGGAGTTTCTACAGGCACACCAGTTACTCCAGCAATTTGACAATTTTAAGCCTTATTTTCGCTTCCCCTACCTGCGCGAAGGGGAGACTGTCGAAAAACGGGATGGCATGCGAAACCTGTTGCAGGAACATAATTATCTCAATGCCTATATCACCTTAAATAATTACGACTGGTATATCGAAGAGCTTTTCCAAACGGCAGTGAAAGATGGGAATCCGGTTGATTTGGAGAGACTCTCCAACTTTTATGTCGACGTCCTTATGGCAAGTATTAATTACTACGATGATATGGCAATTAAAAATCTCGGACGTTCACCCAAACACGTAATATTGCTGCATGAAATGGATATCACAGCACTGTTTATTGGTGATCTGGCTCAGCGACTAAGGCTGGAGGGGTGGGAAATAATTTCTTTGGAAGAGGCCTATCAGGACCCCATCGCTGATTACCAACTCGGTCAACCAATTAAATACAACCCCGGCAGAATTGGCGAAATCGCTCTAGCTAAAGGACAAAAGAAAAACCTCTGGCATTACACCCTGGATGAGTCCTACCTGGAAAAGAGGTTTAAACAGGAAGTGTTATTAATGTCTGGTCAATAAGCGGCAGAGATGCTACAGGGCACAACGCCCTGTAGCGAGAAGAATCAGGCTTCCGCTAACTGAACCGGAATAGTATTAGTGCTGCGCTCAACCTTGTTTTTCTCATCCAGGTAGACCAGCTTGGGCTTATGGCTATCAGCCTGTTCCTCGGTCATCTGCGCATAGGAAGCGATAATAATACGATCGCCCACCTGGACACGGCGAGCTGCAGCCCCATTCATAGAGATGATTCCTGAGCCGCGCTCGGCCAGGATTACATAGGTATGAAAACGCTCACCATTACTCACATTATAAATATCGATTTTCTCGAATTCGCGCAGACCGGCCAGCTCCACCAGCTCTCCATCAATTGCGCAGGAGCCGTCATACCAGAGTTCAGCCTGGGTCACCGCGGCCATATGCAGTTTGCACTTCAACATTTCGATTTGCATAGTTGGATGCCCCTTTAAAGTTCCAGGGAAACGTTGTCGATCAGGCGTGCAGCGCTGGTATACATCGCTCCCAGAATCGTAATTTGTTTGTCGTCATCTGCCGCCGGCTGTAAATCCTTGCTATAGCAGATGGAGAAATAATCTACGCGAAAACCGCTATCTTCTATACGCTTGCGCGCCTCTTCTTCAAGGGCGGCAAAGTCCCGACGCCCCGCAATGATCTCGTCTTTTGTCCAGTTCAGCGACTGGTTCAACACAGAAACCTTGGGCCTCTCATCCACCGTGATATAACCATTGCGGGAACTCATCGCCAGGCCATCCACCTCCCGGTGCACCGGGGCCGCAACAATTTCCACTGGCATGCACAGGTCTTCCACCATACGGCGAATCACCGCCAATTGTTGGAAATCCTTGATGCCAAATACGGCCTTATCCGGCTGTACAATATTGAAAAGCTTGGCCACTACCGTCGTCACCCCTTCGAAGTGGCCGGGACGGCTGGCACCACAAAGTACATCGGTCATAGCCGGGCAAACCACACGGGTCTGCTGATCCATGCCATTGGGGTAGATTTCGTTCTCATCAGGATGAAACAGGAAATCACACCCGGCTTCGCGCAACCTGGCCATATCCCGCTCCATGGTACGCGGATACTTGTCCCAATCCTCGTTCAGGCCAAATTGCAGGCGGTTAACGAAGATAGACACCACTACCAGATCGCAATGTTGCTGGGCAATCCTGACCAGTTCTATATGGGCATCGTGAAGGTTGCCCATCGTAGGCACGAACCCAACGGTCTTGCCGTCCCTGCGGGCTTTGGCCAGCGTCTCGCGCAGGCTCGCTACGTGGTGGAAGACTTGCATCTCTCTACCGCTCACTGTGAATCAGCGCGGCATAATACTCGCTGCGACCGGGTGTCTCAACAGAGCAAAAATCGCCACTATCTATAGGTTTCCGACGAGTGTACCGCTCAACTCCCCAGATTGGAGAAAACATTGACAATTGGATTATCAGTCACCCCCATCAGCTGCCTTTCTTTTGACTAGGTCTGCCTACAGTTCAGGAAGTGTTCAGACCCGCCAAGGCAAACTGCCCGCCAAGATACACAAAAGACCTCAAACGACATAACAGAGCCACTCGTGCTCGGGAGTGCTGCCATGAGACACCTTGCTACCGCCATCGCTACTGCGGGCTTGCTGCTGATAGCAACCCCAGCGCTGTCCGAAGTCAACCAGGGATACCAGCGTGCAATAGACCACGACCATCATGGGCAAGGGAGAGCTCAACGTGAGCAGCGTCATTTTGAGCGCAGCCATAAAAAGCATCACGATAAGCACTACGATCGCCAGCAGGAAAAAAAGCGTCGCAGGCAGGAGCGCAAGAAAGAGCAGCGCAGACAACAGCGCAGGGAAGAACGCAAACATCGCCGCGAAATTCGCCATGCTTACAATGATGGCTACAACAAAGGCTACAAGAAAGGCCACAGAAAAGGCCATCGGCATGGGCATCGCGCGGCTCATAGGCCCCTTTACCGCCACGGTTATCGCGGTCATCGCCCCCACCACCGTCCGACGCACTATGGTTATGGCTATCGCTGGCGCCACCTGCCTCGCAACTTCGTCAGTATTAGCATCGGTGCAGCCGGCTTCTATTACAGCGAGGGTATTTTTTACCGCCCGGCATCCCACGGCTATGTGGTAACCCATGCGCCCCATGGAGCCATAGTACACAGTTTGCCAGCCTCAGCACTCACCGTGATTGTCGGCGGCTACAACTACTACGTCGCTTACGATACCTACTATCTGTGGGACGATGTACGACGCGGTTACCGTGTAGTGCCACGACCCGGCCTGCTATAGCCCAATACCACCCCCCCACTCCTGCGGCCCTCGGGCCGCTTTTTTATTCCCCCTACTTCCATACCCCTCAAATCCGATCAAAAATCCAGCATTGTCACAGCACGCAAATACCTCTCAAATTGACTGAGCAATCATTTGGTTTTGCCGTATCAAAAATTAGCGTTTTTTTATCTATAGTTATTGCTTTCCAGCCCTGCTGGGCCCAAGATTCGCGCCCGCCAAAGGTCAACAGAAAGGCGCCATGAAACAGCAACAAGTAAAAGATTGGACTTGCGAAGATTCGGCCGAACTCTACGGCATCCGCAACTGGGGCGCCGGCTATTTCGATCTAAATGAAAACGGTGAAATTTCAGTTCAGGTAGAGGGCCAAAACGGAGAGTCCTACAGTGTTTCCCTGATGGAGATTGCCCGCGGCGCCACCGAACGCGGCCTGGGCATGCCGCTGTTATTGCGTATCGAAAACCTGCTCGATGCTCAGATCGCCCGCATCAACGAATCCTTTGCTCGCGCTATCGACAACTGTGGCTACAGCAACGTATTCCGTGGAGTCTTCCCCATCAAAGTGAACCAGCAATGTCAGGTGATCGAGGAGATCGCCACTGCTGGCAGTCACTTTAACCACGGTCTGGAGGCCGGCAGCAAGGCGGAGCTAATTGCGGCGCTATCTATTCTGGATAACACCGAATCCCTGATTGTCTGCAACGGCTACAAGGACGAGGAATTTATTAACCTCGGCCTGCAGGCACAGCGCCTGGGTATACAGGTTTTCTTTGTAGTGGAAACCCCCTCCGAAGTAGAGACCATTATTCGTTGTGCGGAACGCGAGCAGGTACGACCCAATATCGGCGCGCGGGTGAAACTCGCCTCCAAAGTGGGGGGCTATTGGAATGCCACCAGCGGCGACCGCAGTATCTTCGGGTTGGGCAGTAACGACCTGATTGCCATGGTCGACCAATTGCGCAATCACGATATGCTGGATTGTCTCAAGCTACTGCATTACCACCTGGGCTCACAGGTACCGAATATCCGAGATATTCGCACCGGTGTGCTGGAAGCCTGCCGCTACTATGCCGACCTTGTGGAGGAAGGAGCCCCCATGGGTTACCTGGACCTGGGCGGCGGCCTGGCAGTGGACTACGACGGCACGAAAACCAACTACACACACTCCAAGAACTATTCCCTGGATGAGTACTGTGTGGATGTTGTGGAAGCCATTATGGGCACCCTCGACAGTGAGGGCGTGGCACACCCGGTGATTATTACCGAGTCCGGTCGCGCCACTGTGGCATACTCCTCAGTGTTGCTGTTCGATATCCTCGATACCACCCGTTTTGAACCGGTGGAGCTCGAACATACCAAGATCAGTGACGGCGATCACCAGATGCTACTCAACCTGCAGGATGCGGTGCGCAATATCACTCCAAAAAACCTGCAGGAAAGCTACAACGATGCCCTCTATTACCGCGATGAATTGCGCTCCCTTTACCTGCATGGCCAGGTGAGCCTGCGCGAACGCGCCAATGCGGAAAACCTGTTCCTGCAGGGCGCCCAGGAAATTCGCAAACTGCTCGATGAGGCTGAGGAAATCCCAGCGGATCTACAGGCCCTACCAGAAGTTCTGTCGGATATTTACTACGCGAATATGAGCGTATTTCAATCGGTGCCGGATATCTGGGCCATCGACCAGGTGTTCCCTCTTCTGCCGGTCCACCGCTTGAACGAAGCACCGACACGTTCAGCCATCATTGCCGATATCACTTGTGACTGCGACGGCAAGATCGACCGTTTTATTGGCCGCGAAAAAGAACAGAAAACTCTGCCACTGCACGAGCTAAAAGAAGGTGAGGACTATATCCTCGGAACCTTCCTGATCGGCGCCTATCAGGAAACCCTTGGCGACCTGCACAACCTGTTTGGCGATACTAACGTAGTGAGCGTGCGAATCCAGGACGATGGCAGTATCGACTTCAGCCACGAGATTCACGGCGATAGTATTTCAGACGTACTGAGTTACGTAGAATACCAGCCCAAAGTGCTGTTCGAGCGCTTCCGTCGCCTGGCGGAGCGTGCGGTAAAACAGGGGTTGATTACCGCCGCGCAGCGCAAGCAGATCCTACAGACCTATACCGCTAGCATGAGCGGTTACACCTATTTTGAAAAATAAGGCCCTGCGCCTTTGAGAAGATAGCGGCAAGAAAAGCTGCAGATTGAGGAGACCTTTATGGCCAACGTACTGATCATCGGCGCCGGCGGCGTCGGCCAGGTTGTTGCGCACAAATGCGCCCAGGTTGCGGATGTATTTGAGAATATCACCCTGGCCAGTCGCACCAAGAGCAAGTGTGACAAGATTGCAGCCATGCTGCCGCGCAAAATCGATACTGCCGAAGTAGATGCAGACAACGTACCTGAGCTGGTCAAATTGATCGAGAAAGTGAAGCCGGACATGGTGATCAATGTGGCCCTGCCTTACCAGGATCTGCACATCATGGATGCCTGCCTGGAAACCGGCGTGCACTACCTGGACACCGCCAACTACGAGCCGCCGGAAGAGGCCAAGTTTGAATACAAATGGCAGTGGGCCTATCAGGAGAAGTTCGAGAAGGCCGGCCTGATGGCACTGCTGGGCAGCGGTTTCGATCCCGGTGTAACCAGTGTATTTACCGCCTACGCCAAGAAGCACCATTTCGATCGTATCCAAACCCTGGATATTCTCGACTGTAATGCCGGCGACCATGGCCTGCCGTTCGCTACTAATTTCAATCCGGAAATCAATATCCGCGAGATTACCGCCAACGGTCGCTACTGGGAGAACGGCCAGTGGGTTACCACCAAACCAATGGAAGAGAAACGTATCTTCAACTTCCCAGAAGGTATCGGTGACAAAGACATCTACCTGCTGTATCACGAAGAGCTTGAGTCCCTGTCCAAGCACTTCCCCGAAATCGAGCGCGCGCGCTTCTGGATGACCTTTGGGGAAAGCTACCTGAAGCACCTGGAAGTACTGCAAAACGTCGGCATGACCAGCATCGAGCCAGTGCAATTCCAGGGCCAGGAAATTGTGCCTATCCAGTTCCTCAAAGCCATGCTGCCTGATCCCGCCAGCCTGGGACCGCTGACCAAAGGCAAGACCTGCATAGGCAACATTATCCGGGGCACCAAAGACGGCAAAGAAAAGATCTACTACGTCTACAACACCTGCGACCATCAGGATTGCTACAAAGAAGTGCAGTCCCAGGCGATATCCTACACCACAGGCGTACCCGCTATGATCGGTGCCAAAATGATGATGGAGGGCAAGTGGATGAAGCCGGGTGTATGGAATATGGAGCAGTTGGACCCAGACCCCTTTATGGACGACTTGAATAAGTACGGCCTACCCTGGCAGGAAACCTGGTTGGATAAACCCTTCCAGTAATTGTGCACTTTTCCGCATACTCCTAGGGATGGGCGCCAGTGCCCATCCCGTCGCATCAGGATATAACGCCACCCATGGACCTCACTCCCCGCGTAGATTATTTCGGTCACTTTGATCCCCACCGCGTACCCTCCCCCTGTTTTGTCGTCGATGAAACTGCCTTGCGCGATAATCTGGCAGTACTCGCCGATGTACAGAAGCGCAGCGGAGCCAAGGTACTCGCCGCTCTCAAGGCCTTTTCCATGTTCAGCACAGGGCCGATCGTGGCTGAGTACCTATCTGGCACCTGCGCCAGTGGGTTGTATGAGGCCAGGCTCGGCTTTGAAGAATACGGTGGTCGTGACCAGGGCAAAGAAGTACATGTATTCAGTGCCGGCTACAAAGATGAAGAGCTGCATGAAATACTGCAGTTTGCCCACCATGTAATCTTCAATTCCTTCTCCCAGTGGAAGCGCTATCGGGAGCTGTGCCTGGAAATGCAAAAGCAGCGCCCGGAATTGCGCTTCGGTTTGCGTATCAACCCTGAGCACTCGGAGGGCCACACCGATCTCTACGACCCCTGTGCTCCCTGCTCACGCCTGGGCATAGTGCGCTCCCTGTTCGAAGACGAATCCCTAGAAGGTATCAGCGGTCTGCACTTCCACACCTTATGCGAGCAGGATTTCAAACCACTGGAGCGCACCATCGCCGCGGTGGAGGAAAAGTTTGGCGATCTGCTTCCACAGATGGAGTGGATTAATTTCGGCGGCGGCCACCATATCACCCGCCGCGATTATCAGGTGGATGAGTTGGTTGAAGCCGTGCGCAGCTTTTCCAACAAGTACGATGTGCAGGTTTACCTTGAGCCGGGTGAGGCCATCTCACTATTTGCCGGCATTCTGGTAGCAGAAGTGGTGGATACCGCCTGGAATGGCCAGAATCTGGCCATTCTTGATGCCTCCGCAACCTGCCATATGCCGGATGTCCTGGAAATGCCATACCGCCCTGAAATTACCGGTGCTGCACGCCCCGGTGAGCTGCCCCACACCTATCGCCTGGGTGGACAGAGCTGCCTGGCCGGAGACAGTATCGGTGAGTACAGTTTTCACGATCCACTCCGGGTCGGAGAGCGCCTGGTGTTCGAGGAAATGGCTTACTACACCATGGTGAAAACCAACACATTCAATGGTATTCCCCTACCTGCCATAGCCCTGTGGAACTCGGAAACCGACGAGCTGAAAATGATCAAAAGCTTTGACTACGACGATTTCAAGGGACGGCTCTCTTAAGCGTCTGCCGATCGAGATTAAGATGCGGTGGGTCTCACAGAGACCCGACCCAGCCGCCTGAGGAACGAAATTTAATGTCAGAAAAAAATTATCCCATTTTTCTCGGCTCCGAAATTGAGCAGCCGAAACCGGAAGATGCGCTCTTTCATATCATCCCTATACCCTATGAAGAAACCGTCTCTTACGGCGGTGGTACCGGTAAGGGCCCAGCCTCCATCCTCGAGGCCTCCTGGCAGCTGGAGACTTTCGATAACTTCTCCAATCCATGTGATCTGGGCATCTACACCCGCCCACCCGTATCGGTTTCCGGTCCTGCAGAGCAGGTGATGGATAATATCGCCACAGTCACCAAGGAGGTGCGGGCACTGGGAAAAATGCCGGTAGGCATCGGCGGCGAGCATTCAGTGACCTGGGGCATTATCAAAGGCCTGCTGGATGCCGGAGAAACTGACTTTGGCGTAGTGCAAATTGATGCCCACGCCGACTTGCGCGATCGCTATGAGGGCCATAAACATAGCCATGCCAGTGTTATGCGCCTGGTGGTAGAGGCCGGTGTACCCCTGTTCCAGCTGGGAATTCGTGCCTACTGCGAAGAGGAGATGCAGGCGCGCAAGGACTACAACGTGGGGTACCTGGACGCTCACCAGCTGGTACCCAACAACATACAGGAATTCCAGTTACCGGACAATTTCCCCAAAAAAGTCTTCTTTACTCTGGATGTAGATGGTATGGATCCATCGGTCTTCCCATCCACCGGCACTCCGGTCCCCGGCGGCCTCG
The DNA here is from genome assembly GCF_040371615.1 of Microbulbifer sp. NBRC 101763. NCBI lineage: Bacteria > Pseudomonadati > Pseudomonadota > Gammaproteobacteria > Cellvibrionales > Microbulbiferaceae > Microbulbifer > Microbulbifer sp. NBRC 101763. The sequence continues at coordinate 169,228 of NZ_BAABQV010000009.1, forward strand.
GCTGGTATCAAACCCTCAACTTGTTCGAGTCTGTGGCACAGCAAAGAGAGATAATTGGCTTCGATCTGCTTGAATTCGCGCCGATCGAGGGCTTTCATGCCTACGACTTCGCCGCTGCACAGCTAATGTACAAACTGATGGGTATCATCCAGCGCAACCGCTGACCAAGGCTCCACTCCGGCGCTTTGACAATTCTTAACCAATTATCCTGTCTTTACTGTCAGAATAAGGGTTAGTATGTCGATGTGAGTAATCACTTCGCTGGAGAGACTGTGAACAAGTTGAATTTAGTTCTTGGCGCCAGTGCCTTCATTGCGCTGGCGGCTTTTGCATTTAGCCCCTCTGCAGATGCACGCGGCTATGAGCGCGGGGGCGATCACCACCATCACCGAGGTGGTGGCTACTATCGCGGCCCCCGTGTTTCCGTTGGGTTTATCGCTCCCATATTACCCAGGGGCCATGTTCGCGTTGCCGTAGGCGGGCACCCTTATTACTACCACGGTGGACACTTCTATCGCCATGGCCCAAGGGGTTATGTCGTCGTTAATGCGCCTCTGGGTGCTTCAGTTGTAACACTGCCAAGTAGAGCCGTGCAGGTTCAAGTGGGGGGGGCGACCTACTACCGATATGCTGATGCCTATTACCAGTGGGTTCCTGCCAGCCGTACTTATGTGGTGGTAGCACCACCGGCTCCCGTCGCTGTAGTACCGGTTCCAGCGCCAGTAGTAGCCGTCCCAACAGTGGCTCCCGCTCCAGCCACAGTTCCCGCCACCCCAAATCCAGGCCCCGACGGTTTTCAGCCTGGCCAGGTAGTGGAAACTCTACCTACAGGTTATGCAGCTGAGATCATCAATGGCATTCAGTACTACCGCTATGGCGGTAACTATTTTATGCCTACCCAGCGCGATGGTCGCGAAGTCTACGTAGTCGTCAAGCTGTAAGCGCTGTTTCGCTTTCCAGCCCGTGAAAGCGGGCAAACTGCCCCAGAGCCCGGTGGTAACTCGCCTCGAGAGACACGCCGGGCTTTTCTTTCCAGTGCTGACTCTCTACCCGCAACAACCCCGCGTCCCGGTCAGCCTTCAGATCAACGAGCCCCACAAATCTGTCTCCGTATAAAATCGGCAGGCAGAAATAGCCGTAACGGCGCTTAGCCGCCGGTACATAGCACTCCAGCTGGTATTCAAAACCAAACAGGCGGCGCAAGCGCTTGCGCTGCAATATCAAAGGGTCAAAAGGCGATAAAAGTCGCACCTTGCGCGATGGTCGCCCCAGGCTCTGCTCCAACTGTTCGGTCAGCACCAGCTCTTTACCATGGGGGGTCAGCTCTCCAGTCGCCAACATGCTATCTGCTGCCAGCTGAATAAGAGGTTTATCTTCCCGGCGCAGGTAGGCAATTTCCTCGATGCGGCCAATACCTTGGCAGCCAAGAAAAGTGCGCACCAGATGGCTGCCATATTCCAGCTTCGAAGCGGCTTGGGTCAGTGTATTTGCCGGCAGTATCCGCTCCGAAAGATCGAAGACTTTTTGAAAGCCCTCACGGTGGCTGACCATCAATTCACCTTCGTGAAACAGCTGCTCAAGGGCTTTCTTTTCATCGGACCACTCCCACCACCCGCTTTTGGTGCGCACAAAATCACTGGCCCGCAAAGCGCCTTCATCACGCACTCGATCCAGCACATAGCGACATAACTTGGCGTTTTTCTCAAACCAGTGGCGCTGGCCCGCGCGAATACGATCCATACGCACCCGCGCATAGGGGTAGTGGGCCATTGGCAGATAGGCGGCGGCGTGGGACCAGTATTCGAAAATTTCGCGACGCTGCTCCGCTTCAGCCAGGTGTGATTCGCGGTAACGGGGCAAGCGAATGTAAAGCTGGTGATGGTGGGCCCTGGTAATTCGCTGGATAGCATCAAGCTGTAAAGCGCCCAGGTGTTGCAATAGCCGTGAAAGTCCCCCATTCCAGGGGCTGTGGATAAACTGTTTCTGCAGCACCAAGGCGCGAATCTTTTGCTCGGATAACAATATATGACCCCCTTGGATCCCGATGCTCGGCAGCCCCAAACTTAGCGGAAGGGATTACTCGCCCTGGTAGTATTCCGCCGCCAAGTTATCGAAGCGAGTATATTTACCGACAAAGGCCGCGCGGCAGGTACCAATCTCACCGTTACGCTGCTTGCCGATAATCAGCTCAGCCATGCCTTTGTCCGGGCTGTCCTCGTTGTAGTACTCGTCTCGGTAGATAAACAGGATTACGTCTGCGTCCTGCTCAATCGCCCCAGATTCCCGTAGGTCTGAGTTCATCGGTCGCTTGTTGGGGCGCTGTTCCACCCCCCGATTGAGCTGCGACAGAGCAATCACGGGGCATTCATATTCCTTTGCCAATGCCTTGAGAGAGCGGGAAATCTCAGAGATCTCCTGGGTACGCCCCTCGGTAGTGCCCTTCACCTGCATCAGCTGCAGGTAGTCCACCATAATCATGGCGGGCATACTCTTGGCCTCTGCATCCTCACGGCTCAGCTTGGGATTCTCACGCATTAATTTATTGATGTGATCGCGCACGGTGCGCTTGGTGCGCGCGCGTACCTCACTGGGACTGAGCGCCGGGGTATCGTCAATATACAGCGCCTTGCCCTTCATCTTCTGCACAGCGCTGGAGAGCTTGGGCCAATCCTCTTCCTGCAGCTTGCCGTTCCTGATTCTCCCTTGGTCGATACGGCCAATGGAGGACAACATCCGCATCACCAGGCTATCCGAGGGCATCTCCATACTGAAAATCAGCGTTGGGCGCTCCTGCAGCAACATGGCGCTCTCAATGAAATTCAACGCCAACGCGGTCTTGCCCATGGAAGGACGCGCCGCGAGAATAACCAGCTCTCCCGGTTGCCAGCCGGAGGTGCGCTGGTCCAGTTCGGTGAGACCGGTGCTGAGGCCGGTGATATCGCCCTCGGTCTTGAATAGCTCGTCGATACGCTCGACAGTCTTCTTCAGCAGGGTATCTACACCGACGAAGCCGCCCTCTTTGGCACGCCCCTCGGCAATTTCCGCTACCCGGCGCTCGGCCATCTGCAACAGATCGGCAGAGGCGAGGCCACCGGGGTTAAAACTGGTGCGGCTGATCTCACCGGCAGCGGCGATCAGCTGGCGCAGCATGGAGCGCTCTCGCACTATCTTGGCGTAGGCGACGATGTTTGCTGCGGAGGGAGTATTCTCGGCCAATTCCGCCAGGTAGACAGGGCCACCTACTTCACCGAGCAGATCGCGGCTGGTGAGGCCTTCAGCGAGAGTGACGATATCCAGGGGCTGCTCGCCATCACTCAGCTCGCGCATGACCGCAAAAATCTTGCGGTGGCTGGCACTGAAAAAGTCCTCTTCACTCAGCTGTTCGGCAACGGCATCGATACGGCCCGGGTCCAGCATCAGACCACCCAGCACTGACTGTTCCGCCTCTACCGAATGCGGTAGCGGTGAACTCTCCTCACTGTGGATCTCTTCTTCAGGATTGGCGTATTCGTCGATCATTGGACTTTACTGTATTCCAGAAACAAAACAGGCGCTGACCCGACAGGGAGCAGCGCCCGATTGTAGCGCGGCCGGCGCTCAAGGCACCAACCACTCGTCAGCAAAACCTTACTCGGCTTCGATAACGACTTTAACTGCAGCAATTACGTCAGAGTGCAGCTGTACGTCTACATCGTACTCACCCACTTCGCGCAGAGCGCCTTCCGGCAGCTTCACTTCAGCTTTAGCTACTTCAACGCCACCAGCGGTGATCGCTTCAGCGATATCGCGGGTGCCGATAGAACCGAACAGCTTACCTTCGTCGCCAGCGTTAGCTGCGATGGTAACAACCAGGTCGGCCAGTTTGGTAGCACGGCTCTCAGCTTCAGCCAGCTTAGCGGCAGCAGCGGCTTCCAGTTCAGCGCGCTTAGCTTCGAACTCAGCAACGTTAGCTGCAGTAGCCGGAATTGCTTTACCAGTCGGCAGCAGGAAATTGCGGCCAAAACCGGCTTTAACATCAACGCGGTCACCCACGTTGCCCAGTTTGCCTACTTTATCGAGCAGAATAACTTCCATCTCGGTTTCCTCAATTTCTGTATTGTGCGGTGCGCGCCTACTTTGAGGAGCGTCCGCGAATATCTATCCAGCTATCTACCAGGGCCAATCCACACAGGAATCCAGCCAGGGGCAGCCCACCAATCACCAGCATCACATACATCGCTACCAGGGGAGCTATCCCCCAATTGCGGCTAGCGACCAGCCAGTGAATCAGCGCGATGCCCGCCACCTCTAACGGGAAGGCAATAACTGCTCCCCAGAAGGCATAGCCCGGTGTTACCAGGCAGAGCACCCACAACAGCATACTTACTGCCGCCAACCATAGCGGCAAGCGCAGCTGGTGAAACTCCTGGCGGAAACCACCGGGGTTGTACAACAGCGCCTGCCAGTAGCGCCCCAGTACCAGGGCCAGCGTGGCACTAATTACCAGCACCCAGCTCCAGTAACCGGCGAATTGTAAATCGCCTGGAAATACCTTCTTCAGCTCATCGAGCGGAACAGTGTTTGGTTGTTCCGCAGCTGTCTCCAGTACCTGAAGGAATCCCTGCAGGAGACCACCGCTGAAGTAGGAGGTGAGCAATATGCCCACAGCCGAGATTGCCGTTAATGCGAGCAGTGCGGCAACCCAAGAGCGGCTGCTGCGCAGCACCGTAGCACCGCAAAATACTGCTGCAAAAGAGCTGGCGGAAACACCAGTCACCAGGGGAGGCACATGGCCACTCATACCTGCAACGACAACCGGTAACAGCGCCCAGGCCAAAACCATCAGGCCGTCACTGCCACCTCGACGTAAACTCACCAAAGCGAGGATCGCCGGGCTTATCACGGGAATCCCCACCATAGTGAGGATTACCGCCCTGACGCGTCCGCGCATAATAAATTCAGCTACGGCGCGCATAGTTAGATAGCTTCTCTATTAATGAGTCTAAGCAAACTGCGGCTTAGGCTTCGTGGCTGTCCGTGTACGGCAGCAGGGCCAGGTAGCGAGCGCGCTTGACCGCAGTGGCCAGCTGGCGCTGATACTTGGCTTTGGTACCGGTAATACGGCTAGGAACAATCTTGCCAGTCTCAGAGATGTAGGCTTTCAGGGTATCGAGATCTTTGTAGTCGATACGCTTAACACCTTCAGCAGTGAAACGGCAGAACTTGCGACGACGGAAAAAACGTGCCATCTGATAATCCCCTTACTCTTCGCTTTCAGCGTTATCGGAAGAAGCTTCTGCAGCGTCAGAAGAAGGCTTTTCTTCTTCAGCGCGCTCGCGACGCTCGGTGCGCTCTGCACGTGCAGCCTTGCGCTCACGGCTCTCTTTTTCCGCTTTCATGATCGGGCTCTCTTCAGTGATCGCCTCGTCTTCACGAATTACCAGATTACGGATAACCGCATCGTTGTAACGGAAGTTGGTGGTCAGTTCCTCCAGAGCCTCTTCGGTGCACTCAACATTCATCAGAATGTAGTGGGCTTTGTGGATCTTGTTGATCGGGTAAGCCAGACGGCGACGGCCCCAGTCTTCCATGCGGTGAACTTCACCACCAGTGTCCTTGATGGCAGCGGTATAGCGCTCCACCATGCCAGGTACCTGTTCGCTCTGGTCCGGGTGAACCAGGAATACAATTTCGTAATGACGCATTTTAGCTCCTTACGGGTTAATCAGCCTTCCGGACAGTCCGGTAAGGCAAGGAGTACAACAAGCACGGGAATACCGAGCCCATTGCGGGCGGCGTATTCTAGGCAGTTGCGGATTTGGTTGCAAGTTGATCAATTACTTTAGGGCAGTGCCTTCGCCAACCCGGTTGCAAGTTGATCAATTACTTTAGAGTGGTACTTTGGCCAGTCCGATAAGCGGTTGATCAACTCCCTGAGCCCACAGCCTTTTGTGGAACTTGCAACTGAAGCACCATTTGCATCGATTAAGCTACTGAAGTGCGCGGTCTGGTCATGGGTTTGCACTGATGAACTGGCATATAGTGCCTCCCATTGAAGGGAGAAGTACCATGCCCCAAGAAACCCATAACCTCACTTTTGGCGCCTTCCAGGTTCCAATCACCACTGCCCACAATGGCGAAGGCCCCCTCGCCCTAGTAATTCCCGCCATGGGCGTCCCGGCTGACCGCTACCGGCTATTGCTGGAGGAATTACAACGGCTCGGTTATAGCACCGCAATCACTGAGTTGCCGGGTACCGGTGAAAGCTTGCCACGTCCTAACCGACATGCAGACTATGGCTACAACGATCTGGTGTTTTCCTTTATCCCACAGTTGTTGGCATTGCTGGAGAAGTCATTCCCCGGTGGTCCCGCCCTGATCCTGGGCCACAGCATCGGCGGCCAGACCAGCACCTTAGCTGCACGAGCCGGCCTCACAGGTAATGCCAGGGTGGTAACCATCGCCTCAGGTCATGTCGACCATCGTAGTTGGCACGGGCTAAGACGCTACGCTTTATTAGCCTTTGCGGCGATTGCCAGCATCACCTCCAGTTTGCTTGGCTACTTCCCTGGCGCACGAATGGGGTTTGGCTGGCGCGAGGCCAGGAGGTTGATGAAAGACTGGGCAAGCTCCATATTCAGCGGCCGCTTCGCTCCAGAAAAGTCGTTTGGTGATCGCCAACAAGCCAAACATCCTACCTTGCATATCGCATTGGCTGGGGACCCCTTTGCCCCCATGCCGGCTGCACGCAAGCTAGCTGCGATTGTCGGTGGCGAAACCCAGGAAATGTCCGCAACCTACCCTAAGGGAAACCCACACCTCTCCTGGATCAAAAATCCACGCCCAATAATTGCAGTAGTGGATAGCTGGCTGGCTCGGCAACCCGCGACTTCCCCCTAATTAAAAGGCAACCCTGCCTGGAGCCATTCGATACTGATTCCAGGCAGGAACTGTTCAGACACTTTTCTAATTACCTGCCTTGAATCCTAAGCGACTCCCTTCCCTGCCAGTTTCTCCTGTCCATGTCCGTTTCTGGCCAGCACCCCTCAAGCTGCCAAGGTATTTTCCCTTCTACCGCCAAACAGGCAAAAAATGATTACCAGAGGATAAACAATGGAAACTACCGACTCAGAACAGTTCAATGCTTTGCACCAAAGCTGCAAGCCTCTCATTTTGCCCAATATTTGGGATGCTGCCAGTGCACAGCTTTGCCAGGCAGCAGGCGCCCGCGCAATTGCCACCAGCAGTGCCGCCCTCGCCTGGTCACTGGGGTACGCCGATGGCGGCAAACTGCCACTAGCGGAGCATCTGGGAGCCATCAAACGTATTCTGCGTGTTTCCCGTGTACCAGTATCCATAGATCTTGAGGACGGCTATAGCGACAACCCCACACAAGTTGCCGAGCTAGTCAGGACCTTAAGCAAACTCGGTGTAGCTGGAATCAATATTGAGGATGGCAACAAAAATCCGCAACTACTGTGTGAAAAAATTACAGCCATTAGATCTGTCCTGCAGAAACGACCATTTTTTATTAATGCGCGCACCGATATTTATCTGAATGAGGAAGATAACAACGAAGATTCACTCGTAGAAGTAACTCAAAGACTTACACGATATCAAACTGCAGGAGCCAACGGCGGATTTATTCCGGGCCTAACCTCTTTGGAGGATGCCCATTACCTCACAAAAAATATCTCTATGCCCCTTAATTTAATGTTGTTGCCGGGAATGGAAACACCCCTGCAATATTGGAAGGCTGGTATTCACAGACTCAGTAGTGGACCAGAACTATTCCTGTCTATTTATAACCTTTTTTATCAGCTCTCAGGCAATCTAGTAAAGAGTTACTCACCAATAGGAATGTTTGATCATCATCTGGACTATAACCATTTAAATGATGAGGCGATGAAATTATAAAGGCTATCAAATTCGTTCTGAGTACGGATAGCTCTTGAGAAAACCAGCTGCCGACCATTTAATCAACAAGAGTCAGTAGCTGGCGTATCCAATTAAAATATTAAAGAATTAGGCATTATTACTTTTACTCAGAAGGTATAACCAATCCCGAGACTGAATTCACTCTTATCATAGGTATATACGTCTCGATTTTCTTCATTATCGATATGTTGGTATTTCCCACTTACACTGAAATTGGGAGTAATCCTGTACTTTGCTCCCATCCAGGAGCGGACCCGGTCTGACTCGCGCTGGTAGGAGTCAACATTACCTTGACTATCCGTAATGCGGTTTTTCTCACCGTAGAGGCTGCGACGATATTCGATTCCGGTGGATAAATGCCATTTTGGAGAAATTTTCCAGTCTAGGCTTCCCCCCAGCGCATGACGTGCAGGGGAGTAACTATAATAATCGCCCCCGATTTTTTCCTGCCCTTCACGGTCATTATCATCGTAACGGTAGAACAATCTTGTCTCAGTAAAAAATACAGGCCGCTGCCAACTAAGTTCAGCGCGCTGGCGCCACCCATCCAGATAAGCATACTCCTCACCCCCTGAGTAATAGCCCGGACTAAATGTGAAACTTACAAGCGAGCGCCCCCAGGCTTTTGCCATCTTTGCCAGCAGTAATGCCTGCCGGCTGACTGGCTCTCCACCTAAGGTAACCATCTCAGCAGCCAGTCCCAGCTCAGTATTCCAACCCAACCATTGACGATCACGGGAAAGAGCCGTACGAACGCTGGCAAGGTCCAAGTTCTCATACTCCTCATATTTCCGTCCAAATCCGTATCCGTGTACCCGCCAGCCATTATTTTTAGTGCCGCTCAGTCGATATTGGCCCCAGGCAAAAAGCTCCGCAAAATTGTCTGCGCCTATCGTTGAATCCGACAAGATTTCATTGTGCAGCGCAAAGGCATTGTCATCGCGGCCAGCGCTTAGGCTCATCGTTGCCAGCCAGGGCAACTCCTTTTCGCCACGATTATCTCCAGCTAAATAATTCAAGCGATGAGCAGCCATATTTCGTAACTTTTCCGTAGCAGCGCCCTCTCGTACAATGCGATAGTGCTTCGCTGCTATCAAGTTACGTTTATCACGCTCTGCAGCAAGCGCCAAATTGTAACGTGCCAAATCTCGCCACTTGGCATCATTCAACAAACCATGAAAATAAATTGTGGCCGCGGAATAGCGTTTGAGCTTCATCAGGGTAACACCGATGTTATACCTGAGCTTTGCGGAATTGTTACCAGACTCCACCTCAACTTCAAAGTATTTCAGTGCTTTTTTATATTTCCCCTGTTTGAATGCTTCAGTACCTGTATTGAAAGATTCTCCAGCCGTTACCGCCAATGGAGAAAGTATCAGCTGTGCCAAAAGCACAATTCCACCCAAAGTATTCCGCACCACCATTTACCTCTATAAGTCCTTTTATTGGCCATCCATGCATTCAATCAACTATGTATCGGAATCCTCTGGCAAGTTCTCTCGAGCCTGCTCAAAAAGAGCATTGAGATCCACTGTAATTTGCTCACGTATATCCGCAGGCAGGCTATCGAGAATGTCCTGCATCATTTGTTCAATGACTCCCTGTATCTCCGCACCAGAGAGTGCGCTTTTTACCGCCTCCTCAATACCCTCACGGGCTGTTTCAGCTGCGCGTAGGGCCTCCTCTCTTGCAGCCTCTGCCGAGAGGCGTGCATTGGCAATTAATTCCTGATGACGAGCCATAGCTTCATTAACTATTTCCTCAAGTTCTTCACTTTCCCGGCCGCCCTCTTCCCGCGCTGCTGCAACAGCGGCCATTACAGCAGCCATGGTTTCCTCGGCAATTTCCTGCAGATTTGGAGGCAATTCGATATTGTTCATCACATCGAGAGCATCCTCAGTTTCCTCGACTACTGTCAACGTGAGATCCAGATCTGATGGCATGTCCTGCCCCATTACCGACCCCGCATGTAGCACTGCTGCTGTGATACCTACCGCTAATAATCCCTTTTTCCACATTGCCCGTTACCTCCGGCTTTCAGATCAGATCCAATAAATTAGTCATCACACTTTCGAAACTTAAAGCTTGGTTAGGTTTTGACGCAGCAATTTGCTGGACCCGCGATATTTAACCTCAACCAAAATTTCTCCCGCCGCTTTTTCATTCGATATTTTCACTGGTAGTGAAAGACGATTCCTGCCGGCAAAAATATCGGTTTCCCACTGCAAGACTTTTCTGTGCTCATAGCCATCGAATGAAACATTATCTGGTAGCACGATACGGATTATTGCTCCAAGCATTTGCTGTTTACTGTGCAGAACAAAATGCACGGAACGAACTTCCGACAACCTGCTTGGCACTGGCTCCTGGGCTGTGTAATTGGCGACAGGAGACTTGATGCCTGGCAGAAGTACAAACACTGTACTCATGGTGAGAAAAATCAGTGCCACTAATCCAAGGCGCACCAGAGAATCACCAACAATTTTCAGCCCAGATATCTCCGCGCGAAATTCAGGACCTCGTTGCTGTAACGCTCTGCGCAATAACCGTATTTCAAAGCCATTATCTGGCTCATCAAGTGGCAATGCACGTAACTGTCGCCGCAATTCATCATCACTTAACAGATTTACAAATTCTCTTTCCGGCATTGGCTTGTCCTCTACCTGTTAACACGGATGAACCTCACCAATGGTTCCCTCAGTAATAATTTTTTTTAATTTTTTATGGGCGCGATGCAAACGCGATTTTACGGTACCAACATTTATGTCGAGGATTTCTGCCACCTCACTGGCGGTGTACCCTTCCACATCGTGTAAAAGCACAACATCACGCCAACCCGGCCCCAACATTAGCAATGCTCGATTCAAAAGGCGCTCAAGATCCAGGTTGCTACAATGCTCAGATCTTCCATCGCTGCAGCTTTCTACATCCTGCAAGTCGAAACTTTCATCAATTGGCGATGCGCACTGTCTGCGATAAAGATCCACATAGCGGTGATAAAGCACCTTGACTAACCAAGGCCCCAGGCGTTCGGTTTTCTCTAGGATCGAAACTTTATTTAACAAGCCAGACAATACATCCTGTACCAAGTCTTCCGCGTCTACACGACTCCCCGTCCAGCGATAAGCCATGCGATACATGGTGCGAATATATGGGTAAACCAGGCCAGAGAAATGCTCCTGGCTGGAACGTTTGTGAAACAATGCTTTTGGCCAGGTGTACAAACCACTACCCCCGGATTTCTTGGATAATAAAATCGCACCCAAGTGCCTACAAAAAGAGTGACACTGCGCAAGTAGACGAAAAAATCGAAAAGCGTTCGTTGTGCGAGCTGTGCAAGAAATCTAGCAGCGTAGAAATAAGAAGTAGGGAAAAGGTATATTTACGCGTGAACTTGGGTGACGAAGGAGGACCCCGGTAGCCTTAGCCGCCGGGGGTAAGTGTGATAAAGGGGCAAAGAGCAGTGCCTAGCTACTGCGTTGACGCACCGCTTCAAACAGGCAGACACCCGTGGCAACTGAAACATTTAAACTGCTAACCTCACCTGCCATAGGAATTTTAATCAGGTGATCACAGTGTTCACGTGTCAATCTGCGTAAGCCGCTACCTTCAGCCCCCATCACCAATGCCAGCGGGCCTGTCAGTTGGCTCTGGTAAACATCCTGCGTAGCCTCTCCCGCCGCACCAAAAATCCACACGCCTGCCTGTTGCAATTGCTGCAAAGTGCGTGCGAGATTAGTCACTGTGACAAAGGGCAGCACTTCAGCAGCTCCACAAGCAACTTTTCGGGCAGTTGGCGTTAGCCCGGCGGACTTATCCTTAGGAGCAATTACCGCATGAACACCAGCTGCCTCAGCGGAGCGCAGACAAGCTCCCAAGTTATGGGGATCTGTTACGCCATCCAGGACCAGCAGGAAGGGTACCTCACTTTCCTTTTCAAGCTGTTCCAACATCCCCATCAGGAATTTTTCATCGTGGACTTTTGTTTTACCAGCACAAATGGCAATAACGCCCTGATGATTCGCACTCTCATCAACTTTTTCATCCAGGGCACGGCGGTCAACAAAGCGTATGGCAATGTCATTTTTATCCGCCTGTTGAATAATTTTTTGTAAGCGTTGGTCTTTACGGCCACGCAATAACATCAGCTCCCGCACATGCTGTGGGGACCCTTTTAACAACGCCTGCACCGCGTGCAGGCCATACACCAGTTCTTGGCTCAATTTAATCCTCGATCACTATTTCTTTTTGCTTTTAGAAGAAGTTTTCTTCTTCTTTTTTACTTTGCCTGCGCGGGTCTTGGCCTTTTCTGCTTTCTGCGCCGCTTTGCGCGCAGCTACCGCAGGGCGCTTCCCACCTTTACGCGTAGGTGTACGCTTGCTGCCGCGACGCTTGACTGGAATATCTGTTTTTTGTTGATCCCCAGCCTCATCATCTGTCTTTTTCCTCGCAGAAGAAGATTTGCACTGCGCAGACTCCTCAACCAAAACGGTTTCTTTAGAGCCAACTTTACGTTTGCGGAAAGGGGCTACCTCCGTAGAGGTTTCCGCATGCTTAGCCCAGGGGTTAGATACTGCTTTACTTCCCATTTTCTTCTTCTTTTTGCTCCGACGTTCTCGCTCCTGCTGGTGCTCTACCGCCATTTCCATCGCTCGAGCACTAACCCTGGTAGCCTCTTCCTTTTTACTCGCCGCACTATTTTGTTTACTGCGCGGTATCAACCCCTCAAGGATAAAATCGACCTTACGTTCCTCCAGGTCGACTCTTGCTACCTGTACAGTAACCGAATCGCCAAGGTGATATCGCTTGCCACTGCGCTCACCAATCAGCCGCTGATGAGCCTGCTCAAAGCGATAATAATCCTTCGGTAACGCAGTCACATGAATCAACCCCTCCACATAGAGGTTATCCAATTCAACAAACAAACCGAAACCGGTCACTGCACTGATCACCCCCGGGTAGACTTCGCCTACATGATCCTGCAAATATTCACACTTAAGCCAACTAACCACATCCCGTGTGGCGTCATCAGCGCGTCGCTCAGTCATGGAGCATTGCTCACCAAGCTGTAACATCGCTGGCATATCGTAAGGCAGTATCTGCTCCCGGCCGATAGGCTTGGCACCCGGCACTGCATGAACCTTTTTGGCTACAGCTTGCTCATTGGCGCTTCCATTACGAACCAACCAGCGCAGGGCTCTATGCAACAAGAGGTCGGGATAACGACGGATAGGTGATGTAAAGTGAGCGTAAGCTCGATAATCCAAACCAAAGTGGCCGCGATTTTCCGGCTGGTATACCGCCTGGTTCATGGAGCGCAGCAGCATCACTTGGATAATATGAGCATCTGCACGGCCCTCAATCTGCTCTAGCAACTCCTGGAAATCCCTGGGCTGAGGTTCGGCTCCACCTGGCAGACGCAGCCCCAGCTCCCCCAAGTATTCGCGCAGGTTACTGAGTTTTTCTTCCTTGGGAGCATCGTGCACACGGTAAAGTGAAGGCAGCCCTGATAGTTCCATCAGGTTCGCCGCACAGACATTAGCCGCCAACATGCACTCTTCAATTAGCTTGTGGGCATCATTTCGCTCAACAGGAATAATGCGCTCAATTTTGCGATTACTGTCGAAGAGAATACGGGTCTCGGTTGTCTCAAAATCGATAGCCCCACGACGGTCACGAGCTCCACGTAATGCCAGATACAAGTCATGCAGGTTATCTAGATGCGGAGTAAGAGTCGCAAACTGCTTGCGCGTACCGCTAGCCCGGTTATCGCGTTCTGCGAGTATTTGGCCAACCTGGGTATAGGTAAGGCGGGCATGACTGCGCATCACACCCTCGAAGAAACGGTAATTAAGAATTTCACCGGTTCGATCAATATGCATCTCACACACCACGCACAACCGATCTACCATTGGATTGAGAGAGCAGAGTCCATTGGATAATTTTTCCGGCAACATGGGCACCACGAAATCGGGGAAATACACTGAATTTCCACGACTGTGCGCCTCCTCATCCAAAGCGGAACCAGGGCGCACATAATGAGACACGTCGGCAATTGCCACCAGGAGCTTCCAGCTGTCATCTGCTTGCAACTCGCAGAAGACGGCATCGTCAAAATCTCGTGCGTCTTCACCATCAATAGTTACCAGAGGCAACTGGCGCAGATCTACTCGCGCCCTCTTGTCCTCCTCCAGCACCTCATCAGCAATTGCATCCACCTCTGCCTGAAGAGCGCCGGGCCACGTATGCGGAATTCCGTAATTGCGAATTGCGACATCAATCTCCATACCCGGCGCCAAGTGATCACCGAGCACCTCAATGACTTCTCCCTGGGGCACACGGTCACGCCCCGGTTGAGTCACGATTTTCACTACCACATACTGGCCGTGTTCCGTCCCCTCGGCATCCTCCGCCGCCACCATAATATCGAGATTAATACGGGGATTGTCAGGCCGCACAAAGCAGATGCCATTTTCCCGATAAAAGCGTCCAGCCAATTGCTCAGTGTTATGTTTAATAACCCGAACCACCGCACCTTCTCGCTTACCACGAAAACCGCCCGGGGTTTCTCGTACCAGGACTTCATCGCCATCAAATACTTTTCGCATCTGCCGGTGAGATAGAAACAAGTCCGTACCGCCATCACCGGGGATAACGAACCCGAAACCATCGCGGTGGCCAATAACACGACCGCGAACCAAGCTCATTTTATCCAGCACACCAAAATCGCCAGCGCGATTACTGGCAATCTGTCCATCACGAGACATAGCAATCAGGCGACGGCGTACCCCTTCCCGACGATCTTCGTCCTGAAGCTCCAAAAGCTCCGCTACTGTCTCCCAAGGCACAGGTCCAGCCTGTTGCTCTAAAAGCTGCAGTAGAAATTCACGACTAGGAACAGGTTTTTCATATTTCTCCGCCTCGCGCTGAGCATGCGGATCAGAAGCAAGGGGCTCTGAGGTATTCTTTTGTGTCAAAACAGCATCCGTTGTTGAGGTAGCCACCAACTATATGGTGACATCCGGAGGTTATCCGGTTAAAGGCAGGCGGCAGAGATAGAGAGTAATTGATCAAGATTTCGCCGCTATTGCACGCATTATAAGCGATTTCGCCAAATTTCCCCTAGCATCAGATGATATGTTGAAATAGGCGCAACAAAACCGTTGACACCCCCCTTCCGGATCCTTATAGTTCGCGTCCTCAACGAAACACACGTTGATTTGCCCAGGTGGCGGAATTGGTAGACGCGCTAGCTTCAGGTGCTAGTGACCTAACGGTCGTGGAGGTTCAAGTCCTCTCCTGGGCACCAATTCCTAAAAGGCTGACTCGAAAGAGTCGGCCTTTTTTTGTTGTGAAATACTTAAACTCTTAGCAAGTCTTCCTCCTTGATCCCTACCTTCTTCTGTTAAACGTCTTCCCCAAATTGCTGTAGTTAAGAGAAATAAAAAAGCCGGTCCTCAAGGGCCGGCTTTTTACTCAGAGAATAACTTTAATTACCGAGATAAATCAGCCCCCTGCACTGCCAGCCAAAGGTACTATCTCACCGATAACGTCAGCAGGTGCCTCGCTGACCCCCTCATCCAGCACTGCATCAAATTCCGAGCCTGGAACAGGTTCACCACCAGCAGAAACTGTAGAGGGCAATAGCTCCCCAGACTTAAGTCGCATCTCAGGAGAGTTCACTGCATCCACACCGCTACTATATGGTTTAACAGCGCTGAAAATTGCCGGGTCAACTTGGGTAAAATCCTCTACCGCATTTTGTACTGCAGATTTCAGCCCTTGAGAGGCCTGAGACCCTGCTATCGATTGAAGCTCATCACCAGTACTGGTAACGGTAGGGACTTGGCCAATAAAGTCCGGCTCATAGTAACTTACTGAATAAATATCCAGAGTGTCAGATACATCCAATCGTAAAGGATTAACTGACTCACCGATAATCGTCCACAGCTTCGTATCTGTGCCTAACTTCACAGTAGAGGCCGTAATATGGGTATCACCATATGTCTCGGCGGTTAGTGCTCCAAAGTTTGAGCTGGCCAATTCCACATTACCCCGGCCTGCATTTATCTCATCAATAACCAGGTCTCCCTGGGATAAAACACTGATATTAATATCTGCACCAGATGTCGCTATAGCAAGGGTATTCACTTCAACTTCAATATTTACATCACCAGCAACAGTCAACTCAGCTCTGCTAGCCTTAAGGCTGCCACCAATAGTATCCGATGAGCTGCTAGTAATATTAATATCGCCTTCACCATCATATCCAAGGCGCACACCACTGGCAGCGAATATGAGTCCGGCCCCATCCAAATTAAAGTTACTGGAATTATCTCCTCCATTTACGAAATCAAAACCTAAATCTGTCTCCAGTGTGAGCGAACCATCGGTATTATCCAGATATTCAAAACCGTCAAATATAAAATTACCTACAAGGTTACCGTTTGAATTTATCTGCCAAGTGGCCCCAGAGAGATTGTATTGGAAGGAGTCATTCCCACTTCCACCGGATAACTGTGTATTTTGAGCACTATCCGCATCTACTTGCACATAGTCATCACCAGCACCCAACGACACAGTACTGATAGTGGTTCCAGCCAATAGCACTGAATCATTGCCTGCCCCTGTATCAATTTCGGTGAGCGTTCCGCCTGACAGTTTGAACTGGTCACCCCCTCCACCAGCAAAAATAGATTCTACACCGCTGAAGATCAGGGTTTCGCCCGCGCTACTGACACTCTGTTGAGAGTCGCTAATATTCCATTCAGCATCTATATCTGCACCATAGATGACATCACTTCCGCTACCGGCAGTTAGACTTTCCAAGCCCTCAAAAGTCACTCCTCCAATGGTCATCGTATCCAGAGCACTGAACAGGTATTCACCGCTTACATCTTGTCCTACATATGTTCCTGCACCTTGAACTAGTTCGAGATTCTCAAAAACTACAGTTAAACTATTTACCAGAGCTTCAGCTCCACCATTTACCAGTGAGTTATTTGAACTTGTTGATGTCCAAACTGCCCCATCTGAGCTAACGGAATCGTTCCCGCCAGCACCATCTATTGTTTCGAGCCCGGTAAAATCAATTCCGGCCACACTGATATCGCCAGTAGAGCCCAACACGAAATCATCATTATCCTCGGTACCTAGCAATAAACTACCCGCACCGGTGGTGTTTACCGTCTCCAAGCCACTGAAGTTAATCCCCGCAGTTTTAAGAGCCTGGGCTCCTTGCAATTCAAAAAGCGCTGAGTCGTTAGTATTTGTCAGGACAGGAGTATTAGCGCTGAAGATGCCGCTAAATATAAGCGAGCCTGCAACAAGCTGATTTTCAGTCTCGGTTAGTGCTAATCCATCACTATAGGTACTGGCATCCAAGCTGTCCTCACCGCCATTGCCATCCACCGCTGACATACCAGTGATGGTCATACCATACACTTCAACATCTCCATCAGACACTAAAGTAAATGCATCTGCATTACCTGTGCCCAACAAATCTGCATTATTTACAGTAAGGGTTTCTACACCAGAAAAACTTATGCTGCTATTAGTGGCCTCGAAATTACTCCCCGCAAGAACCCAGTCTGCACCACTAGCCCCAACAACATTATCACTGCCTCCCTGCGCATCTACACTACCAACGCCGCTAAAGGCAATACCGTAACTTGTAACTGCATTGCTACCATCAACCACAAAATTGTCAGCATTACTGGTGCCGAACAATGTTCCTGTGAGAGCGGTAAAAATGCCATCAAAAATCAAACTCCCGGCCGATACTTGGTTATCAGCTCCAGTAAGAGCAAGACCATCAGCAAAAGAAACTGCATCCAGGCTGTTATTTCCTCCCTGGCCATCCACTGCAGACATTCCAGAGACAACCATTGAATAGGCTTCAACATCGCCATCAGACTGAAGAATAAATGCATCTGCACCGCTACTACCCAACAAGCTGGCATTGACCGCGGTGAGGGACTCTACATTGGAGAAGGTAATACTGCTGTTGCTGGCTTGTTTGCTGGTGCCGGTTAAGATCCAGTTGGCACCATCGGCACCGATCACACTGTCACTGCCATCCAGGGCATTGATCGTGCTCAAGCCGCTGAAGGCAATACCGTAGCTGCTGGCGGCATTGCTGCCATCAACCAC
>NZ_BAABQV010000010.1:0-82957 GCF_040371615.1 Microbulbifer sp. NBRC 101763
ACTTCCGTACTACCGACGTAACTGGTGCGGTAGAGCTGCCGGAAGGTACTGAAATGGTAATGCCGGGCGACAACATTCAAATGGTTGTTACCCTGATCGCTCCGATCGCCATGGAAGACGGCCTGCGCTTCGCTATTCGCGAAGGTGGTCGTACCGTAGGTGCGGGCGTTGTTGCTAAGATCATCGAGTAATAGTTACTCGTGATCTGAAAAAGCCGCGGCGGAAACGCTGCGGCTTTTTTTATGCCCGAAATAGAGATTTGGAGTTAAGGGTTGGCGACATAATTGAAAGCACCCTTAATTACGGTTGGTCAGCTGCCTGATTGGTTGGGTGGTAATTTACGGCCAATCCTTGCTCAGGTCGGCTGTGTGGCTGCTGATAAAGAGCTTGGTGAATTGTGGTCCGTCCATTTCCACAAGTTCTTCGTGGTCACCGGCCTCGAAATAAATGGTCTCCTGGTGGCTGAGGCTGCTGTCCAGCAGGGTGGTGATGCCATACGCCTGGCCAATTGGGGGGAGGGCGCCCAGTTCACAATCCGGGAAGATTGAACCGAGTTCATTCTCCGCAACCATTTCCAGGCCGTTACGACCGGTTTCCATATGTACGGCGCGCATATCCAGGCTGCTACTGGCGGGTATCACCACCATTACATAGCCGTCATTGTCCTGCAGCATAATCGCCTTGGCTACCTGGTCCTCTCTAACATGGGCTGCGTGTGCGCTTTCGCGGCTGGTTCGTGTATGTGGGTGTTGAACCAGGTGGTAGTCGACCGACTGGTCGTTGAGGTATTGACTCAATTTTGCGGCAATAGTCATTTCTGTATCCTCGTTCCACTTTAGGTACTTCATTGTAGTTTGCGCAGATTGAAATTTGCGCAGGCTGTACAGTTGACAGCCTCCCGCGCTCCCCGTAGAATTCGCGCTCCTTTTCGCCCGCCCTCGGGGCTGCGGAAGAGGACGTTCTTTAGTTCATAAGTTGGAGTTTGATTCCATGCAGGGTCAACGTATCCGTATTCGCCTGAAGGCCTTCGATCACAAGCTGATCGACGCGTCCACTCAGGAGATCGTAGAGACGGCTAAGCGCACTGGCGCACAAGTTCGCGGTCCTATCCCGCTGCCGACTCGCAAAGAGAAGTACACCGTACTGATTTCTCCGCACGTTAATAAAGACGCTCGCGACCAGTACGAAATCCGTACTCACAAGCGTTTGCTGGACATCGTTGAGCCTACCGAGAAAACCGTCGACGCGCTGATGAAGCTCGATCTGGCGGCCGGTGTTGAGGTCCAAATTAGTCTCGGCTAACACTTTTACTAACTACCGAATCCCGGGCGAAAAAGGTCCGGGTAGTGTAACGCTCTGAAACTGGGCGGCCGCAGTGGGTTAAAGCCCCGTGCACTGAGAGGTTAATAAAGATGACTATAGGTATTGTCGGCCGCAAGAGCGGCATGACTCGCATCTTCACTGAAGATGGCGTATCCATTCCGGTAACCGTTGTTGAGGTTGCTCCGAATCGCGTCACCCAGGTGAAAACTCAGGAAACTGATGGCTATACCGCTGTTCAAGTAGCAGTGGGTAACCGCAAAGCTTCCCGTGTCTCCAAGCCCGAAGCGGGCCACTTCGCCAAAGCCAATGTAGAGGCTGGCACTAATCTTTTCGAACTGCGCACTGATGGTTCTGAAGAGACTTTCGAAATCGGTTCTGAAATCACTGTCTCCAGCTTTGAAGCTGGCCAGAAGATCGACGTAACCGGCACTTCCAAAGGTAAAGGCTTCCAGGGCGGCGTTAAGCGCTGGAATTTCCGCACCCAGGACGCAACCCACGGTAACTCCCTGTCTCACCGCGCACCCGGTTCTATCGGTCAGTGTCAGACTCCTGGCCGCGTATGGAAAGGCAAGAAGATGGCTGGCCATATGGGCGCTGAGCGCGTAACCGTGCAAAACCTGGAAGTGGTTCGTGTCGATGCCGAACGCAACCTGCTGTTGGTTAAAGGCGCTGTTCCCGGTGCACCCGGTGGCAACGTTATCGTTCGTCCGGCAGTTAAAGCCTAAGTCTGAGGGGAAATAGATATGGAACTGAATATCGCTACTCCCGAAGGCGCTAAAGGCACAGTAGCTGTCTCTGAAGTGACTTTCGGGCGTGAGTTCAACCAAGATCTGGTGCACCAGGCAGTAGTGGCCTATATGGCCGGCGCTCGCCAGGGTACCAAGGCGCAGAAGAATCGTTCCGACGTTTCTGGTGGTGGCAAGAAGCCATGGCGCCAAAAAGGTACTGGCCGTGCACGTGCCGGTACTATTCGCAGCCCGCTGTGGCGTTCCGGTGGCGTAACTTTCGCCGCTGATCCGCGCGATCACAGCGTTAAGCTGAACAAGAAAATGTACCGCGCTGCACTGCGTTGCATTCTGTCTGAGCTGGCTCGTCAGGAGCGCCTGGTAGTGGTTGAGTCCTTTGACGTGGATGCACCCAAGACCAAGCAGCTGGTAAGCAAACTGGCTCAATTTGACCTGTCCGACGCGCTGATCGTGACTGAAGAGGTTAGCGAAAACCTCTACCTGGCCGCTCGCAACTTGCACAAGATCGACGTCCGCGATGTACAGGCGATCGATCCCGTAAGCCTGATTCGCTTTGATAAGGTCGTGGTTACCGTTTCTGCGCTCAAGAAAATTGAAGAGGTGCTGGGATGAACCAAGAGCGACTCTACAAAGTACTGCTGGGCCCGGTAATTTCCGAAAAAGCTGCTGTGCTGGCCGATAGTGCCAACCAGGTGGTTTTCAAGGTTTCCACCGATGCTGAGAAAGCAGAAATCAAGGCTGCGGTAGAGAAACTGTTTAACGTTTCCGTTGAGCAGGTTCGCACCGTGAACGTAAAAGGTAAAACCAAGCGCACTCGCCACGGCATGGGCCGTCGCAGCGACTGGAAAAAAGCCTACGTTCGCCTGGCTGAAGGCAGCGACATCAACTTTGAAGCTGCTGAGTAAAGGGGACTGTTACAATGGCAATTGTAAAAACAAAACCGACCTCCGCCGGCCGTCGTCACCTGGTTAAGGTTGTTAACCCCGACCTGCACAAAGGTGCTCCTTACGCTCCTCTGCTGGAGAGTAAAAGCAAAAGCGGTGGCCGTAACAACAATGGTCGTATTACCACTCGCCATATCGGCGGTGGTCACAAGCAGCACTACCGCGTTATCGACTTCAAGCGCAACAAAGACGGTATTCCGGCTAAAGTTGAGCGCTTGGAGTACGATCCCAACCGCAGCGCGCACATCGCTCTGGTGTGTTATGCAGATGGTGAGCGTCGTTACATCATTGCACCGAAAGGCCTGAAGGCTGGTGCCACCATTCAGTCCGGCGATGCCGCACCGATTGCTGTGGGTAACACTCTGCCTCTGCGCAACGTTCCGGTAGGTTCTGTAATTCACGGCATTGAGCTGAAGCCTGGTAAAGGCGCTCAGTTAGCCCGCTCTGCAGGTGCCTCTGTACAGCTGGTAGCTCGTGAAGGCCAGTACGCGACTATTCGTCTGCGTTCCGGCGAAATGCGCAAGGTCCTCGCTGAGTGCCGCGCAACCCTGGGTGAAGTGAGCAACTCCGAGCACAGCCTGCGCAAGCTGGGTAAAGCCGGTGCTGCACGCTGGCGTGGTGTTCGTCCTACCGTTCGCGGTGTGGCGATGAACCCGGTAGATCACCCGCACGGTGGTGGTGAAGGTCGTACCTCCGGTGGCCGTCACCCTGTTACTCCGTGGGGCGTTCCGACCAAGGGTAAGAAAACGCGCAAGAACAAGCGCACCGATAAGATGATAGTACGTCGTCGCGGCAAGTAAGCCGCGCGATGTCTGAGCAGCTAGAGAGGAATCGACAGTGCCACGCTCATTAAAGAAAGGTCCCTTTATTGATCTGCATTTGATCAAGAAGGTGGAGGCGGCGATTGAAGCAAACGATCGTCGGCCGATTAAAACCTGGTCCCGCCGTTCCATGATTATGCCGGAAATGGTTGGACTGACGATTGCCGTACACAACGGTCGTCAACACGTGCCCGTTTTGGTTAACGAAGAAATGGTTGGCCACAAACTGGGCGAGTTCGCTGCTACCCGCACTTACCGCGGTCATGCTGCGGACAAGAAAGCGAAGAAGCGCTAAGCCGAGGTTAAAAAGATGGAAGTAGCAGCAAAATTACGCGGCGCACGTCTATCGGCGCAAAAGGCGCGACTGGTAGCTGATCAGGTTCGCGGCAAAGGCGTTGAAGAAGCCCTGGATATTCTTGCATTTAGCAATAAAAAGGGTGCGGCGATTGTCAAGAAAGTACTGGAATCGGCCATTGCCAACGCTGAGCACAACGAAGGTGCTGACGTTGACGAGCTGAAAGTTTCCACAATTTTTGTGGACGAAGGTATGACCATGAAGCGCATTAAACCGCGTGCGAAAGGTCGTGCAGATCGCATTCTTAAGCGTACTTGTCACATCACTGTGAAAGTGGCCGAGAAATAAGAGAGCAGGCGAGAAAACCATGGGACAAAAAGTACATCCTACCGGCATTCGTCTGGGTATCGTTAAAAAGCATACCTCTGTTTGGTATGCCGGCAGCGACGAGTACGCAGACAAGCTGTACACGGATCTGAAAGTTCGCGAATACATTCGCAAAAAACTGGCCCACGCTTCCGTGAGCCGTATCGAGATCGAACGTCCGGCAAACACTGCACGTGTGACTATTCACACTGCACGCCCCGGTATCGTAATCGGTAAAAAAGGTGAAGACGTAGAACGTCTGCGCAACGAAGTAAGCGCGCAGATGGGCGTACCTGTGCACATCGATATCGAAGAAGTGCGCAAGCCTGATATGGACGCGGCTCTGGTTGGCCAGAACGTTGCCCAGCAGCTGGAACGCCGTGTTATGTTCCGTCGCGCTATGAAGCGTGCGGTACAGAACGCTATGCGTCAGGGTGCCGAAGGTATCAAGATTCAGGTGAGTGGTCGTCTCGGTGGTGCGGAAATCGCACGTACCGAATGGTACCGCGAAGGTCGTGTGCCCCTGCACACCCTGCGCGCTAACATCGACTACGCCACTGCTGAAGCGATGACAACCTACGGCATCATCGGTATCAAGGTGTGGATCTTTAAAGGCGAAGTTATCGGTGACGAAGTTCCCGATGAGAAGCCGGCTAAGACCCGCAAGAAAGCTGCTAAATAAGGGGTACGCAGATGCTGCAACCAAAGCGTACAAAATTCCGCAAGGTACAGAAGGGTCGCAACCGCGGTCTTTCTCAGCGCGGCTCTAAAGTGAGCTTTGGCGAGTTTGGTCTTAAGGCTATCGGTCGCGGTCGCATTACTGCGCGCCAGATCGAAGCAGCTCGTCGCGCAATGACTCGTCACGTTAAGCGTGGCGGTAAAATCTGGATTCGCGTGTTTCCGGACAAGCCAATTACCAACAAGCCCCTCGAAGTTCGTATGGGTAAAGGTAAAGGTGGCGTTGAATACTGGGTGGCTCAGATCCAGCCGGGCAAAGTTCTCTATGAAATGGAGGGCGTGTCCGAAGAGCTGGCTCGTGAGGCTTTCGCACTTGCTGCGGCCAAGCTGCCTGTAAAGACAACTTTCGTTAAGCGTTCGGTGATGTAATGAAGACTGCAGATCTACGCGAAAAGTCAGTTGAAGAGCTGAACCAGGAACTGCTGAACCAGCTCGAAGCTCAATTTAAGCTTCGTATGCAAAAATCCACCGGTCAGCTGGCACAGACTCATCTGCTGAAGCAGACTCGTCGCGACATTGCTCGCATTAAGACTGTGTTGACCGAGAAGGCAGGTAACTAATCATGGCTGAAGCAAAACTGAAGCGTACTCTGACCGGTAAGGTCGTGAGTGACAAGATGGATAAAACCATCACCGTTTTGATCGAGCGCCGTGTTAAGCACCCGATCTACGGCAAAATTGTGAGCAAGTCCACAAAGCTTAAGGCTCATGACGAGAACAATGATTGCAGCATCGGTGATGTTGTAACCATCGAGGAATCTCGTCCGCTGTCCAAGAGCAAATCCTGGGCCTTGCAGAAAATTGTAGAGCGTGCGGCGAAGGTATAACCCCTAGCGCATTGACTGCCGAATTGAAAGGTTTCGGAGAGAGACAATGATTCAAGCGGAATCCTACTTAGAAGTAGCTGACAACAGTGGGGCTCGCCGCGTCATGTGCATCAAGGTGCTGGGCGGCTCCCATCGTCGTTATGCCGGCGTGGGCGACATTATTAAGGTAACCGTTAAGGAAGCCATTCCCCGCGGTAAAGTAAAGAAAGGTCAGGTAATGAACGCTGTTGTGGTTCGCACCAAAAAAGGTGTACGCCGTAACGACGGATCCCTGATTAAGTTTGACGATAACGCAGCGGTACTGCTGAACCAGCAATTGGCGCCGGTTGGCACCCGTATTTTTGGTCCGGTAACTCGCGAACTGCGCGGTGAGAAGTTCATGAAGATCATCTCGCTCGCCCCCGAAGTTATCTAAGCCTCGAGCGGAGAAGAGTTATGCGCAAGATCAAGCGTGACGATGAAGTGATCGTTATCGCCGGTCGCGACAAAGGCAAGCGTGGTTCAGTACGTAAAGTACTGAACGACGGTCGCCTGATTGTTTCCGGCATACAGATGATCAAGAAACACCAAAAGCCAAATCCCCAGCTGGGCGTTGCTGGCGGCATCGTTGAAAAAGAAGCTGCGATCCAAGCTTCCAACGTAGCCATCTTCAACCCCAACACCCAGAAGGCTGACCGGGTGGGCTTTAAAGTACTGGAAGACGGCACTAAGATTCGCGTCTTCAAATCCAGCGGCGAAGCCATCTAAGGCTCTTGACGCAAAAGCAGGTTGGTAGATCATGGCAAAGCTTAAAGAGCTCTACACTAAGGACCTCGTGGCCAAGCTGAAAGAAGAGCTTGGTCTCGAGAATGTGATGGCAGTGCCGCGCATCACCAAGATCACCATCAACATGGGTGTTGGTGAAGCGATTGGTGATAAGAAGGTGCTGGAGCACGCTGTTAATGATATGACAGCAATTACTGGTCAAAAGCCCATCGTTACTAAAGCGCGCAAATCTATTGCGGGCTTTAAGATTCGTGACGGTTGGCCGATCGGCTGCAAGGTTACTCTGCGCGGTGAGCGCATGTATGAGTTCCTGGAGCGTTTGGTTGACATCGCGATTCCGCGTATCCGTGACTTCCGTGGCATTAGCCCGAAGCAGTTTGACGGCCGCGGTAACTTCTCTATGGGCGTGACCGAGCAAATCATCTTCCCGGAAATTGACTACGACAAAGTAGACAAGCTCCGCGGTCTGGATATTTGTATTACCACTACAGCTGCAAACGACGATCAAGGTCGCGCGCTGCTGAAAGCGTTCAACTTCCCTTTCAAGGGTTAAGAGGATTCCATGGCGAAGAAATCCATGATTGCGCGCGAAAACAAGCGCGCTCGAACCGCAGCTAAGTACGCCGAGAAGCGTCAAGAGCTGAAGGCGATCATCGCCAGTTCCACTGCTTCCGAAGAGGAGCAGTGGGAGGCTCAACTCAAGCTGCAGAAAATGCCGCGCGATGCAAGCCCGGTACGTCAGCAACGCCGCTGTCGTATTACTGGTCGCCCCCACGCTGTATACCGCAAGTTCGGCCTGTGCCGTAACAAGCTTCGTGAAGCTGCGATGCGTGGTGATGTTCCTGGCCTCGTGAAGTCCAGCTGGTAATTACCAGCTGGTTTAAGGCAGATTTGAGGAGTCTCATAAGATGAGTATGCAAGATCCGTTGGCAGATATGCTGACTCGCATCCGCAATGCCCTGGCGCGCGGAAAGGCGGAAGTCACCCTGCCATCATCAAAATTGAAAGTGGCTGTAGCCAAAGTCCTGAAAGACGAAGGTTACGTTACTGACTTGAATGTAAGCGAGGGCGCTAAGCCTGAACTGACTATCGCTCTGAAATACTTCCAGGGCAAGCCGGTTATCGCTGAACTGGACCGCGTTTCCCGTCCGGGTCTGCGCTCTTACACTGGTAAGAAAACTCTGCCTACCGTACGTGGTGGTCTGGGTATCGCGATCGTTTCCACCTCTAAAGGTGTAATGACCGATCGCGCTGCTCGCCAGGCCGGTATCGGTGGCGAAGTGCTCTGCACCGTATTCTAAGCGGGGGGTCATAATGTCTCGAGTAGCAAATAGTCCGGTAGTTATCCCCGCAGGTGTTACCGTTGACCTGAAAGGTCAGAACATCGCTGTTAAGGGCGGTAGCGGTAACTTGGATATGGTTATTCACAGTGATGTAGAAGTGAGCGAAGGCGAGAGCCAGCTGACTTTTGCCGCGCGCAATAGCTCCAAGCAAGCCAGGGCCTTGGCGGGTACTACCCGTGCACTGGTCAATAACATGGTGATAGGCGTAAGCGCTGGCTTCGAGAAGAAGCTGCAGCTGCTGGGTGTTGGTTATCGTGCGAAAGCCGCCGGTAAAACGGTTAACCTGACCCTGGGCTTCTCCCATCCGATCGATTATCAGTTGCCGGAAGGTGTGACTGCGGAAACTCCCTCCCAGACTGAAATCGTACTGAAGAGCAGCAATAAGCAGCTGCTGGGCCAAGTGGCCGCTGAGATCCGTGCGTTCCGTCCGCCGGAGCCCTACAAAGGTAAGGGTGTCCGTTATGCCGATGAGCGCGTGTATCGCAAAGAGGCCAAGAAGAAGTAAATAGGGCATAGATATGAACGTTAAGAAAGCATCTCGCTTGCGTCGTGCACGTCGTGCCCGCGCCAAGATCAGTGAGCTGGGCGCCGTTCGCCTTACCGTGAACCGCACTCCACGTCACATTTACGCACAGATCCTGTCTGCCGAAGGCAATACGGTATTGGCTTCCGCCTCTACCCTGGACAAGGACCTGCGCGCTGGTAAAACCGGTAACGTCGACGCTGCTACCGCGGTTGGCAAGCTGATCGCTGAGCGTGCAAAAGCCGCCGGCGTTGAAGCAGTTGCCTTTGATCGCAGTGGCTTTAAGTACCACGGCCGTGTTAAGGCTCTGGCTGACGCTGCCCGCGAAGCCGGTCTGAAATTCTAAGGGTTGAGTTATGGCTAGAGAGAAAGACAAAAGCAACGACGAAGGCCTGCAGGAGAAGCTGGTCCAGGTCAACCGCGTTGCCAAGACTGTTAAAGGTGGTCGTATCTTCGCCTTTACCGCACTGACTGTCGTTGGTGACGGCAATGGCCGTGTCGGTTTCGGTCGCGGTAAGGCGCGTGAAGTGCCTGTAGCGATTCAGAAGGCGATGGAAGCTGCGCGCCGCAACATGGTCCAGGTAGAACTGAATGGCGATACCATCCAGTACGCTACCAATGGCCGCCATGGTGGTTCCAAGGTTTACATGCAGCCCGCTTCCCAGGGTACCGGTGTAATTGCCGGCGGTGCTATGCGCTCCGTACTGGAAATGGCTGGTGTACACAACGTATTGGCCAAGTGCTACGGTTCCACCAATCCGGTGAACGTAGTGCGCGCAACCTTCAAAGCTCTGGAGCAAATGCAGAGCCCTGAAGATGTTGCTGCCAAGCGCGGTAAATCAGTCGAAGAGATTCTGGGCTAATCACAGTCCAGATTTAAGGTTATTGGTGGGTTAAGACCATGGCTAAGAAGACCATTAAAGTCACCCAGACCAAAAGTATCAACGGACGCCTGAAAAGCCATCAGGCGTGCGTTGCGGGTCTGGGCCTGCGCCGCATCGGCCACACAGTGGAAGTGGAAGATACTCCTTCCGTGCGCGGCATGATCAACAAAGTAAACTACCTGGTTAAGGTTGAGGGGGAATAACATGCGTTTGAATGACTTATCTCCCGCACAAGGCCACAAGCACAGCGCAAAGCGCGTTGGTCGCGGAATAGGTAGTGGGTTGGGTAAGACCGGTGGCCGTGGCCACAAAGGTCAAAAAGCACGTTCCGGCGGTAGTGTCCGTCCAGGCTTCGAAGGCGGTCAGATGCCTTTGCAGAAGCGTCTGCCTAAGTACGGTTTCACCGCTCGTGTTTCTCGCTTCACCGCGGAAGTACGCTTGGCTGAGCTGGCCAAGGTAGAAAGTGACGTAATCGATTTGGCAGCGCTGAAGAATGCCGATATTATCGGCAGCCATATTAAACGCGCCAAAGTGTTCCTCTCAGGTGAACTGACTAAAGCAGTTACCGTAAAGGGTCTGGGAGTGACCAAAGGTGCAAAGGCGGCTATCGAAGCTGCTGGCGGTAAAATAGAAGACTAATCGAGGCGCCAATGGCACGACCAGGATCCGGTGGAAATCCCCTGGGCAACAGCAAGGGATTGGGCGAGCTTTGGGCTCGCCTTCGTTTTCTGTTTCTAGCGATTCTTGTTTATCGACTGGGGACGCATATTCCGGTGCCCGGTATTGATCCGGAAAAGCTGTCAAACCTGTTTAACCAGAACCAGGGGACCATCCTTGGCCTGTTTAACATGTTCTCTGGCGGCGCCCTGGAAAGGATGAGTATTCTGGCGCTGGGCATCATGCCCTACATCTCCGCGTCCATCATCATGCAGTTGATGAGCGCGGTGACTCCCTCTCTGGAAGCGTTGAAGAAGGAAGGGGAGGCCGGAAGGCGCAAGATCAACCAATATACTCGCTACCTCACGGTAGTGCTGGCCCTGATTCAGGGTATTGGTATGACTTTCGGGCTTGCTGGACAGAATCTGGCTTACTCATCTGAGCCTGCGTTTGGTTTTTACTTTGTGGCGGTAACGTCACTGGTGACCGGTGCCGTATTTATGATGTGGCTGGGTGAGCAGATCACCGAGCGCGGTGTTGGCAATGGCATTTCCATGCTGATTTTCGCCGGTATCGTCGCCGGTTTGCCCGGTGCCATCGGTCAGGCGTTTGAACAGGCACGGCAGGGTGAGCTGCATATCCTTATGCTGCTGATCATCGGCGTAATTGCTCTTGCGGTGGTGTTCTTTGTGGTAGTGATGGAGCGCGGTCAGCGTCGAATCACAATTAACCACGCCCGACGCCAGGCTGGTCGCTATTCTGCCGCACCGGCTGCGCAGGCGAGCCACCTGCCCCTGAAGGTGAATATGGCCGGTGTTATTCCGGTGATCTTCGCCAGTAGTATCCTGCTGTTCCCGGCTACGCTGGCGCAGTGGTTTGGTCAGGGCGGGGAAGGTATTGGTGCTCAGATTCTGCAGTGGATGGCATTGCAGCTGGGGCCAGGGCAGCCGCTGAACATTATTTTGTTCGCACTGCTGATCGGTTTCTTCTGTTTCTTCTACACGGCGTTGATGTTCAACCCGAATGAAGTAGCAGATAACCTGAAAAAGTCCGGTGCTTATGTGCCAGGTATTCGCCCTGGTGAGCAGACAGCCCGCTATATCGATAGCGTGTTGACCCGACTCACCCTGGTAGGTGCCGTGTATATCGCGCTGGTATCCCTGCTGCCGCAGTTCCTGGTAGTTGGGTTTAACGTTCCCTTCTATCTGGGGGGTACCTCACTACTGATCGTTGTAGTCGTAGTGATGGACTTTATGGCGCAGGTACAGTCGCATCTGCTGTCACACCAGTACGAAGGCTTGATGAAAAAAGCGAACCTGCAAAGCTACGGTCGTCGCTAGTGCGTCACCTGCTCGCAGTTTGATTGAATTGAGGTAAGGTCATGAAAGTACGCGCTTCTGTAAAAAAGATCTGCCGTAACTGCAAAATCGTACGTCGCAAAGGCGTTCTGCGGGTAATCTGCAGCGCTGAGCCACGTCACAAGCAGCGTCAAGGCTAAAAAGGGGCCAGCCCCTTCGGGGTGCGTCCATTGGGCGCCCCTGTAAAAGCTGGAAGAATTCGCTGATCGCTACAGCCCCGTATCGATTGGCAACACCTCAAAATTTTTGGGGTGGGGAGGAGGTGGTAAAGCCTTCTTCCAATTGGGGGCGTTGACTGTCGTCCGCAGCCGTTTCGGGAGGCCGAAACGGTCGTGGGCTATTGCAAATTAGTGTCTGAAAAGCTATTCTTGCGCGCCTTTTTGGTGGCGCCGCCGGTTTTTTAGTCGCTGTCAGCGCCGAAATCAAAGTAGAGCCACATACTTATTTATAGCAGTGGCTCCAATACGTGGAGTACGCCTCTATGGCACGTATTGCTGGTGTCAATGTACCAGACCACAAGCACGCCGTGATCTCCCTGACCCACATTTACGGGGTAGGTCTCACTAAGTCAAAGTCTATTTTGGCAGCGGTTGGTATCGCTGAATCCACCAAAATCCGCGACCTGTCTGAAGAGCAGATCGAAACCATCCGCGGTGAAGTTGCAAAACTCACTGTAGAGGGCGACCTGCGCCGTGAAGTATCCATGAACATCAAACGTTTGATGGACCTTGGATGCTACCGCGGTTTGCGTCACCGCCGCAGCCTTCCGCTGCGTGGTCAGCGCACCAAAACCAATGCTCGCACCCGTAAGGGTCCGCGCAAGCCGATTCGCAAGTAAGCCTGATTAAGGCGCGATATCGCGGTTTAACAAGCCCCTTCCCGGTAGTGAACCGAGGGGATTTGATACAGGATTTAGGATACTGGTATGGCTAAGCCAAAAACTACTGTTCGCAAAAAGGTCAAAAAGACCGTTGTTGACGGTATTGCCCACATCCACGCATCGTTTAACAATACGATCGTGACGATCACTGATCGCCAGGGTAATACCCTCAGCTGGGCCACCGCAGGTGGATCCGGCTTCCGTGGCTCAAGAAAGAGCACCCCGTTTGCAGCCCAGGTTGCCGCTGAGCGCGCAGGTACTGCAGCTCAGGAGTACGGCCTGAAAAACCTCGACGTAGAAGTAAAGGGCCCTGGCCCCGGTCGCGAATCCGCTGTTCGCGCACTGAACAACTGCGGCTACAAGATCACCAACATCACCGACGTGACGCCAATCCCGCATAACGGTTGTCGTCCGCCCAAGAAACGTCGCGTGTAAGAGGGGGCTGATAAAATGGCACGTTATATTGGACCAAAATGTAAACTGTCCCGTCGTGAAGGGACTGACCTGCAGCTGAAGAGCGGCGTTCGTCCGCATGACTCTAAGTGTCGCGCAGAATCCAAGCCCGGCCAGCATGGTGCTGGCCGTGGTCGTCTGTCCGATTACGGTATTCAGCTGCGCGAGAAGCAAAAGGTTCGCCGTATCTATGGCGTACTGGAAAAGCAGTTCCGTAACTACTATAAGGAAGCGGCGCGCCTGAAAGGTGCAACTGGTGAGAACCTACTGCAACTTCTGGAAAAACGCCTGGACAACGTGGTTTACCGCATGGGCTTCGGCTCAACGCGCTCTGAAGCGCGTCAGCTGGTTTCCCACAAGGCGATTCTGGTAAACGGCACAACTGTTAACATTCCTTCTTACCAAATTAAGGAAGGTGATGTAGTTGCTGTACGTGAAAAAGCTAAGAAGCAGCTGCGTATCCAGAATTCCGTTTCCCTCGCTGCCCAGCGTGGCGATGTCGAGTGGGTAGACGTAAACGCGAGCAAACTGGAAGGCACTTTCAAGCGCACTCCAGATCGTGTCGATCTGCCGGCAGAGATCAACGAAAACCTTATCGTGGAACTGTACTCCAAGTAACAATTAGTCCACTTTAAGGAATGCAACTGTAAACAGGTATGGCTATGCAGACTGCTGTCAACGAGTTTTTGACACCGCGTCGTATTGACGTCACCGAGTACAATCCGAATCACGCCAAGGTGATTTTGGAGCCCCTGGAGCGTGGCTTTGGCCACACTCTTGGCAATGCGCTGCGTCGCATCCTGCTGTCCTCCATGCCGGGCTGCGCCGTCACCGAAGTCGAAATCGACGGTGTCGAGCACGAGTACAGCGCGATTGAGGGTGTGCAGGAAGATGTTATTGAAATCCTGCTCAACCTGAAAGAAATCGCGGTTGTTATGCACGGCAAGGATCAGGCGGTATTGAGCCTGAGCAAGAAGGGCCCAGGTGCAGTGACTGCTGGAGATATCCAGGTAGATCACGATATCGAGATTGTGAATCCTGAGCACGTGATCGCCAATATCACTGGTGATGTGGAACTCAACCTGCGTCTCACCGTAGCGCGCGGTCGTGGCTATCAGCCAGCGGACGCTCGTCGTGACGAGGAAGAGGAAAGCCGTGCGATTGGCCGTCTGCAGCTGGATGCTTCATACAGCCCGGTACGTCGTGTTTCCTACAGTGTGGAAAGCGCGCGTGTAGAGCAGCGCACTGACCTGGACAAGCTGGTTCTGGACCTGGAGACCAATGGTACCCTGGACCCGGAAGAGGCAATTCGCCGCGCCGCTACGATTCTGCAGCAGCAGCTTGCAGTTTTTGTAGACCTGGAAGGTGAAAAGGATGCGCAACCGAAAGCTGAAGAGCCCGAAGTTGACCCGGTACTGCTGCGCCCAGTAGACGACCTGGAGCTGACCGTACGTTCGGCCAACTGTCTGAAAGCAGAAAACATTTACTACATCGGTGATCTGATCCAGCGCACCGAAGTTGAGCTGCTGAAGACGCCGAACCTTGGTAAGAAGTCTCTGACAGAAATCAAGGACGTACTCGCTTCCCGTGGTTTATCCCTGGGTATGCGCCTGGAAAACTGGCCGCCGGCCAGTCTGAAAGGCGACAGCAAGTTAAGCCCCCTGTAAGCATTTGGTAGTCGCGGCGGTGCCGCGACTAGTAGAAAGAACCCGAGCGGTGCCACAGCTTAGCGCGACACCGCTCCAGAACGACCTGCTGTGACAGCAACTTAGGTCGTAAGGAATTGAGTCATGCGTCATCGCTATAGTGGCCGTAAATTCAGCCGCACGAGCGCTCACCGCAAGGCCATGTTCAAGAACATGAGCGCCTCTCTGGTGGAGCACGAACTGATCAAAACCACACTGGCCAAAGCCAAAGAACTGCGCCGCGTTGCCGAGCCGCTGATCACTCTGGCTAAGAAAGACAGTGTTGCCAACCGCCGTCTGGCTTTCGCTCGTATCCGTGACAAGGATGCTGTGCGCAAGTTGTTCGACGAGTTGGGTCCTCGTTACGAAGCCCGTCCTGGTGGATATATTCGTATCCTGAAGTGTGGGTTCCGCGCTGGTGACAAAGCACCAATGGCTTATGTTGAGCTGGTAGATCGTCCTCAGGTTGAAGACGAAGCTGCGGAAGCGTAAGCTTGCCAACTAGCCATAGTGCTACGGAAGGCCGGTCATAGACCGGCCTTTTTTATGCGTTTAGAAGGGTTTGTATGTCTTTTGAACAATTACTGAGTAACTTGAACCCCCACATTGTAGCGAGCCTGAGGCGTGCTATTGAGTTGGGTAAATGGCCTAATGGTGTTGTTATTACCCCAGAGCAGCGTAGGCTTTGTGGAGAGGCTGTAGCCAACTGGGAGGTACGGAACCTGCCTAAGGAGCAGCAGGTAGGCTATGTAACTCCGAAGGCCTCAGAAGAACCTTGTGCGGGCAAAAAGGATGATGAGCAGCCATTGAACTGGGTTTAATATCGCACAGATTGAGATCATGGTTTTTGTTTTCAGCAGGCTTTAGAGATATTGGCGCAAATATCTACATCTGGGACGCCCTTTCCATTCATCACTTCAGCTTTCTCTGCTTATATAGTTACCGACATAGAAATATAAAATTTCCAATTTGCTCGGTAACTGATTATGAAAAAACTGATATTGCTTGCCGGCGCAGTAACTCTAGCAGTTGTTGGCATTGATCACTACGATATTGACGTGCAGGCCGGTGTTGCCAAAGTTCGGCAATTTATAACTCCTTTAACCGAAAATAGTGAATTAGCGAAGGATATTGCTGAGCGTATACCGTGGTCACAGCTGGAAAATGCGGAAGTGGAGGAGTTATTGGACCACCCCCGTGTGAAAGCTTACCTGGACCAGGAAAAGGCGAAGAAGGCTTTGCAGAACTATTTTGCAAATCTTGGAAACCTATCCAGTGAGGAGGCCTGGGATACGATAGAACAAGTGGAAAGTGAAAAGCGAGTTACCGGTTACGAGGCGCTGTCCTTAAAGCTCGCCTGGCTGGAAAAAAATAGTATCAACGAAGCTGAGTTCAAGCAGCGCGCGGAAGAGCTGTTTAATATCTACCGTGAGCAGGCCCAATCAGTTATTAGTCACTATGATCCCCATACAGAGGTGCCTGGCTTCTCAACATATAAAGATCTTGAAAGGTCTATTGTTGAAGAAGTGCAGCAAATGACCTCCTTCCCAGATGGAATGAGCAAACATGAGTACCTTCGTAAACGCCTGCAAGAAGCACGGGAAACTGTTTACGGCTCCTAATTAGATAGCAGTGCCGCTAGTAATAAACTAACAGCACTGCTTTCTTTCAGGCTTTACCTACATGAACAGGCCGATCAGGTCGTAAAACCAATTACTATTGTTTTCAAAGTCTGAAACTTTATCCGTTTCGTAGGCGCGAATCATACCCCCACCGTTATGGTTCACAATGTTGTTGAGAAAATCTTTTAACTCCAGTCCATGTTCTGCAATCTCACCATAGTGCAAGTCGATAATGGTAGTGCAATGGCTCTCGTTAAGATTACGGAACATCGGGAAGTAGTAGCCCCAATTACTGGTTTGGTCCAAGAGAGGGATTAGATTCTCATGGGTGTCCTTTTGCCAGCGTTGGCGCAGTTTATTTAAGCGAGAGTTGGCATCTGGATCATTGTAAATATCTTCGTAGAAGCGCTCATAGGAGTATGAAGAAAAATTACCGTCAGCCAGGAAGTGTGTGATACCAAGGCGATCTGTGGGAAATTTATTTGATAATGCACTGTATATCGAAGCCAGCTGATTGCTATCAAACCCTGGAGTAAAGGATTTTATCGCATTAATTGGGTTCTCTTCATTTGGGTCCCCGTCAGTTGTGTAAGTGGTCCAGGAGTGAAGAACTTCGTTATGTAACGGTAACGATGGGTACTCGGTGCTGTTATCACTATCTAAAGGTGCTTTATAAAGTGGGCCAGAGTCATCAATTAAATAACCATAGTCGACATCCATATCCTCGCGAAGTTTTGTATAATTTAACAGAGCCCCTACACTTCCAGCGCTGCATCCAGCAGTCAGCATTTGTTTAGGCTTCTGTAAATTATTTTTTACCCACGAAGTGACAGCCTGGACATTACGTAATCCATTATGGTGCCAAATTAAATCTGGATTTTGACCGCTGGAATCTTCATAAATCTCTGTTTTATCGCCAACATAAATATCACCGGTACAATAGGGAACATATACTAAATTCCACTCACCAGTCTTGTATTGGTTATAGGGATGGTGGGTGTAGATTAAGGGAGATACGCCGGCAGTCGTCAGGTTATCTAGATTACTGAAATCTAATAAATTTATGTTGCTGAGATAGTCGTCAGGAATGCCATTGGGGTTACGTGCCCCGCGAATGCCCGCCTGCCCTGAACAGCTCTCATAATCCCAGCATGCACCGCCACCCTCAAAATAGAAAACGGTGTTGCTGGTATCGGGCACTCGGTATACGAAGAATTTATAGGGGGAGCCGTTGCCGCACATGGCGCCTGTGTTGGCAGGAACGTCGATTTTTTGCCAGGTGTTGAAATCGCTGGGATCGAAGTCATCGTTAAAGCTGGGATCATCTATTGTTAATGGATACATCCCTTGGGCCTGCTCGGTAGTTACAGGAGCATTAGCACTGGGTGGATTAAATAAATGTTTTAAAGTTGTCCAAAAATTGTAATCTCCGGGCTCTGCTTGAGCATAGGAGGTGATTAGAAATGAGCTGGCAATCAGTGCCGTAATAAAACCACGGAGAATTCTTATCATTATTAATCCCCTTGAGGTAGTTGATATATTCTCTCTGGACCAGGTCGAATTGGGGGCGCTAAGTATAGAGGTCGGTTGTGGCCTCTACCCCTGCAAGTCAATTAGAACACTCGTCCAAATCGCTGCTTCGGTAAAACCCAAAGAGGTTAGTTAATATTGATCTTCTGGTCTAGCAGGAGCCGTATAAAAACTTATTGGTCATTAAGGACTGCTTGGTCCAGGCGGATTTATTGAAGATATTTTATTAATGTTTGAAATTTTTTGATTTTGGGTAAGATGTGTTTCTATTGAAACCGGTGATGCTAGAAGTGACAAGCTTTGGTTTTCAAAATAAAGAGGTATGTAAGGAGTGAGAATATTGTTTGCTCTATGCTCTTAGTTCGGAATTCTAAATAAGAAAAAATACTTTCAGAGAGTAAGTAAATCCCTGGTTTCTGTAGCAATCTCCCTTTGTAGTTTTTCCAAACTTTTCTGCTTTTCGCGTAGAATTATTCTCGCGTTTTCCAAGGTAATTACCTGAAAACTAATTTTATCTAATGCGTTTAGTTGACCCAATCTGTGGAGGTCTGCCCGGATGACATGGGCCAGCCGGGGATAACCTCCGATAGTTTGTCCCTCTATAAAAGAAATGATGGGTTCACCATTCTCGGGAATTTGGATGCTCCCCGGATATAGACCGGACGAGATCATTTTCCCTGAAGTTTCAGTAAGAGTTTCACGACTAGGATTAATTGAGGGAGATAGGCGTATCCCCATACGGTTACTCTGAGCGGATACCTGAAAAGAGGTCCCGCTGAACTTTTCCATGATTTCCTGGCTAAAACTACCAGCTTCCGGGCCATGTACCACCCTTATTAGGGGGCGTAATTTATAATTGGGTTGAAGTTCACGTTTTAGTTTTGCAGGCCTAGCTGTCCAAGTATCTACGAAGCCAATTCTATCACCATTTTCAATGGCTCTATCATGATGTCCGCCAAAACCACTGATTAAATGGGTTGCAGTACTGCCTAAAATCATAGGGGTCGATATCTTTGCAGAAATACCTATATAAGCACGCATACCGCTGATAAGTTTAGAAAAATTCAGAATATCTCCACGTTTTACCTGGATAACCTTGTAATACTCAATGGCCCTGTTATTTAAAGATGTTTTGAATTGCGCTCCGGTAATGGCTATTGAGACATCACAAGTGAACTCAATAAGGGGGCCGGTCAAGGTAATTTCCAGCACAGGGTTATTTAATGGGTTGCCCAGTAACATGTTTGCGAGTTTCATAGAGAGAGGATCTGCGGCCCCCCCAATGGGAATGCCATAGTGCATTAGGCCGGGACGGCCATAGTCCTGGATGCTAGTTTGTAACCCTGCCCGGATAAAGTGCATGCTCATGGATAGCTTTCCTTAGAGTATTTACACTGTACTTGCGGTGCTATGTCATTAAATTCTGACTCACTGATAGAGTAGAATTCGATGGTATCCAAGGGCTGGGCAATAAAGGGGGATGTACTGTAAGGCTGGAAGAGTTTGATAGGCGTTTGCCCAATAATTTGCCAACCACCTGGTGTGGCCTGTGGGTAGATCCCAGTCTGGCCGCCACCGATACCAACGGCACCTGCGGGAATGTGTAAGCGCGGCGCTTCTTTTCGCGGGCAATGTAGCTTGGGGTCCAGTCCACCCAAATATAAAAAACCGGGAGAAAAACCCAGCATATGCACTAAATAAACGGAAGTGCTATGTAGCTCAATAATTTCTTCAGGTGTTAGGCCTGTGTATTCGCTCACAGTAAGCATGTCTGGGGCAAAAGAATTTTCATAGCATACTGGAATGCGGATTACGCAGGGTTCTCTTTCCAGGAAGTGGGAGTTCGTGGCCTTTAAGAATTTTTTAGTCAGAGTTTTCACTTCCCGTGAAAGCGATTCGTCAAGATATAAAAGTGGATCAAAAGTAATAGTCAGGCACTGGTAAGCGGGAATCAGATCGATAACTTTTAGGTCGTCCTGCTTGAGAATGTACTGTCGCAATCCAATTATATATCGACTAAGGAGTTCACTGGGTTCAGCTGAAAAGCGAATATCCAGCGCGCAATCCCCATTTGCAATGATGTCAAACTCGAGTTTTAGGAAACGCGGCTTTTCTTGGGTAGATATCACGAGCCGATACTCAGCCCATGATGGTGTAGATGGTTGATCAGCCTCTGTGCAATATTAACCGCCTGGGGGTTGTCCCCATGTAAACATATTGTATCGACAGAAAATTTAAGGGGTGTGCCATGATAACTTGCAAATTTCTTTCCCTTAGCTAGCGCAACAGCCCGCTCAAGGCATAAATCTACGTTACTCAGTACGGAACCTGGCAGGGAGCGAGGCGCCAGTTTATCTGGAGTTAAATATTGCCGATCCATAAAGCCCTCTCGATAAAATATGCGGCCTTTCTCCTTGGCTATAACTTCCATTGCGCCATTGGCTAAGCCGATAATTTTCAGAGAGGGATATTCTTCATTGAGTAAGGAGGTAATTTTTCGTGCTAGCACTATATCTGCTTCTGCATCGTTATATAGAGCTCCGTGCAGTTTAATATGATCGAGATGCGCTCCTACTTCCTGAGTAAGGCCTTGCAATAGTTCAAGTTGCTCGTATAAAGAGTCGAGCAACTGATTGATGGAAATTTTTATTGATTTGCGCCCAAAATTTTCCCTATCAGGGTAGCTGGGGTGTGCGCCAACTTGTAACTGGTGTTTTCTTGCATTGATAACGGAGAGGCGCATTATCTCTAGGCTTCCCGCGTGCGCGCCACAGGCGATATTACAGCGGGAGATAAAGGGCATAAGTTGAGCATCCTTTTCACAGCTGGCTAGATCAACACCTTCACCTAGATCGCAGTTGATATCAATATGCACAATGCTTGCCTCTGAAGTCTTGATTGGCGCCGCTTAAACAAATAGGTTCTGTTTTTTTATTTTTTATTATGGGGGCAATGTTTTACTTCAGAGGAAATTTGAACTCCCTTTGATTCGTAACAATCACCCAAGGGTGAGCAAAAGCATGCTTCAACTTCAATATGGTTTCGAAGCATGTCGAGCTTTTCCCAGAGCGGGTCACTTGCCACTGTTCTTTGCAACGTTAAGAATTTTATAGATGCCTGAGCAGGAATGATGGCTTGTTCCAATATCACCGTGTTCAAACCGCTCTGGTTGGCAAGAATACTATCACCTTCTTTTTTAAGTTCACTTATAGCTTCATATAATTTCTTTTTTTCCTTGGCGCAGCAGCCGTCTAGAAAAGTATCTAAGTCAGGGTAGGTTTTATTTTGGTATGTGAACTCTAGGTTCTTTAGGATGGCAGGCCCTGCGCCGGCATTATGCAATGCGAAAATTATAGTTGCTTTTTGAGTTGATCCGTCAAAGTTGCCTTGGTCAAATTTAACGACTGGCATCGTCATTACTCTGACCTGTTTATTAGCTGCTTTAGCTTGAAGATAAGTGGCGTAAAAAGAGGCTATAGAAATAAAGATGGCGCTTAGTGCAATTATTAAGTTGAGCCTTTCCTTATTAAGATATTTCATAATTATGTGCCTACAAGTCAGTCAGAACTGGAGTGCGCTCTGTTTGTTTTCGATAGTGGAAAATCGGCGCCATTTGCTAATAAATATGTTAGCTGTTTTGGTGGTTTTTTACTTTACAGCAAATAATGGCGTGTATAGGTGTTAATCTGTTGGGCAATGATCTACCTCTGCAGACATTTTTTGAGAATTTGATTGATAACACTTTTCAAGTGGAGAGCAAAAATAGGAAGACACAGTAATGTTCCATCTTTCTTTGTTGAGTTTTTCCCATAGCTCAGCGGTTTCCTCTCCACGAGAGACTGCAAGAAGCGTGTATTTGTCCTGTGCTGGAATTATAAATTCCCTTCTCTCTCCAGACCATATGGATCCATTCTTGGAGAGAGAATAGGAGGAATTAGATTTAGCCTCTCTAATTTTCTGTCGCACTATCCTGAATTCTTCTTTGCAGCAGGCCTGTAGAAGCTCAAAGTAATTAGGATAGCTATTGCCACTATAATGGTATTCAATGGATTTCAGGATGCCGGTTTTTAGACTGGCACCCTATCTTACTTAACTAACTAAGCATCGGTTTCAGAAAACGTCCGGTATGGGAAACTTTTATTTCAGCAACTTCCTCAGGTGTCCCTGCAGCGATGATCTGCCCACCGCCTGAACCGCCCTCGGGGCCCAGGTCTACGATCCAGTCTGCAGTTTTGATAACGTCTAAATTGTGTTCTATTACAACTATCGTATTACCATGGTCGCGCAGGCGGTGCAGAACATCCAATAACAGTTGGATATCGGCAAAGTGTAGGCCGGTTGTGGGCTCGTCGAGGATATATAAGGTTTGCCCTGTATCTCGCTTGGAGAGTTCGCGGGATAGTTTCACTCGCTGGGCTTCACCGCCGGAGAGCGTGGTGGCTGCCTGGCCGAGCTTGATATAGGAGAGGCCTACATCCATTAGGGTTTGTAATTTTTTGGCGATTACCGGCACGGGATCAAAAAACTCCCGAGCATCTTCTACTGTCATCTCCAGCACTTCGTGGATATTCTTGCCTTTGTAGTGTACTTCCAAGGTTTCACGGTTATAGCGTTTACCATGGCAGGTATCACAGGGTACATAGATATCTGGTAAGAAGTGCATTTCCACCTTGATCACGCCGTCACCCTGACAGGCCTCGCAGCGCCCGCCCTTAACATTAAAGCTGAAACGTCCAGGCTTATAGCCGCGTGAACGAGCTTCTTGGGTGCCGGCAAACAGATCGCGAATTGGAGTGAAGATGCCGGTGTAGGTAGCCGGATTGGACCTTGGGGTACGCCCGATGGGGCTTTGGTCTATATCCACGCACTTGTCGAAGTTTTCCAGCCCATGGACAGCCTTGTAAGGGGAGGCCTTTAGGGTGGTGGCCTTGTTGAGGGCAGTGGCAGCAAGCGGGTACAAGGTGGTGTTAATTAACGTGGACTTGCCGGAGCCTGAAACACCCGTGATACAGGTAAATAGCCCAACGGGAATCTCTAAGTCAACATTCTGCAAGTTGTTACCGCTGGCTCCTTCGAGTCGCAGAACATAATCGGGGGCAGGGATGTAACGCTCTTCTGGTACGGCAATTTTCTTTTTACCTGACAGGTATTGGCCGGTTAGGGATTTCTTGCACCTGGCAATCTTATCAGCGGTGCCAGCCGCGACCACTTCGCCACCATGAACGCCGGCACCGGGGCCGATATCGACAATAAAATCGGCACTGCGAATGGCGTCTTCGTCGTGCTCAACAACGATTACGGTAT
The DNA here is from genome assembly GCF_040371615.1 of Microbulbifer sp. NBRC 101763. Classification (NCBI taxonomy): domain Bacteria; kingdom Pseudomonadati; phylum Pseudomonadota; class Gammaproteobacteria; order Cellvibrionales; family Microbulbiferaceae; genus Microbulbifer; species Microbulbifer sp. NBRC 101763. The sequence goes on from NZ_BAABQV010000010.1 coordinate 23,064, forward strand.
TACCAATATCACGGAGGTGGGTAAGTGTATTCAGTAAGCGCTCATTATCCCTCTGGTGTAGACCGATGGAGGGCTCGTCGAGGATATACATTACGCCGACAAGGCCGGCACCGATCTGACTGGCGAGGCGGATCCGTTGTGCCTCACCGCCGGATAGGGTTTCTGCACTGCGGTTCAGAGTCAGGTAGTTCAGACCTACATCTACAAGGAAGCGAAAGCGGTCTCGCAGCTCTTTAAGAATCTTATCGGCGATCTCTTTCTGTGCGCCTTTGAAGGTCAGTTCGTGGTCGAAATAATCAAAGGCGTCGCCAACGGGTAACTCGGTAATCTGCGCCAGTGTACGGTTATCCACAAATACATGTCGAGCCTCACGGCGCAAACGGGTGCCGTGACACTCAGGGCACTTTTGTGTGCTCAAGTATTTAGCCAGCTCTTCGCGTACAGACTGGGATTCTGTATCCCTATAGCGGCGCTGGAAGTTGGGGATAATCCCCTCGAAGGTATGCTGGCGCACGGTGACATCACCGCGATCATTGACATAGCTGAAATCGATTTCCTCATCGCCACTACCCTGCAGGATAATTCTGCGATGGGTTTTACGAAGCTTTTTCCAGGGTTTGTCGAGGTCGAATCCGTAATGTTCGGCGAGGGAGTCGAGCATATGGTAGTAATAGATATTGCGTCGGTCCCAGCCGCGAATGGCGCCCTCGGAGATACTGCTTTCCTGGTCGAGAATCACCTTGTCTTCATCGAAGAACTGCTTGACTCCCAGGCCGTCACAGCTGGGACAAGCACCGGCAGGATTGTTAAAGGAGAACAGGCGTGGCTCCAGCTCATCCAGTGAGTAGTCACATACTGGACAGGCATGGCGGGCTGAAAAGAGGCGGTCTTCCTGGTCACCATCCATAAAGCTGATGGAAGCGATACCATCAGTGAGATTTAAAGCGGTCTCGAAGGATTCAGCCAGGCGCAATTGCAGGTCTTCACGTACCTTAAAGCGATCTACCACCACCTCAATGGTGTGCTTGCGGCGCTTATCCAGCTTGGGGGTATCGTCCAGGTCGCAGATAAGCCCATCGATACGTGCACGTACAAATCCGTCTCGACGCAGCTGCTCGAACACATGTTGATGCTCGCCTTTGCGATCGCGAACCACAGGTGCCAATAACATGATCTTGCTGCCTTCTGGCAGGGCTAATACCTGGTCCACCATCTGGCTAACAGTTTGGGCCTGGAGTGGCTCATTGTGCTCCGGGCAGCGAGGCTCACCTACCCGGGCAAATAATAGCCTTAGATAGTCGTAAATTTCAGTGATGGTACCCACTGTAGAGCGCGGATTGTGGGAGGTGGACTTCTGCTCAATGGAGATGGCAGGAGACAGGCCCTCTACGGTATCCACGTCGGGCTTTTCCATCATCGATAGGAACTGACGCGCATAAGTGGAGAGAGACTCAACATAACGGCGCTGGCCCTCTGCGTAGAGAGTATCAAATGCCAGGGAGGATTTACCGGAACCAGACAGTCCGGTTATCACGATCAGCTTGTCGCGGGGAATGTCGAGATCGATATTCTTCAGGTTGTGGGTGCGCGCACCCCTTACATAAATCGTGTCCACGCTCTACCTATCTACTGATAATACTGGGCCGGACTTCGAACTTGTTACGCTCAGGGCGATCACAACTGCGGTGCCGGAAAAACAGCCAAGTATAAACTCGCTACCCGATGTGCCAAAATCGTCTGCCGCAAATATCCAACAGCCAAGCAGATTGAATTGATGATTCCCGTAATTCTCTGTGGCGGCACAGGTTCTCGTCTGTGGCCGCTCTCCCGTGAAGCCTACCCAAAGCAATTTTTACCTTTAATTGGTAGCGAGACCATGTTGCAGGCTACGGTGCGGCGCTTGGAGGGAATACAGCAGCTGCAGGCCCCCATTTTGGTGTGCAATGAGGAGCACCGCTTTGCAGCTGCAGAGCAATTACAGGAGATCGGCCATGGAACTCAGTCTATCCTGCTGGAGCCCTGTGCGCGCAATACGGCGCCGGCTATCGCTCTTGCGGCTTTAGCGGCTCTGGAGGGTGGTGATGACCCGTTGCTATTAGTATTGCCGGCGGATCATGCTGTGGCTGATGTCACGACTTTCCAAGAGGCTGTGCAATCGGCAAGTGCCTTGGCGGAGCAAGGGCACCTGGTAACATTTGGAATTGTGCCAACACGTGCTGAAACGGGATATGGCTATATTCGCCGTGGAGAGCTCTTGACAGCAAAGGCCTGGAAAGTGGCGGAATTTGTCGAGAAGCCTGACTCCGAAACGGCTGAGTCTTATCTGGCAGGAGGTGAGCATTGCTGGAACAGTGGCATGTTCTTATTTCGCGCTTCCCGTTACCTGGAAGAGCTGGGGCAGCACCGTGGAGATATACTCACCGCCTGCCGAGAAGCCTATAAAGGTGCTGTTAGGGATTTAGACTTTACACGTGTGAATAAAGTCGCTTTTGCTGCCTGTGCTGATGAGTCCGTGGATTATGCGGTGATGGAGCTCACTGAATCTGCCGCGGTGGTGCCAATGGATGCGGGCTGGAGCGACGTAGGTTCTTGGCTCGGACTCTGGGAACTGGCAGAACGGGATACCGATGACAATCTGCTACATGGAGATATCCTGCTGGAAGAGAGTGAGGGTTGCCTGGTGCGATCAGAGAGCCGTTTGGTAAGCCTGTTGGGAGTGAAGGATCTGATAGTTGTAGACACTGATGATGCTTTGCTGATCGCTGAAAAACAGCGGGTTCAGGAGGTTAAGAAGCTGGTTAACAGTCTCAAGCGCTCTGGCCGCAGCGAGGCCCAGCGCCATCGCAAAGTCTATCGTCCCTGGGGCTATTACGACTCTATTGATGCCGGACCGCGCTTCCAGGTCAAGCGTATTGTAGTTAAGCCGGGACAGCAGTTGTCCTTGCAGATGCACCACCACCGCGCCGAGCATTGGATCGTAGTGCGGGGTACCGCCAAGGTAACTCGTGGTGAAGAAGAGCTGTTGATCACAGAAAATCAGTCCACTTATATCCCCTTGGGGGTGGTGCACAGATTGGAAAACCCTGGAACCATTCCCCTGGAATTAATTGAAGTCCAATCCGGCAGTTATCTTGGAGAAGACGATATAGTCCGCTTTGATGATGACTATGGTCGCGGTTAGAAAAGCCCGAAAGTTGTACGCCTTCCACTACAGCCTGGCGGCTGCTCGCTGTACAATGCGCGCCCAATTTAACGCTGTTCCGGGAACTGCATGAATTCCACTGAGCGCCGGGCCCTGGGCGGGCTGGCTTCCCTTTATGTCTTTCGCATGCTCGGCCTGTTTATGGTATTGCCGGTTCTCACAATTTACGGTGAGGGTTATCGCGATAGCACACCGATGCTATTGGGATTGGCGATGGGTGCCTATGGGCTGAGCCAGGCACTGTTACAGATTCCTTTGGGCCTTCTGTCCGACCGCTGGGGACGTAAGCCGGTTATTTATACTGGCCTCGCGGTTTTTGCCTTAGGCAGTGTTATTGCCGCGCAGACAGACTCTGTTTATGGCCTGATTGTGGGTAGGATTCTACAGGGATGTGGGGCGATTGCCGCAGCAGTGATGGCGCTGGTTGCTGATCTCACCCGGGATGAGAAGCGAGGCATTGCCATGGCTATCATAGGGGCCTCTATAGGGGTGGCATTTATGCTGGCGGTAATATTGGGCCCTGCTCTCGCGGGAGCAGGGGGACTCCCGGTTATCTTCTGGGTGACAGCAGGGCTGGCAATTCTGGGGATGTTGCTGGTCTGGCGAGTGGTGCCCACTCCCCAGGTGGCAAGGCGCCCAGCGGTTTTCAGCGGTGGTTTTCGTAAGGTTTTGGTTAGTGGCCTTACCTGGAGATTGGTTTCAGGAGCGTTTTTTTCTCATCTCTTATTAACAGCTATGTTTGTCGCCCTTCCATTGGTGTTGGTCGACAGGCTTGGCTGGCCGGCGGGAGAGCATTGGAAACTATATGGCCCGCTGATGCTGGGTACTTTTATCCTGATGCTGCCTCTGATGCGGGCGGCAGAGCGCAGCGATAGAGTGGGGCTCGCTTTGAATTTTGCCTGTGTTGCCCTGGTGGGGGGGAGCGCGGCATTGCTGCCTATAAATGGCCCCGTAGCTGTTGTGCTACTGCTAGGTATTTTCTTTACTGGTTTTAACCTGCTTGAAGCTCTGTTGCCAGCCCAGCTGACTCGCAAAGCACCTGAGAATGCCCGTGGCGCAGCTTCAGGGCTCTATGCCACACTGCAGTTTTTCGGCACTTTTGTAGGCGGTAGTTTGGGGGGATACCTTTTTGGCCTTGGGGGTGCCAGTGCCGTAGCATGGCTCGGTTTTTCCGTTCTGTCTGTTTGGATTCTGCTTTGGTGGTTGTTGCGGGAGCGGGAGCCAAAAGCTCGAGAGGGTAGTGCTTACTAACTGGTGGTGTCTGTTGTATGCTGCTGGATAAAAATACACTGGTCGCCAATCTGGGCGGTCGCGCATTGTTGGTGTGAGTCACCTCACATCTTAAATATTGAATGATTATTGCCTGGGTAGGACCTGGGTCGAAGAGAGGAGAGGGCCATGGCCAGGGGGATCAACAAAGTAATTCTGATTGGTAATTTGGGTAATGATCCAGAGACCAAATATATGCCGAGTGGCGGTGCGGTCACTAATGTGAGCTTGGCAACCAGTGAGAGCTGGAAGGACAAGCAGACCGGTCAGCAGCAGGAGCGCACTGAGTGGCACCGGGTGGTATTCTTTAACCGCCTGGCCGAGATTGCCGGTGAGTACCTGCGCAAAGGCTCTAAGGTGTACATTGAGGGCTCTCTGCGCACCCGCAAATGGCAAGATAAGAATACTGGTCAGGACCGTTACACTACCGAGATTGTTGCCAGTGAAATGCAGATGCTCGACGGCCGTGGGGAGCAAGGAGGCTTCGGACAGGGTATGGGTGGTGCCGGAATGGGTGCTGCTGGCATGAGCGGCCAATCTATGGGCGGTAGCCAGGGTGGCTACGAGCAACAACAGAGTGGTTTCCAGGGCGGTTATCAGCAGGGAGGTCAGGATTCCTTTGCTCAGGGGCGCACGGCGCCATCACCAATGGCACCGTCCAGCAAACCGCAGCCGCAGCCTAACCAGGGGCCAGCGGGTGGTTTCGATAACAGCTTTGACGACGATATTCCCTTCTAAGCCCATCCAGTGTCTGATCTACATACCGGTTATAAGCCGGACACGGTAGCGGTCATTACTGCTGGTAACGATATCGACAGCGCTCTGCAGAAACGCCTGCAGCGCGCTGGCTTTCGTGTTCAACAGCTTTTACCCGCAGAGCTCGACCAGCTGCGACCAAGCTCGATTGTTATCAATGCCTCGGCCTGCGCAGACAGCCAGGGCATGCCAGAGTCTCTGCAGGTGGCTAAGCAGCTCGCGAGAGGACTCTGTCAACATGTTATTCACCTTTCCTCTTATCAGGTATTCGCTGGAGGTGAACAGCGGAGATATGATGAGGATGAAGTGGCGGATCCACAGGCTCGAAGTGGTCGCCAGTGGTTGGCTTGTGAGCGTGCCCTGAGTGGATTAGAAAACCTGACTATCCTGCGATTTGGCTGGATGGTGGATAGCAACCTGGAAGCCCTGCTTGCGCGGGTATTACGGGGCTTTATAACTGGTGAACCGCTCGAACTGGATGGTATCAATAACGGTAATCCGGTTACTGTTCTCGATTTGTCTCGTGTGACGGTAGCGATAGCACAACAGCTAGCCAGTGGTGCCTTTGCTCCAGGGGTTTATCATTACGGAAGTTCAGACAGCTGCACCGCTATAGAGTTTGCGTTAGAGGTTGTGGAGCGGGCACAGTCATTTCACGATGAAGAGCGGTTTGTGCAACTCAGTGCATTAGAGGATTCTGGTCAAAAGGATCGCAGTGTTGTGCTGGCCTGTGGAAAATTGAGGGATGTGTTTGGCATTCAGCAGCACAGCTGGCGCCAGGGGCTCACCCGACAGGTAGAGCTTTGGTTAGAACGTTTGGGTGCAGAAAAGTCTGGTTAGGTTTCTATCAGCAAAGATAAAAAAGGCGCCTATATGGCGCCTTTTTTTGTTTAGATCTTGTCGAATACTAGGCAGGCGTTAGTACCACCAAATCCAAAACTATTAGACATGGCCCGCTTGATCTCACTGTCGCGAACTTCGGTCACCAGATCCATACCCACAGCTGCAGGGTCCAGATTCTCTACATTGGCAGATGCAGCGATAAAGTTGTTTTGCATCATCAGTAGACTGTAAATCGCCTCTTGTACGCCAGCGGCGCCGAGGGAGTGGCCTGTAAGGGACTTGGTAGAGGCAAATGCTGGAACTGTGTCACCAAAGACTTCACGCATAGCCTTCAATTCAGCCACGTCTCCAACTGGGGTTGAGGTGCCGTGGGTATTAATGTAATCCACGTTACCTCTCAGTCCTTTGCCGTCCATTCCCGCTAACGCTTGTTGCATACAGCGGGTTGCACCCTCACCACTGGGGGCGACCATATCGTAACCATCAGAGGTTGCGCCGTAGCCGGTCAGCTCGGCATAGATGGTGGCTCCACGGGCTACAGCGTGCTCCATTTCTTCCAATATCAGGCAGCCGCCGCCACCGGCGATAACGAAGCCATCCCGGTCGGCATCGTAGGGACGTGAGGCCTTCGTTGGGGTATCGTTATATTTGCTTGATAGGGCGCCCATTGCATCAAAAAGGTGAGTCAAACTCCAGGCTAGCTCCTCACCACCACCTGCAAAGACAATGTCCTGCTTACCCATCTGGATCAGCTCGGCCCCATTCCCTATACAGTGCGCACTGGTGGCACAAGCGGAAGAAATGCTGTAGTTCACTCCCTTGATCTTGAATGGGGTGGCTAAACAAGCGGAAACGGTACTGTTCATTACCTGAGGCACCCGGTAGGCGCCCACGCGCCTTACGCCCTTTTCCTTGAGGGTATGGGCCGCATCAATAATTTGCTGGGTGGATGTGCCGCCTGAGCCCATCACAATACCTGTGCGCGGGTTGGATATCTGATCCTCCTGCAGGCCTGACATATCAATGGCCTCTTGCATGGCTATATATGCGTAGGCGGCTGCATCACCCATAAAGCGGAGCTGCTTTCTATCGATATGTTCCTTGAAGTCGATATCGACCTGGCCCGCTACCTGGCTGCGCAGGCCGAGCTCCCGGTACTCCTCCTGAAAGCGGATTCCGCTGCGTCCTTCTCTCAACGAGGCGGTGACTTCTTTTGTATTGGTGCCGATACAGGATGTAATACCCATTCCGGTAATGACTACCCGACGCATAGTGGTCTCCAGCATAGCTTGTCGGTAGAGGACTACATGATTTCTACCGACAATGGTTTACGGTGTGTTTAAAAATTATCGGTACGGGTAAATAAGCCTACGCGAAGATCCTTAGCTGTGTAAATTTCACGGCCGTCTACAGCAACGGTACCATCGCCAATTCCCATAACAAGCCTGCGCTCAACAATACGGCTCATCTGGATGTGATAGGTGACTTTCTTGCTGGTGGGCAAAATCTGACCGGTAAATTTGACCTCGCCACAGCCGAGTGCGCGACCGCGCCCGGGGTTACCTTTCCAGGCCAAAAAGTAGCCGAGTAGCTGCCACATTGCATCTAACCCGAGACAACCGGGCATTACCGGATCGCCTGGAAAGTGACAATCGAAAAACCAAAGGTCGGGGTGAATGTCCAGTTCCGCAATCAGTTCTCCCTTACCGAAGGCTCCGCCTTCCTTTGAGATATGTGTGATGCGATCCAGCATCAGCATATTGGGAGCGGGCAGTTGTGCATTGCCAGGGCCAAACATCTCGCCCCGGGAGCAGGTCAGTAGCTCCTCTCTGCTATAGGTGCTTTTTTGAACAAAATTACTCATTTTTTCCCCGTTGGTGGGTGGTTACGCAATCCATACTGGGCGTTTTTGTAAGAGCGGGCATTCTAAGGGCTCTGTGTCGCTTGTCTAGTCGGTCAGGGCTGTTTTTGTGACTGGCGCTGGAATTGCTTTCACAATCTTAGAGCATTCAGTAGTAGATTTTATGGTCCAATAAGGGATTTTAGCGTCATTATCTGTAAGTGAATGACCCTAACAACTATGATAAGTTGCCGGCCAAGCACTGGGTGCGCTCGTTTCAAAATTATGGGGGAGCATAATGCTCAAGAAATGTTTATTCCCGGTTGCCGGTTACGGCACCCGCTTCTTACCTGCTACGAAAGCCATGCCCAAAGAGATGCTGCCTCTGGTGAATAAGCCACTGGTGCAGTATGGCGTAGAGGAAGCGATAGAAGCCGGGCTGACGGAAATCGGCTTTGTCACTGGTCGGGGCAAGCGCGCCATCGAAGATCATTTCGACACCAATTTTGAGTTGGAACACCAGATAGCGGGTACTGGTAAGGAGCGATACCTTGATTCCGTTCGCAAAGTCATTGATAGCGCCAGTTTTTCCTATACGCGCCAGGGAGAAATGCGCGGTTTGGGGGACGCAATTCTTCAGGGGCGCCGCTTGGTAGGGGACGAACCATTCGCTGTAGTGCTGGCAGATGACCTGTGCCTGAATGAGGAGTTAGGCGTACTTGCGCAGATGGTGCAGTTATACAAGCAGTTTCGCTGCAGTATTGTTGCTGTCGAAGAGGTGCCTACTGAACATATCCACAAATTTGGTGTGATTGCGGGCAATGAGATCAAGCCCGGTTTGTACCAGGTTACCGATATGGTGGAAAAGCCGACGGCCGAAGAGGCGCCAAGCAATAATGCGATTATTGGTCGCTATATTCTGACTCCAGATATCTTTGACCTGATACGCGATACTCCTCCTGGCAAGAATGGAGAGGTACAGATTACCGATGCGCTGCTAGCCCAGGCCCGCCAGGGCTGCGTTTTGGCCTACGCATTTAAGGGGCGCCGATTTGATTGTGGTTCGGTTGAAGGCTTTATCGAAGCTACGAACCATGTCTATGAGAATGTTTACCTGCCCAAGCAGGCTGCCCAGGAGAAGAAGTAAGTGGCTGAGCTTACCTGTTTTAAGGCCTATGATTTACGCGGTCGTGTGCCGGAAGAGTTAAATCCAGATGTTGCGTATCGTGTGGGGCGTGCTTTTGCCCAATTCCTCGGAGCGCGACGGGTTGTAGTTGGGCATGATATTCGTTTGACCAGCCCTGAACTGACCGATGCTCTGGCGAATGGTTTACGCGATGCCGGTGCTGACGTATTTCATATTGGCGAGTGTGGCACTGAAGAAGTTTATTTTGCCACTTCCCATGGGGATTTTGATGGCGGCATCTGTGTAACCGCGAGTCATAACCCTATGGATTACAATGGTATGAAATTTGTCCGTGCAGGAAGTAGTCCAATTAGTGGCGATACTGGTCTGTTGGATATCAAGCGATTGGCAGAGCAAAATAACTTTGCCTCAGCACCAAGGCGAGGTGATCTATATCGCTTTGAACACCGTGTCGATTTTGTAAAACATTTGCTGTCTTATATCGATAGCACGGCTTTGAAGCCACTCAAGCTAGTGGTAAATGCTGGTAATGGCGGCGCTGGTGCAGTGGTTGATGCCTTGGCACCGCATCTGCCATTTGAATTTGTACGAGTACACCATCAGCCGGATGGTAACTTCCCGAATGGTATTCCCAATCCAATTTTGCCGGAAAACCGTGCAGCGACTGCGGAAGCTGTGAGAGAGTGTGGTGCCGATTTCGGGATTGCCTGGGATGGCGATTTCGACCGCTGTTTCTTCTTCGATGAAAAAGGTGAATTTATCGAAGGTTATTATGTGGTAGGCCTGCTTGCAGAGGCATTTTTGCTCAAAAATGATGGTGCGAAAATTGTTCATGATCCACGCCTGCTGTGGAATACCGAGGACATTGTCCATGCAGCTGGCGGGGAGCCCGTGCAGAGCAAGACCGGTCATGCATTTATCAAAGAGCGCATGCGTAAAGAAGACGCTATCTATGGCGGTGAAATGAGTGCGCACCACTATTTCCGCGACTTTGCTTACTGTGACAGCGGTATGATCCCCTGGCTTTTAGTGGCAGAGCTGGTAAGTCGCAGTGGTAAGTCTTTGTCTCAGTTGGTGAGTGAGCGTATGGCTGCTTTCCCCTGTTCTGGGGAAATTAATTCTAAGGTGAAGGATGCCGCTGAATTACTAAAAATGGCCGAAGCAAAGTATGCTCCGGGAGCTGAGAGCGTTGAGCATGTAGATGGCTTGAGTGTGGCTTATCCCGATTGGCGCTTTAACTTGCGTATGTCCAATACCGAGCCCGTAGTACGCTTAAATGTTGAGTCCCGTGGGAATGAGGCGCTAATGCGTGAAAAAACTCAAGAGCTTCTTGATTTAATTCGCGCTTGAAAAAGATAGAGTAAATACAGTAGTTAAAATTTAAGAGACCTGTTTAAGGTCAGTCAAAAATTTGGCTGGCCTTCCCTGCCTAAATTAATACTATAATTACTAGTAAATAAAATTTCATATTTTAATCTGTTGTCCCGTAAGTCTAAAGCGGGCGGGTCTTTCTGGTAATAGAGTTTTGCATGGTATTTAAATATTGTGCATAAATTTTCCACCGTTCATGGACGCATGCAACAATTGCTGTCGCATAGACCAAATATTCATACTGATGCCTGTTCAATTTGAACCGTCCAAATGACCTTCTGACTTTACCAAAAAACCAAAGCTTCCTTTGTTGATTACAGCTGTATCCAGTATTTTTTTGCAGCTATAGGGTCCTTAGTATATATAGAGGAATATTGTGTATTTGCAAAATTAAAAATTCCAGCTTATTGCTGCGAGGATTGTTGTCATGCAGGAATTTGTAATCCACTACGTATAATGAAGTTAGTCCACCTCTAGTGATTACAAGGTTATTTTGTGGGAATTTTTCAGGTGCTAATCTGAATTGATATAGGGCAGTGGATGGCCTCATAATTTTTCTTCTGGGTATTTTCCATTGGGTGAAACTTTGAAGCTGTTTTCCTTCAAACTGATGGTGCTAAAGTTTCGTTTGGTATTTATGGGCTAAAAATAATAAATGCCTAAATCTTTGATATGGCTAAGTTTTGGTCCTGCTTATTTAATTTTTCGGATAAGTAGTGCAATAGCTTGGCTACAGGTGGTGGTGTTGCATTTATAGGGAAGTAACCTGGCTCGATTTTTGTAAAGCTGTGATTAAGAGTTATAGAGGCTGCTATCTGGAGGACGACTCTTTAATTCGCAACGTATTGTTACAAATATTGCCCACCTTGTAAGTGAGGGGAGTGCACTCAGGTATGGGGAGTACTTATGTTCTTGGGGGCGTATTTGAGTGATAGGGCCACTAACTAATATAGTTGGTGGCCCGGCTGCTGTGGCTAAAAGTGCTATACGCTTCTCTCTACGGCAAAGCTGGCCAGTTGTTGCAGAGCCAGCTTTTGTTCGCAGTTGGGTAGGAACTCCAGCTGCTCTTTAGCGTTGTTAACAGCGGCACGTGCACGCTCCATGGTGTAGTCCAGGGCGCCGCAGGCTTCAATCGCGTCGACTATCTCGGATAGTTTTTCCGCGCTGCGTTGCTCTATCGCTTCTTTTACCAATTGGGCCTGATCTTTGCTGCCATTGGCCATGGTATAGATTAGTGGCAGGGTTGGTTTGCCCTCCGCCAGGTCGTCACCTACATTTTTCCCAAGTTCTTCTGGGTTGCCACGATAGTCGAGAGCATCATCCACAAGTTGGAAGGCAAGGCCCAAGTGGCGGCCATAGAGTTTCAGGGCCGTTTGTTCCCCGTTGGTGCAGTTAGCCATTACGGCGGCAGTTTCACAGGCGGCTTCAAACAGGGCGCCGGTCTTTTTGTGGATAACCGTAAAGTAATTGCCCTCGCCCACCGCGGGATCACCAGCATTTACCAGCTGCTGAACCTCACCCTCAGCAATAGTATTGGTGGTGTCGGAGAGGATTGCCATGATATCCATATCCCTGAGGGCTACCATCATCTGGAAGGCGCGGGAATAGAGGAAGTCCCCCACTAGCACGCTAGGAGCATTGCCCCATTTTGCGTTAGCTGTGAGGCGGCCACGACGCATGTCGGATGTGTCCACCACATCATCGTGCAGTAATGTGGCGGTATGGATGAACTCGATGATAGTCGCGAGGTCAATGTGGCTCTCCCCCTTATAACCACAGGCACGTGCACAGAGAAGCACCAGAAGAGGGCGCAAGCGCTTGCCGCCGGCTTCGACCAGATAGTGCCCTATGTTTTCCACCAGAGGAACGTCCGAGTGCAGTTGATCGAGAATGCGCTGGTTGACCGCGGCAAAGTCTTCGGCGGCGACCCGGTGAAAAGGCAGCATGTGAGAGTTCCTTATACGACTAGACTGGCGCCCCCCGGGGCCCGGGCAGCAAAGGGGCGCTATTGTATCAACCCGACGAATTGATTAGAATCTGCGCCCCGTCAATTGCGGGCTTCATGTGGCTATTCAGCTGCTTTGGGGTCGTTTGGCGAATATAGATGTTAAACAACACGGCGCAAGCTCCCGAAATGCGGAGCAGTGACTCAATAGTCCTCCCGCTGCTTCGTGTCGTCCATATCGGAGCATAGAAATATGTACGCTGTTTTTGAGAGCGGTGGTAAGCAACACCGTGTAGAAGAGGGCGAAGTTCTTCGCCTGGAAAAGCTGGAAGTAGCTACCGGCGAAACCATTGATTTCGACAAAGTGCTGATGGTCGTTAATGGCGACAAGATTAACATCGGCGCTCCCGTTGTAGAGGGCGCTAAAGTATCGGCTGAAGTAGTGAGCCACGGCCGCGGCGAGAAGGTGAAAATCATCAAATTCCGTCGTCGCAAGCACTCCATGAAGCGCCAAGGCCACCGTCAGTGGTATACCGAAGTCAAAATCACTGGCATTAAGGCATAACAGAGGAGTAACGACTCATGGCACATAAGAAAGCTGGCGGTAGTACGCGAAATGGTCGCGATTCCGAGAGTAAACGCCTGGGCGTGAAGCGCTTTGGCGGCCAGTCTGTAGCAGCAGGCAATATCATCGTTCGTCAGCGTGGCACCAAATTCCACGCAGGTATTAACGTTGGTATGGGCAAAGACCACACCCTGTTCGCCACTGCGGACGGCGTTGTGAAGTTTGAAGTTAAGGGCCCCAACAACCGCAAGTTTGTTTCTATCGAAACTGCTTAAGCGGTCATTAGCCCAAGCTTCATAAAAAGCCCCGCTATTGCGGGGCTTTTTTGTTGGAAAAGTCGCAGAAAAGCGGCGGCGGGAAGTTAGGGTGGCAGGTGCCCACAGGGGGCGGCTTGTCGGCTGGTATGATGATAGGGGTGCGCGGATGCGCGTACCGGATAAGGCAACCGCTATAGCGGTGGAGAGATTATGAAGTTTGTCGATGAGGCGCCCATCGTTGTCCAGGCAGGTAAAGGCGGTAACGGTTGCTTGAGCTTCCGTCGGGAGAAGTTTGTAGAAAAAGGAGGCCCGGATGGCGGTGATGGCGGCGATGGCGGTTCCGTTTACCTGGAAGCCGATGATTCCCTCAATACCCTGGTAGATTACCGCTATCAACCTCGCTATGCAGCTGAAAGTGGACAGCCGGGCCGCGGGCGCAACTGTACGGGGGCCAAGGGAGAAGACCTGGTGCTGAAAGTCCCCGTGGGAACCACTGTGATTGATGTGGATAGTGGCGAAGCGGTCGGCGACATGACTGAGGCCGGCGAGCGCCTTCTGGTTGCCCAGGGCGGCTTTCACGGTCTGGGTAATACTCGCTTTAAGTCCAGTACCAACCGCGCTCCCAGGCAGACAACAAATGGTACTGAGGGGGAGGTGCGCAGTCTCAAGCTGGAGCTGAAGGTTCTCGCCGATGTAGGCATGCTTGGACTCCCCAATGCGGGTAAATCCACCTTTATTCGTGCAGTTTCCGCAGCCAAGCCCAAAGTGGCCAACTATCCCTTTACTACCCTGGTACCTAACCTCGGTGTGGTACAGGTGCAGAAGCACCGAAGCTTCGTGATTGCCGATATTCCCGGCCTGATTGAGGGGGCAGCAGAGGGGGCGGGTCTTGGGATTCGCTTCCTCAAGCACTTGACCCGCTGTCGTGTGCTGTTGCACTTGGTGGATTTGGCACCATTTGATGGTTCTGATCCGGTGGAAAATGCCCGAGCTATTGAGCATGAGCTCTCCAGCTTCAGTAAGACACTGGCTGGACGTGAACGCTGGTTAGTACTGAACAAAACTGACTTGGTACCGGCGGTAGAACTGGAGGAGCGTTGCCAGGCAATTGTAGATGCGCTGGGTTGGACCGGTCCTGTTTTCCGTGTGGCAGCAATCCGCAAAGAGGGCACTGATATCCTCAGTGGTCGTTTAATGGATTACCTCGAGGAGCGTCAGGAAGATGAGGACCGTGACCCTGAGTTGGCGCAGGCAGAACTGGAGTCTCAGCGCCAGATGCAGCGTGAGGCCCGTGAGCGTATTGAGGAGTTGCGTGAGAGCCATAGGGCTAAACGCAAGGCAGCCAGGGAGCATGTGGATGATGATGAGGATTGGGATGACGATGAACACGATGTCGATATTGAGTATCGCCCCTGAGTTATCTCATTTGGCAAAGTCCCTCCTGAGCTGCCCCAGGTTCTAATTATTGTGGGCTTCTGAATAATAAAAATGGTTTAAATGACCCTTAGGGGCGATATCCAGGGGGGAGCATGGGCTCTAATTCAGATTCCCGTCGTGAGCTGGCGAATAGCCAGCGCTGGGTTGTCAAGATTGGTAGTGCCCTTTTGACCGATAACGGTCGAGGTGTAAATAGCGTGGCTATCTCTGCCTGGGTTGAGCAGATAGCCGAACTGCGACAGCGTGGTATTGAGGTGGTACTTGTATCTTCTGGCGCCGTCGCTGCAGGTATGGATCGTTTAGGTTGGGGGCGAAGACCGGAGTCTATTCATCAGTTGCAGGCCGCTGCGGCGGTGGGGCAAAGCCATTTGGTGCAGGTTTATGAGCAGGCTTTTGGGCGCTTTGATTTACGCAGTGCACAGATTCTGCTGGACCATGATGACCTTTCCAACCGTACCCGCTACCTCAATGCACGTAGCACCCTGAAAACCCTGCTTTCTTTGGGTGCCGTGCCCATTGTCAACGAAAACGATACGGTGGTCACCGATGAGATTCGTTTTGGTGATAACGATACGCTTGCTGCACTAGTCGCCAATCTAGTGGAGGCTGATACGCTGCTGATTCTGACGGATGCGGATGGGCTGTTTACTGAGGACCCCCGTGATAATCCCCAGGCGGAATTAATCGAGAAGGCCTCTGCCCTGGATCCTAGCTTGCTGGCTATGGCGGGGGATTCGCGCAGTGGGCTTGGGCGCGGTGGCATGACTACCAAGGTGCGCGCTGCGCAATTGGCGGCTCGCTCCGGTGCCTGTACCGTGATAGCTGGTGGGGTACAGGAAAAAGTAATCATGCGCACATGGGCAGGGGAGTCTCTGGGTACCCTGTTGTTGCCAGACGCTGATCCTTTAACAGCTCGCAAACGCTGGCTCGCCGGCCAGCTGCAGGTGCGCGGTACCCTGGTGCTCGACAGCGGGGCGGAAAAAGCTCTTTGCGAGAGTGGCGGCAGCTTACTGGCGGTGGGGGTGACTGAAGTGGAAGGGCGTTTCCAGCGGGGGGATCTGGTTTCCTGTCGCAGTGGTGAAGGGCGGGAAGTTGCCCGCGGGCTGGTCAATTACGATAGCAGTGAGAGTGCCAGGATTCTTGGTCGCGCATCGGAGAAGTTTGTTGAGTTGCTCGGTTACCGCGATGATGATGAGTTAATTCACCGGGATAATCTGATCTTGCTTTAGAGTTAAATGACAGACACAAAAAAGCCCCGCAACGCGGGGCTTTTTTGTGTCTGTTGCCTAAAGAATTAGGCTGCCAGAGCTTTAACCTGTGCGTTCAGGCGGCTCTTATGGCGAGCGGCTTTATTCTTGTGAATAATGCCTTTGTCTGCCATGCGGTCGATAACAGGTACCGCTTCTGCATATGCAGTTTTTGCTTTTTCAGCGTCGCCTGCATCGATGGCCGCAACTACCTTCTTGATGTAGGTGCGCACCATGGAGCGCAGACTGGCGTTATGCATGCGGCGCTTGTCGTTTTGGCGCGCGCGTTTCTTCGCTTGAGGTGAGTTGGCCACCGGTTGCTCCTGTCTGGAATCTGTAAATCTGTAACTAACAGGCCCTGGGGCCCGATCGGGACGCGACATTATCCCCACAGTTGGTTGTTTGTCAACCATAGCCGGTTGCGTCTTGTGGATATGGCTAGAAACTCTGATATGTGTCAGCGGTTTGGTAGCTTAAGGCTGAACTCTACGCCGCTGTTATCGGTGCGGTTGCGAGCCTGCAAGCGACCGCAATGATAGTCAGCGATTAGCTTGGCGATATGTAATCCGAGACCAAGGTGGCCTGCATTATCACCATCCTTGCGCACAGACACGAGGGAATCGAATAGTTTGTGCGCATAGCCGCTGGGTAGCAGTGGGCCATCATTGCTCACCGTGATCAGATAACTGTCATCATATGTGTGAGCGGACAAGTGGATATCACTGCCTTCCGGGGCGAAGCTACAGGCATTGTCTACCAGTTTGTCCAGTAGTTGCGCAAGTAACTCCGGGGCGCCGTGACAGTGTAACTCTCCCGGGGGCTTATCCAGCGTGAAGTGGTGTTTAGGGTGAGCATCGCCATAACACTGGACCATAACTTCAAGGAGGTCGGCGAGATCAAACGTTTCGCGCTCAGCTTGATGGATACTGGCCTCGAGGTTGCTCGCGGCAGAGAGGCTGTTGAGGATGCTGGAAAGGCGTTCACTGCCGTCTAATGCGCGCTCAGCGTAGCGGCGGCTGTGGGAATCCAGTTCGCCAGCAGAAAGGTTATCCAGGGAAGAGCGAACTACAGCCAGGGGTGTGCGCAGCTCATGTGAGAGCTTGCTGGCTAATGTGCGCAGGTACTGATGATATTGGTCCAGTTCACCGAGCAGGCTGGCAAAGGCGCGATTTAGGGCGCCCAGCTCATCGCTGGCCTTTGAATGAGGGAAGTTACCGCGCAACTTGCCGCTTGCGTCTACGGCGTGGCGTGCGGCGCGGTTCAGTTTGCGTATACGCCAGGATAGCAAGCTGGCATAGCCAAGTAGAAACATCAATGCAGTGGCTGCGGCAGCACAGCTAATCAGCCAAAGCCGGTGGGCAGCGCCCTCTGTCATGGACTGTATGGCTTCGCCGGATTGAAGCACCAATACCCGACCTAGCATTGGCCGCTCGATTACTTCGTCGGCTCGAGTGACAACCGGGACGCTGACAACACCAATGCGTGACTGTAGGGGACCGCCAAACCACTGCTCTTCGGTATCGCGGTTAGGTGCATGACTCAATGGCAACCTATCCACAGGTAGTGGCGGTAAAGTTTCCCGCGCCAATAACTTGCGGTAAATCCAGCTGCGCAACCAGGGAGTGGTGGTTACCTTCTCGGAGGGCTCTGGCTGCAGCTGCCCGCTGCTTGCGAGAAGGAATCCTTCGTTATCCACTACGGCTAGGCGCAGACTCGGGCGGGCAAAATGATCCAGCTCGGCCTGTAGTTGAGGCAGGGGGGCTGTCAGGCGACCGGGCTGTCCATCGGAGGGCAATGTGCTGGAACTGCGAACAGGCGCTACACCGTCACTGCGGTTGCGATCCAGGATGCGAATTGAAAGGCCTCCCTGAGTTAGATCGTAGGGAAGGGTTAATTCGAGCTGGTAGCCATCAGGAGAGGAGGTCCAGCGTCCGCGCAGGCGCAGCTCACGTTCGTATCGCCCCTCTCTTGGATTATGCCACATGGCGCTTGTGGTGCCCCGGCTTGCCACTGGCAATATGTAATGCCGGCCACCAGTGAATAGTTCGACAGTATCACCACCGGCCAGCAGGCCGGTTCGGGGGTCGCGGTAAGCCGGCGTGGAGTCACTGACAGTCAGAAGCATGAAAACCTGTTCGCTATATTGCCCGAAGGTTACCTGTGCCAGCGGGTTAAGCTTTTCGTCGAGTAGCTCTCTGGGTTTCAGGCCCAAGGGGCGCCAGTCATCGCCATAGCCATCGACCATAGGGGGCTGTGAAAGCGGGTTTAGGTAGAGTTGAGCGCCAGGAGGGCGAGCGTGGCGCAGGGGATCAGGGGCAATCAACTGCGGTGCACTGGCTAAACGGGCGGCAATTGCCGCGGCGGTCGCTTCTAGTGCCTGTAACTGTCCCTGCGCCAGGGCCGCATCCACTTGGCGCAGATACTGGCAGCCGGCCCATGGAAGGGCCAGGGCGACAAGGCTGACAAGCAGGAGTTGGCGGCGAAGCTTCATGGGCGGTGCTCTTTAAATCTTATGCGCCGAGGCCAAAATTATTAAAGTTGCCAGCGATAACCCATACCGTAGGCAGTGCCAATGGAGTTGAACTCTCCGTCCAGGGTCTGGAACTTGCGGCGAATACGCTTCACATGAGACGTGATGGTGTTGTCATCCAGAACCACTCGCGCAGCTTCCATAAGTTGGTTGCGCGACTTGACGTGCCCGGGTCTCTTAGCCAGTGCGTGAACTATCCAGAATTCAGTAACGGTCAGGTCTACTGGCTGTCCATCCCAGTGGCAGTGAAGCCTGGATATATCCAGATCCAATTTACCTTGGGTCAGGCTCTCCCCTTGATCACCTTGGTCTCGCAGAACACTCACCCGGCGTAGCAGCGCGTTGATGCGTGCCTGCATGTGCGGCAGAGAAATATCCTTGGTCAGGTAATCGTCGGCACCGAGGCGCAGCCCGGAGATAATATCCAGCTCCGAATCTCTGGCTGTAAGGAACAGGATTGGCAGGCTAGGTGCCATGGCTCGTAACTCGCGGCACAGTTCGAACCCACCCTCCACTTCGCTGCCTAGGCCGACATCGATCACAGCGAGGTCCGGCAAACGCTGGCGAAAGGCATCCATAGCCTCGGCTCTCGCACTATAGAGATCGACCCGATAACCGCTGCGGCGCAGAGCGTCGCGATAATTTTCGGCGATAACGCGTTCGTCTTCGACAATGGCGATAGTTGCACTCATGGCTGATTCCGGCTGCTTCCTTTTTATGGTTGAGAATCATGCACGAAATTGCGGGTTATTGGCAAAAAGGCGGGCGCAGATCGCTCGCAAGCACAACAGGGTTTCTTTGGAGGGGGGGCAGGTGAGCGTATTTGTAATCCGCCCACCTGATACCAGTGCATTTTATATCTTGACTTACGATAGCGGATTTACAGTCCGCTAGGGCCCGCCGATGCAGGTTCAGAAACTGCCGGCAACAGATTCCGGCATAGAGAAACGGATGTCTACCCGGCGTTCCATCGCATAGGCATCTACATCGCCGCGAGTCGCCTGGGAATAAGTGGAGCCCATAGCGCGGCGATTTATACGGGAGGCGTCGATACCCAGAGATACCAGAGCCTGTTCCACACTCAGGGCGCGCTGGTCTGACAGCACGTTGTTGTAGCCATCACTACCCCGAGGGTCGGCATGGCCCTCCAGTTGAATTTGCAGGTGCGGGTGGCGCTTGAGGAAATCGGCCATGGCACCCAATTGTTGGAGTTGGCCCTCCTGAAGCTCGTCTTCTCCGGTGGTAAACAGCATTTGGAATTGGAGGGAATCCAGTGCCAGTTGGCTGGCATCGTTCGCGGACAGTCGAGCCGCATCCAATTGCTGTGCCAGGTTGCTGAGCCCTGCACGGCTCTCTGTCAGTTGTGTTGCCAGCATATCTGCCTCGTCTGCTTGCTTGATCTGCTCGCCGAGCCAAGCCCCGCCGAGTGCTCCAGCGATAAATCCAACCGGTCCACCAACGGCTGCGCCGGCAACCGCTGCTGAAGTAAAGACCGTGGCCTGTTTGGCCGGGGTCAGATTTGATTCATTGTGTTCCTTTGCCTGGGCACCGGAAGCGATCAGGGAAGTCAGGGCTGCTACCAATAACGCTTTTTTCATTGCCTTTCTCCTTGGGGGCTTTTTTTCTTACTCGTTGGGGTCGGGGTGTTCCCGGCCCGTTTGAGTGTTATTAAAAAGCCTCATGGAGGCGCTGGCGTGGCGCTGCAGTGGCAAACTGCAGAGCAAATATGGCGAAATGTGGCAGGTGGCCAAGTGGCCAGTTACAGCAGGCGACGGTAGCGCCGGTCGCGAGGTGAATCCACTCGAACTCGGACTCGCCGGGGACGGGGACCGCGCATCACTGCTATATAGAGCACAATCGCCAGTGCCAGAGCAATAATTAAAGCGTTAATGGTCATCCTTTATCTCCCCGCGCCACCTGATCCGTGGGACGCGTGACTAGCTCATTGCTAGTATAGGCTCGCAGGCACTATGTCGTAGGGCCGTGGACTCCTCCTGATCTTCCAAAGTTACTGTTGAATTGCGGTAGACTTGCCGTCCAAATGATCCTACCTATTGCCAGGAGTTGAAGTTTTGTCCCAGCAGCCCCCTGTTCAGCAGCAACCCGTTGAAAAATCTGGCGCCTCGCGACTGCTGCGTGGTAGCTCAGTGGTTGGCGCTGCGACAATGCTGTCACGGATTGCCGGTCTGGCGCGGGATATGGCTCTGGCCCGCTTTGCTGGGGCGGGAGATGCCGCCGATGCCTTCTTTGTCGCTTTCAAAATTCCCAACTTCTTTCGTCGCCTGTTTGCTGAGGGGGCATTTGCCCAGGCGTTTGTGCCAGTACTAGCTGAATACCGCCAAAAAGGGGGAGTAGCGGCGGCAAGGGAGCTGAACGACAGGGTTGCCGGTGCTCTGGGTGGAGTGCTGCTGCTAGTGACCCTGTTTGGGGTGCTGTTCGCGCCAATAGTGACGGGTATTTTTGCTTTTGGTTGGTGGTGGGACGGCAGTGAACGGGAGAAGTTCGATCTAGCTGCAGATATGTTACAGATTACTTTTCCCTACCTGATGCTGATTTCCCTCGCCGGATTTACCGGCGCAATCCTGAATACCTTTGACCGTTTTGCGATTCCAGCACTGACTCCGGTAATGTTGAATTTGGTATTGATCGGGGCTGCGACGGTGGCCACTTCCTGGTTTGATCCGCAAATCTTGGCGCTTGCCTGGGGGGTGTTTGTGGCTGGAGTTGTGCAACTACTGTTCCAGTTGCCTTTCCTGGCCCGAGAGGGTTTGCTGCCAAGACCCAAATGGGATTGGAGTCATCCCGGGGTGCGCAAGGTCCTGCGCCTAATGGCTCCGGCCATATTTGGGGTTTCGGTTACCCAGATCAGTTTGGTTTTGGATACACTGCTCGCGTCATTCCTTCCCAGCGGCAGTGTATCCTGGTTGTACTTTTCTGACCGCCTTACAGAATTGCCTCTGGGAGTATTTGGGGTTGCCGTGGCCACGGTGATACTGCCGAATCTCTCTCGCCAGCACAGTGATGGGGACCCTCGCCGTTTTCGGCACACCCTCGACTGGGCATTACGCAGCGTCACTCTGATCTCCCTGCCTGCGGCAGTAGCCCTGATTGTACTGGCTGAGCCCTTGCTGACCACGCTGTTCCAATACGGAGAGATGCAACCGCGAGATATGCAGATGGCGGCTTGGTCCCTGCGCGCCTATGCCATGGGGCTCTTGGCCTTTATGTTGATCAAAGTTTTGGCACCCGGCTACTTTGCACGCCAGGATACTTATACTCCAGTTCGTTTTGGGTTAATTGCGATTTCGGCCAAGATGGTTTTGAGCCTCTTATTTGTCATTCCGCTGAATCACTATTTCAAGCTGGGTCATATGGGGCTGGCCCTTGCCACTGCCTGCCAGGCGGCTATTAATGCTTGGCTATTGTACAAGGGGCTGCGCAGGGATGACGTCTATACCCCTGAAGCCGGTTGGGTGGGTTATTTGTTGCGCCTTGTAGTAGCGAATCTGCTCATGGTGGCAGTATTGCTCGGGGTGCTGCATTTCTGGAGCGGTTGGAGTGAGTGGGGTTGGTTTACTAGGGCTTGGCGTATGGGCCTGCTGGTTGCGGCTGGAGGCCTGACTTACCTCCTGGTGCTGCTTGCATCGGGCTTGCGCCCGCGCCATTTCCGCGCGACGAGTTAAGGTCTTCAGGCGTAGATGTCTTTGTCCGGCGGTAAATATGAGCGACCACTGGCCGCCAAGTGGGAATCCGCTATACTGTGCGGCTCGATTTTGTGAGGATGGGAAGATCGTTTTGGCCCAGGAGCGCGAACTAATCCGCGGGTTGCACAACCTGCGCCCCCGCCACCGGGGAAGCGTGGCGACGATCGGCTCGTTCGACGGTGTGCATCTCGGTCACCAGGCAATAATTTCGCAGTTAGGGCAGCGTGCGCTGGAACAAGGTCTGCCCTCAGTGGCGATTATTTTCGAGCCTCAACCCCACGAATTTTTTTCTAGCGATAAAGCCCCCGCGCGACTGATGCGTTTTAAGGAAAAAGTGCTGGCGCTATTCGAGGCTGGTGTCGACCGAGTTCTGTGTCTTCAGTTTAATGAAACCCTGCGCAACCTCAGCGCCGAGGCATTTGTCCGGCGTATACTGCTCGACGGACTGGACATTCGCCACCTGGTAGTTGGCGATGATTTCCGTTTTGGCTGCGATCGCAGTGGCGATTATGTTCTGTTACAAAAAATGGGGGAGCAGCACGGGTTTACCGTTGAAGATACGGCAACCTTGGAAATACGTGGGGCCCGGGTTAGCAGCACCCGCATCCGTGAGGCCCTGCAGCGGGGGGATTTTGAGCTGGCACAGGCACTACTGGGCAAACCCTACCGGATTACCGGCCGGGTTGCCCCAGGTCGTGCCCTGGGACGTCAGTTGGGCGCGCCTACAGCCAATGTCCGCTTGCGCCGCTACCGCTCCCCGTTGGTGGGAGTTTATACGGTTCGTACCACTGCCACTGACGGTAGAGATATGGCCTGTGGATATGCGGAACTGGATGGCGTAGCGAACGTAGGCTTCCGCCCGACAGTCGAAGGTGAAGGTGCCAGGCCGCTACTGGAGGTTAACCTGTTCGACTTTAGTGGCGATCTATATGGTCGTGAATTGGCGGTAGAGTTCTGCCATAAATTGCGCGATGAGGAAAAATTTGCCTCTCTGGATATCCTCAAGGCCCGCATTGCCGAGGATATTGTTAATGCCAAGTGTTGGTTCGAGCAAAACCCCCGAAAAACTGACAAGAAATAATTTATTTTCTACTAGAGCTGAAGTAGACACCCAATGACTGATTATAAAGCGACCCTGAATTTGCCTGAGACCGACTTTCCCATGCGTGGCAACCTGCCGCAGCGTGAGCCGGCAATTCTGAAAAAATGGCAGGACAATAAGCTCTATGAAAAAATTCGCGAGGCACGTGCCGGGCGTGAACAGTTTATTCTGCACGATGGCCCTCCCTATGCGAATGGTGACATCCATATTGGTCACTCAGTCAACAAAATTCTCAAAGACATTATTATCAAGTCGAAAACCTTGAGTGGTTTTGATGCTCCCTATGTTCCGGGGTGGGATTGTCACGGCCTGCCGATCGAGCACAGGGTAGAGAAAAAAATTGGTAAGGCCGGCACCAAGGTAGACTTTAAGACTTTCCGCCAAAAGTGCCGCGAGTACGCTGCCAAACAGGTGGAAGGGCAGAGGAAAGATTTCATTCGCCTGGGGGTGTTCGGCGAGTGGGATAACCCCTACCGCACTATGGATTTTCAATTTGAGGGCGATATTATCCGCGCCCTCGGACGTGTGGTGAAGAACGGCCATTTGGCACGCGGCTTCAAACCTGTCTACTGGAGTGTTGTGGGTGGCTCAGCCCTGGCAGAAGCGGAAGTGGAATACCAGGATAAAACTTCCTACTCCATTGATGTTTGCTACCCAGTGAGTGAAGAGGCCGCCCTGGCTATTGCGGACGCCGCCGGTGGCCATGCCGGTGACGGTCCTTTATCTGTGGTTATCTGGACAACGACACCTTGGACCCTGCCTTCGAGCCAGGCTGTTTCTGTGAATGGTGAGCTGGAATACGTGGTTGTTCAGACTGGCGATCGCCGTCTGCTGGTTGCTGAAGCCCTTCAGGAAACTGTACTGAGCCGTGCCGGTTTGAAGGGTGAGGTGGTTGGTCGTATCCGCGGTGCGGCTCTGGAGCACTTGAAAGTACATCACCCCTTTTACGATAAGTTACTGCCGATCGTCCTTGGTGATCATGTTACAACGGATGCCGGTACCGGCTGTGTACACACGGCACCGGATCACGGGCCGGACGACTTCCAGGTGGGTAAGCGCTATGGTATCGAGACTCTCAATTACATCGATAATAACGGTGTATATCGCGATAGTGTGCCGTTGTTTGCCGGTGAGCATGTCTACAAGGTTGACGATAAAATTGTCGCCCTTCTAAAGGAGCGTGGCGTACTACTACACCAGGATAAATTGGAGCACAGCTATCCGCACTGTTGGCGTACCAAGACCCCACTGATTTACCGCGCGACGCCCCAGTGGTTTATCAGTATGCAGCAAAACGATCTACTGGAGCAGGCACAAAAAGCGGCTGATGACGTGCAGTGGATACCCGGTTGGGGTAAAGCCCGTATAGACGCCATGCTGGACGGTAGCCCGGATTGGTGTATTTCCCGTCAGCGCACCTGGGGTGTGCCGATCGCGTTGTTTGTGAATAAAGAAACCCATGAGCTGCACCCAGATACCCCAGCACTAATGGACAAAGTCGCTGAGAAGGTAGATGTTGCAGGTATGGATGTCTGGTTTGACCTGGATCCCAGTGAACTGCTGGGTGATGACGCCGATCAATATGAGAAAGTGACAGACACTCTCGATGTGTGGTTCGATTCAGGTGTAACTCACTACGCTGTTTTGGAGCGCCGTGAAGGACTGCGTTTCCCTGCTGATCTGTATCTGGAGGGCTCTGACCAGCATCGCGGATGGTTCCAGTCCTCCCTCAAGACCTCTATCGCCATCAACGATTGCGCCCCCTACAAGCAGGTGTTGACTCATGGTTTCACCGTGGATGCCCAGGGACGCAAAATGTCAAAATCTATTGGCAATACCGTTGCGCCCCTGGATGTGATTAACAAGCTGGGTGCTGATGTTCTACGACTGTGGGTGTCGGCCACGGATTTTAGTGGTGAAATGGCTGTCTCCGATGAGATTTTAAAACGCACAGCTGATTCCTATCGCCGTTTGCGCAATACGGCGCGCTTTTTCCTATCCAATCTGGCAGGTTTTGATCCGGCAAAAGATTTACTCCCTGAGGATGAGCTATTGGCTCTGGACCGCTGGGCTCTCGACAAGGCAGCGCGCCTGCAGGATGAGATCCTGGTTGCCTATGACAACTACCAGTTCCACCAGATTTATCAGAAGTTGCATAACTTCTGCGTAGTGGATATGGGCGGTTTCTATCTGGATATCATCAAGGATCGCCAGTACACCACCAAGGAAGACAGTGCCGCGCGCCGCTCTGCTCAAACAGCCCTTTATCATATTGTGCAGGCTTTTGTACGTTGGATAGCCCCTATCCTTAGCTTTACTGCAGAAGAGCTTTGGCAATTCATTCCTGGTGCCAATGCCGATAGCGTATTTATCGAAGAGTGGTACCCATTGCCTAAACTGCCGGCTGAGGCAGGTAAGGGGGCGGATTATTGGGCTGCTATTGCCGAGGTAAAAACAGCGGTTAACAAGGTGCTGGAGGAACAGCGTGGGGCTGGCGCCATAGGTGGGTCCCTGCAGGCAGCGGTGACCCTCTATGCGAGTGATGACCTGCGCGAGAAATTACTGGAGTTGGAGAATGAGCTGCGTTTTGTGCTGATTTGTTCCTCTACTTCGGTTCAGCCTCTCAGTGATGCGGCCGGTGCTGAAGCCACCGAAATGGAGGGTTTAAAGGTTAGCGTAAGTAAGGTTGATCACCCCAAGTGTGCGCGCTGCTGGCATTACCGTGCTGATGTGGGCGGAAACAGTGATTACCCGGATATTTGTGGGCGCTGCGTGGAAAACGTAGCTGGCGAAGGTGAGGTGAGGCACTATGCCTAAGTCCAATCTTCTTCTAGGGCACCCCTGGCGTTGGTATTGGCTGGCGCTGGTGGTGGTGGCTCTGGATGTGGTTACTAAAGTATGGGCTGTGGATATGTTTATGCACGGCCCGGCGATGCAGATAATCCCGGGCTTACTGCAATTTACCTATGCAGAAAACTACGGTGCAGCTTTCAGTTTATTGGCTGACGCTGGAGGTTGGCAACGCTGGTTCTTTGGCATTATCGCTTTGGGCTTTAGTGTTGTGGTTACTATCTGGTTATGGCGACTGCCCTCTAGGAAACGTTGGGAACCCTGTGCCCTGGCGCTGATCCTTGGCGGTGCTCTGGGTAATTTGTGGGACCGTATTTTATTGGGCTATGTGCGAGACTTTATTTCCGTTTATTACGGCAACTGGCACTTCCCAGTATTTAATGTAGCGGATATGGGTATCAGTATCGGCGCGGCCATGCTGGTTATCGAGCTGCTTTTTTTTGCGGAAAAAGACAGCGATAAAGCAAAAAATAATGCGGAAATTTAATAAACTATGAGCAATAGCGTTATCGGCGAACATAGCCGGGTAACCCTACATTTCAGCCTGAAGCTGGATGATGGCACCGAAGTGGACTCTACGTTTAAAGGCGATCCTGCTTCCTTTAGCGTTGGGGATGGCAGTCTTCTACCGGGTTTTGAGAAAGCCCTATTTGGCCTCAAGGAAGGCGATGAAGCTGAAATTGAGATTCCACCCGAGTTAGGGTTTGGCCAGCGTAACCCCGCGAATATGCAAAAGGTGCGTCGTGATAGCTTTTCCCCAGATATTGAGCTTGAAGCGGGTTTGGTTGTGTCTTTTGACAATGGCAGTGGTGAACTCCCCGGCGTTATTCGTGAGATTGGTGAAGACGAAGTGACAGTTGATTTTAATCATCCACTGGCAGGACAGACCCTTAATTTCCATGTGAAAATTATTGCGGTGGACTCAATCCAATAAATATTGGGCCGGGTTTCACGCTGAGCTGATTATCTAGAGAGTATTGAAGTAAAGATGCAAATCCGACTGGCTAATCCCCGCGGTTTCTGTGCCGGAGTCGATCGTGCGATAGATATCGTCAATCGAGCCCTGGATGTTTTTGGTGCGCCCATTTATGTTCGCCATGAAGTCGTACATAACAAGTTTGTGGTTGAAAGCCTGCGCGAGCGCGGTGCCGTGTTTGTGGATGAGCTGTCGGAAGTACCGGACGATGTTATCGTTATCTTCAGTGCCCATGGAGTATCCAAAGCGGTGCAGGGGGAAGCGGAAAGCCGCGGACTTCGGGTCTTTGACGCCACCTGCCCACTGGTTACTAAGGTGCATATTGAAGTCAGCAAGTTCAGCAGTGACGGTGCTGAGTGCATATTGATTGGCCATGCCGGACACCCGGAAGTTGAGGGCACCATGGGCCAGTATGATAATACGACCGGGGGTGCAATTTATTTGGTCGAAGATGAAGAGGATGTGGCCAGATTGCAGGTTAAAGATGAAAACAATCTTACCTATGTTACCCAAACAACACTCTCGATGGACGATACCGCAAGAGTAATTAACGCCCTGAGACTACGCTTCCCCAACATTCGTGGCCCACGTAAAGACGATATTTGCTATGCAACACAGAACCGCCAGGATGCAGTCAAACAACTGGCTCTGGAAAGTGACTTGGTGCTGGTGGTAGGAAGTCCCAACAGTTCTAATTCTAATCGCTTGCGTGAATTGGCTGAGCGATGTGGTGCTACTGCTAAGTTGATTGATGGAGCGGCAGATGTCGATGCCAATTGGCTTGTTGGTAAGCAATCCATTGGTATCACTGCCGGCGCCTCCGCTCCAGAGGTATTGGTACAAGAAGTGATCACGAGGCTGCAAGAACTTGGGGCTAATCTGCCCGAAGAGATGGATGGGTGCGAAGAGAACATCCGTTTTTCCCTTCCCAAAGAGCTGCGTTAATACGCAGCTCTTCCATTTCTCAGCCCTCTTGTTTTTAACTGCCCGCCCGTCGCTTTAGTGAAGCCGCCTGTCGGCAACTGACCAAACCCTCGACCCCATCGCTCAAAGCATAATGATAAATTGATATACATACGTTATAGATAGTGTTTAGCGATATTGATATCTGGCCGTCTAGCTTCTAAGCACCCCGTAAGGTAATACATGCCTAGAGTGGTGTAGCCGTGTGTAGTCGATGCGGTTTGTCTTTATTAATTGAAGCGAGCTACTGGTATTGAAATTATCGATTCTACTGGGCCACAAGCCTGTTTTTAAAGGTAAAGCAGCATGAATAATCCTGAAGGAATGCAGGGTTTCACCCTGATTGAGCTGATGGTTGTAGTTACTGTGCTAGGCATAATTGTCGCCGTTGGAGTTCCGTCCTTTAGCACGCTTATAGATAACAATCGTATGTCAACAATGACAAATGACTTGAGTAGTACTTTGCAATATGCACGTTCTGAAGCTGTGCGGCATAGAGGTGCAGTTCAGGTATCGGCAATTGATGGTGATGTAAAAGATGGCCTCAGAGTCTGGATTGATGTTGATGGGAATGGTGCTTTTGGCAGCGGTGACACGGAGTTGCGGGTTTTGGAAGTTGATCCAGCAATGATCACGCTTGCCGCAGAGTTAAATAGCGGTGCGTTGAAAAATGTAGCTTTTTCATTTAATGCCCGAGGTGAGAGTAGCTTGGTAAGCCCATTAATGCTTAGTCTTTGTGATGATCGAAAAGGAGATTATGGTCGCCAATTGGAGCTATTAGCTTCTGGGGCATTACGACTAATAAAGTCTGCTGACTGCAGCGGAGGGTCTGCCAATGCATAAACAAAACGGCGCAACATTAATTGAAGTTCTGGTATCTGTTTTAGTTCTCGCAATTGGTTTGTTGGGATTAGCCTCGACCCAAATGATGAGTCTAAAAAATGGTAATGGTTCGCATCATCGTTATATGGCAGCTCTGGCAGCACAGGAAATTATTGAGCGGATGAGAGCTAATCCCACCGGCTTTAAGTCGGGGGATTATGATAGTTCCGATATAGGTTCGAGTGTTGGTAGTTCCCCAGATTGCAGTAGTGGCTGTCAACCCTCACAGCTGGCAGGCTTGGATTTATATGAGTGGGGATTATTACTTTCCAATAACCTACCCAGCGCGACAGGGGAAATTGTAAGTAACGGGGGGCAAGTTACGGTAACTATCAATTGGAAGGAACAGCATACAGGGGAAGATTATGCTGGTAGTAAAGCTGATTTAGATGATGCGATTTTTGAAATGAGCGTGGAGCTGTAAATTATGAATTTATTTATATCGCAGCGAGGTCTTTCATTGATTGAGCTGATGATTGGTATTTTATTAGGCTCTTTATTACTACTTGGTGTCCTGCAGATCTTCCAGAGCAACAGCGATACATTGCGTATGCAGAATGGCTTTTCAAGAGTGCAGGAAAGTGGGCGTTTTGCAGTTGATATGCTCAGCAAAGAAATTCGCCAAGCCGACTTTTGGGGATGTGCTGAAAATAAAAATATAGAAAATTTGTCTGCTTCTGCAGATAAATTTTATTCAAGTATTGGTGGAGATGATATTGGCGTGGCTGGTCAGGACAATGTTGCCACTAATACTAAGGTTGAAAATATCGCAGTTATCGAGGGAACGGACGTTTTGACTCTTAGTGGCGCTGAAGATGCATGCGCTGGAGAAGGGCGAATGCTAAATGGTACAGATAAAGGGGATATTGTTGTTAGTGATAGTTGCCCAATTAAAAATAACGATATCGTCATAGTGTCAAACTGTAAATCTGGAAGTGTATTTACTGTTACGAGTACTACTGAAACAGCTGGCCATAAAAAACTGAATTATCCAGCTGGAATAGT
This sequence comes from Microbulbifer sp. NBRC 101763, assembly GCF_040371615.1. NCBI lineage: Bacteria > Pseudomonadati > Pseudomonadota > Gammaproteobacteria > Cellvibrionales > Microbulbiferaceae > Microbulbifer > Microbulbifer sp. NBRC 101763. The sequence continues at coordinate 52,955 of NZ_BAABQV010000010.1, forward strand.
TTTCAAAGAGGAGTATGGGGTTGATTCAAAAATTCTTACCCCTTATGAAAAAGTGTTTTTTATCGCCTCAGGTGCTCAGAATACTAATTCTTTGAATACTAATTCTTTATTTATGAGGGATGAGGCTGGAAATGTTCAGGAGCTCGTCCCCGGAATAGATGATATGCAGGTTTCATATGGTGTAGATACTAATGGTAACGGTATCGTTAATCAGTGGCAGACTGCTAATGATGTTATAAGCATGGCTGAAGTAACTGCAATAAAAATAGAGTTATTGGTATCTAGTGATAGTGTCGCTGGGGTCGATAAGCAGACTATTACACGCCTGGATGGTAGTAAAAAAGAATACGATGATGGTCTGCTGCGCAAATTGTATGTTGCTACGGTCAAGGTACGTAATAGAGGAAGCATGTAATGGGGATAATAAAGAATCAGCAAGGTGCAGTGCTGATGGTCAGCCTGATTATTCTTTTGGTTTTAACGTTAATTGGTATTTCTGGAGCTCGTGGGGTTTTGATGGGGGAGCGAATGACCTCGGCTTCACGAGATGCGAAAGTCGCTCTGGAAGTTGCCGAATCCATGGCTCGTTTTGGCGAGCAAGAAATAAACGCGCTTGGTAAAAGTAGCGATTTTGGGGCAGCCGCCTGGCAGCATAATGAGGGTGAGGGCCCTGAAGATATATTTGCAGAGGAAACCTGGGAAAACAGTAATTCCATTGCCAGAGAAGTTTACATGCTTGATTCCAATGGAAAAAAAATGAAAGGGCGGATGTATATCGAAAGATTCGGGTTGGCCTCAAGTGATAACGTTGGTGATATTAATATTGGTGTGGGGCAAACCGGTGGTGAGGAAACCATTGTCGAAGTATTTAAGATCGTCAGTCGCGGGGTAGGTAACAGCGGTACCGAGAGGATTATTGTTACTTTATATGGAAAAGAGTTTTGAGGACTTTGCTGTGAAAATAAAAAATCAAAAAAAACAATATTTCCCATTGCGTTCATTAAGTGCCGCCTTTTTTATGATATTGGCAACACATTCATCTGCTGCGCCAGGGGAGCTATCTGATGTACCTTTGTACTCGCGGGGGTCGGCTGAGCCCAATATTATGTTTGTATTAGATTCCTCGGGATCTATGGAAGAAATGGTTCTTCCTGCAGATGGTTACAGTGCCAGTAACCCTTCAAGTTTTAATTGTAATAATCCTGTCTCAACAGAATATACATATCGGCATAGTAATGGAAGTTATTCCACTCGACATTATGATGAGGTTGAATATCGTGTAAATGTAAGCAGTGGTAATGTTCAGTTTCGATTAGTAGAGCGATATAACGGTTCTGTAATCGCAACGGGTGATTGGCGTACGTGGGATACTAATGGCGATTGCTTTGATGAAGATGAGCAGTATACCGCATGGCTATATGCAGCTGGAGGAGGAAATAATAGTACTTATTTCAGTGTTGGTGTAGATGCTGCTGACTATAAGATTCCAAATGGGTTTAATAAAGATTATGCGAGTGGCCATTTTTTAAACTGGTTTTTTTCTGAAGACAGAGAAACTGGTGGTTTTACAGCTGCAAAATTTATCACTGATGATGGTGAGGCTAGACGGTCTAAATTAGATATACGCCGTACTGACATAATGAAGACTGCTGCTCAGAATCTAATTTCTGGGTTGGAAGGCGTGCGTATAGGTTTAATGCAGTTTAATGGAAACCATGGTGGAAAATTATTGATGGGGCTGACAAGCCTCACCGACGATAATAGCCAAGATATTCTTGATGTTGTGGCAGATGTTGGGGCGAGTGGAAATACACCTCTTGCCGAGACTTTTACGGGTGTGGGGCGATATTTTATATCTGGTTACGAAGGATCTGAATTATCTTATGAGGCTTCACCTGGTAATGCGAAGACAGCGTCGGCCTCAGATATTTTTTCTGGATCAACAAATAATAATGGGAACACGAGTACGATTATAAACTGGAATGGAGTGGATAAACCTACTAATCAAGTAGAGAGTTCTGCTGTCCAATACTATTGTCAAAAAAGTTTTATGGTCGCCCTTACTGATGGGGCGCCGACTTCAGACAATAGTATTAGCTCTCATTTAAAAGATTATGATACAACTTGTACAGCTGAGACTTGTACAACATCACAGCAAATGGATGACGTGGTCAAAGCCCTCTATGATATTGATTTGCGTCCGGATTTGATAAAGCCTGATGGCAAACCAGAGATAAATAATATCACAAGTTACTTGATAGGGTTTGCTAACCAAGGCTTGGATGACTCCAAAGAAATGATTAATTCAGGAAAATTAGGGAAAGGAGGGAAAGGAAAAGTCTACTCTGCAGATAATGCCGCCGAATTGCAACTTACATTTAACCAAATATTTAAAGATGTCCGCTCTATAGTTGGTAGCTCAAGTGCAGTAGCTTTGAACTCCACAGTTATTGAAAGTGGGTCCGCAGTATTTGGGGCTAAATATAATAGTGGAAAATGGAATGGAGAACTATCAGCCTGGGATATAGATACTTCTGGTAACTTATCAGATGATCCTATTTGGGAAGCCAGTTCCATTCTCGATTCGATTTCAGATATTAATACTAGAGTAATACTGACTTACCAAGACAACAAGGGTGTGCCTTTTACTGCTGCGGGAGTTGGCACCTCTGGTACAGATCACGCACTGGATCTAACCCTCAATAGTTACATTAGTGATGCTGTGGATGATGGCAGAGTCTCAGATAGAATTGATTACCTGCGTGGAGACCGCTCTAAGGAAGGTGTTGGGGAAGGAGACTTTAGAGAGCGTGATAGCCGCCTGGGGGATATTGTGAATTCCACCCCGGTTTATGTAGGGGCTCCTGATGGAAAGTGGTCCTATGCATCCTTCCCCGGAAAATCGGCTTATTCAGCATTTATTGCGGCCCATAAAAATCGTACACCAGTGGTATATGTAGGCGCTAATGATGGCTTTCTCCATGGCTTCAATGCTAGTGTGGATACTGTGAATATACCGGATGCAGGCAAGGAACTTATTGCATATTCTCCGTCAATTTTATTGAGTACAGATGATAATGAGGGCCTTCATCCGCTGACCTCTCAATATTATAACCACCGGTTTTATGTAGATGGCACTCCGACTGTTTCGGATGTATATATCAGTGACGGCGCTAGTGAGAGTTGGCAGACGGTCTTAGTAGGGGGCCTAGGCGCCGGTGGCAAAGGTTATTATGCACTAAATGTAACTGACCCAAGTGCTTTCACAGAGCAAAATGCTGAGAAAATAGTGATGTGGGAGTTCTCAGATGAGGATGATAGTAATCTTGGCTATACCTATAGCCGTGCTCAAATAGGCAGGATGCCTAACGGTGAGTGGGCAGCTATATTTGGTAATGGTTACAATAGTGCGACAGGAGATGCGGGAATCTTTATTGTTTACCTTGATGGCCTAGATGGCCCTGGTAGCACAACCAGTAAATATGCTTACCTTTCTACGGGCTCAGGCTCAGTATCCGATATAAATGGTATGTCTACTCCAGCAATAATTGACACAAATTTGGACGGTACTGTAGACCGAATTTATGCCGGCGATCTACATGGAAATCTGTGGGCTTTTGACGTTTCAAGTTCAAATGAAAATTCGTGGTCAGTAGAAAAGGAGGGGGGAACACCAAAGCCACTATTTAGTGTAGCTCCTAGTACTAATGATCAACGAGAGGCGATAACCACTACACCGGTTGTGGCGAGAAATATCAAAGATGAGACAGGACCGGGATTACTGGTGGCATTCGGCACAGGACAATATTTGGTGGATACCGATACTGCTGACATTAATCCGGGTGGTTTTTATGCGGTGTCGGACAATGGTAAATATGGTCTTACCAAGTCAAATTTAATTGATCGTACTCTAAAAGAAGAGACTTTTGGTGGTATTCGTCAGCGTAAGATAGTTGGCGATGAAATTGACTGGGATAAAACATCAGGCTGGTACATTTCACTTGAGGCTGGAAATAGTTTAGAAGGCGGGGAGCGAGTAATTGCCCAGCCCGCATTGCTGGGGCATGTAATCTTTTTCAATACGATGATTCCCAGCGGCCAAGTTTGTGCGGCGGGTGGTAGTGGCTGGTTGATGTCGGTTGACCTCTGGGGAGGCTTGGTCCCCCCTGAGGCGGTTTACGATGCTAATAATGATGGCGTTATTGACAAGAATGATTATGGGTACGCTGGTGAGTTCAGATCTAATGCGGCTCCTAATACATCTAGCTACATCCCAACTGGCGATGGGGTCCTTGAAATTACTCCGGATAGTAATGGTGACAATTATGTCCGACCAGTTGTGGCCTTGGGTGGTGGCCGCATTGGACGCTTGTCCTGGGAAGAAGTTACTCCCTTTTAAGGCTAATGACCAATTATGAGTGCGCCCCAGTACTGCCGGGAAAATTTAAATTATTATGGTAACTTGAAACTATGAAGAGACAGTCAGGGTTTACTCTTATTGAGTTGATGATTGTAGTGGCGATAATCGCGATATTAGCTGGAATTGCTTGGCCTTCTTATGTCGACCATGTTCGCACGGCCAGCAGGGCAGATGCGCAGGGTGCATTGATGGGGTTGGCACAGGCGATGGAGAAACACTATACCCAGAATGGAAGTTATGCCGGAGCTGCAAATGGTGGAGGAGACGATGGTACTCCAGGGATATTTCCCGCACAGGTACCTTTGGATGGGGGGAGCCCAAAGTATAACCTGACAATTACAGTTGGGACTGATCCTAGTACTTATATCCTTACGGCCACTCCCATATCTGGTCAAGCCGATGATGGAGTTCTATTGCTTAGCTCAAGTGGTCAAAGGACTTGGGATCGAGATAATGATGGGATTGACTCGAAAGATTCTTGCTGGAGCAAAACCTGCTGATCAGTTTTGAGGGCAGGTCAGATTTTTCCTACTGCCATTTTCCACTATGCCATCGCCGTCCCTATCTTTTGCAAAATAGGGGCGGCCGATAGTATTGAGGATAATGATCCATCCATATTCTGCTCCACCGATGGCGGGGCAATAGGAGAAGTTTCCACTTTGAGAGGGTGTTTCGCCATTTGGTTTAAAGATTAGGTAGCCTTTATTGTTAAAGGCATTCCAGTTGAGCGAAGCTCCATTTTCTATAGGCTCATATCTCCTTTCAATGCTTTCCCCCTGATCTATGGAGCCATTGCCATTATGATCAGGAAACAATAACGCACCATTAGACCAATTATCGCCACATTCTTTACTTTGCCCAAGTGGGCAGAGCGTGTAGCTGATTTTCTCATAGTAGGCTTTAGAGCGCATTAATATCAATAGTTCAAATAATTCAAATTGTTTGGTTTTACTTTTATAGCGTTTTATAAAATCAGTAAATGAGGGGAGCGCCATTGTGGTAACAATAGCTAATATAGTCAGGGTAATGAGTAACTCTGAGAGGGTAAATCCCGCGGCCTTTTTCATGGTGCAAGCTTCTCGCTCTTGAGCTTGCACTAGAATACCGTGGAATAGATAAAAACCAATTACATTTGATTACAGCACGACCATTTAACTATTGAGAATTTAACTTTCAAGTCCGAGCTTTTTTAAACGATAGCGTAGGGATCTAAAGCTAATACCGAGTTTTTTTGCAGCAGCAGTCCGGTTCCAGCGAGTTTTTATCAAAGCTGTTTCAATAGCCTCTTTTTCAATGTTTTGAAGAAACTCATCTAGAGATGAGTAAAGACTAGGATTAAAGTATCCTGCGTTTTGAGGGGTGCCTGAGTTTTTAGGTGTTTCTAAATTGGCAGTGAAATCTTCATGTTTAGAGGCTTTTTTATCGTGTTCTAGGAATAAGTCACGGCTACAGATTTCCTGTTCATCACATAGTGCAAAAGCCCGTTCCAAGATATTTTCCAGTTGACGAACATTCCCAGGGAAAGTGTAACTCTGTAATAAAGCTATTGCTTCAGGGGCTACTTTTGGTTGGCGGATTCCAGAGTCACTAGCAATGCGCTGCATTGTTACGTCTACTAGCAGCGGGATATCTTCTAAATGTTCTCTCAGGGGTGGTGTTGAGATTTCAATTACATTGATGCGATAGTATAAGTCGTTACGAAATCTTCCTTCATTTACTTCTTTGCCAAGGTCTTTATGAGTTGCACTGAGAATACGTATATCAATGGGAACTTCCTGGCTTGCACCAATAGGTCGAATGCGCTTTTCTTGTATCGCGCGCAGTAGTTTGACCTGCATTTCAAGTGGTAAGTCTGCAACCTCATCTAAAAACAAAGTACCACCTTGAGCACTTTGTAGTAGACCTAATTTATCTTTATGGGCTCCGGTGAAGCTGCCCTTCTTATGACCGAAAAACTCGCTCTCCATCAATTCTTTAGGTACAGCGCCACAGTTGATGGGTACAAACGGCTTATCTGCTCGAGCTCCTTGGGCATGAATTGCACGAGCAACCAGCTCTTTACCAGAACCAGATTCGCCACTGATGTAGACCGGTGCATCGCTACGAGCTACTTTAGCGATTTGCTCTCGTAGTCTACGCATATTCTCAGCTTCACCCAAAAGCAAGTGCTCGCTGACGTTATTTTGATTGGTGTTTCGTACCTGGTCCTGATTCAGTCGTAGGGCCAGTTGGGCGAGGTTACGCAGTCGTTCAAGGTCTACGGGCTTACTGACAAAGTCGAATGCCCCGAGTTTTAGTGCCTTGATTGCAGTATCCATGTTGCCATGTGCGGTGATAACGGCTACGGGCAATTCGCAGTGTATCCCAGTTTGAATATGCTCAACCAACTGTAGACCGTCACCGTCAGGTAGGCGAAGGTCTGTAAGGCAAAAATCGTAACGATTTTCTGTAAGTAATTTCTTTGCTTGCACGAGATTGGCTGCGGTATGGCAGTCCACGTTCATGCGCTGCAAAGTGAGGGTGAGCAGCTTGCAAATATCCGGTTCGTCATCGACAACCAGGGCCAGAGGTAGCATCAATTCCCTGTCTTTTCTTGTTTTGTTGATATTAGAGGCAAGGGCGCCGGTTCTGATTATGGCAGAAATTCTTTGCGAATAATCGTCGAAACTTTGTGAAAAAATTCTGAGTAAGATCAAGTCACACTTATTTAGTGAGCAAATTCAACTCTAAAGCAGCTCTTGTCGTCATCGCTGCGGCAATGATACAAGCTCGCCTTATTTGTCTCACACAGTTCTTTCGCAATATATAGTCCCAGTCCACTACCACCACTACCGTTGGTGAAGAATGGCTCGTAAATCTTTGATTTATGTTCTTCGGGCACACCTGGGCCACTGTCCTTAACATCTATTTGGGTACAGGCACGTTCTTGGTTGTATTGAGCACTGACTACTGCGAATCGCTTGCCGGTGGCTATTTGGGAGTGGTGAAGGGCATTATCTGTGAGGTTGGTCATCACCTGAGTAAGTTGAGCCGCGTCAAACCGCGCTGAAAGTACTTGCTCAGGAAGCTCCAGCTGTACTTGGTCTCCACTTTTGGTACCGGCACTAAAGTCCTGGATAAACTGTTGCAACCAGGTAGCCAAGTTATGTTCTTGCGGTGCCCCTGCTTGCCTGCGTGATAGCTGCATTACATTTTCGATGATTTGGTTTACTCGCTGACTTTGCCGGCAAATGATGTCGGTCAGGTAATGATCCTCTTCGCGCAATTGTGGGGACTCTGATAGCAACTGTGCTGCATGGCTGATGGCGGAGAGAGGGTTGCGCACCTCGTGAGCGATAGAAGCTGTAAGGTGTCCTAGAGAAGCGAGTTTGAGTTTTTGGGCAGCCTCGGCCAATTTGCGATTGTCTTCAACGAATACCAGCGTACTGCAACCGCTGTCATGCTGAAGGTTGGTAAAATTGAGTTGTACTTCATTACCAGTTTCTGACTGCAGTAAAGTGCTACTGGTACTGCCATTGTTACGCCAGTCTCGGATCGCTTGGCGTAATGCATCAGATTTTTCCTTCTCTGAATGTAGGTGGCAGCCCAAAAGTTGACGTGCAGCCCTGTTAATAAGTTCGGGTTGGCTGGTGGGGCCCATCACCAGTACCCCTGTCCCCATGCGTTCGATAATCTGTTGTGCCAGCCGTTGCAGGTGTGCTGCTTGTCGGCTTTGCTGATCAGCGCGCAGATTCGCACTGCGTATACGCGCGGAGAGATATTGGAGTGCGCTAACAGTCGCAAAAAGCAGTATGCCGAGGCCTCCCGCGGCGACAATATCTTTGGTTGTGCCTTGCCCGGACATTAGGTTGTAGAGTTGTAAACCCAATACCCCCAGGCTGGCGATTGCGGCGAAGAAGGCGCTCATTCGACGGTCGAGAAGAATAGAACCGATGGAGCAATTAACGAGTAGTAGATAACCGAGACCGGAGCTGAGACCGCCACTGGCCTCGATGAGCAACAAAAATACCAGGATATCGCAGCCAAGGATCATCTCAATCTGACCGCCCCCTACTTGATAGGCGTTTTGGCGTAAGAAGACCAGCCAGCTGAAGTTGAGAAGGGTGTAGATCGCTATTGTGTAAAGAAATAGGCCTGGCAGATGAGCACCCAGCGCTCCGGCGCCAATATCAGAATAGAAAACCCCCAGCAGCACAAGTGCAATTGCCAGGCGATAAATAGCGCAGATACGCAATAGCTCATGGTGCTGGAGGGTGAGAGTATTGCTGACGGAGGAGGGACTACTCAAAGTGATTTCCCGGTATTGTTGTTGTGTTGAGCCGCTGCTGTTGCTCCGCTACAGAGGTTACAATGGCGGCCTGTATTGTCCGAGGTTTAATAATGTCTACTTTGCAGCTAGTGCTGGCACAAATCAATTCTCTCGTAGGGGATATTCCCGGCAACACCGCAAATGTGATTGAGGTGGCACGTAAGGCTCATCGAGAGCTTGGGGCCGATCTGGTCCTATTTCCGGAGCTGACCTTATGCGGCTATTCACCAGAGGATTTACTTCTGCGCCCCAGCATGCAGATACGCATTGAGGCTGCGCTGGAACAACTGAAAACGGCCCAGCTGCCCTGTGCCATCTTGGTAGGTTATCCGCGATACCGGGATGGAAAGATATTTAATATGGCGGGCCTGGTGAGTAAGGGCGAAATTGTTGCGGAATATGCCAAGCAAAAGTTACCCAACTACCAAGTATTTGATGAGAAACGCTATTTCACCAAGGGCGATAAGCCATGTGTCGTTGAAATTGAGGGTATACCTGTTGGGGTCAGTATCTGTGAGGATATTTGGCACCCTGAACCGATTCAGCAGGCTGTTGAGGCAGGTGCAAAAGTGATGCTGAATATCAATGCGTCTCCTTTTCATCGTGGCAAAGCCCAGCAACGCTTGGAGTTGCTTTCCAAACAGGCGCGTGTGGCGCAAGTCCCAATCGTATACGTGAACTGGTGCGGTGGCCAGGATGAACTGGTGTTTGATGGTGGCTCAATAGCTATAGATTGTCGGGGAGAAGTCTGCGCCAGGGCTGAGGAGTTTGCGGAGCAACTATTGCCGGTGTCGGCCTCCGAACAAAGTGGAAGGGTTACATTACTACCAGGAGATAATGCCCCCCCCCTGGATGATCTGGCAGCAGTCTATCAGGCCTTGGTACTTGGAGTGCGGGATTACGTCAATAAAAATGGCTTTAATGGCGTGGTACTGGGGCTCTCGGGGGGGATTGATTCAGCGCTGACTCTGGCGGTGGCAGTGGATGCCTTAGGTAAAGAGCGAGTGGAAGCGGTTATGATGCCTTTCCATTACACTTCTGATCTCAGTAAGAATGATGCTGCCGATCAGGCCCAGCGCCTTGGGGTGCATTACCGAGAGATCGGTATTGAGCTTATTTTTGACGCGTTTATGGGGGCTTTATCGGAAGAGTTTGCCGGTAGTGAGAGAGATACCACGGAGGAAAACCTGCAGGCTCGCTCCCGCGGTGTGCTGCTGATGGCCATTTCCAATAAGAAGGGGGCCATGGTGCTGACTACCGGCAATAAGAGTGAGATGGCCGTTGGGTATGCGACGCTGTATGGCGATATGGTTGGGGGCTTTAATGCCCTTAAAGACGTGCCCAAGGTGCTGGTATTTGAGCTTTCTCGCTATCGAAATACGGTATCAGAGGTGATACCAGAGACAGTGATCACGCGCCCACCCAGTGCAGAGCTGGCACCAGATCAGATAGACTCAGACAGCCTACCTCCTTATGAAGTCCTGGATCAGATTCTCAATCTGTATGTCGATCAGGATTTGAGTGCTGAGGAAATCATCCGTCGTGGTTTCCAACGGAGTGAAGTTGAGCGGGTTGTGCGCCTTGTAGCACGCAATGAGTACAAGCGCCGTCAGGCTGCTGTGGGGGTACGGATCTCGGAGCGAGGCTTTGGGCGGGATCGTCGCTATCCAATCACGAATGGCTGGAAGGCCGGCGAATAACTTGTTTTAGAAAGTAAAACGGCGCCGATTGGCGCCGTTCTTAGTTGTGGAGCATACCTACAGCAGCTCTGGAGGTAGGGGGGCCTCTCCACGATTGTATTCGGGGTTGTACATTTCGCGGCTATCAAAGCCCTCTGGGTCTGATTTCTCGAAAAGGCCCAGGGTTACCCGATGCACCAAGCTACGGCCACTAGCACCCTTGTAGAAGTTGTAGTTAAAGGAGCCATCTTCATTAAAGGCTGGGTGATCTGGGTAGTTGTTGCGCATAACGCTCAAGGCGTTGGCCTCTAACTCCGGCATCTCCATGAGGTTATACCCCTGTACCATCACCGCAAGGGCGTCCGGTACCGCAGGGGTCTGCTGGAAGTTTTCCACTACATAGCGGCCGCGGTTGGCGGCTGCGAGGTAGGCTCCACGCTTGAAATAATAGTTGGCTACATGGATTTCATAGCGAGCCAGCAGATTGCGCAGATGGATCATGCGTTTTTGCGCATCTGCGGCGTAGCGGCTCTCCGGATAACGGGCCATCAGCTGTGAGAAATAGGCGAAGGACTCACGTGCAGAGCCGGGGTCGCGATTGGTCAGGTCTGTCGGCATAAAGCGCTCGAACAGTCCGGTGCCCTCGGTAAAGGAAGATAGCCCCTTCATATAGTAGGCGTAATCGACATTGCGATGCTGGGGATGAAGGCGGATAAAGCGATCTGCGGCGGCGATAGCCGCATCGTTCTCATAATTGCGGTAGTAGGCGTAGATTAGCTCCAACTGGGCCTGTTCCGCATAGTTGCCGAAAGGGAAGTTATCTTCCAGGGCGCGCAGGTTCTTGATCGCCAGGTCCCACTGGCTGGTGCGCAGCTGCCGCTGCGCTGCCTCGTAGAAGGCCTGCTCTGTACGGTTGCCGCTAGGCAAGCCCTCTTCTGAGTCGTCAGTGCTGGCGCAGGCAACCAATATTGCGGACACCAAGGCCAGCCACAGCATTTTCCAGGTCTGCATAGCCCTTCGCTCTATCATTCTTACACTCTACCTTATTAAACTACCCGCCAAGATTAATCTGGCGCGTCGGACATTTAACCACAGTCGCGGTGCTGCCCAAAGTATTTGCAATTGTTTAATGAATGACCACCTAAACCTCGATATTGAAGTTCCGGCCAATTTGGCTGGTCGAAGATTAGACCAGATAGCAGCCGAATTAATTCCCGATTACTCCCGTGCGCGTTTGCAATCTTGGATTAAGGGCGGTCAACTCACCGTAAATGGTGCCCCTGCCAAGCCCAAGGATAAGCTATTTGGCGGTGAGCGGCTTAGTCTTCACGCTGAACTTGAGGTTCAAGGCGCCTGGAGCGCCGAACCCATGGATCTGAGCATTGTTTATGAAGATGACAGCCTTATGGTCATCAATAAGCCTGCAGGGATGGTAGTACATCCGGCTGCCGGAAATCCCGATGGCACCCTGTTAAACGGTCTTTTGCATCACTGTCCCTCTCAGGAGAGGATTCCCCGGGCGGGGATCGTGCATCGTCTCGACAAGGACACTAGTGGCTTGATGGTCGTGGCCAAGACCCTGTTGGCGCAAGCTAGCCTTGTAGACCAGCTAAAACAAAGAACGGTCAGTCGTCAATATGATGCTTTGGTGCAAGGAATAATTACCGGTGCGGGGCGTGTCGATGCTGCAATAGGACGCCACCGGCAAAACCGCCTGAAAATGGCTGTGCTGGACTTTGGTGGCAAGGAGGCCATTACCCATTACCAAATTCAGCAACGTTTCCGAGTGCATACACTATTGCGTTGCAAGCTGGAAACTGGACGCACCCATCAAATCCGGGTGCATATGGCTCATATTCGTCACCCACTGGTGGGTGACCCGCTATATGGGGGTAGGCCAAAGTTGCCACCAGAGGCGCCCACTGAGCTGATTGGCGCCTTACAGGGCTTTCCCCGACAGGCCCTGCATGCGGCGGAGCTCGCACTCATCCATCCCCAGTCGGGTGAGGAAATGCACTGGCGCGCCTCTATGCCTGAGGATATGCTGGCCCTACTCGACCTACTTGGACAGAATACTTACTAGGTCAGTAGCAGCACAAACTTCCACTAGAAAAGGAGTCGGGGCTTTAGAGTTCGGCTCCTATTGCCCAGGCAGAGCAGATATACCATGTCCAGTGATCATTACCTGAGTCCAGTATGGCCGGCCCCTGCCAGGGTGAGAGCATTCTCTACCTTGCGATCAGGTGGGTACAGTTCGGGGCCCCATACCTCTTTTAATCTTGCAGCGCATGTTGGTGACAGTGAGTCAGCAGTTTTGGCTAACCGCGGGCTACTGTGTGATCAGCTGGAGTTGCCGGGTGAACCACAATGGCTTGAACAAATCCACAGCGACAGGGTGGTAGACGCTCAGGGGGATGGGCTTGTGCGGACTGCCGATGCCAGCTTTAGCCTGAAAAGTGAAATTGTTTGTGCGGTGCTCACCGCCGACTGCCTTCCCGTACTTATCTGTGACAAAGCAGGCACCCGAGTGGCAGCGGCCCATGCAGGTTGGCGCGGGCTGGCTGGGGGCATTTTACGCAATACGATAACTGCCTTGGATTGCGATCCCGCAGAGCTATTGGTGTGGCTGGGGCCTGCGATTGGTCCTGAGGCCTTTGAGACTGGGGTGGATGTCCTGGAGGCCTTTTTTGAAAATGCCCAGGGTGGTGAGCATACCGAGGCTATTGCCCGCTGCTTTCAACCTCATGTAAAAAAGCCATTACATTTTCTTGCGGATATTTATGGTTTGGCTCGGGCTGAGCTAAAGGGGCTTGGTGTCGGGCATATCTACGGTGGTGAGCGCTGCACGGTGAAAGAACCTGAATACTTCTATTCCTATCGTAGGGAGAAGACTACCGGGCGTATGGCCTCACTAATCTGGCTGGCGGATAATTAATGCTGCTCATAACCTAAGGTGCAGCTAATTATTGGGCTGGCTCATATGAGGGTGCGCTTGGTTCTTTTCAAGGGGTACCGACTGACAAATGCCGAGCTTACAAAGAAATAATTACTCCCCCTTAGGAAATTAATCGAAACTTCTTGCTGTTTGATTTAAATCATTGAAAACCTTTCCCTCGCCCCTATTTTAATAGCCAACACTACACTGAATGCGTAACGCCAACCGGGCGTTATTGACGCAAAGCTATATAAGATCCCTAAGTAGGAGAGGTTGTATTCATGCGAATTGATCGGATGACAAACCCACTGCAAGCAGCTTTTGCTGATGCACAATCCATGGCTGTGGGACGGGACCACAACCAGATTTATCCGGAACATTTAATTCTTGCACTACTCAACCAGAATAATGGCAGTGTCCCGGCATTTTTATCCCAGGCCGGTTTTAACTTAAATGGCCTGCGCAATGACTTGGCCAAGAGACTAGATAATCTGCCAACTATCAGCTCCCCAACTGGGGATGTGGGCATGTCTCAGGAACTGATGCGCCTGATGAACCTAACCGATAAAAAGGCGCAACAAAATGGCGATACATTTATATCCAGTGAAACGGTCTTACTTGCAGCTTTCGACTCCGCTGCAGGGGAAATTTCTAAAATTCTCAATGCTAATGGCGACAAGAAACAGTTAGAGGCGGCGATTCAGAAAGTGCGCGGCGATGAAAAAGTGGATGATCCCAATGCGGAGGAGGCGCGCCAAGCGCTGGATAAATATACTCTCGACCTGACGGAGCGTGCACTGGCTGGCAAGCTTGATCCAGTAATTGGGCGCGATGATGAAATTCGTCGAACTATCCAGGTGTTACAGCGCCGCACCAAGAACAACCCGGTATTGATTGGTGAGCCTGGAGTAGGGAAAACGGCCATTGTGGAGGGGCTTGCACAGCGTATTGTAAATGGCGAAGTACCGGAGGGCCTGAAGGACAAGCGCCTGCTTTCCCTGGACTTGGGTGCACTGCTTGCGGGAGCCAAATTTCGCGGGGAGTTTGAGGAACGCCTCAAGGCCGTCCTGAATGAGCTATCCAAGCAGGAAGGGCGTATTATTTTATTTATTGATGAGTTGCACACCATGGTTGGCGCTGGAAAGGCAGAGGGCGCCATGGATGCCGGTAATATGCTCAAGCCGGCACTGGCTCGTGGTGAGCTGCATTGTGTCGGCGCCACCACCCTGGATGAATACCGTCAATACATTGAAAAAGATGCGGCGCTTGAGCGCCGTTTCCAGAAAGTATTGGTGGATGAGCCTACAGAGGAAGATACCATTGCAATTCTTCGTGGCCTGAAAGAACGCTATGAGGTGCATCATGGTGTCGATATTACTGACTCTGCAATTATTGCCGCGACCAAATTATCCCAGCGCTATATCACCGATCGCCAGTTACCAGACAAGGCGATCGATTTAATAGATGAAGCGGCAAGTCGTATACGTATGGAAATTGATTCCAAGCCGGAGGCGATGGATAAGCTTGAGCGCCGTCTGATCCAGCTTAAGATTGAGCGTGAGGCGGTCAAAAAAGACAAGGGCGATGAGGCCACTAAAAAGCGCCTGGCAAAGCTGGAGGAAGAAATTCTTCAACTGGAGAAAGAATACTCCGACTTGGAGGAGGTGTGGAAAGCGGAAAAAGCCCAGCTCGCAGGTAGTCACGACCTTAAAGAAAAGCTAGAGCAGGCCAAGCTGGATATGGAGTCTGCACGACGTGCCGGTGATTTAACGCGTATGTCGGAATTGCAGTACGGCGTGATTCCACAACTTGAACAACAGCTAAAGTCTGCTGCTACCCATGAGGCAGCAGAAGAGCCGCGCCTGCTACGCAACCGGGTTACCGATGAAGAAGTGGCTGAAGTGGTTTCACGCTGGACAGGTATTCCAGTTTCGAAAATGCTGGAGGGCGAACGGGAAAAACTGTTGCGCATGGAGGATGCGCTGCATAAACGGGTTATTGGACAAGCTGAAGCGGTAGATGCTGTCGCCAATGCGGTTCGCCGATCCCGCGCGGGCTTGGCGGATCCCAATCGCCCGAATGGTTCCTTCTTGTTCTTAGGGCCTACCGGGGTGGGTAAAACCGAACTCTGTAAAGCGCTGGCGCAATTTCTATTCGATACAGAGGATGCGATGGTGCGGATTGATATGTCGGAGTTTATGGAGAAACACTCCGTCGCACGCTTGATTGGTGCGCCTCCAGGTTATGTTGGCTATGAAGAGGGCGGTTATTTAACCGAGGCGGTGCGTCGCAAGCCTTATTCGGTGGTTCTGCTAGACGAGGTGGAGAAGGCTCATCCGGATGTATTTAATATTCTTCTTCAGGTCCTTGATGATGGTCGCCTGACCGATGGTCAGGGCCGCACTGTGGATTTTCGCAACACTGTGGTGGTGATGACCTCCAACCTGGGTTCTGACCTAATACAGAAGTATGCAACGGCTGAAAATGGCGACGACCTAGATGCGGAGATTCGCTATCGCCAGATGAAAAATGCAGTGATGGAGGTGGTTAGCAATCATTTCCGTCCAGAGTTCATCAACCGTATCGATGAGGTTGTGGTTTTCCACCCTCTCGACAAAGGGGAAGTACGTTCTATTGCGGAGATTCAGCTGAGGCAACTATGTCGCCGCCTCAGCGAGCGTGACTTGAAGCTGGAGGTATCCGAGGCGCTACTGGATAAACTGGCGGAAGTTGGTTTTGACCCGGTTTACGGTGCGCGTCCACTCAAGCGAGCTATCCAGATGTGGCTGGAAAATCCCCTGGCACAGGATGTATTGGCTGGAAAATTTGCGCCCGGTGCTACCATTCACGCTGATGTTGAGGGTGATAAGGCCGTCTTTCATTAGTTATTTGATCGCGATGGCGCCAGCGATAGCTGGCGCCACATACTTACCGTGCAGCCTGACGTCTTTTCTCCTCTTTAAATTCTCTTAGGCTGTTTTCGCGTGCCATGAGGCGAGGGCCTAGCGGCACTTATCGTATTTTCTTTATAAACTAAACTTTGTGGTCCGATAAAGATCGGGGTTGTTCTCGCCTGAATTCTCCTGACTCATCGATCTATGGCATTTTCTGTTGAGTGATCGGGGGTACATTATCAGTAAACGCATGGTATTAATGCTGCTGGGATGCTTACTATTGTTTGGCGGTATTTTTGCTTATAAGTTTTTTGGCCGCTACATGATGAATCAGTTTCTCGACACCATGTCTCTACCGGTGGCTACCGTCACCTCCGCCACTGCACAAATCCAGAACTGGCGTGAGGATCTGAGTGGAGTTGGAACAGTTCGCGCGGTAAATGGCGTCGAAGTCACTACTGAGGCTGAGGGTGTCGTCAGCGCCATTCATTTTAAGTCAGGACAATTTGTGCATGGTGGAGATCTTCTGGTAGAAATTTTTGCTGAACCGGAAAAAGCTCAGTTAAAGGTGCTGGATGCAGAGTTACGTCTTGCACGGCGCAATTATGTCCGTATTAAAACCTTAACCAAGCGTGGAGTTACTACTGAAGCAGATCTGGATAGTGCTCAGAGTACTTTGGATCAGGTAATTGCCAATATTCAAGTACAGCGAGCTAGGGTTGATCAGCGCCGTGTGGTGGCACCTTTCAGTGGTGTGCTCGGTATTCGCCGTATCGACTTGGGTGAAAATGTCAGTCCCGGTGAGGCGGTAGTTTCCCTGCAACAGCTGAATCCTATCTTTGTGGACTTTTCTCTGCCAGAGCAAAAATATTCAATGGTTAAGGCGGGGTTGCCGATTTACCTGACTACAGATGCATTCCCCGGTAATACCTATCGTGGGAAAATCACCGCTGTTGACCCTCGCGTAGATAATGCCAGTCGCAATTTCCTTATTCAGGCAACCCTAGACAATCCAAAAAAACACTTGCGCCCGGGCATGTTTGCCCAAGTCTCAGTAGAAATTGATGCGAGTCGACGGGTTTTGGCCGTACCCCGAACATCTTTGGTTTTTGCACCTTATGGGGTGTCAGTTTTTGTTTTGGAAAAAGATGATGCAAGCGGAGAGTTAATCGCGAATAAGCGCTTTGTGAAGACGGGTGAGGAGCGCGGAGATATGGTGGAAATTGTGCAGGGACTTCAAGAGGGAGATATTATCGCTAGTAGTGGTTTGCTAAAACTTCGCAATGGTAAACGGGCCAATATTAACAACGAAAATAAACCGCCGGAAAATTTACATCCAAAACCTGGCAACAGTTGATTCCCTCCGAGAGCAGCGGTGAATTTTACTGAGATTTTTATTCGTAAACCGGTACTGGCTTGTGTGGTCAGTCTATTTATTTTTCTGTTGGGGTTGCGTTCAATTGCCGAGTTGAATGTGCGCCAATACCCCAAACTGGAAAATGCGGTCATCACAGTGACTACCGTATATGTGGGTGCTGATTCCGACCTAGTCCAGGGGTTTATCACCACGCCCTTGGAGCAGGAAATTGCCACTGCAGATGGCATTGACTATATGGTGTCTACCAGTGTGCAGGGGCTTTCTACCATCAATGCCTATGTGCGCTTTGATTTTGACCCTAATGAGGTTTTGACCCAGATAGTTGCCAAGGTGAACAAACTGCGTAGCGATCTCCCTGATGAGTCGGAAGACTCCAGTGTGGAGATGCAGCAGGGGGAAACTACGGCGGCAATGTATCTGTCATTTTCTTCAAATATTCTTGCCAATAACCAGATCACCGATTATTTGACTCGGGTAGTGCAGCCAAAGCTGGCCACTATTGCCGGGGTGCAGCGTGCTAGATTACTCGGTGATAGCACCTTTGCCATGCGCGCCTGGCTAAAACCCAGGGAAATGGCAGCACTTGAGGTAACCCCGGCAGATATTGCCAATGCCTTGCGGGATAACAATGTTCTCTCTGCAGTGGGTGCGACTAAGGGTTCGCGGGTTGCCATGGAAATTCGAGCGGATACGGATATAGCCAAACAAATAGACTTTCGTCAGTTGGTGGTACGTGCATCCGGTGACCAGCTGGTGCGCCTTGGGGACGTGGCAGAAATAGAATTAGGTGCAGAATCCTATGACAGTTCGGTGACCTTTAACGGGCAGTCGGCCACCTTTATTGCAGTGGAGGTTGCGCCCAATGCAAACACTCTTGATGTTATTAAGCGAGTTAGAAAGAAGCTTGAAGGTGAGATTTTTCCGCAACTGCCGGAGGGGATGCTAGGAGAAATTCCCTATGACAGCACGGAGTATATTCAGGATTCGATTACTGAAGTGGTGGAGACCATCATTGAGGCTGTCATCATTGTTATCGTGGTGATCTATTTGTTTCTTGGTTCCTTACGCAGTGTTTTGATTCCAGCTGTGGCTCTGCCCCTATCCTTGGTAGGAGCAATGTTTCTCATGTTGTTGATGGGTTTTTCCATCAACTTATTGACGCTTCTCAGTATGGTTCTGGCTATAGGAATAGTGGTGGATGATGCCATTATCGTTCTAGAAAATGTCCACCGGCATATAGAGGAGGGATTATCGCCAAGGGAGGCGGCTATCGTTGGCGCACGTGAACTGGCCTGGCCAGTAGTTGCTATGACCACCACGCTGATTGCTGTTTATATCCCTATAGGTTTTCTTGGAGGGCTGACTGGCACTCTATTTATTGAATTTGCTTTTTCCCTTGCCGGTGCCGTGCTTTTGTCTGGAGTTGTGGCACTCACACTATCACCAATGATGGCTTCGAGAATATTAAAGCCCAGGGATGGAGGTGGGACTCGCTTGGAAGCTTGGTTAGAGCGACAATTTGGGCATTTACAAAAAGGATTTGAAAAGCGTTTGCATAACTCTCTGGAAGAACGCGGAGTGATTTTGGTATTTGGCTTAATTGTTTTGGCAAGCTGTTACTTTCTATTCGTTACTTCACCGCGAGAATTGGAGCCAACAGAGGATCGTGGTCTTGTGCTCACTATTTCCACTGCCGATGCCTATGCAACTCTGGATTATGTAGAGCAATTCAGTGGGGAATTGGTGGATATTGCCGAGAGTTACAGTGAGGTCGAGAATATTTTTCTGCTTAATGGGGCCGGCACTTTTAGTAGCGGAGTCAATAATGCCACTGCGGGGTTTGTACTTGGTTCATGGGAAAAGCGCGATAAAGATACTGAGCAGATGCAGGAACTGATTAGTAAGGATGTAGCGCAAATTGCGGGCTTGAAAGTTGCTGTTGTAGTGCCGCCGAGCTTGCCCACTGCGGGGGGGCAATTACCGGTGGAATTCGTGATTGGTGCCACTGAGCC
The DNA here is from genome assembly GCF_040371615.1 of Microbulbifer sp. NBRC 101763. Taxonomy (NCBI): domain Bacteria; kingdom Pseudomonadati; phylum Pseudomonadota; class Gammaproteobacteria; order Cellvibrionales; family Microbulbiferaceae; genus Microbulbifer; species Microbulbifer sp. NBRC 101763. The sequence continues at coordinate 72,582 of NZ_BAABQV010000010.1, forward strand.
AATGGAAAACCTTGCGTCTGTTGCCAGCGAGATAATGACGCAAGCTCTCGAAAGCAGAAAATTTATTTTTCTCGATTCAGACCTGAAGATAGATAAACCAAAGATTGTGGTTGAAATAGACAGGGATAAGGCTGCCACTATGGGTGTAGAAATGGTGGACCTTGGGCGCGATCTGGGGGCCATGTTATCAGGTGCCTATATCAATCGCTTTTCCTTGGATAATCGCAGTTATAAAGTAATTCCTCAGGTGGAGCGGATTGATCGTCTCACTGCAGAACAGCTGGGGCAGTATTATATCCGGGCGGTTAATGGTGACCTGGTTCCGGTTAGTACACTGGTCCGCCTTAAGGAAACAGTAGAGCCACAGCAGCTAAAACGTTTTCAGCAGCTCAATGCTGTGACTATTTCCGGAGTGCCACGCCCGGGGGTCACCCTGGGGGAGGCTTTATCGGTTTTGGATAACGCTGCTCAGGAAATATTACCAGAGGAGTATTCTGTGGATTACTCGGGCCAGTCCCGTCAATTTAAGACAGAGGGCTCGGACTTAGTAGTGACTTTTTTCTTTGCACTCGTTGTTATTTATCTGGTATTGGCAGCACAATTTGAGTCCTGGCGTGACCCACTGATTATGTTGGTTACTGTGCCTATGAGTGTTTGTGGGGCAATGATCTTTGTCAGCCTGGGACTTACTACATTGAATATTTATACTCAGGTGGGCTTGGTCACTTTGATCGGGGTTATTTCCAAGCACGGTATATTAATTGTGGAATTTGCCAATAAATTACAGATGGGGGGGATGGACAAGCGTACGGCTATTGAAGAGGCTACCTCTATTCGACTGCGGCCGGTATTGATGACTACGGCATCATTGGTTCTAGCTATGGTTCCCCTATTAATTGCTTCAGGCCCAGGTGGAGGAGCCCGCTTTGCAATGGGGTTAGTAGTCGCGACCGGAATGACTATCGGTACTCTATTTACCCTATTTGTGGTACCAGCCATGTACCTTTATCTGGGGCGGGATTATCGAGCAAAGGCGGAGGCTGTTGGAGTTATTAAAGGGTAGCTCGATAAATGGTTTCACGCATTAAGCGTGTCCCCTGAAGTATTACTGCGCCTGAACTCGCTGGGAGTAACACCTTCGTGCTTTTTAAAAAACCGGGTAAATACTGCACGTTCGGCAAAGTGCAGTTTAACTGCAATGCTCTCTACTGATTCGCTGCTGGATAACAACAGGCGCTTGGTGAGAGCTAGAGTGACACTATCTTTTAGCTGTTGAAAAGTTACCCCCTGTTCACGCAATCTCCGCTGCAGGGTACGACCGCTGGTACGGAAATGGGCGGCGGCTTGCTTGATCGTGATCTCTTCGCTCAGCAGGTGTTTTTCCAGCCAGGAACGCAGGCTCGCAGCTAGGTTGTAGCTCGACAAAGTACTGTGTAATACGGTTTTCAAAATATTGCGGCTCTGGCTGCGTAGTAGCTTGTGGTAGCTGGGAATAGGAAAGTCCAGGGTTTGTGGTCCCAGGATAATGGAGTTTTCCCTGCTGCCGAATTCGACCGGGCATTGGAAAATACGGGTATAGATAGTGTCGTCTTCTGGTTTTGTCCTGCGCAGTTTTGCACCGCGAACTTCAGCGAACTGGGGGTTCAAGGTGCGTAATAACTCCACAGCGCGGGTCATCAACATTTCTGCGATAAATGCATTTACAGAATCACTGAATAACTCTTGGCGCCAGTTCAGGGTAAGAATTTCTGAATCTGTTTCTGTTCGCGTTTCAAAACGCAGTAGGGGGGCCAGGGTTTGTGACAGCACAATTTCGGCGGGACGCAGAATTTCCCGCGGGCGCCGTAGAGATGGCTGTGCCTCAATGATGGTTTCCTCAAGCCACAGAATGATTGGAAATCGGCTAAAGCTGAGTCCCGGTGAGGAGACTGGAGAAAGCGCTACCAGGTTATTCACTAGGGCATTGAATTCGCTATAGCTGAGCCGCTCGCTTTCGCGAGGATTCCAACTGAATGCAAATGGCAGGCGCTTGATCAGGGTCTCGGTTGGAATTCCGAGCCTGGCGGCAGCGACTACAAAGTAGGGGGCAAATATTTTGGGCACGCCGGCATGGCCGGACTTATTTTTATTTTGGTCTCTCATGACTCTTTGCCGTCCGGGTGGCGTTGGCAGGATCATAGCAAAGGCGTCCTAAACAACGAAAATAAAAATGCGGAATATGACGAGTCGGTCGCGTCAGGTGGCGTGCTTGGTCATCTTCTGGCGCCATTAATCCTATTACCAGCCCAGCGTCTGCGGCTAACGTGCAGGGGTCTGCAGCGAAAAGTAGAGAAAAATTCACGAAACCCTGCAGTCATAAATTTCTACTTATAAAACTATAAAGGCTAATAACAATGACACTGTCTAAACGACTGGGCGCAGGCCTGTCTGTTTTTTTCGCTGCGATGATGGGCGCTTCTTCAGCGGTAGCTGAGAACTGCTATATCCTGGTCCACGGACATGGAGTTGAAGGGCACACAACCAGCGTCAAAGCTGATGGGAGTTTAGTGCAGCCAGCACTGGACTATTGGAGTGAAACCTACTTTGACGAGTATAAAAACAGCAGTTTTATAGACCAGCTGGTAGCGAATGGCGGTAATTACGGTGTGGTAGGCTACAACTCCACCGATGAAGGTGAATTGCCTTATTGGCACGATCAGACTTCCGGGGAAATTGCCCGTCAAATTATTCAGATACGTAATGGGGAAGGTGATCGCTTCGAGCACGGTAACCAATGTGCTGCCAATGATACTTTCTGGATTGTTTCCCATAGCCAGGGCGCTGCACAAATGATGTATATAGCCGGGAATGCTGTGGTGGGCTCTCCTTACTACAATCGTGCTTATAAGCAGTACGATACCAACACTGAGATGCAAGAGGTTAAAAAATGCTCGACCACCTGGTATGGCAGCACCAGCTGTAAAAAGGTGACTGAAGAAGTACGAGTGGCCGGACTCAGTGATAGTAATGCGATTGAAGTTGATTTCGACACTGCGATTAGTGGTGTAGCGGCGATTTTCACCACCGGAGGTGCGATCACCGGCACTGAGGGTGTGGATCGTATTTGTAATGGCTCCTGGTATGACGATGTTATCAATGATCTTTTCCTAGGCCGGGAGTGTTCTGCAGTACGCTATATGCAGACCAATGACATCTATACAGTGCGTAACTACGTGGGCACTAACCTGGGAGCACCTGTTTATACGATTGGTGGCTACGCCACTTTCCCAGGCGTAGAGAGTGCTTCCTCAGCCCTGCTGAATGGTGAAGATGATGGTTATATTAACCTTGCTTCGCAGATGAACTGCGCTGGCTCTGGTAAACGTAATCTCTGGTCCAACCTGAAGCAATACGACACCTTTATGGGTATTGCCTATGGTAGTGCGACTTTCTCATGCAATAACGACAACAAAGGTACTGCGCGCTCCTATAACCTCGCCAGCATTCATGTTGACCATGACGCCCAGCGCAATGGCGGTATCATGTCTCCAGGCTACGATGGTATCCCCGATGGCCTGGATTGTGGTGTGGGTAAAAATAGTGCCGGTCGTATCGCAGCTTGTACTCAATAAATATTTGTCAGGAGCAAGTAGATGTCCGTCAGCAGTAAACAACGTAACAAGAGGCGTACAGCCTTAGTTGTCAGTGTCCTATTTATTGCCGCTGCCATTTTTTTCTGGCGAGTGGGGAATAGTGGGGACCTGCCCACCGCGGTTGCTGCTGAAGCTAAAACAGTTTTTCCGTCCCTTCCCAAACAGGTGGAGATAAAAGAGTCTCAGGTGGAAAAGGAAGAGCTGGTTGATGATGAGTCCATCAAAGTTTGGCAAGAAATTCAGGCGCGTCCAGTAAAAACTGAATTACATCAGTCCCTGCTATCTGATCTAGCAAAGTTCCACCGTTACCCACCGGAGAACCGCGCTATCAAGAACCCCTCTCAGGATCCAATCACCCAGACCCATGCGCCAGATCAGCGCACCACTCATAGTGACAATGGTGATGCATTAACACTGTGGACTGAAAGAAAATTCTATTCCTATGGTGAAGTGCTGAGAGCTTATGCCTTTCAGACTGACAGCGACGGGGCTAAGGTGCCCGCAGATCTGACCGCGCTAATGGTTCTGGACGATCAGCAGGTAGTGGGAACCCTGACATTTAGCGATACAAATGGTGATTTAATTTACGAGGTGGAAATGGAGGCTGGCTCCTATCAGGGGCAGCCTCTGCCAGCTGGCATCTACAAAATCATTGTGGATACGGATATTGACGGTCTGCGTGATGCAGCCGCTTTTACTCTGTCGGAGGATACCGGGAGCTATACCGGGAACCTAAGGGATTCATTGACCTCCGAGGGCAATCTGCTTATCGAGGCTGAGGTGGAAATCCTTGAGCAGGGCCGCTTTTATTTCCGCGCCTCCCTTTATAATGATGAGCAGTCATCTATTGGCACAACCCAGAACGCCCTGCAGCTTCCTCCAGGACGCCACTGGATACCCTTCGACTTTTATGGCCTCATGATCCGCGATGCCGATCAGGATGGCCCCTACCTCGTGAAGCAGTTAAGTATTTCCAGAGTCACAGTGCCTCGAACGGAAAGGCTTTTCGAGCCAGGATACTACACCGAACGCTACAGCCTGGAGCAGTTCAACGATACTCCCTATAAAGAGCTGTAGCGGCAATTATTCGCGGGAATTAGCAGTTCTCGCGAATGCTCTTTTGTTCTTGGTTAATACGTTGCTGCCTCTCATCCTCACCGAGCACGCGGTGATTGCCGTTCTCGTCGACTTCCCTAACGCGTGCATGGCTGGTCAGCGCCTTTAAGTTATCCTGCGAATTTTGACAGCGTTGCGCGCGTGCGGCTGCTTGGGCACGGGCAACCTGCTCGTCTACTTCTGAAGGTTGTTGAGGAGTGGGCTGGCCTTGAGGCTGAGTTTCAATTGCAGGTTTGGTGGTTTTTGCTTCTTTCGCAGCTCGGGTCGCTTGTTGCTCCGCTTCCCACTGCTTGTAACGCTCTGATTTAGGTTTCTTGATTACCTCTACTTCGGTACTGCTAGGTGGCTGCTCGCCGAAATGCACGACCCCATTTTCGTCCACCCATTTGTAGATGCCGCTGGCCTGTGCTGTTAGCGCCAGGCTGGAAATTAGCATTGCGAGAGCGATGCGCATTGGAGTACCCCTCTTGGTCTTATCTTTCCTTACTGGCCACATTGTAACTGCGTCAGGGGTTTTTCCTGCAACCCTCTTAACACTTTCAGTCACGCCTATTGACAGCAAGGGAGCAGTTGGCACAATCGAAAGTTTCCTCGGCGAGTAGTAGTCACCGCAGACTCGCGGTCCAGACGCTGATTTTCAGGTGGATTACCCTTCCATCACATTTCCGTCGAGAGGCTCTCCCTACCCCTGGAGGCCTGCTAGCCTGCAACTTGGACACGGTTGTGTCTGGTTTCGGCTGGGTGTTTTGCTGTGCGCGATGATTTCATCCTAAAAATCGGCATGCAAACACGCAACAGGCTGATATTTGTCACCATTTTCTTTTATAATCGCCATTTAGCATTCTCGTTATATGGTGGATTCATGGCTTCTTGGTGATGTCTGTCCTACCAAGCAAGAAAACTGAGGAGACTCAAGTGGAATTACTTTCCGGCGGCGATATGTTGGTTCGCGCGCTGCAGGATGAAGGGGTAGATCTGATTTTCGGCTACCCAGGCGGCTCGGCACTGCATATATATGATGCTATTTTCAGGCAGAAGTCGATAAAGCACATTCTGGTGCGCCACGAGCAGGGTGCGACTCATGCCGCGGATGGCTACGCCCGCTCGACAGGCAAGGTGGGTGTGGTACTTGTGACTTCTGGTCCGGGTGCAACCAATGCGATCACCGGGATTGCGACCGCCTATATGGATTCAATTCCCATGGTGGTGATTTCAGGTCAGGTTACATCTGACAAGATCGGCGAAGATGCGTTTCAGGAAACTGATATGGTCGGCTGTTCGCGTCCGATTGTGAAACATAGTTTCCTGGTTAAGAACGCTGAAAACATTCCCGAAATTATCAAGAAGGCCTTTTATATTGCCAATACAGGTCGCCCTGGCCCCGTCGTGGTTGATGTGCCCAAGGATGTGACTAACCCGGCAGAACGATACCCTTATCAGTATCCTGAAAAGTTGCGCATGCGCTCCTATACCCCGGCAGGCAAAGGACATGGTGGGCAGATACGCAAAGCGGTGGCGCTGCTGTTGTCGGCGCGTCGACCGGTGATCTATGCCGGTGGTGGCGTAGTTCAGGGCGGAGGTTCGGAGCTGCTTACTGAATTGGCCCGTCGATTGAATTTTCCCGTGACCAACACATTGATGGGGCTGGGAGCTTACCCAGGTAGTGATAAGCGCTTCCTGGGCATGCTGGGAATGCACGGCACTTTTGAAGCCAATACCGCTATGCACCATGCAGATGTGATCCTGGCGGTGGGAGCGCGCTTCGATGATCGCGTCACCAATACCCCGAGTAAATTCTGTCCCGGTGCCAAGATTATTCATATCGATGTTGATCCGGCCTCCATTTCAAAGACCATCGTTGCCGATATTCCTATTGTTGGCACTGTGCAATCGGTGCTGTCCGAGATGCTGGACACCCTTAAATCTGGCGATGAGCAACCGGACCAGTCGGCAATAGTGGACTGGTGGCGCCAGATCGACGATTGGCGTGAGCGTCACGGTCTCTACACGGCGCCGCGTTACCAAACCGACGGTGCACTGATTATGCCGCAAGACGTAATTCGCGCGGTATACGATATTACCGAGGGCGATGCTTACGTTACCTCGGATGTAGGCCAGCACCAGATGTTTGCTGCCCAGTATTATCACTTCGATAAGCCGCGCCGATGGATTAATTCCGGTGGTCTCGGCACCATGGGTTTTGGTTTGCCCGCAGCTCTGGGGGTGAAAATTGCCCACCCGGATAAAGAGGTAGTGTGCGTAACAGGGGAGGGCAGTATCCAGATGTGTATCCAGGAGCTGTCCACCGCTACTCAATACCATTTACCGGTCAAAATCCTCTGCCTTAACAACCAGGCCCTCGGCATGGTGAAGCAGTGGCAGGAAATGCAGTACGAGGGACGCCTCTCCAACAGCGTCTACGAGGAATCTCTTCCGGACTTTGTAAAGCTTGCCGAAGCTTACGGTCACCTCGGGGTCAAGATTGAGCACCGAGATGAACTGCATGGAAAACTGCAGGAAGCTTTTGCAGAAAAAAATCGCACGGTATTTATCGATGTCTATGTCGACCCATCTGAGCACGTGTACCCGATGCAGGTCATGCCAAACGGCTCTATGCGTGACATGTGGCTCAGCAAAACCGAGCGGACCTAGGGGGCAGGGCAATGCGAAGAATTATTTCGGTACTGATGGAAAATGAACCGGGCGCCTTGTCTCGTGTAGTAGGGCTGTTTTCCCAACGTGGCTACAACATTGAAAGCCTAACGGTGGCACCGACAGAAGATGCCACCCTATCGCGCCTTACCATGGTGACCATTGGTGATGATCACAAGATTGAGCAGATAACCAAAAACCTGAACAAGTTGATTGATGTGGTGAAACTGGTGGACCTGACGGAGGGGTCTCACATTGAGCGTGAATTACTGATGGTGAAGGTGCGTGCGAATGGCGCCCAGCGCGATGAGGTAAAGCGCAGTGTGGATATCTTCCGCGGCCAGATTGTGGACGTCACCAGCAATATGTACACCGTACAGGTGGCCGGTACCAGTGAAAAGCTCGATGCATTTCTTCAGGCACTTGGCGAGCACACGATTATGGAAGTTGTCCGCTCAGGAGTATCCGGAATCGCCCGGGGTGAAAAAGTTTTAAGTGTATAGATGGCAGGAAACAGGAATTTAGCAATGCATGTTTATTACGATAAAGATTGTGATCTCTCTTTAATTCGCGAAAAAAATGTAGCGATTATCGGTTATGGTTCCCAGGGCCACGCTCACGCCAATAATCTTCAGGATTCCGGCGTGACCAATGTAGTTGTAGGTCTGCGTGCGGGTTCCGGTTCTTGGGCTAAGGCAGAAAGTGCCGGGCTGCGTGTAGCTGAAGTGGCAGATGCGGTTAGAGATGCAGACGTGGTTATGATTCTGGCACCGGATGAGTACCAGGCCAACATCTATAAAGAGCAAGTGGCTCCAAACCTTAAGTCGGGTGCCGCTCTCGCTTTTGCGCATGGTTTTAATGTGCATTTTGAACTCATTGAACCGCCGGCGGATGTCGATGTAATTATGGTTGCCCCCAAGGGCCCGGGCCACACCGTGCGTTCTACCTATCTTGAAGGCGGCGGCGTTCCGACCTTAATTGCTGTATATCAGGATGCATCGGGTAAAGCCAAAGAGCTCGCCCTTTCCTATGCGTCTGCAAATGGTGGTGGCCGCTCAGGGATTATTGAAACCAACTTCCGCGAGGAGACCGAAACGGATCTGTTTGGTGAACAGGCTGTGCTCTGTGGAGGTGTTTCTGCTTTGGTAACTGCAGGTTTTGAAACTCTGGTTGAAGCGGGTTATGCGCCTGAAATGGCCTATTTTGAATGCCTGCATGAACTCAAGTTGATCGTTGACCTGATGTATCAGGGCGGAATAGCGGACATGCGCTATTCTATTTCGAATACCGCTGAGTATGGTGATTATGTAACTGGTCCACGCATCGTAACTGACGAAACCAAGGCTGAAATGAAGCGTGTGCTGAAAGATATTCAGACCGGCAAGTTTGCTAAAGACTTTATGCTTGAATCTCTAGCTGGGCAGCCACGACTGAAAGCTGAGCGCCGAATTGGTTCTGAACATGAAATTGAACAGGTAGGTGCCAAATTGCGTGCAATGATGCCCTGGATTAAGGCAAACAAGATTATCGATCGGACTGAAGGCAATAACTGATCGATACATCACAGAAAAAACGGCGGGGATACCCGCCGTTTTTTTTTGCCCTGTGCGCGCACTTGGCAATGGCGTACACTCGCTGGCTGCAAAATGCATTAACGGAGAATCTATGAGCCTTCAAGGGGATGAAAAGAAACCCGCGGACTCAATGAATGCAGCGGGCGAAGAAATTCGTCTACCTGTCGATGAGCATATTGAGGAAGAGGTTGCGGCAAACGGTAAAAAAGTTCGTGCCCGTGGCGTTTATCTGCTACCTAACCTGATTACCACCGGTGCACTTTTTAGTGGCTTTTACGCAATTGTCGCTGGAATGGATGGTAATTTTGAAGCTGCGGCCATCGCCATTTTTGTCGCTATGGTACTTGACGGCCTGGATGGGCGTGTAGCGCGCCTAACTGATACCCAGAGCGCCTTTGGTGTGCAATACGACTCCCTTTCCGACATGGTGTCTTTTGGTTTGGCGCCGGCACTGGTTGCGTTTAGCTGGGCGTTGAAAACCCTGGGGAAGTTTGGCTGGGCAATTGCTTTTTTATACGCGGCTTGTGCCGCCCTGCGTCTGGCCCGCTTTAATACCCAGGTGGATACCGTAGATAAAGGGGTATTTATTGGCCTTGCCAGCCCCACCGCCGCAGCTATCGTAGCCAGTATGGTCTGGTCTGGTCACGATGTTGAGGTCGGCCCTGCGCTGGCAATTATTGCGGCGCTTGTGACTGCAGCTGCCGGTTTGTTGATGGTCTCCAATTTCCACTACACGAGCTTTAAGGGGCTCGATTTCAAGGGCAGGGTGCCTTTTGTAATGATGTTGGCTGTAATTCTTATTTTCAGCCTGGTGACTATTGACCCTGCTGGAGTATTGCTGACCCTGGCTGTGCTCTACACCTTATCGGGTCCGTCTATGTGGTTATGGGGCCTTCTTCATCCCAAGCCGGCAAGTGGGGCGGTAGAAAGTGACAGCGTGAAAGCGAAAGATAAGGAGCAGCGCTAGTCTCAAATAATTCCGCTTGGGATTCTCCTCGCTGACCTTAGTATTGTTATGCGGGAGTGCGAACTAACACGGAGTGTGATCGTCGGGAGGTCGGATGCGGCCTCATAACTCCCCCAAAAAAAGAGGGCTGTGCAACAGCCGAAAAAAAGTCTTGCACAGAAGCACAGTAATCCGTATAGTTCGCGCCCTCGCTGCTTGAGACAGCAGTGAGGGGTCAGCTCCAAGTAATTGATTTTCTTAAGAAAATTTCTTCAAAAAGAGCTTGCCAAGCACGGAGAGGTCGCTATAATGCGCACCACTTCAAGCAGGGGCGGAAACAACCTTGCCGGGATTTGAAAAGCGCTTTGAGCAGTTCAAATCACCGAAAAAAAGCTGCAAAAAATCACTTGATTCAGCAGCCCGGATGTGTAGAATACGCGTCCCGCAGTTAGAGCC
>NZ_BAABQV010000011.1:0-31248 GCF_040371615.1 Microbulbifer sp. NBRC 101763
CCGTTCAACGTCTCTTTGCGGTCGCAATCGCATGGTCCATGGCCTTATCCAGTTCAATCGGCAGGTGACGCCGCGCTATGCCTTCGGCAATGCGGATAAATGGGAAACGCTTGCGGTAATCTGGTTTGCCTTTGAGGAATATCAGGATGGGCTTAACCGTTGGCCGGCGCTTACCGCCTGCCCTCTTCCAAACGCCTAAGACACCACTAACTTTGCCAACGAAATATTTCCCCTTCTTACCCTGCGCACTACCTGCCCCACTTGTAGAGCCAGGGTTACCCCGTAGTTCAGCCAGGATTTTTTTATAGGTTCCGACCGATATATTCCCATGCTTGTTTAATCTCGCCGCCTCACCATGCACCACATACATACCAGCAGGCAGGACACCTATGTGCCGAAGGGCACGCTCAAAGCGCTTGTCGTTCCGGTCCACATCCATGACTGACGGGGCCAGATATTTACTCGGTGCATTTCCGTTGGAAACCTGATCACGAATAAAGACTTTGGCAATGCCAGAACGCTTTGTGGCTTTCTTTACCAATACAGAGTTCAGCGTTAACTTTGCCGGGTTTTTAAATACACGCCCCATCGCTGAGCGCTCTTCTCCACGTATACGAAAGGCCACATTATTTAGGGCTACCGAACTGGCATAAGGTAACTGCTTTTTCAATTCAGCAGATGCTCGATCAAACTTTGAAGTATCCAGCTTTACACTAACCTCCATCGTCCCCGCCCTGCTGCTCCTGCAGCTTCAAGCGCTTGTGGTTGTAATACCAATTAACCATTAAACCTGCTGCAGCTATCAGCACACCAACAAGGCCAAGCCAGTTGTTAGCAAGCCAACCCGCAAAAGTTCCCGCACCAATAGCAGTCATATAGCCAGCCTTATCCGCTAATTCTCTTAGGGTATCCTGAAGTGTCATGACTGCTTCCAGGCAATGGTTGCCTTCTCAACGCTGCGCCCCACGACATAACCACCGAGGCCGATTTTTACGATTTCCAGAAGGGCGAGAGTCTGGTCCTCGCTGAGGTTTGGAGCTGTCCACCCCAGCCATTGAGCCACGATCAGCCCCACGAACGTGAGCATTGTTACTGGCCGCCAGTTTCTTTGTAGCCATGATTCTCCCCCTGATTCAGCAGTGATTATCTGGGTTGCCGCTTTCAGCTCCTCCAGGTCCATTGAGATTAACTTTGAATCCACCTGTGCCTTTAAGCGATTAGCTTCTGTCTTATCCGGGAATGCCTTGTCTATGACCTTGCCGATTAATTCGGAAATAGCAGAAATCATTAGTAGCTCCAAAGTGAGATATTTAGTGCGCAAGACACAAGGCTATATAGGAGTATAAAAGTCTATGGTCAGAGCGGATTTTAGTCACGTAAAGACAAAATTTGGGATTTGCTAGCAACACAGCGGTCTTGACAGGTAACCACCGAATTCAGTCTAATTCTTCCCCCTTTAGCTTAAGCTCAGAGCAGTACCTACTTATAAACCGGACTTGTGGTTTGAAGAACTTAAGCCAATTCCAACTAGCTATTGAGAAACAAAAATTAGGAATAAGTATGATTTACACCTTTAGGAAATACTTCGTATTTTTTATTTTGTTAGTTGCGAGTTCTTCTGCAATCTCAGCTGATCATTTTATAAAAGGTACAATGAACTATATGGCAAGTACCCGAACCTCGCTACTGATTAGATTGGACACTGGAGTCCCAGCTAATTGCGCCAGTCCAGCTCACAACTTGATGAAAATCAATAAAGAAGATTCAGTAATGATCTCAGTGGCCCTAGCTTCTTGGGCGAGCGGTAAAAGAGAAATAACTGTATACACTGATGCTGACGGGTCATGCACTATCTATCAACTTGATCCACAGTACTGAAGGGCCAAAGCGCAACTACTTCCATGCTAAAAAACCGGCTCAGTGGCCGGTTTATTTAGTTAATCAGGTGTCGTAAGCAACAACGACCGCATGAAAGCTAATATATACTTTTCTAATTACTCCATGCTTTTTAGCTCGCCACCTAAAAATTTAATAACTCTTTAATCGACTGGCTCATATTACCGCCCTCCTCTCAATAGCTCCACACTGTAGGACGGGTGCGCTCGCCAGGAATTGAATCAAGGTCATCCAAGTGGATAAACCGCTTTTTGATCGGCCCTTTCTGTTTCACGCCCATACCGGTGAAACCCTCTTCTAAGGCAATCTTTATAAGCCTGTGTGCTCCGCCAACAGACACGGAAATATCAACAGCCTGGCCGGTGGTATGGGTCATAGTGGCATTCAATCTGGCGTTATGAGCTGGGCAGCGATAACCGGAATTAATAATCATCGGCTTGCCTAAACGCTCTCTAACTAGAATTAACCGATCGAGCGTTTCATCTTTGAAATGGTTTTTGCCACAACAACGACAGGCCAATTCCGCATCTGTGAAATAGTCGTTCTGGAACATGGAGCCTCAAAATTTAAGCAAAAAAAGGCACCCCATAGAGTGCCGCCAAACCAGATTAGGTCATGAACTAAAGATTTTTCATCTCATATAAAAAACCGGCCAATACAGCCGGCTTTCAAAATATCGTTCAACAAAAATCTTACTTGTAGACTGCGCTTATCACCTTATTAACCGAAAGATCTCCCACAACTCGATCTTCATCTAACAATCTTTCCACGCCATACCCAAAATGAACAACATTACCCCACGATCCCTCTTGTAACCATATGCCATTCACATTTTCCCAGCGAGAATTATAAAAAGCATTATATGTACCTTTAATCTCAACAGCATACTTTGGCACAGAGCCTTCTAAAGAAGCACCATACCAACTGTTGTTATTTGGTGGTCCAAAGCTATCCGGCAGCTTATCCTCAGCAAGGACAATGTGTGAAACATCACTCAATGCAGACCCCTCATTACTCCAATGAGAGTATCGACCACCGAAAAAATTATTTTGATTGACCCAGCCTTTATTCCATGGCTACAACACAAGGTTTCTTCTATTATTTTCCAAGTGTCTTATGTGGACATTATTATGAACTGTACCCTTCTCATTACCGATCAATGTCACTCCGTAATCGAAGTTCCTGACATGACCGATTTCAATATGCGAACTGGATATATTAATTAAACTAATACCAGTACCAGAGCCAGTCCACTTACCATTGCCTGGATCAGCACTCGCATTTATCACATTCGGCAAAACAAGTTTTGCATTATCAAGCCCCTCTACAATTAAAGCTTTGATAGTGCCATCGTCAACATATACAGTCTTATTCTGTGAATCCATGTCGCATTTAATATAAACTGATTGACTGATACGATAGTCTTTATCTAATCGTACAAATCCATCATTTAGACATGAGGTGTCGATAAGCTCCTGAAGCTCTTCTCTTGTTCCCTCACTAAACACAAACTGAGAAGACACAAGGAAAAATAAAGCAATACTTCCCCGCATTACTCTATTCTTCACCTGACTAAAAATACCTATCAAAGACATACCATCTCCTAATAAAAACTCAGACCCAAAATCATGCAATCAAGCTAAGTCTGAAATGACTCAAACTACCCTGCAACTCATCGCCAGCAAGGGCGTCGAAGCATAGCACCGGAAATTAAGCTTATCCAACAGGTGCAGTCCGACCTATAAGCAATTTTCTACCTGTAATTAACATTGACGACGCCTCTTAAAAAAAGGCGCCCACAAGAACGCTGCCAAGTACAGGTGATGGAGCAATGAAAATAGAAAGTCAGAAACGAAAAAACCCGGCTGGGGGAGCCGGGTTTATTGCAAAGCGGAAAAAACCGCATCCTGGGGAATTTATACCTATTCAGGACAAAACTGTCAACAGACTACTTTAAATCGCTTCTTGACCCTTTTTCTCCAACTCAAATACTAATCCAAAACTCTTCCCCGCAAATGAGTTAAGATAAACAACTTAAAATATCCTGAAAAATCCTTGCGCTTAGACAACCGCCATTAACATTTACATATATCAGTCAATAACTAAAAGTTCAGGTTCAAGGAAATAACAAACATCACCTGAGCGACCAGCAGGAAAACTTAAACCACTGGAAAATCTATTACCATTCGGCTTGATAAAAATTAAATGCGTTGGTTCTATTTCATCTCTTACATTGGGTATAGGAGAAGCTCCATAGCGAGCATTATAAGCTTCTAGTGTAAAATAGGATATTTCCTCTACACCACTCTTCATTATGGATCTCAGTGTTCTAGATACACTATACTCATCATCTAGACTTCCCTTATATACAAGCTTATCTATACTCATACCATTAGGACTAGAAGCATAAGCTACTACTTTATCTCTAAGTAAGCTCATACAATTATCTAATTCAGCACCCATCCTTGCTTCATCTCTAGTGCTCTGGTCTGCACTATCAATCTTCGAGATTTTTTCATGGCTTGAATTATTATTCACCTCCATGAAGGAAGTATCATTAGAAGCTAAACTGCTTATGCTTAACAACATTAAAAAAATTATATAAAAATAGTTCATGAGAATTTTACGTCCAATATTTCCATGTGCATACATTCGCTCAATAGATTTAGAAATTAACAGCGTAAAAAAAACCGGCTCAGAGGCCGGTTTTATTCTGCAAAGCGGAAAAACCGCATTCTGGGGAATTTATACCTACTCAGGACAAAGCTGTCAACAAGCGGCTTTAAGCCGCCCTCTGTACTCCTGCACAACCTCAGAAATAGGCCCTAAAGCTCTTGCGGGTAATGGGTCCAAACGCCGCTGTAGGCGCTTCCAAATTTTTACCCACTCCCTATCCCAACGCTTTTTGTCACATCCTAAAATTGTCCGCGCATGGCCTAGGTCTATTAATCGACCATTTACATCGCGCAGTGCACACGCATTAATACAAAATAGCGCCAGCTGGATAACCTTTTCTCTTGGGTGCGGCTCCCCCCACTGGTCAAACTCAGACATCAAGTATTGCAATAGTGCCGCTCGCTCTTTGACTCTTGAGGCTGGCGGGGCGTAGGCGGCCATGCCCCAGCAGTAGGCTAGTGGATCACTTGCTCGCAGCTTGGCGACTACATCTTGAATCAAGCCCTTTTCGCAGGCATCCATGATACGGTTGCTGCTGTCCTTGGCTCCGGGGGTTTCTTTCGCAATTAGTGCTGGGGCTGCAACCCGGCAAATAACTTGGTTGGCCCTGCCCTGTACCTCTCCGCGAATTACAACTTTTCGCCCTCTCCCAGCTGAGGAAACCGTACTTCTGCCGCCCATGGCTTCATAATCAAATGCAGCTGTGGAGCTATCAAAGGCGTCGTGCCACGCTTGTCTAGCACTTTCGAATTTCATGTCATGCCCCCCCAAGCAATTTTCAAGCAACCAAAAACCAACCACACACCCCATCAAGCTGCCTTCGGCATGCTCTCGTAATAATCCTGAAATCGCCTTTCGGCCGCGTGCAGATTGTCTCGGTGATACGTGCCCAGGTAATTTATATGCCCCTGGTTTATCCAGAATTGAGTAACCACCGTATTCGCGAACACAACCTCCACGAGGTGAGCGGACTTGGTGCGGAATACGGCCAGAGGGCTGCTGGGGTTGGTTGTGGAAATCCTTGCGATGGCTTCAGGGATGGTGACTGTGCACATGGTGAGCTCTCCTTGGTGATTGGGTTTTACCAGTTGGTATCCGTTGCGATTTCTACTGCGCTGAGACTTCGTGTTCGCTGTTGCCCTGACGCCCGGGGTTGGGGTGCGAAGTACTTCTCGCGTTTTAGCCAGTTGCGCCAGGTGGCGAGCCAATCGAGTTTTACGCCGCGCTGGCCGGGTTGGGATATCCAGTAATCGCGGAAGCTTTCGGCAATGTCGTGGATTCGGGGGATCAGGTCTGGGCGGAGGCGTTGGGCTTCGGTGCGGAATTTTTCTGTGAGAACCCAGTTTCCAGGCAAGCGTGTGCCGCGTTTGGGGTTGGCGCGTTTTGGAACTGTGCCTCTCTCTACTGGTTTCTTATTGGTTCTTACTGGTTCTATAGAGAAGGGCGTGCTGTCATTTTCACCGGTTGGGTGCACAGATTTCACCGGTTCGTGTTTTATTTTCACCGGTGAAGATTTTTCACCGGTGAAATCATTGCATCGGTTTACGTGTAAAAAAAGGTCATAATTGGTCCTGCGCCCGTTAGATTTTTCGGCGCTCAGGTAGCCCAGCACTTCTAACTCTTCGATGGCATTAATCACCGAGCGCTTCGTACATTGCGCAACATCGGCCAAATAGGCATTGCCCGGGTCACACTGCCCAGTATCACTGTTATGGCAATCGGCCAACGCGATTAAAACCAGCTTTGCTGTTGGTGTTCTGGTCCTGCGTTTAATGGCCCATGCCGCAGCTTCAAAGCTCACCACCCACCTCCTGTATAAATTTCCATATAGCGCACCGGATTACCGCCCTACTCCACAAGCAGCAGAATTACCAAGTCACAACAGAGGGATTTGAAAATGATTGTTTTTCAGGTTTCGCCAGCAAACTCATGCTCGGCTAGCTTACTTACTGGACTCTTATCGTCTCTTGCTGACCCGCATCACAAAAAAGCTGAGCAAGCTTCGGGCAGAGATCAACAGCACTAACAACTCCACCTGCTACCAGCTCAGCACGCAAAGCCAATTCAGCTGATGCGCCATGCTTTCCATGCAGCAAGTTACTGACAGTGGGCTGACTTACACGTAGCGCTTTAGCAGTATCCTTTTGCCCCCCGAAATGCTCTATCAGCTTTCGGACGGCTTTTTCGACCCGATCTGATTTGTCCATTCCTGGAGAGTATCGGTATACCTATATTCAGTCAACTGGTATTCCAGTTTTTCATGGTATAGGTAGACCTATAACATACTTCTTCACAAAGTACGTTACGGAATTTCCAAGTGACCGAATTAAAGGACAGGCTCAAAGAGGCCCGAAAAGCTGCCGGCAAGACACAGAAGCAGGTCGCAGAAGCTGTAGGTATTACTCAACCATCCTATTCAGAGCTAGAGAATGGAAGGTCTTATGGCACACGCTACATTACTCAAATAGCTTTATACCTCAGTGTTAATCCCCTTTGGCTCGCTACTGGTAATGGCGTAATGCGTAATGCCTCAGTAGAGGAAGTTCGGCGCAAAAATTTGGATCCGCTACTTAATGAATTCGGAATAGAGGGGTTAGCCCAAAAACTTCCGAAACTCGAAAGCCAGCTTCAAGCTATTTTTACTGAAAATCGTGCTATCAACAGTAGAGTTGCAAGGGCTATAGAAGATGGATTGCAGCTTCCTTTAGGATCACTGGATCACGATAAAGCAGCAGAAAAAGCAGGTGCTCTAAGCAACGTAAGCCCAGGCCCTCGCATACAAGGCCGGGTGCCACTGATTAGCTGGGTTCAAGCAGGAGAGTTTTGTGAGTCCATCGATATATTCGAGCCTGGAGATGCCGAAGACTGGATACCCTGCCCAGCAAAGCACTCGGATCGTACTTACGCATTACGTGTAAACGGCGATAGCATGACCAGCCCCTATCCTGGGCAAAAGTCCTACCCTGAAGGTACCATAATTTTTGTTGACCCTGATAAAGCCCTTATCAATGGTTGTCGAGTTATCGCCAAATTAAATGGCGAAGTTACCTTCAAAACTTATGCAGAAGACATGGGCCATATTTATTTACGCCCCATCAATCCGACCTACTCCCCGATGGATGTGACCGGTAAAGATATATCGTTTTGTGGCGTAATTATTGGTTCTTACAGCCCCGAGTAAATCACTAAAAAAGCCCGCCCAAGCGGGCCTTTTTGAATGCTAAGAATCACAACAGAATCTTTTTGACCATCTCAACTTCAATAACACCGCGAGAAACACAGTTCAAAGTAAGGTCTTGAGCCGGCTTCCCCGGTAAGTATTCGCCCTGAATATTTGAACGAACAATCACATCCCTATCATCAACAACCACATTAAAGGCAACTTCTGTCTTGGTGAAATTATCCTCTAAATAATCCCTGCCCTCATTTGCACCACAATTGGCTTGTTCCGGCGTGAGCTTCCAGTTTTTTAGGGATGTAGAGATATAACCCGCCTCTAAATCAGAGGACAAAATCTGAAACCCATCCCTCAACAAAGCCTGCCTCGCCTTACTCAATACTTCTTGCTTTGTTGAAAGGTGCTCTAAAGCAAAGTACTCACTAATAATCACTGGCGTCTCGTTCGCTGCATAACAACCACCAAGGCCAGCTGCCATCAGAACTCCCACTACTGCATGTCTTAGTTTTTTCATTCTTATCCTCCGTGATAAGCGCTCACTGAGAATATCAATAGTCGATCTAATTTCAACCACATCAACAAATATAATAGGTATGCCTATTGACTCTTAAAAATGGTATACCTATATTTGCATAAGAAACCAAGGACAGGGCATCAAAATGCACACAACCAGCAATCTAAGGCCATTGGCGCCACGTCAAGCTGAAGCGCTTACACATCGTGCCCGTGGGCTCTCCAACAAAGAGACCGCCGAAGCTATGCAGTGCTCTGTAGCGAATATCACTAACTTGCTGGCGGAGTGCTTTTACAAGCTGCATGCCCGCAATAGCACTGAAGCCGTAGCCAAAGCGGTAAAGCACGGATTAATTCAGTTCGCCCTAATTGCCTCAGTTCTTAGCGGTATTGGTACCGATGCACAGGAGCAATTACGCACCCGTATCCAACGCCGCCCCACTATTCGAACTATTCGCACCCGCAATAACCGCGAGGGCATCGTATGACCGCCAAAGTCTATGTACTCCCAACAGCTCAAACTCAACGCGGTATCAAACGCCCAAATGGTTGTACCGGGCCAATCGTTGCCGCAATTCATAAAGGCCGTCACGCAGTAGCCACACAGCCCAAACCAACTTCGGATACACCCACGGAAGGTGACGATTGGTCTCCGTTTGGAGGTGATGCGGCATGAGTAATTTCAGCCCAAAACAAAGTGTGGAAGCCCTACTCACCGTAGCCAACGGCTACTCCGGCGCTAGTGCAATTGCTGCACAGGTATTGCTTTCAGCCTGGAATAGCAATGATTTCACGATACCCGTTGCCGAGCTCGCTCTACTGGATGGGGATAACTATCAGCACGCACTCAACGTAATTACGCTTCGCTACCAAGGTAAAGAACCCCAATACGTCATTGCGCATGGCGAGAAAAAGTTTCGCACCCTTTGTGTCGAGTGGTCTCACCTTGAAACCCAAAGGAAGGGAGCAACGTGAACCAGGCCCAGCAGCTCCCAAGAATACGCTGCCCTCACTGTGGAAAACTCGCAGAGCCAGTATTTAACGGGAAGCTGTTATTACGCGGCTGGGCTTGCCAGCTCTGCAAGTACTGGGAGCCGGCAATAGGCCGGGAAAGAAAGTTCAAGAAAGTGGTAGGCACAGGCCATGAATGAATTCTCCCAGCTTTTGCAAATCACCCAAGATCTGATGGCCACGGTAGAAACCCAGCAGTTACAAATCAACGGCATGCGCGAGCAGATAGCCGCGCTCTCTGAAGCTATCCAAGGTCAGCCCCCAAAACAAACTGTGGATAACCAGGAGGCAGCGTGAAAAAGGAAAAACTATTCACAATCACTCAAGCCGCCCGAACGATGGAAATGGGCAGGAACAACCTGTTGAAACTGCTGCGAAATAATGACCTTTTGCACAGCCATGAACCCATGCGCAACTCACCCACCAAGACTGCAGTACAGCAGGGACTACTGGTTGCAGAAAATGCTGAATACAACCGCGGACCGGTGAAGGTGCCGTATATCAACACCAAAGTGACATCGAAAGGCATGGTGTGGATTCGGGACTTAATCGAAAAAGGAACTATCCCCCGGGCCAGCTAAAGATTTAACCGCGCCCCGGCGCATTCAGTCAGAGGTAATCATCCTTGGGCTGCCGGTACGGAGCCCCTTTTTAAAATGGGAGAACCCAATGAAAAGGTATGCACTATTTTGCGGCAGTTATAACTTACTAATGGGTGGTGCTAAAGATTTCCGGCAGTCAGCAGAAACCCTAAAAGAAGCAAAGAGAAAAGCAGAGCAAATTGCCAAAGAAAAACGCTTCAAATACTGGGTACAAATCTTCGATAAAGAAACCGATACATTCACCAGCTATAGCATTGTTAATGGTGAACTAAAGGAACGAGCTTTACCTGAATAAGCCAAGGAGGGCTACCCTGTGGGTAAGCTAGTTAAAGGCACTACCTGGGCCAGAGAGCAATTTGAATTAGGCTCTCGCCCTGGTAGGGACAAAATCATTGAATGGATCACCGCCGAACATATCCCCGGCCAAATCATTGCCGGGGAACCCTATGTCGATGCCGACCGATTCGCCATACGCGATCACACCGGCAAAAGCCCAGCTCAAAATACCGCCATCAACGATGGACAGCCTAAAAGCGGACTAGACCTGCTGGCAGGCTAACAACAACACCAACAAAGCTGCAGTCGAGCAAGGAAATGGCCAGACCCAGAAAGCCCCGTATGTGGGGCGACACTCTACTACCCGATAATCTCTACCCGGACCCACGGGGACGTGAGAACTATTGGCGCTACCGTCGCCCAGACCTTAGAGATAAAGTGTTCACAGCCTCGCTTGAAGACGCCATAAGAATGGCTGAGCAAGCCAATGCTCAACGCGGCAAGCAAGTAGCAAGCAAACCGATCAAGGTTCCAGATAGAGCAAGCTTCGCCTATCACGCCATAGGCTATATAGAATGGCGAGTGGAGAATGACCCGCGTTTATCCAACAAAGCCAGCTGGCGCAACCGCTGCAACGCCTTAAAGCGGTTTGGCGAAGCCTTCGAGGCTATTCCAATACACAAAGCCAAACTGGCTGATCTACGTAATTGGTGGGAATCCCTTACTTACCATCAACAGCACGCACGCCGTGCAGAATTTAATAAATTTTTTAATTACTTAATGGCGGAGGGTTTATGCAAACTCGATAGTAACCCCTTCACCACCGCAGATGACCGCCCTCGCCTATTGAAAAAAGGGAAGCCCACCAAGAAACGGCAGCGCCTCTCCCTGGAGGCTTACTGGGCCATCTATGAGAAAGCTGACGAGCTTGGTTATGAAGCGCTTCAATTGGCCATGGGTATCAGTATGCTAACCACCATGCGCCGCGCCGATATCTGCGAGCTGCGTTTTGATAAGCACCTTCAGGGCAATCATCTACGTAAAACAATTAACAAGTCCGAAGCCCAACGAGATAGCCTCGCAGCCAGCCACTTAAGCTTTAACCTGACGACACATCAGCAACTAGGCAAACTGATCAACCGAGCGAAAGAGCTGAGCATTAGAAACTTTCGCTGCCCCTACCTACTGAGCCACACACCCAAGCAACGCCGCACAGGAAAAACTAAAGAGCATGTTTGCCAGGTAAGCCCTGATCGACTGAGCGATATGTTCACTGAAGCCCGCAACGCTACCGGACTCTATATAGGCTTACCTAAAAACCAAACACCACCCAGCTTCCACGAAGTTCGTAGCTTGGCATCAGATCGGTTTAAGCGTATGGGGTATGATGTTAAATCAGTGCAGCAAGTGATGGCGCATACTGATGAGCGGGTTACGCAGTCTTATCAAACAGGGCACGGTATTGATTATAAGGAAATCAGTATTTTTCTGGATGAAAAGGCAATAGGCGGAAAATTTTGAAATAGATAATTAATAATTAACAACCAACAAATCGGATTATTTCTTCACTTTCCCCCAACACAAATCCTTCAACATTATGGTCAAACATATAAAATGCTTGACCACTCCACCATATTTAATAATATTCTATTACTTCAAATCGTATCTATCACTTCTGTTTTTTAGAATTCGAGCTAATTGTTTAAAATGACCAGATCGAATACCAAAATTATTCGAGTATTTACTCAAAATAGCCTCACTCAAATCATCAGAATTCTGTTCTTCTAAATTTAAAGCGGCAGAACAATTTGGATCTGATAATCGTGAGCCAAGTATTCGTGTCAATTCAAAAATATCACTATTCTTAAGGTTCTCTAACCCATCAATCACCTCTTGAGGACTATCATAGAAAGTAAAGACTGGCTTATATTTAAATTCTTTAAATAGCTCATGCCACCTCTGAGGATTCATCTTTAGCAGGCACCAAAACTTGGTATCATCAGCTATATCTTCATCAGCCATGTATTGCTCATGACGCTTACAGACATATTCAAGCACTTCTTTAGAGTATACGAACTTGCTACTATCAATGAAATTCTTTAATTTTGGAACTCTATCCATAACTCTATCTTCATACAGCTCATCGAATAGAGATATAATTCTTTCTTTAGTTTTGTCAAATTCTAAATTCAAAATCCCGCGTTTTATGTCATTAATCACACGATCCGCAAAAGCAAGCAAAGTAACCGGGTTTTTAACAGACCTATCATCAAATATCTGCCTGCACGCTTCCCGAAATAAATTATCAGCCTCAGCATCCTCCATATACCAGTATGTAAAAACATCTAAATAATATTCAAACGCCTGCGTCTCTTTCCAAGAATTAAAACAATTTTTAAAATCTTTCTCACAATAAAAACCTTTTTCAACAATACTAAAAATTCCAACCAGTTTTATTTCCGGATCTTTATAAAAGACTTGCTCCAAAAGATACTTCGATTCCCTGCCAATATAATTCGAATCTCCTTCTTCTTTAAAATATCCAATTTCATGCAATATTTCAAAACTTTGATCATCCCCATGACTGACAATCCTTCTTTGTATATCCTCATCCAATAAGTATTTCCTAAATAATATCAAGGTGGACAATAAACAACAGTAATATGATATAGCTGACGCCTTACTTACATTAAATACTTCTTCATTGTTGCAGTAAATGTAATCCAAGAATTGCACTGAATCACTAACTATTCTAATGTTTTGGTAATTTGATCCTTTCAGTATATCTACTATCCTATGCTCATTCTCAGTTATAAGCTGTTTAATGTACTGCTCAGATTTATAATTTGCAAAACTAACCAACTGAAGTGAAGAATAAATTACATCTCTCGGGTTAACTTCCAACTTATATATATGTCTTATTGTTTTTTCTTTAGCATTTAAAATACTTTTTTTGCTTTCACTGCCAAGTTTATCTAAAGATCCAATGACTATACATTTGCCTTTTTCATGCTCCACAAGCTTATTTATATAAGAAAGACACACTCTAACATCACCCTTCCAACGCTCAAAATCATCGAAACAGAGTATGAGAGATTTACTTTTTTTTAGTCGGCTAGATTTCCATTTTTTAAAAGCAAATTGCACAGCATACCCAAGGCCTCCAACTTTAATATCATCAATATTTTGCGGGCTAGAATTAAGAATGCCTTTAATGAAACCCTCATCAGAATCAGCAATGCTAGACATAAATTTAAATATTTCATTATCTATATCTTGAATTGTTTCCAGGCCAAAAAGGGATATATAAATATGTTCATCGTCGCCAACAATTGGAACAATTTCTTTTTTAAATAGATGTGTTTTACCTACCCCCCAATCTCCATCAATCATTATTGAGTAAGGAGTCTCCTCTCTATTCAAGTAGGCCTCTATTGCACGCTTTATACTTTCTATATTGGACATACCAAATTCCTTCTTATTTAAAATATGCTCTCACAAATAACCAATATAAAATAAATTATTTTTCAACTCTAGATATTAATTTTTTAATCTTTTATAATCAACTCAGGGAAACATACATATCGTCACAGTTTACTAAACTAAGCGCGATATCAATTAAAAAATTTATCTAAATAAGAAAATAAAACAGAAAGTATTTTAAAGTGAGGAAACTTACAGGAAATACCGAAGCATAATGCTAATACGTTTAGCAGACGAGTGTTTCAAGTATCAACTTGATTTTGATGTGGAGATTCCGGATCTTTTTCGGAACTGGCAGGTTCAACATTTACTGATTCATTTGTAAAAGTAGTATACGCTGAATAAGCAACCTGTCCCACACTGCAGAACACTGCCACGAGGGCCAAAACTTTTGCTGGTATAGATTCTAACATTTTATTGGCTTTAGCTCGCCAATTAGATCTAGTTGTATTTAGCTTTCTAGACTGCATTTTATGAAAAACAGATTTAAAAAAGTAAACCTTAGACATGGTTGATTTGTGTAACTTCAAATACTCTTTACGCGTAAAAGCCTCTACTTCTTCTGAACCTGTAAGAAAGTCTCTAGATTTTCCACCATTAATGTCCATAAGATTAGACATCTTAGGATGGTCTACAAAATCTGTGCCATAAATTTCTGAAACCATTGCTGGAAGGTTATACTTCTTTGAATCGTCCACCTTTGGTGGAATCCTGTCCATCAGCACTCGGTAGCGGTGCTCAAGCGTTTCGAAGCCAAAATTAATATTGGTCATGTTCCAATGTAACCAATAATGATCTTGATGCTCTTGAACAAATCTATAAAAATCATCAAGCATTACAGCTTCTAATTCGTCATAATGTCCGTCTATTTCATCTCTAGGTATTTTCTTAAACTCTGCTACAAGATGAATAGAGTAACTATGCATTGTTGAGCTTCCAACATGCAAAACTGCTATTGAAGTTATCCTAGGAGAGTACCCTTCATTATTATCATTTAAATTTTGGCACGAATAATGAACAACAAGTAATGAATTGATATTCTTTGTAAGGAATCTGATCCTCTCAGTCGCGTTCATATTAAGCAAAATCCTTTTCGAAGCTAACGAGCAGCTTTGCGGAAAATTTGGAGCCGCAAAGCGTTAGAAAAATATCCAGCAGTGCTACTTTTCGTAGCCTTTTGGTAGATGGCTTATTTATGCGCTTTAAGAAACTCCCGCTAAAAGCTGATTCTCAGCAAGAGCCCGGATGGTCATCGTATGTTGGTCTTGAGCTGCAGCCTGTATAAAAGCGGAGATAATTTGGGCTTTAGCTTCATCTGAAAGATCCATCCCAGACACTGCCTGCTGAGCTTGGTTCAACCATACGGTGACTGTATCTCCTGCTTGTTCCATCAATGTTTCTGCACTAACCATGGAAGTCCTTCTGTTTTTGTATCTAGCTTCTAATTATCTAGGCCACGTTACGCGGCACTAATCGTGTATTGAAAGAGGCTTCAATATATCACCATATGGCCAGAAATTTCTCACTTCAGATCAGGGATAAAAGAACTTCATTATTCCACAATCATTCAAGTGAAATTAAGATCTATCAGATTGGATAAGTGTTTGAGCTCTAAAGTCTCTAAAGGGAAGAGCTGGACGAAAAAAGGGCCCATAAGGCCCTTTTTTCGTCCCCGCGAGTTTGTGTGCGGGTTTATGTACAGTTTGTGTACACCTTGCAGAAGTCAATTTCTCTTCTTCTACAACCCCTTGAGAGACAAGGGAAATTTGGTGGAGCTAAGCGGGATCGAACCGCTGACCTCAACACTGCCAGTGTTGCGCTCTCCCAGCTGAGCTATAGCCCCAAATTCTGCTGCCTGACGTTTCCGTCGAAAGCGGGGCGCATTTTAGCAAGGTTTAGGCGCCTGTCAACAGAAAAAATAACTTTTTAATCAATTAGTTAGCTGCCAACAATGGACGCCCTTAGAAGCTGTCAATTCCAAGGGCTATGAAGGCAGCAAAGCCTTAATTGAGCCCAGCGTACTCCTTTTCCCAGCGCTTCAGCACCTTCTTCCCGGCGCCGCCCAGTACGTCGATTGCCTGACGCAGGCGGGCGCGACTGAGGTCGGGGCCCAGGAGTACCATGGCTTCCATCACAGAGAAGGAGGCGGTGGTGCCGCTGATGGCGACAAACAGTGGGGCGTTGAAGTCTTTCAGCTTGATTTCCATGGCTGTGGACAGGGCTTTCACTGCCTGGAAGATACTGTCCTTATCCCAAGCACGCAGGGCTTCGAGGCGCCACAGGGCAAATTGCAGCAGTTTCTTCTGGTCATCCAGGGGTAGCTTGTTACCGTTGAAGCTCTCTTCGGTCAGGGGCAATTTGCCGGAGGCGAGGAAGCTAACCAGAGGAGCAAAATCTCCGAAGGTCTCCATACGCTCTTTGGCCTGTGGCAGCACCTTGAGCAGATTGTCACGGTTAAACATCCACTCGGTGAGGCGATCGGCGAGCTGCTCGTTTTCCAGCTCGCGAATCCACAGGCCATTCAGCCAGGACAGCTTCTCCACATCGAATACCGGGCCGCCCAGGGAGACACGCTGGATGTCGAAGTGTTCCAGCATCTCTTCGAGGGAGAACTTCTCACGCTCATCCGGCATGGACCAGCCCATGCGGCCCAGATAGTTCAGCAGGGCTTCGGGCATAAAGCCGGCGCGCTGGTAATAGAGGATAGAGGTGGGGTTCTTACGCTTGGACAGCTTGGTCTTGTCCGGGTTGCGCAACAGCGGTAAGTGGCAGAGCACCGGCATTTCCCACCCAAAGTATTCATACAGCAGCTTGTGCTTGGGCGCAGAGTTAATCCACTCTTCACCACGAAGTACATGGGTGATCTCCATCAGGTGATCATCTACCACATTCGCCAGGTGGTAAGTGGGCATTCCATCGGACTTGAGCAAAATCTGGGCATCTACCTGGGCCCAGTCAATCTCGATAGTACCGCGCAGCAGGTCTTCCACTACACAAGTGCCGCTCTCAGGCACATTCATGCGCACAACATAAGGCGCTCCGGCGGCGCGGCGCTTCTCTACCTCTTCTTCCGGCAGGGCGAGGTCGCTGGGCTTCAGTGAAGTGCGCCCTGCTTCGCGCAATCCTTCACGCAGCTGCTCCAGTTCTTCCGCAGTACGGTAACAGTGGAAGGCATGTCCTTTCTGTACCAGCTCGTCGCAGTAAGTTTTGTAGATATCACCGCGTTCGCTCTGGCGGTAGGGGCCGTGGGGACCTCCTACATCGGGCCCTTCCTGCCAATCCAAACCCAACCAGCGCAAGCTGTCGAGAATCGCTTTCTCGGATTCCGGGGTGCTGCGCTGCTGATCGGTATCTTCAATACGAAGTACAAACTGGCCACCCTGTGCGCGGGCAAAACACTGGTTGAAGAGAGCGATATAGGCAGTACCAACATGGGGATCACCGGTTGGTGAAGGTGCAATTCGGGTTCTTACGGTCATGACAAACCTGATAGAAGATAGATAAAGGACTGTTAAGGCGCGGGATTATAGCGCTGGCTTGCCCCTGGGCCCAGGCGGTATTTTTTCAACAAAAAGATGCTTTTCGTGCCATAGCTCAAATAAAGTACACAATTGACGTGACTTGATTCACGAAAAAAGTATGATTGCCGCCATAAACATGGAATAGCTTGACTAACGCAATAGCCCTTATTGTGCAGGGATTTCCGTGAGCAACTTTTCCTCAAAATGATAAATCAACGGCTCAGGAAGATAGGCCATGAAAAAAAATGTAGTTCGTTCTCTGGTCTCTGCAGTCGCAGCAGGCTTACTCTTCAGCGCTTCAACGACCTCAATGGCTGCTGGCGCTAGTGCAGATAGTACAATCACCCTGAGCATTACCCCTGCAATTGAAATTAGTGGAGTCGAAGACATCCTAATTACAGTTGACGATCTTGGTGACAGCGCAGAAGGTGACGATACCTTTTGTGTGGCCGGCTTCGGCTTCTCAAAATTTAGTATCACATTTCAAAGTGATAACACTGACAGTGATACTGCATTTAACCTGAAGGGGAATGGTATAGATGTCGGTTATAGCGTTGGCTTCGTAAACGACACCTCTAATCTCTATCAGGAAGTAACAAGCGGTACTCCCGTTACCAACTTGGATAGACAGGCTGCTTCCTGTGGCTCAGACAATGCTCATTTCCAAGTAACTGTGGATCAAAATGAATGGCAGCAGGCCGATGTGCTAAATGGCACAACTTACACTGATATTCTCGAAATTACCGTAGCTTCCGAGTAATTTAGAGGGCAGTTGGACTCTAGCAACTGCTCCGACAGCTCCTTATGGCAGGACGTCACCCGAGAGGGCTGGCGCTGGCTTTTTGCTTGGCGCAAGCCCTTCAATCTGATGCCCTAGCGGCAACAGCGGCTACCTTCTTGCTGGAAACTTCAGCGCCGGAAGGATTTGATGCGCTGCTAGTCTCCGAACATCTTGTGGTTGATCTCTATTATGGTGGTAAGGAAATTGGGGCCGCGCAGGTTTCAGTAGAGTCTAACCATATCCGCTTTGATTCCCCCGAATCTGTACTCGCCCTTCTGCCAGAAGTGAAAGACCCTGAACGGGTACTCACTTTACTGGGAACAAGCCAGTCCAAAAATACACAATATATCTGTCACTCAGCTAGACAAGTGAACTGTGGATACCTGCTGCCTGAGGAGTTCGCAGTTATCTATGACGAAGAGCGTTTTCGGCTTGATTTGTTTTTTGCACCGGAACTGTTGCCTCAGCAAGCAGCGATTAAAGACCCTTACTTACCGGCTGCCAGTAGTGACTTCTCTGTAATTCAGAATCTAAGTGGCACCTGGAGTGGTGTCGAAAGTGATTGGAGCCCAAATAGTTACCAGGCAACATTGAGCGGCAATACCATTATCAGTTTTGGTGAGAGCGCGCTGCACAGCCTCTGGTCCAACGCAACAGAACAGGGTGGCCGGCTTCATAACTTGCACTGGAGCAGGGATTTTCGTGGGCAGGCCTATTCAATAGGGTTATTGCAGCCACAAGGTGGGCTTAATTTTTTTAAGGCTCAAGAGACTATATACGGTTTGGAGTTGCGAAAGTCCCAGCGAAGCCGTACCGATATTAAGTACCAGCAAGGAGCCCCACTGGAAATTAATATGCCAGTACGCGGGCGGGTTGAAGTCTATCGGGATAAGCGCCTGGTTCACACAGAACTATTGGAGGCAGGTAACCGTTTATTAAATACCTCCACTATGCCGCATGGTGCCTATGAAGTGGAGATTCGTACATATGATGAGACCGGGCGAGCACTCAGCCAGCACACAGAATTTTTTGCCAAGGACTCGTTGCTGCCGGCTCCGGGAGAGTGGTTGTGGAGCTTCCAAGCAGGGTTACCCACTCTACCCTACAATACCGGCACTTTGCCCGAGTATTATGATGAAGGACTGGTTCAAGGCTCGATTGCGCGCCGCCTTTCAACCGGCACAGGACTATTCGCGTCAGTAGCTACCACCGAGAAGCAACAACTGGCAGAGGTTGGCCTGCGCTGGGTGGGGCAATATCTGGAATTTTCCCCAAGCCTGGTTACTACCAGTGAAGGCCGTAATGGCCACCGTTTTCAAGCTCTAATCAAAACGCCTTTTGCCACCATAAATGCGATGGAGGCCAGGCTTCCAGCAAAAGACCAGCGGCCTTTCGATAACAACTATCAGCTTTTACCCGGAGGGTATTCCCAGCGCAGCTTTAGCTTACAAAGCGGTATTCTGGGTGGGCATCTTTCCCTGCGCCATAGCGAGCGGGACAAAGCTCAAAATCTATTACCCAATGATTTCACTCTGGATAACACTGCCGATGGAGCACGTAAACTAACAACCCTGGAGTTTCGCCGCACTTTCTTTCAAAGCGCAAATTGGCTAGGCAATGCCAGCTTCTCCTACGGCAAAGCAGATGGGCTGCAATATTCCAACCTTGGTATCGAGTTCCGCCTGCGATCAAAACACTGGCAGCACACCGCTAATTTGCACAGTGAAAATAGTGATAGCGGAACAGACGGGGAACGGTTGGCTTTTCATACCCGCTGGCGTGACCGTGACTTATGGGCACCAGAGTTTGAGCAGAAACTCTTTGTTGAAAAAGCACCGGGGGCAAATTACCTGGAAAGCCGTACCCACCTGGCGGGACATATGGGCTATGCAAGTGCCACTGTCGGTTTTACTCATGATGATCAGGGTGATGCCATTAATTATCTGGGAAGCTTTAGCACCAACTTGATTTCCACAGGTCGAGAGCTGGCCTGGGGAGGCGAAAGGGCATTGGAAAGCGCAGTTATTGTCGATATTGAAGGAAGTGATCAACAGAATTTTGAAGTACTGGTGAATGGTGTTCGGCGCGGCTATGCCAAGGGTGGTAACAAATCTGTTATTAATCTACCGGCTTTTAAAAGTTACGATTTGTCACTGCGCCCGCTTGAACAAGGCTTCTTTGATTTTCGCGAGAGAAGTGAAACTGTCACCCTTTATCCCGGCAACGTAAGTTCAGCGAGCTACCAGATCTTGCCCCAAACACTGGTTTTAGGCCGACTAAGCGATGAAGGCATAGGAATAGCCAACATTCAGGTTTTCATCGGCGACCACAATACTGTTACCGATCAATATGGCGTTTTCCAACTGGAAGTGAGTGGCGACCAGCAAACTCTAACCGCCCAGGAAATTACCTGGAGTAACTGCCGCATCCCTATAAAAATCCAATCCGGTGGGGAAAACTGGCTAAATCTAGGCACCATTGAGCAATCTCGCGCTCTTTGCCAAATCGAATACACCTCGGAGGCAAAAGGTGTACACCACTAAAACACTTCTAAAAAAAGCTATTTGGCCTGTTTATTTTATGCTTATCCTAGCTATGGGATTGGGCTTACCAGTGAATTCGCAGACCAGTTGTTCCAGTAATGGTAGTTTACGCACTTGTAATCTTGGGGGATCCCACACTTTAAATTACGAAACAGCCCCCAAGGATATCCCTTTCACCTTACGCAGTCATCGACGCGGTAATGCCTGGTCGTACTATTTAGAAATATCACCGCTAAACGGCAATACTTTTTCACTGGTCTCAGATAACGGAGAGCAGATTGATATTTCTATAACATTCACTTCCAACGGAGGCATTACAGAGGTATTAAATCCAGGAGTTCTGGCCGGCTCCTTTGGTGGTACCACAACCGATACAGGTGCTTTTCTTTCTATCGAGGTAGATGGTTCTCTCATTCCATCTTCCAGTCGATACTCTGGCAACTTTCAAATGGAACTAAGCCAGTATTTTTTAATTTTCCCCATTGATACAGAAACCATAGAGTTCGACATAGTCTTGGAAGTAGAACCAAATATTACTATTCGCAACCTGGGAGATATCGACCTGAGTAATTCAGGCATCACTTTGGGCCAGATTATTAAGGGATCAGAAGATTTCTGTGTAGGCGGTATCGGATTCTCCAACTATACCGTTAACCTTAGCAGTAGTAATGGCAGTACCGGCGGTGGTGGAAGCAGCGGTTATGAGTTAGGTGGATCAAGCGAAAATATACCCTATACAGTAACTTTCTCAGATGACTTAACGGGCACCAGCGGCATAGCGCCCGGGGGACTCGGGGACGTGCCTGGTAGCTTCTCCCGCAGGACTGATGAGTCCTGTATTTCTGACAACGCGAGAATCTATATCAGCGTCTCCCCGTCAGACTGGGAAAATGCCAACGAACCGTTTTATACCGATGTTTTGACGGTGACGGTTAGTAGCCAGTAGATTTACCACAGGAGCCAGCATTAAATAAAACCTCTCATGGCAGAAAAATATAAAAAGCCACTAACTTTATTAGTCGCTATATCGAAAAAAATTTAGGCTAACTGTTAAGAGGGAAACGAACCCTTTCGCTTTTGCGCCCACGTAACAGTACTTCCAACTCCCCATCTTTTGGAATGTCCTCAAGTGAGAGATTAGTTCTGGCATACAAACGGCCCGATACATTCAATTTCCTACAGCTTCCATCGTCGAGGCAATGACGTACTTCAACAACTTCAATATTGATATTGCCATCATTAACCAGCTTGTAGCTATCTCCTTCCCCAACAAGCTCAACTTTATACTGGCCGCTGCTTGGCTGCACAAATACCAAGGCCTGGTAGGCTACGAGTATTTTTAAGGCCGTTTGCTCAGTTTTGATTTTTCCGACAACTGGCTTAAACGTCACCCGATAAACTTTCTCTTCTTCCAGGTCACGATCCAAGGCCATCAGGCGGAAACGTCTTCTTTCTCCTGGTGCCAGGACAGCCTTGGCCGGGCTGACAAGAAGCTTGAATTCATCGGGGTTCACCACCCTTACACGCTGCTCATTCTCCTGCCCGGGGTTATCCACCCGGAAAATCTCTGTTTGTAAGTACAGAGTCTCATTATCCGGGTTGGTGATTACAACGTCATCCCGAGCACTGGGAGCGTCATCGAGGTAAAGGATTACTTTGTCTAGAGACATCGCAGCCAGGGCTGGCTGTGAAATTGCCAAAAGCAATGCAAGGAATATCTTTTTCATAGGAAAGTGAATAACTCGGCATTCATTATTCTGGTGGCGGTATTTTACACTAGGAGTGGGCGGCAGTTGGCTTTATTTACCAATCAAGCCTTGGGAAAGATAATTATTTCTCTGTAATAACCAATTGAGAGTAATCTTTCAGTCGCACTTCAGAGAGGCAATTTCCAGCCCCCAGTGAAAGCGGCTTCTGCTGTTCACCTTCATCCAACCCAGTTGCGACCAAGGAGAAATGCTGTGTGGGAATCTGTCTCAAACACAGCTCGCGCTTAGCTCCCTTCTCAAACTGGCGCCACTCAGCTCGGGTGGGCAATATCAATATAATCCGGGCGCTAGCGGATACTGCATTGCCTGCTGCGACAATACTTTGCATTGAAGATGGCGCCACCCTAAAGATGAGCTGCACCAAAGCCAGCGTTAAACTTCCCACCATACCTCTCAGAGCCCCAGCACCATCACATTTGCGTAAACTGCAGTTGGCGATCCAGCCTAATTCAATCCCTAATGCCGGCTCATGGTACCAGGCGCCAATATTTCAGCCCCACCATGCTTGCAACAACTGGAGCACAGTCTATTTTTCCTGTAAGACCCGGGGCCTACCCAGGTCGGAAATACCCATTGGTGACAGGGGCCGCTCGCCCCAAATCCAGCCGACAATAACACCCGCTTTCCGGACTTTACTCACATGCTAATCGCGCACCGAGGCGACAAGACCCGCCAACCGGAGAATACAATCGCCGCCTTCGAAGCAGCCCATAACTTGGGGGCCTGCGCAATCCAGTGCGATGTCCGCTTCAGCCTGGACGGAACACCCTGGTGTTTCCACAGCGATACACTGCAATTGCCCAGCGATAAGCGCGTGCACTTCTTTCACGAACTGAGGGACTCACAACTACACCACCAGCCCATCAACTCATTTATCCAACTGGTGGACTGGGCAAGCTGTCATCGCCACCTGGACTGGTTTGTAGGGATTTCCGCATCCAATATTACCGGCATCGGTTTCACCGCAGCAGTGGAAAAGCTGCTGGACCTCATGCGTAATGAACGCGAATCCTTCGCCCTGCTCTCCCAGGACTGTCGCAGCTTACGTGCTGCACGCAATATGGGTTGGCACAGGGTGGCACTGCAGATCAGCTGCGTCTCCCGCTGTCTATCGGCAGATATTGTTACTCTTGCACCTGAGTATCTGCTGATTCGGGACAGTTTTGTTGAGTGCAATGAACTACCACCGGGGCCTTGGCAGTGGGTTGTTTATGAAATCAACTCCACAGAGGAGGCCGTTCTCTGGCGTAAACGCGGCGCACACCATATCCTGACCGGTAACCTGCCATTATTAATGCGCTCCCGGGAAGCGAGTGATGTCTACGGATTTTGACGTTCTAGTCGTCGGCGCCGGAATTCTCGGCGCCGGTACCGCTGAGGCCCTGGCCCAAGCCCATCACTCTGTCGTCATTTTAGAGCAGCTGGGGATTGCCGCTGCGACCTCCTCACGCTCTTCAAAACTGATTCACGGTGGCTTGCGATATCTGGAAAGCGGACAATTCCGCTTGGTTTATGAGTGCCTGCGCGAACGCAGCTGGTTACTGGATAACAAACCTCAGCTGGTGCGCATGGTGCCTTTTTATATCCCTGTGTATCGCAACAGCAAAAGATCTCCCTGGATGGTCAGACTGGGGCTCAGCCTTTATGCCCTGCTCTCCGGTATTCGAAATGGCGACTCTAGATTCCGATCCCTGCCTAGGTCTGAATGGGATACCCTGCCCGGTCTAAAGCGTGAAGATTTACTTGCCGTATTCCGCTACTACGATGCACAGACAGATGATGCCGCCCTCACCCGTGATGTGGTTGCATCCGCAATTGCCCATGGTGCACAGATTATCTGTCCCGGCAGTTTGGTAGGAGCGGAGGTCACTGAAGATTGTGTACGGATTGACTATGTGGCCGACGGTAAACTCAACACACTGCGCACCCGTGCCCTGGTCAACTGCAGCGGCCCCTGGGTCGCCACTACAAATGCTCGCTGCTCACCGCCAGTCGCCCTTCCACCAATAGATCTGGTCGCAGGCACCCACATATTGCTCCCGCTATCTCTTGGCAACAAAATCTTTTATGTGGAAGCTGATGATGGGCGCGCAGTTTTTGTGATGCCCTGGCAGGATAAAACCCTGGTGGGCACCACAGAGCGTCCTTATTGTGGCGATCCGCGGGATGTGTCCCCCACAATTGAGGAGGAGTCCTACCTGCTGCGCACTGTGCAGCAGTACTTCACCCAGACTCGCGGGCTGCAAGCTGAAGATATCTGTGAAAGCTTTGCCGGTCTGCGGGTACTACCTGAAGCGGAGAAAAGCCCATTTGCACGCTCAAGGGAATCTATGATCTGCTGCGATGATGAGCGCAAACCTCGGATTCTCGCCGTAGCCGGTGGGAAACTCACCAGCTACCGCGCCACTGCGCGAAAACTGGCACGGAAACTCGAAGCCACTCTGCAGGATAAGGCAACATCAACTCACGAAAGCACTGAAACCTCTAGCCATTCCAGCACCTCTGAGCGGGAACGGAACCTCTAATCGATCAAAAGAATTCAATGCTTCTCTCGATTAACCGTAATAAAGTCCCGCGCAGAGCTTAATTCTACGATAGCAAAATAGGGACGTGGTAATTTTCAGTGAAAATATCAGTGGAGAGGTCGGCAGCCAGTTATGGAAAAACCATACAAAACTACAGTACCTTCTAATCAAACCTCTACTCTAACCGAATTTCTAAAGGAACAAAGAGTTTAGGTATTTGGCACTACAGGAGTGGATTAGTTTTACCGAAAATCTATTGAAGAGCAGTACTCATGTGAGTAACAAGTTTCAGCCAGCAGAGAGAAACCCTTTGCACCCGCTGGCTTATTGCCCCCTACTTCTAACCTTCCTCTACACTAGAATTCATTACAGCTACACACATGCTTCCAGGGCCTGAGCAAGGCCCTTGTAATACATAGGTGGCTCGCTTATCACATCCGGCAACACCATATGTTCTGGTACCCAATTGGTGGATAGTTATAGATGAAGCATCACAATTTAAGTCAAAAGGCGCCCTCTTAGAGACGGTTTCTTTCATCAGAGTAGTGCAACCTCCCAAAGCCATTGCTGCAATACTCAGACAGATTAGTTTACTTCTCATACTTAATTCCTTTTATCAGATATACTCTTAAAAACAGCAAGCTATCAATTTTTTCTGGCTAGCCATACTTCTAGGAAGATGAAAAATAATACGCTCTAACGTAAGCTGCATCAATATAATGATACTTCTGAAGTTTTTATCTGAGCACTCAATAAGTTATCAAATATATAGCTAGAGTGGATGCCGCCATTGTTTTGAACCCAGGTTATCCACTTTCCTAAAGGATAGTGCCTTCCCCCTCGCCTAACCAGATAGGGGCAATAGTACCGAAAAAAGCATTACCTGCAGAAATACCTATGAACAGCAGACCCAATATGCTTGTTATTGATATATTTAACAGCATACAAAGCTAAGGGTAAAATCAAATAGCTAGTAACAGGCACAATTATACCCACTGCAACAACTACTTGGAGGAATTTTTGATCTGGTAAAATTTGGGCCACTCCATCGGGAATAAAATATACGAGGGGCACCAACGATAAAAAAGTGATAAATACAACGAGATGCCTGTTGTGGTGACGCATGGACTTTCTCCCACCCCTCTTATTAACACAAGAGGGGCTCTGAACTACTTTTGGTTAGTTGCACTAAGGTAGCTGTTGTATACCCAGCGGTATGTAGTGTGCTGAGCTAATATTTCGCCGAGTTCCATTCCTTGTTCACTTCGCCAATCGTCCATTATCTCTGCCAACACAGATGACCAGGTGGCAACCTTAACCCCCGCTTGGCTCATACGATGCATAGCCGCTTGCATAACGGTGTTATTCCAAGTACCAGAGGCATCTACCACAGCATATACATCATATCCTTCTGCCACGGCAGAAATCGCGGGAAACATCAGGCAAACATCTGTAACGATACCTGCCATAATAATTTTTTTACGGCCCGTCGCTGCTATAGCTCGTTTAAATTCTGGGCTTTTCCAAGCATTTATCTCACCCGCGCGCTCAATTATTTCATCGCCCAAGATATCTGTTATTTCTGGCATAACTGGTCCATTCGGACCGTCAGGCATACTTGCAGTAACAACAGTGGGCATGTTTACTGTTTTAGCAAGACTTGTCAGCCCCTTAATATTCTGGGTCATTAGATGGGGATCCATATCCCGACAACTCACCAGCAACCCTGTTTGATGGTCAACTAACGCCAATACAGAATTATCTACCGTCAATGTCTCAACGTACTTATTCATGCATTTATCTTCTCATTTACTGATTGGACTTCCTAACTACAATGGCACTAATATCGGTATCCGCTATTAATTTACCGCTGTAACTTCTGATCAAATCTCCATCTGTTACAGTCTCTTTTTGCTCCTCTTCAATAAATCGGCCGCTACCTTTGGTTAGATACACCAGAGATTCACTGTTAATTGATAGTTGCTGATCCGCCGATAAATTGGCAATTTCAATAATCGTACTGCTATCGAAAATAATTGTTTGGTTCTTATTTCCCCCATAAATTCTAGTAACTCCACTTTCGGCAGGTATGTAATACTTGTAACCAGCGGCCTGGCCAGGCGCTGTAGGTAGAACCCATAGCTGGATCATTCGGTTTTTCCTGGTATCTGGATTTACTTCATTGTGAGTAAAACCCTGACCTCCCGCCCGCTGGACTTGTACGCCACCTTTTTCCAACCCCCTGCCATCTTCTAATGAGCCTTCATGCTGTATACGCCCATTTATCATCACCGAGATAACATCTATCTCATGATGTGGATGCATGCCCGTTTCACCACGGGATTTAAAGCGCGCATCGGCCAAATACACAAAGTTATCCAGGCCTTCAAAGGTATTTGGGCGTTTATGAGGGCCAAATACACGACTGTCGGTTACCAGCCTGTGCTCTTTTAGCCCAGCAAAACCACCTAACGGTAACGAGTCACGAGTGAGAATCTTCAAAATGTGCCTCCCAGACATTTGCAATACGGGAGCATCTTAGGTGCAATCTATTGTTTGATATATACTAAAAAATGAACAAAATTATTTCATTTTTAACAACAATAGATTTCCATGATTCACGACTTAAACGATATGATGGTTTTTTTGGCGGTGGTAGAGACAGGCAGTTTTACTCAAGCTGCAGACCGTCTGGGAATTCCAAAAGCCAACGTAAGCAGAAAGGTCGCTCGGCTAGAAGATCGACTATCCGTCAAGCTATTAGAACGTTCTACCCGCTCCCAGGCTTTAACAGAAGCAGGAAGAAAGTATTTAAATCACTGTAAACGTATTGAAGAAGAAATGATGCTGGCAGAGGCCGAAGTTTCTGAGGTACTACAAGTTCACCGCGGTCCTATTAAGGTTGGCGCATCAATCACTATCGGCCAGCAAATCCTAAAACCAGCCCTGGCAATTTTTTTGAATCACTATCCAGAAATACAAATGAATTTGAGCCTGGTGAACCATCGGGTAGACCTGATCGAGGAGGGTTTTGACGTTGTTGTACGGGTTGGGGAAATGGATGACTCAAGGCTGATTGCGAGGCCCCTCGGTCACGCCTGCAGAAAAATTTATGCCAGCCCTGATTATCTCAATAAAAATGGTACACCTTTAAATATCAAAGAACTTGTACATCACCAGTGGCTATTTATGAACGCCTTGGGTAATGAATCAAAAATTATTTTGCAAAATGGAAATAGGGTTTTTCAACAAAAAATAAAACCGAGGTTTTACTCAGATGACCTCTCAACTATTAAACAAGCAACAATTGATTCTTGTGGTATCGCAGTCTTACCAGATTACATGTGCTTTCAAGAAGTTAAAGAGGGCACTCTTATTAACCTACTACCAAAATGGAGCATGGAAAGAATAGGTATATATGCACTGCATCCCCAAAATCGCGCCAAAATTGCAAAGGTAGGTGCTTTTATAGAATTTCTATCAGATGTATTTGAGCGAAAAGGCTTACGATTCTGATTTTTTTATACTGGTTTCCTATCATCAACTTGGTACCTCTTCCAAATATCTTTGACCTTCATGAACAAAAATCCTCGGCCATTAGATTTATCTATCGATGACTTGCATAGCAAGCCCTGTCCATACAGGGGCGCCATAATGGTTACCGTAGGATTGGTATCCAATAAACGGCCCGGCCGCGCTCTATTTTTACAGTTTTCCACAGCACCCCTCCTCGTCAGCAAAAACATCAACCCCGCCAGTCTCCCCAACGCCTCACCAATGAACTTCAGGAGCCAACTGATGGGGGCAAACCGTACCCAATTCAAACCCTACATATAGATTATCAACGTGGTAAAGTTGTCAACTTGAATATACCTTGGCATGCCCCACCTTCTATAGAAAGTACCTATAGAAACTACAAAACCCTCACTACCCCAGAAAAGCTAATCAGCATACTCATCGAGGGATACATCGATACCAATCACAATGGAAGAATGCTACCTTGGCTAATTAATTACTCAATTGGTGACTCTGGTTTGCCATGGTATGCTGATTTCATAGCAAGGAACAATGAGATACTAGATATGAAGGATTCTTGGGAGGTTATAAAAGGGAAGCTTTCTCAACTTGGCTGTTTAGATAAGTTGAATTTAAATTCAGGCTGTTCACAAGGCGAAATTGAGGTACTAGAGCAGCACTTAGGTGTTGAGCTACCGGCTGACTTAAAAGAATTTTTGTCAGTACATAATGGTCAGTTTTTTCGGGGGTTAGGCCTTTTCTTTGAATCACAATTTCTATCAACCTCTGAAATTGCACAGCGCTGGGATAGTTGGCGAGAGCTGGATGAAGAAGAAATGAATGAGGACTGTGCTGATTACATGCGGTCCAACCCGGAGGGCTTTATAAAACCCCTATATATTAATAAGTTTTGGATTCCATTAACTTTTGATTGGGCAGGCAACCATATTGGTATCGATTTTGACCCTGCTGAAAAAGGCATTCCTGGCCAGATAATAGCTTTTGGCCGAGATGAGGATACAAAGCTCTTGATTGCCGAGAACTTCACTGATTTTATTTCAAAGTTTATTCAGGCGTTAGATACAGCCAGCTGGAAGGAAGAGAGGTTTCGAGGGGAGTTTAAAACGTTAAGTAGCTTCCAATAAAGCCTATCTGTCTGGTAGCTCGGTTATCCTGATGAACCCAGTTTAATACGCTAAGCGTTTGCTCTACCATCCCAGCCAGATTTGTATCGGCATCACCGTTATCTCGTAACGAAGCAGCGGTTGCCAACCTGCCAACCACTGCTCTGTTCATATAATGCAGACCATCCGCTTTATTCAGGGCCGCTTTGGCGGGGGAAAGTTGTCAGCCAGCTTCTCCATATAGCGAGCGAACTGGCCAGCTCAGCCGCTGGCTCCGGTGTTGACCAAACTCTGGTCGCTTTTGCTCCGAACAAGTAATCACCCGTTCAGAGTCACCATTGCCGCAATAGAACAATGGACAACCCGGCAGTTAACTACTTTGACAATACGGCTCGCCATCAAGTCAGCACGTGATCCGGAGAAGCTAAGGGTAACATTTCGAGCCGTGCTGACACCCCGATTCAACAACAACAGGCCATCCCGCCATAGGGTATGGGTTTTACATCCCATATAATGGCGGGCTACTCTGTTTTTAATAGTCTTTTACGCCGCAGTTTATGTCTGAATACAGTACCCACCGCTTTTGCACCGCGCCACTTTTAGACTGGATCCATCCAAAATAAAATATATATAAATCAATAAGTTAAAGATTTAATATATTTATTGTACCAGTCTCGTACCATAAATCTGATATTTTTCTTTGTAGCAGCGCGGTGATCGACCTCTATTCGGCGAGCTTAGCACCATCCACTAACATGAACTCAAGTCGCGACCAGAGGTAAATCCTCCCACCCAGTGATATATGTAGGCGATGGCCAGAACACGGTACAGACTCACGGTGCCGGTGACCCAATATCCAGTGTTTATGTCACTACTAAAACCCTACAGACCGATGACGGCGAAGCGGTAAACGTCGCCAACCATATAGCAGGCCTGTTATCTGACTGTAGTGTCAAAGTGGCCAACCGCTTG
This sequence comes from Microbulbifer sp. NBRC 101763, assembly GCF_040371615.1. Lineage (NCBI taxonomy): Bacteria > Pseudomonadati > Pseudomonadota > Gammaproteobacteria > Cellvibrionales > Microbulbiferaceae > Microbulbifer > Microbulbifer sp. NBRC 101763. Next base: position 30,387 of record NZ_BAABQV010000011.1, read on the forward strand.
GCTGTGCATAGCTCGATTGCGACTATGGCGATACCAAGTGGTTAATACTGGCCGTAGTTATCAGTAGTAGAGTGGGCGTATCACCAGTGCGAAGGCCCGAATTATAGAGCCATGACTTACATCCACGGAAAGATCCCCCCTAACTTATTGATTTAATTACGGGTAAAATATGCTCAAGAGCGGGTAGTTGAATCAGGCAACGTGGGCCAGTGGCTCACTATCTCCGGTTATTATTTGAACGAAAATTTATAACCTACTGTAAATAAAAGCTTTTTTACTTAGCTTGAAGGGGCTACTTAGGAAATAGTGGCCAAGTGGATAATGAGCCACTGGCTCATTAATAAACTGTTATAAGGCACACAAGATTCAACCATGGGATTAATAGAAGCAATACTGTTAGGAATACAGTTTAAGAGGTTACAAAAGCCTCTAGTGTTCTTTTCTATGCTCATCAGTCTCGTTGCATTCAGTATTTTCGGTGTTGGTATAATCGGAGCACTAATTACCGAGCTTGCATCTACTGACAAAGAGTTCACTCTTCAACTAGTTGGTGCAAGCTTTGGTCTGCTTGCCATATCAGGTATCTTTTTTGGTCTGGCGTGGGTATGTGGTTACCTGATAAAAAGGTGCTTCGAGTAATGCCATATAACAAGTTGCTCAAGTGCACTCCGGCCGCAAAAAGCGCGGCCTCCGCGGGACAGCCTACACTGCGTTTCGGCTGCCCCTTAGCAAGGCGTTAGCATTCAATCATCATGTGGAAGATTTACGCAGTAAAAACAATATATAGAACTGAAACTAGCGGGAAAGCCTTCTCGAAAAGTGAAGGTTACTCTGAAGATTTCGACATGGTAGAAGAGCGCAT
>NZ_BAABQV010000012.1:0-29597 GCF_040371615.1 Microbulbifer sp. NBRC 101763
CCAATATCGAAGTGTATTCAAATACATATTTGGTTCCCAGATCTCTGCCGAACAATCAACTAGCTGACAATGTGCTTGGCAAGTGTTTTGAAAACGAAGAAGATTTGCGGCTTAACTTTCTAAATTCTGAAATAGCGGGTTTCCGGTAAAATGCTAACAAGTGCAGGCAACAGCGCCCCTACGGGGCTGGACCTCCATTCCGCAGCTTCGCTGCTCCATTGCGGCCGTTGCTGCAGGCGTTAACTTTCTCTAGCGTTCACAAGTAGTCAGTAAAAATGGGACGAACTAAAAAATTTTTAATTCCAGAGTCTGAAAATGAATTTCTTTCAGATATATTAGGAGCAATAAGAAAACGCTCTAAATCGCTAAAATATAACTGTTGGAATATATCTGTAGAAAAAGTATTTGAACACTTTAAAGAGGGGAGGCTCGAAAAGGTAGAAATTAGGATTCAGCCTTCAGATACAAACGCAGAATTAAAGGTTGACGTTTGGGAAGACCGTTTAATTCATTTAATATGTTGGGAGCGAACTAAACCTCAAAAATGGGACTGGGAATATGACGGTAAGTTTCTTCCTATCTATGAAGGTAAAGATTTTGTATTGGCACTGGAGGAGACTCGGGCTAAGTTTTTCCAAATGTCAGAATCCAAAGTAAAAGAGTTCGAAAATTCATGGGCTCATCTATTGGCGAATGGTTTAAAATCTGTACAATAAAAGTTAACAAGGCGTTCAACTACACTCCAGCCGCTCGCGGCCTGCGTCGGACGCACAAAAGCGTGCTTCGCACTGTGCGCCGGTTAACTTAGCGTTATGTTTCGAATCATGGTTAAAGAAGAACTTAAGATCGCATTACTTGAAGCCGCTAGTTACTTTCGGTCTCGTGGTATCCGCGAATGGGAACTTGAAGCCCTAGGAGCGGTAAATAAAATAGAGAGAAATGACTTTAGCTTTTTAGAAGATCTTTGGATTAAATATGCACCAACTTGTGATATTGACGATTTGCTGGTCACAGAATATGCAACCGAAGATGAAGATAAGGTAAATAAGCTAAACACCCAGTTAGCAGAGATCGCAAATAAAGTGTTTGCGTTACTAGAAAGAGTAAAGTGTGAAAAAACATAACAAACAGCAGCACGATCGCCCGCAAACTACGCGGGCTGGACGGCCTACGCTTCACTTCGGCCGCCCGTGTGCAGGGCGTTAAGTGCTGTTGAAATTATGAGCATTAAATTGAAAAAATTACTTTTATTGCTCCTGATTGTTCCATCCGGTTTTCTTTGGGCTGGTATGTGCTTTCTAGGAATCTCTATTTTTTTCCACGGAATGTTCAGAGACTTTGGATCGTTTTTCTTATCTTTACTTTCTCTCATTGGTCTATTTTGCGTGGTTACAGCTATTGTTGCATCAATCCGGTATCCAAAGATTAATGCACTATCAGTTTATTCGGCATCACTTGGTATTGCGGCAATAGTAGTTGGTGTATACATTGGAGTTCCGTTCGCACCGCTCCTGCTAGCTTCGGCGGTTAGCTTAATGGTTGGTGGAATTTTCCTTTTAGTTGAGTACGTTAGGGGCACTTAACCAGGCAATGCAGCCGACGGCACAATTTTGTGCACTTTTTGCGCGGTCGCTGCACTCCCATTATTACGCAAAAAGAGCACAAAGTTGGCTGCAGCTGATTGCGGCGTTAAGTGCGCGCGCATCGAAAGAACCGGAATTGAATTATGTTTTATAGAGTCTTAGCGCTTATATCATTACTTTTTCCTGCATTGACAATGGGGGAAGAACTCGAATTGGTTTGTGCTGAAGGAAACTTAAAAAATAATAAACACGAAGTCTACGTACTCTACCAAAAGGAGAGTGCTTCATATGCCTATTTGGACGGTAAAAAGCATGGTTTTGGAGCTGATTTTTGGGAGTACGAGAAAATCTCAGAAAACCAAAGAAATGTATATTCGGCTTACTATGGAAGCGATGAATTAATTTTTTGGAAAAAATATCAAGCCAAAGAAAAAGAAGGATGGAAAAACTTCACTCAACAACGTTTCCATATAAATCGAATAACAGGGAATTTTGAGCTTAGCGAGAATGAACAGATACTATCAAAAGGGGAGTGCCAACTTGGCAAGGTTAAAAAGCTATAACATCTACAAAAAGGCACTTAACAATTTTAGCCATGTTCGCCTTCGGCTGGATCTCCGTTTCGGCGCTTCGCGCCTACACTACGGCCCATGCTAAAGGCGTTATGTATTGTAAGGATCTTTTATCTATGAAAATTCCACTGTTTATATTTGTGGTCCTTTTTTCAGGCTTCGTGGTGGCTGAGGACAAGGCTCAAGATGATATGAGTTCGGTAATTGATATGATGATTGTGGCAAAAGCCACTGGGATGTGTGGCGTGTTATCTCAATTGATCAATTTTCAACAAACAACCAAGATGGCTGGAGGCGATGAATTTTTAGTTCGTTTTCTTAATACAGAAGCTGCCCGCTTGGGACACACAACGGAATCTATGGTAGGACAATGCCCAGCTGTTGTAGAAAAATACAATTCTACAATGAAGCTTTTGGGGTATGAATAGAAAACATAACAAGCAAAGGCAGAGGACGCCGCAAGCGGCGCGCGCTGCTTTGAGCGTTATGTATCTAAAGCGGAACTAAAGAGTCGAGTGAAATGAGCTGGTTTATTGATGGCAACTGCGAAAAGCTGCAGATAGGGATACTGGAGTCAGGCAATCTTTCAATTTGGGGTGATGCCTCTGCCCATGATGTTAAGCCTGTTGGTGGTGATATTGATCACGAGTTTTATGAAAAGCTAAGGAAAGCGGATTGTTCTTGGTCTATTCATCCTTCAAATGAAGACGAATTGCACCTAGATGGCATGGGAACTGGCTTCTATAAAAAAATTCAAGAGAATCCGGACAAATCTATAGCGGCTATTAATTTTCATGACCCTGACTTGATAGGAATCACAATTACATTAGCCCCAGAAACATTTCAAGCAGCTAAAGATCTTTTCGAACATGTTCTAACTCGGCCAGAGTTATCTTATATGATTACTTTGGGTTTTCGTGGATTTAGGGTTCCAGAAGCTAAAACAGATACCCCTAGCATAAAAGAATTCCAAGCTGGTTCGCTTGAAGGAAAGGTTTATATCTCTGAGGAGGTTTCATTTTTAATCAAGCGCGTGACTCGAAATTCATAACAAAGCCAGCCAGAAGGACATAAAAACTGACGCTTCGCTCTGGTTTTCATGCACCTGCTAGCGGCGTTATGTGGCCGGGTTACCCAAAACTAATAGACCAGTGGCTGACTGTCAAACAAAGGAGTGGCAAGTGAAAATAGACCATGATTATTTAAAAGGATTACTAGAGGCGTTCGAGGCCTCTAATAGCCCTACAACCAATATACAAGAATTAGATCAAGCTGGTTTCAACTACAAAGAAGACAAATTTATTTTCCATCTTAGAATCCTTACTGACCAAAATCTTGTTCAGCCTGAGCGAGGTTATAGTCTGGGTTATGTTAAAGGTGCCGATGGTCAGGTATCGTGGTCGGTTCTTCCCTTACGTTTAACCGCATCAGGACACGAATTCCTTGAAGCGATTAGAAATAGTGAGGTTTGGGATAGCATTAAGTCTGAATTCAAGGACGCCTCAATAGGCACTCTATGGCGCGTTTCAAAAAATCTCCTTGAAGGCTATACCAAGAAAAAAGTTACTTCATTGTTGAGTAGTGAAGAGTAAGCACAAGGCAAGGCATTGGATGCTTCGTACCAATGCTTGCGGCGTTATACCCTAAGAAGAAAGTTCCGTGAAAAGATATAAATTCCTAGATGAAAGGAAGTTTCGTTACCTATGTCAGGGGCTTACCCTAGACAAAAGAGATTTGGCTGTCTTAGATAGTTCGTTAGTAGGGTTAGATAAGATTAACAAACTTACTTCTAGAATTGTGTCGCACAATCAGAAGTATGGATTTAGCAAGTCCTTCGTAGAGGTTGGGCCCCAAATAATCGTTAATCTAAATAAAATGTACTCTCCGGAAAAAGGGCCTTTTGTTATGGCTCCGGTGGTAAAAGAGAACAGCATATTAGATAAAGCTCCTTCATTACACATCAATTTAAATAGCCCCTCTCTTGATATTCCTCAGCGCATAGAAATCCCATTAAGGCTTGTGTTAAAAGGTCTTCCTAAACTTGAAGGAACGTATATGGTTTACCTCCATGTGCTGAAAATGGAGGATGGGGTAGATTATGTATATTACGGAATTACAAAAAGAGGCTGGATGAAAAGATTTAATGAGCATATATCTAGCTCATTGAAAAACGAATCTAATTTGCTATTCCATAGAACTCTGAGAGAAGGGGTTCTAGGTAGGTTAACTCAATTGTATGGGGAATCAAGTGCCCCTGGCCAATCTAAAGAGTTCGTAGAAAAAATACTAATAGGTAATTATCATGTTGTGTGTGGGGCAGGGCTTTCAGAAGAGAATGCTCTTGAAACAGAGGAATATCTTGTTAATAAATATAGTTTTTCACATAACAATGGACTAAACATGATACCCGGAGGAAGAGAGGGTATCGCTTACCTACATAAGCATAATTTGCTATCGAAAAAAAAATCCATACTAACCGATGCTGAAAAAGATAACATACTCAGTAAGTACCTAAGAGAAAACCCTCGGAAAGGGCTGCCTAATCTCGCTATTTCAGAACACTGGAATAATCCAGATTATGCTGCAAAAGTTATTTGTGGAAGAACTGGTAGATTAACTGTCGAACAGGTTGGTGTAATTCGAGAGGCCGCACTAGATGGGCGGTCCATCGAAGAAATTAAAAAAATTATTAACGGTAAAAGTAATGAGCAAATAAGAAATGTTATTCGGGGCAAAACATACAAACGGATAGAATAAGGCATAACAATGGCGGTAGAGAGGGACCTGCCTTCTGCGGTGTTCGTTTGTGGCTGAATACCACAAGCCTTACTCCGCTCAGGCAAGCCCCTCACCGCTTGCGTTATGCTCAGGTAGGAATGAAATGAATCGTATATTTCTCGCAATAATTTTGATCGCTATTGGCGGTTGCGCGTCTCAAGAGGTGAGGGATATAGAGCTTCCTGAAATCATGAGTTTTGAAGGAAAAAACTTCATTTCTGCGGCTGCATTCAAAGAACATGAGTTAAGTATTACCAGGCCGGAAAGTGGTGATTTAATAGTAAATATTCCTGAAAAAGAGGCGCCATTTTACTGGACTTGTGGCGGGGTCTACTGGGATGGGCTCACTCAAGGCCAAAATATCTTAGAAGAAGCAGATTTAGTCTTGGACTTTAAAGGCGTGAAAGAAGTTTGGGTCCCAATAGAAGGCAAGCCCAAGAAACTGTATATTTTCGAAGTCCGCTAGCATAATTGTGAAGTGTGCTCGAGCTACCTCAAGTCATCACCCTAGGCAAATCCCCCCACCTAGTGGTATAGGCGGGCGATGTAAACGCCTGCCGCATCTTCCATTTCTTCTGGATGCCTTCAGCCCCCAGGAAAAGAGTCCCCCGGCCAAACTTGCGGTTGATGCTATCAATAGCTTGCATGGCCTCCCCAGCCCTTGCCGATTGGCCTGGTGTGAATAGATCACCTTGCCCTAGCGCGCGCGGGATAATCTCGACAAGCCCCACTCCTGCTTTCATAAAGCGGCACCCTGACCTGTACAGGCCAGCAACAGCATTTCTCACCAGACGCACGATTATTCGCGTATCGTCCGTAGGGTATGGTGTCTGCACAACTGTACTGCGGCTGTAGTAGTTGGGCTCATGGGGCGAGGTATGCAGAAATACATGAATCGACTTCACGAGCGATTCTTGCGCGCGCAGTTTCTCTGCTGCCCTGCTTGCATACAAAGTGGCAGCCTGCAGTATCGGCTGTAAGTCGGTGAGCTTTTCACCAAAGGAGCGCGTGCAATAGATCTGTTTCTTGGCCGGAGGCTCTTCCTCCAAACCCAGGCAGGGAATCCCGTTCAACTCCTCTATCGTTCGTTCAATGTTCACATTGATATGACGGCGCAATATTTTCGGATTGGCCTGCGCCAGGTCATACGCGGTCTGTATGCCAAAATCGGTCAGGCGCTTGGTGAGGCGTCGACCTATGCCCCAGACATCATTGACGGCGGTACGGCGCTGCATCCATTGCCACTTTCTTGGCGTATCCAGTGCGCAAACGCCTTCACATTTAGGGATCTTCTTTGCTGCTCTATTGGCTAACTTGGCCAAGGTTTTACTAGGCGCGACACCTACACCAACAGGCATACGGATATCCCGCCAGAGTGTGCAGCGGATCTTGCGGCCATAATCCAGCCATTCCTCCTGCAGTCCGTGGAGGTCCATAAACATTTCATCAATGCTATACACCTCTACATTGGGGCTGAACTCTCGCAGGGTGGTCATTACCCGGTGGGAAATATCGCCATACAAGGGATAATTACTGGAGAAGATTGCCACCCGATGCACGCGCAACAAGTGCTCAATCTTAAAGAATGGCTCAAGGTCGCCGATACCTAATAGCTTCGCCTCTTTGGAGCGCGCCACCACAAAGCCATCGTTGTTGGACAGAACTACTACAGGGCGCCCACGCAGGTCGGGCCGAAAAATCTGTTCACAGCTGGCATAGCAGCTGTTGCAATCCACGAGTACCAGCATTCAGAGCAGACGGTGGTAACGCACCGAAGCATTTACCACCCCTTCCACAATCAATTCCTGCCCCTCCCAGATGGGGATCGGGGTGTAGTCGTCATTGGCAGAGAGTAGTCGCCCCTGCTGCTGGTCCAACACCTTGCAGGTCAGCTGCCCATCCAGGGCCACCACAACCACATCACCATGGGCAGGGGTCAGCGAGCGATCGACTATCAACAGGTCCTTATCGAAGATGCCCAGCCCCATCATTGAATCCCCATTCGCCCGCGCCATAAAGGTTGCCGCAGGCTTGGTGATCAAATGCTCATCCAGGCTTAGGGCCGCCTCCTTGTGGTCATCAGCGGGCGAAGGGAAGCCACAGGCAACGCCGTGACCAAAGAGTGGGGAAAGCTTCATACTGGGATACCTGAATACTGTATATGCATACAGTTTATTGCTACAGGCAGCTAATAGACAAGGGGAATGAGTGACTATGAGGCCAGCCCCACTCACGGCACCGACTCTGCCAAGCAGTTAGGCCGCCTCTTCAATTGCAGGGCTTCCCCCTGGGATCTTTTGCTCATAAGCAAAGATAACGCCTTGAAGCACCTGCCCTACCTCCTCGCCGATAAGCTGCAGCAAAGCTTTACGAGCCGGCTGATTCGGACAATCCGCAACCCATTCAAGGCCGGCACATAGATTGGTGACATGATGAAGTTGTTGAATATGAGCAGTCATTGGCATGGTCCACCTCCTGTAGGAACTACAAAACCCTCACTACTACAAAAGAACTAAGTAGCAGCGGCTTGTCACCGTTGAGTCCATTCAGTGCTTTATTCGGGCCTTTGGCGACAAACATCCCAACGCTACTAGCTAAATCACAGTTCTTAAACTGATATTCTGGATTATTCCTAATCTAGCAATGCAAAATGCTGTCAAATTTCTAATATCGCAATTTATGGGATTACGTGAGGGTACGGCAGATAGTTGATGTTTGAGCCAGGCACACTGGGCAAGCGCCTGCGCGAAGCAAGGAAACGGGAAAGGATGACGGGGGCACAGCTGAGCCAGAGGCTGGGGCTTGCGCCCTCGCAGATTTCAAGAATGGAAACCGGGGTTCAGCGGATTCCGGCTGAGTTGTTGCCGATATGGTGCGAGGCGGTAGGTATCACTCTGGCGGAGGTGTACGGAGTGGAACTAAGGCACCACTTTGCGCAGATTCCATTCCCACCATTGATTGCGAGGCTCTATGCACAGCTGCCAAGAGAGTGGCAACGATACGCACAGAAAGGTATCGAAAACCTCTATCAATTGTGGAGAAGCGGGAAGGGGTAGGGTTCTGAGCCCTACAGGAAGAAAAACTCCAAAAGATTGATAAAAGAGTCTTATTTACTCACGAGGAAAAAACTGACACAATGCCGTAAGCACTACCCAACCTTTAACAGTAGAGGACTTAGTGCTTTAAATGCGAGATAAAGAAGGCTTTATCACGTTAATAGTTTTAAGGGTGTTGGAGCACCCTTAAAAACAACTAACGGATGGCTCAATCGAGTAATACAAGTGAGCAATCAACTGTACTATGGTTAACGTACGGTGCAAAGTTTGCCTCTTCATACAGGTTGGGTCAACCCCCAAGAGGAAAGTTTTTCCGTATGAAATTTTCGCCATTTAATACCCTTGTTCTGGGTATAGTGCTAGTTACTTCGGTAACCACTGCTGTAATACCTACAGAGAAACTGGGGCATTATAGAGAAATACTGGAAACCATTTTCAGCATTTTTCCAAAAGATCAATCTGTAGAAGGGGGCTGAGAGAAAACTGAAAAAAAGTAAGATGCCGCCAAGTAGCTATACCCAGCCTCAAACACACCTGGACAAAGCTTAGCTATTTCACAAGGGGCTAGAGTAAATGTTAAAAGTCTAGCCCCTTAACTTTCTTTAACAAAAAAAAGACTTAAGTAAGACTATCCAAATATCTAATATAGTTATCCCTATAATCCTAAACTCAATCAGCTGACATGTTAAACAGCTGAAACATTAAAACACAATCGCTCCAATCATTATCATGATAATCATCATTACAATAAATTGAGGCCTCATAACAGACAGGTACAGCTCCACTATCTGACTCTTTTAACCCCCGAGCAGCAGGGGGGGCCTTCACAAACCCAAAATTAGTGGAACATTTTATAGTCGAGCGAATATTAATTGGAAACGTCGAGGACTCTTCAATTTCTATACACCCCAGATACTCACCAAAAAAGCCAGAAGCATATTCAAAGTCAAAATTTCCCAGGACTTTCCCTGCGTTATCGTCAACAGAGATCTCCCCTCCAAACTTATTAACAGCCGTTCTTAATAAATAAGCATAAATTTTAGATTTCGACTTAAGATGAATCCATTCTCCAGGAAAAATCAACAAGCTTACTTCTCGCGAATAAAAAGAGTCAGCCACTTCCAAAACCTCCAAAATCTATAGCATGAATAAACTTCAAACCAACACATTAATTTCGCGACTCGTTCTACTAAAGTAGCTGCTCCAGAAACTCAGACATACACCACTTAAATACAATCAAGCTATAAGGTACAACTAAAAGACTAACATCTAGAAAACCAAAACCATCCCCCCTAACTCCTACATATTCAGCCTAAGTCAACCGGGTGTGGGAAATAACATATTGTATATCAATGTTCATGAATCACTAATTGATATGTTGTCGCGCCACTTTTTATAAGCTTCATTATCCTCTACCAGATAAGAAGCATGGAGAATCAATTCCTTAGAATCAAAAATAGGATTATCTATTATAGAAGAAAGATCAAACGTTAGTACAACCTTATCCTCCTCAGTTATTATAGGGGAACTTGAAGAGCCGGGAGTTAAATAAAGTACCAAAGTGTTTTGCATCATATCTATTATCTTGAGTGTAACAAGTGTTACACCAGCTGCAACTACTACATTATAAAGTTTATCAAAAAGCAACTGTACAGTTTGGTTTGAAGCATCCAACTTCATGTCGGGACCACCTCCATTCCCTAGAAATGTTAAGGAAGCGCGATTGGTGTTAGTAATGTTACCGGTAGCAGTTCGCACAAGAATATTCCCTTGCACCGCATTTACTGCCGCACCAACATCGCCCTCATAATTGTAGGAATATTCTGGGTAAGCTAAAAAACTGTTACAACCGTCCCTCAAATGCTCAGCGAACAAATCACCTACAGTTGCGATTTTTAAAGGAGGAATACAAACATTTCTTTGTTTACTATCACTCGATGGAAAACTAAGAAAAAAATATTTTTTAGAGTTATTACGAATAATAAGTTTATCTTCCAGATAAGTAACCTCCATAGAACCTTCAGACACATCGTCTGGCGATGACATTAGACTAATAGTCTTTGTACCACCAATAGAATCAGACAAAAGGCCGCAAATTTGCCCTATTGTAGCTCCCGCACTCAAACAGTTGGTTATGAATGACATAGTAAAACCTCAACTATCAAACGTCATATTGATAATAGAAAAAAACAGTACAAAGGAGTGGGTTAAGAAACGGAAAGCATGCCATTAACTCAAAAAAAACAAATAGAAATTAAAAGGAATTTTTTAAGAAAAAATTCCACAAATCTTTCTTAAAAATAAAAATGCAATTAATTAAATTTTAGATTTAACCTTTAATTAATTAAATTAAAGTCAACCTCTCGGAATCGACATCGCCGCAATAGAACTATGCACAGCCAAGCGATTGGCCACTTCAACAATACAGCTCGCTACTAAATCAGCAGCGTGATCGGCAACGTTTACCGGCTCGCCTGCATCGGTCTGCAGAGTCTTGGTAGTTACATAAACGCTGGACATTAGATCGCCGGCACCATCAGTTTGTACTGTGTTTTGGTTGTCGATTACGGCAATCGTACATTTAAGTACTGCAGCAGCCTGAGCTTCATTATTGGTGGGCTCTGTGGTCTGGGTTACCGTTGCACGCACAATAGTGCCCGCACTGTGGCCGTCATCGATGGTATAGGCGAACTGCCAGGCCTCCAGGCCTGGCACTGTTATCGGGGAAAAGCTGGGCATTATCTATTCCTTTGCTTAGTCAGATTTGTGTACGCCGTTGTGAGTAATTATGCGGTGCTGGGGATCGACGCCAGCAGCGTAGCTCTTACCACCTACAGAGACCTTGTACACGGTACGGAGGCCGGCGCATTCGACCCGCTCGACGGTTTCCCAGGTGAGCGGTTCCTCTTCATGCAAAACCCCCAGCTCAACCCCCTGGCAATGCTGCGCCTCATAGACACGGCCTGCACGGTCGGTAACGGGGGTTTCACGGCTGCAAATTACCTGGGCACCGCTTGTTGTGGTGAGCAATACACAGGGTATTTCTGACTCTGTATCTACCCCACCAATAATGGGGCTTAGATGGGTTTCCTCGTCGCCGGTATCCCAGCAGTCGATCAGGTCTCCGCTTTCGCAGTTTTCCGCTAGCAAACCTTCGCGCAACCAACTGCCTGCGGCAACACACCAAGGGTCTCTAGGGACCGTAGTGCCGCCGCCATTGCTCGGGGTTGTAATGGTGCCAACACCTCGGCGCCAGGTATTGGCGGCCAGCTGGTAAATGTTCGTGGTTGCGTAATAGGTAACCGCACCGCCCTGAGTGCCTGGATCATCACAGTACACATAGTATTTTGTGTTGAAAGACAACCCGGTAATGCTGCCACTGTTGTAATTAACAGTGCCGAAACCAAACTGCACAGAGTGCGCGGCAATTGTGATTTTTGCGGTACTGCCATCATCTGAGGCGGATAGCGCGGAACTGGTAGGCAGGCTGGCAATACCAGATTGAATCATCGGTAAATTTCGTTGGTCCTGCACTTCCACCACATCGATTTTTATATAGTCGACTAATGTATCGCCCGTTTTAGTCGGGTAATTACAATAAAAAATCGGGCTAATAAAGCGCACTTTGTTCTGCAGCTTGGCCGGGTTGCCAATATGGTTTGCCCCCCTTGTACCACTGTACTCAGCGTTACCACTAGCATTGCCTTTGACATAGGCCACTAAGGTCTGCCAACTCTGCCCCACTATATTTAGGCCAGCAGCAAGGACATAGTGCTGGCTACTCATAGTATCTGCACCAGTAGCATTGCAAGCAGTACCGGTATTATCGTAACCAGCCAAACCGGCATACATTGTGCGATCGGCATCACCTGCGGCATACACATAAACCCGAGTCTCTATCCGGTAAAGCTTACTGGGATCAAAGGGTATTTTTTCTGCGTGGTACATCGAAACATGATTAGTCAGGCGAGCCGCACCACCTCCAACTGTTAGGTAACCGCTGGTATAGAAATTCTGGTATCCGCCGGAAAAGTTGGTCCAGTACTGGGAATAATTGCTATCAGAAAAGTCCTCTAAAAAAGTATTCCGCATAGAGCGGATTTGCGCGCGTTCCTGTGCGGTAGCGCCAACGGTGGCACCGTCCTCGGGTTTATTGGTCCCATAAATTTCTTCCCAGTCTGCGCGAGCACCGGCAATTTGATCGATCTTAATCAGTACTTTTTGTCGTGTGCTGTATACCGCCTGCCATTTGGCTTTCCAGGTGCTGCGATCGATGCTGGTGACTGTTGAGGTATTGCCCAGACCGGCGCCGCTGAGATAACTGGAAAGTGCTGTTATTGCACCGCTGTAGTTGGTTTTCTCGGTGGTGATCCCATAGCTATTGGCCTGCCCTTCGATATCGCCCTGCTCTGCCAGGATCTGGTTGTATTCACGTACTGCAGTTAATTTCTCGGTGGGGTGCAGTTTGCCATCTGCGGCAATATTGCTGAGGTCCAGCAGTGCGGCGGCGGCATCCGTCTGCGCTTCTGCAGCTGCATTGGCAGCGGCCTCGGCTTTGGCATCCGCTGCAGACACGCCCAACAATGCCTCGGGGTCACCACTACCGCCGAGGGTAACCACGAGGCCACCGTATGTGCCGCCATCTGCAGCGTTAGACCAGATAGAGATTTCATTGGCACCAGCCTGCAGAGTGACCGGAAAGGAATACCACTGGGTGCCCTCATTCGGCCCACTCATGATTCCGACCTGGACACCATTCAAACCAACGCGCGGACCACCCTCGGCATCGTATGCCAACACATGGATAAACCCCTGGCCCGCAGTGGCATTAAACGAATACTTGGTGCCGCCGGCATAGTTGGTATTCGTGGGCCAGATTAGTCCGGTAGGCCGTCCATCCCACTGAAACTGCAGCGAGGCCCCGACCATGCCCGCCTCGCGTGCTTGTTGGGCGATAGCATTAAGTAAAACCTGGCGTGCGCTGTACACCGCTTCCCAGTTGGCATTCCATATTGTGCGGCTGATAGAAGTGCTGGCTGCGGTATCATTCCAGGTTGGAGATAAGCCCCCCAAGTAACTAATGAGGGCTGCCAGGTTGCCGGAGTAGTTTCCTTTTTCTATTAAGAGTCCGGCACCGTCAGCCTGCGCTTCAATACCCACTTGTTCCGCCTGAAGCTGGGCATATTCACGAATCACAATGAGCTTTTCGTTTTGATGTAAAACACCATCGGCGGCGATGTTATCCAGGTCTGCCAATGCGGCATCAGCGTCGGCCTGTGCGGCTTCAGCCTTATCGATTGCCTCCTGTACTTCAGGATCTAAGGCCGGGTCTTCATAGTCGGTATAGGGTATGCGTGACTTGGGCACAAACATCAGGCGCGCGGCATTGGTGCCCAAACAGGTGCCCCCGTGCCCCGCATTACCAGGGCTATCCGGGCTTTCCCCATAACATGCGATTATTTTGCTGTTACTGAGGATCGGCATGGGGTTCTGAGTACCGTCTATCAACAGCACTATGCCCCCCGGCGCACCGCCGCCACCACTGCCTCCAGGCACCTGAATTATATTGCTATCACCAGTAGTACCGGGGCTGCCATCTTCGCCAGAGTTTTCTATTTTGCCGCTGACACCAATGGCGACACCTCGCGCAATTACAACAATCCCAGCACCGCCCTTGCCACCTACACCACCGCGCCCACTGGGCTCGTAACTTCCATCAAAGGAATAGAAAGACGAGTGGCCACCGCGAGCTCCACCAGAGCCGGATAGATCATCGGGGATACCCTGTAGATCTCCACCGTTATTCTCGATATTAAGAGGCGGCATTACTTCATTGCGGCCTTTGACAGTTTTTCCCCGCGCTCCTTGGGCCGCTCCTCGATTGACCACTGTTCGAACATCTTTTAACTGGCCAGCACCGCCGTAACAGGAACCGAGAAAACCCACGCCGTTATTGGTTGGGATTCCTTGCAAAGTGCCGTCAATTTGCAATACACCGCGCACCCGCAGCTCAATATTGCCACTCACAGAAAGTGTGCGTCCTACAGGAATCGTAAGATCACCCGGGTAGTAATAAATTGCTCGGCTATCGGCATTACCAGCCAAAGTACCGTCAGCAGTTAAAAAGCCGCTGGCATCGATGTTGAGGCCACCAGAAGTCATTGAGGTGCCGTCGCTGTCGTACCAGGCATCCGGTAATTCTGCGCTGGAGCTGTCGGCCTGATCGGCAATCATGCCTGCAGGCTGGTAGCTGCCGAATAGATCCACGGATACTGCACCGCTCACCTGATCGATACTTATACGCTGCACTTCCATAGCGCGATCTAGGCTGTGCTCATCGAGGCCCAGTGCTGGCAGCAGCCGAATATAGTCCACGTCATAGCTATAGTCTGCGCTGTGGTCGTGACCAATATCGAAGCGAATTAAAGAAACTTGGTTGCCGGTCCAGTCGCTAACTTGGGACAGATTAAGCACCAACTCCTGCCACTCCCCTTTGGCCCCATTTAGGCGCTCAATCAGGTCCAGCATTTCCGGAGTGCCAGCCGAAAAATAGCTGCTGCTCTCGGTGTGTTTAAAAAACAACTTGCTTCCGCTGCCCGCCGCTATAAGTTCGTCGCTGGTGCGGCGCACACGCAATTTAATAAAAGGCAGATCCGCCCCTAAAAACGTGGGCGCAAAGCTGCGACTGATCCAGGGGTTTTCACCTTTTACTGTTACCGAAAGGACGCCATTACTGACAGAGGAATTGGTGATGTCATCTCGGGGGATCCAGCCTTCGCTGTCACTACCAAAATTAAAATCGTAGGGCCTGTCTCCGCGAATAGAGTGATCGCGCAATTGCGGCAGGCTCACCCGTACAATATCCCCAACCTCCAGGTCGTTGTTACTAGGCAATAAACCCAAGCGCAGGCTTAATGGTGGGCCAGCAAACCGATCCCGCAGGGCATCGAAAGTGTTTTTAATCGTGGTATAGGTATGACGGGAATTATGCAGGCCGCGAAATTTTAGGGTGTGTTGCTTGGCCTCGCCATGAATAGCCACCGAGTCCGCATCGACTAAATTATTCGAGCGCAAAAACTTGCCATCAAAGCCGGGCTGTTCAAACCAGCTCCATTGCACGGAGAAGATATTGCGCACCCCGGCCAGGTTGTATTTCAATTCACCCAGGCTTTTCACATCATCGGGGCCGATGGTGGCCACAGTGCCGGATTCAGCCAGCACCCCAGCCATACGGCGAAAACCTAGCTGGCCAGCCGCATTAACCGGCATAAAGGCACCGAGCAATAAATTAATCTCAGTCTCGATAAACTTCTTGCCGTCAACTTTTTCCAAACCGTCGAAGCGCAGGATTTTGCCCTTGCTGTGGTCGCCGGGCTTGTACCAATCTGCACCGATATTCTCGAATTCATCCAGCACCACAAAGGCCGGATCTATGCCCAGGTGCCAGTTGCTCGGCAGTACGTTATTGGTGCCGAGAATTTTCCCGGTCAGCAATGCATAGGCCAGTTGGGGGCCTGGACCTTCCAGATAAATAAATTCTTCAACTTCTACGCCGCTTTCGTTATCGCTGTCTTCAGGCAGGGCATGGTCGCGGGCAAAGGTGCCGAACAGGCCGCGCGTACAGTTGGTAAAGCTGCTACCTGTTTTGCCGGTTGCGCGCACAATTTCAAAGCCGTCCTGATATTTAATCTTCAGGTAATACGCGGATTGGCCAGGGGCATCACCATAGGCCAGGGTGTGCGGGTTGGCTTCAAAGCTGCTGGTATCGAATACCTGTAAGGTGGTATCCGCTTTGGCAAAATTGGCGGCCAGGCGCGTGCTGTTGGGCACAAAAATATCGCGACGCATCTCGCGCTGAATATCCCGGCAGCGTACCCGGTACACGCCCTCTGCATAGGAAATGGATTCCTCGGCAATCTGGGTTTGCTCCAGGCGGAACTCATCCCAGTCGAGACCGGCAAAACCCTGGAACAAGCGCACGGTACGGCCTTTGATGCCGTTGCCCTGCTCAAGCTCATCGCGCAGCACATAGGACAGCTGGCCACCGATATCTACCACCTCAAACGAGATAGCACCGATCTGCGCCAGGCCCTGCTCAGGAATGAGTTTCTGGCTGGTAGCACTGCACTTTTTTAGGGTACCCAGAACCGCATTTAAAGGCAGACCGGGAATATCGTTGTGGCTAGTAATGTAAAGCGGCAGGTCGTAGCCGATTTCGATGACCAAACGCAGCTCACGCTGAGCCCCCCGGTTGTACCGGTCAAAAGTTTCTGAATTGTTGCGCATGATTAAGCGATAACTTGGACGGTAGTAAAAGAGAAAATAAAGCGGCCATCTTTCTGACGCTGCTCTTTGAAGGATTTATATTTGAGTTTCATTTGTTGTGGGAAGTCGGCAGCGGCTTCGGTGCCGTATGCATCGAAAATGAAAAATTCCCCGAAAGCGCAGCTTCTTTTAAACTCTCGCCAACGGGCTAACTCTGTGTAGGTAAGTTTTAGCGGTACTGTCTGGCAAAGGTATTCTTCTTCAAGGCGGTAAACTGTGTATTCCGTTTTGCCACTAAGCGCTTTGTGCTCTTTGCCTTCGGGGCGGTCACTACAATCGTAGCGTTTTAGCTTGGCTTCAATCTGATAATCACTGCCGTCACCGACAATAGAACGTGTTGGAGTGTATTGAATTAGCATGGCCCTACCCCCTTAGTTCCTGCGCCTGACGGCTATCGCCAGGGATAGGTGCCCAGTCCTGCTCAGAAAACATCGTGGTGAACACTGGCCCCAGCTTCTCGGCCATTGCCTGGGGGTCATCGCTTACCATATCGCCTTCGATCGTTAGGTTTACCACCACGCCTGGCTTTTGCGCATCACCTTCCACAAAACCATCATTACCAGAACTGGCAAAACTCTCTGATGGTGTAGCGGCTACTGCACCACCGGTACTCATGCTGGGCGCACTGGCATCACCGGAAACTCCGCCGGGCGCTTTCAGCGATGACAACATGCCAGCAATCTGCACCCCTTGTGTAATAGCACCGGCGATCATCGGAATATTTTGCGGATAACCGATCTCTGATGCCTTAGCAATATTCTTTACTAGCGATACACCAGTAGAGAAAACCGCTATAGCCATTTCTGCTTTTGCCGCTTTTTGGTTGTAGGCAGCGGCTGCAGACAGTATCTGGCCGGCACCAGTAGTAAACATTTTCAGCTTGCTTTTGTTGGAAGCCTGCTCGAGCTTTTCGCGCTGCTTTCGGTGTTTGTTTTCTAAAAGGGTGAGTTTCCGTTCATATTCATCATGAGCGAATATTTTGCTGGCATAGGCCTGATCCAGCAGGGCCATTTCTTCATCCTGCTGAACCTGTAATTGTTCCATCTCGGTGAGCCAGGAAAGCTGCAATGTCTCCAGGCGAGCGGTCAAGCGCTGGCGCTCTGCTTCGGTAAGGCCATCGGCGCCAGCTTGGTTACCATCGCCCTCACCACTCTCCGAGCGCGCCTGCTCTTCAGCCAGGGCCGTTTGATAGCGTGCTTTCTCGCGCTCGGCATACTCAGCCCGCAACGCCTCGGTAGATTCAAAACCTCGCTTTCTAAGTTCCTGTTCAGAAATTTGTAACGCGGCTATCTGCTGTAGTCGCTGCTCATGATCCAGTTGAATCTTGCCGCTCTGGTCGGCGAGAAATTGATCCAGCTGACTCAACTGCAGAGAGCCCGCATCTTGCTGGCGCTTCAACTCTTCCGCCGCGCGGTCCCGCTCTGCCTGCTCCCTGGCCGCCGCTGCTGCTTCTGCCGCTTTTTTCTGCTCCTCCCGCCGCGCCATTGCCGCTTTTAGATCGGCATCTTTCATTTCCTGCAGCTGTGCTCGGTATTTTTCTACCCAGTAACTTTGCTGCTCAATCTGTACCGTTACACCTTGAGCGGTCGCTTTCTCCAGTAGCTTCTTATGCGCGACATACTTGTCCTGCAGCTCGAAATATTTATCCGCGCTCTTCTCGGCTTCCGTCGGCATCAACACGGTGCGCCACCAGCTCACCGTGTCGGCGACAAAGCCAACACTCTTGGAGGCCTCCTCGGTCCTGCCCATTGCCTCCAGAAACTCTTGCCAGTTCTGGCTTAGAGTATCGACCTGCCCGGCAAGCCCGCCCGCCTCACCAGAGCCAGCCCCGCCTACCTGTTGTGCCAGCTTGGCCAGGATGAAGCGCTGCGCTTCGGCAACTTGGCCGCTCTCCTGCATGGTCCTGATCTGTTCTTTTTCTGTCTCGGTAAACGAGACACCAGAACGTTTCAGTGCTGTCAGGCCGCTTGCTGGATCTTCCAGCGCCTTACCAAGTTGTAACGCTGCACTTTTGGCATCGCCACCCATTACTGCTGCCAGGTCTTGCGACAGCACAATGGCCTGATCGAACACGTCCGTTTGCACTGACTTGAAGGTAAGCAGCACACCCTGCGCATCGCGCATTCCTGAAACACTGGCCAAGGTATTGCGAGCCACCGAGCGCGCCTGCTCATCCAACTCTTGCGCAGTACGACCGCTGGCATTACCTGTGGCTCTCAACAGTGCCTCAATCTTGAGCTGGCCCCGTTCCATTTCTTCCGCGGCGCGAATGCTTTTGTACATCACCGCAGTGGCACCCGCGATAGCAACACCTAGCCCAGCCCATGCCAAACCGCCTCCAGTCACAAGACCGTTAACCGCACTGAGACGCCCGGCCACACCACCCAGGGGACCATCAATCGCGGCAACACCTTGGGCGGCACCGCGCATTGAGCGGCCAAAAACATCACCGGCGGCGCTGGTAGACTTTATCTCCCGGGTGAGTTGTTTATTACGCGCGGCCGCCTGGGCCATCTCCCGCTTATATTGAGTGGAGCGCAGCTCCAGATTCGCCACCATGGTGGCCATGGAAGTTTGTTTTGCCATTGCTCAGCTCATGGAGTTCCAGATTGCGATTTGTTGCTGCACGGTTTTTGGCTTGTGCTGCTGAGGTAGGAAGTTAGAGACTTTGCCACCCAGTGTGCCGGCGGCAATGTGGGCGAGTTGCCACTGCTGGACTTCAGTATTTAGGGGACGCTCAGAGTGATATTCATACCAGTGGTCGAACTCGGTAGAACTCATGGAGCGCAACATATTGAAATAGTCGGGACGGTTAAAATCCCGCGCGAGCTGCCGGGCGAAATAGAAACCCGGCACTAGCCTTTTTTTTCGTTGTCCTCGCTTTCTGTTTCGCTGCTCTCTTCCCCAGTGGATGCTTCTACATAGAGACCGGATAACTTGGCCGCAGGCACATAAAGCACATCAATCAACTTAGGAGTTACACTGCGAATTAAGCCCTGATGGATCTGCTCCAGTGATTCCTGACAGTTTGGTTTCATCCAAATCGCATAGGCTACCAGCAGCAATTTCTTGCTCACCTCCCCCAACCGGAAAGCCCAAAGCTGGCCGAAGTTTTCCAGTTCAGTTTCTGGTAACTCTTCACCCTGCGGCAGCGGAATATCTTCGGTGGTCTTTTGCAGATATTCACAGCGGTGGTAGGCACTCAGCTCGAATAATTCCACCTCCTGCTGGCCAAATAAAACAGTTTCGGATTCTAAAATAGGTGTAGGAACTAAATTCATGGTTAGCTGCCTGCGGTTACTGTGGGTTTACCGGAAATCTTGAACTTCACGGTGCGAGTGATCTTGTCATCCTTGGGCACTGCCTTACCCCAGCCGGTAATGTGGGCGATTAATTCCACCGTAGTACCTTCTGGATATTCAACCTTGTAATGTTTATTGGTATCTGAATCGTAATCAGCACGCAGGGCCTGCTGGCCACTGTCGCTCTCTTTCCAGATCAAGGTAATGGAAACCTCCCCGGCATCACGTAATCCTGACGGATCGTAATCCATATACCCGCTGGTACCATCAATCGGCGTCATCTCAACAGAACCGCGCGACTCCTCGCCGGGGTCGATATCCAACATGCCCGCCACTGGCGTATAGGAGCTACCATCATCGCTGCGGGAGAATTTTGTTTTATAACCTTGTGCCATCGTTGTGCCCTCTATGGGTTGCTCAATTAAAGTTCTGTGGGTTCATTGGAATATTGGGCGCTGTAAGTCAGGCGCACCTCGCCCAGTGGGTGATCCTGGTCCAAGGCAAACTGGGTTTGGCTGAGTAGGAATAAGTCACAGGTACCTCCCATAGAGGCATCCTGCAATGTGCTCTCAATATCTGCAGCCGCTTGATCCAGTGCGGCATATATATCGCCATCGCTCTTTATTACCGCAGCAATAGTCAGATCCAGCTGCCGACTGGTGCCGCCATGCATTTCTAGATCGGTGTTTTCGGTAGCAAAACCCACCACAATGGCCGGCAGATTTACTGGATCAATTTCGTCTGTAGTGCCAGGAGGAGGGAATGAATAGCCGCTTAGGTTCTCTATTTCTTTCTGTACTGCATCCCGTATGGCTATGCGTCGAGTCATAGTCTAATCCTGATAAATTATGGGCATAAAAAAACCCGCGTGAGCGGGTTTTGGTATTTGCATTGCTATAAATATATTCTTGAAAATCTAAAAGCGGATTGAGTCTATCCAGGGTCTATTTGTTTCATCACAGGTATACTCCATTTTTACTCCCTGCCCAGAAGTCTTAGCAGTAACTAACAATGAAAATTTTTGATCAAACTCAATAGCCTTTTCTCGACTCATCAAATATCTTGTGGGATATGTCTGATCTGGACACACATGCTCCCCACCATTTTTTTCGAGCCAGACATGAACCTCACCATTCTTCCAAGAATATACATGCTCAACTTTATAATAATCATCATTGCCAAGTGACAAAGCATCAATTGAAAATAGGCAAGCCACAGCTGTAAATATAACTTTCTTCATATCAATCTCATTCAACTATCCAGCAATTATCAACATTAAAACTAATCAATTCAACTATGACAACAAGAAACAACAACCAGCAACATGATATGACTCCCCCTTTACTCTAGTCTCATTGGATCGAAAGCTTACTTCTAGTATTTCTATTTATACCCACCAATAAAAAGCTAGGGCCAGTAAAACTCAGCATATATTAACTTATGATCCGGAAAACATTCCCCATCAATACATAAAGCATCTTTCGCCCCTGCAGACATAACAGGAATCGGATGTTTATTTAAGGCTCCAGCAGGCAATACTTTTTGTTTAATTTGACCACCAGGCGAATAGTAAAAAATATAGTCTATCTTATGACTATCTTTCAAAGTATTTCCGCCACCAACGGAATCTTTTATCTTGTTTTGGTATGTCTTGTTTATTGGTTGTGTGGCCTCGATCGTTCCTTCGAAGTGCTTTTCAAATAAATCTATCAATTGATCATAGTATTCTGTGCGGAATGTAATGTTAAAATCTCCAGCAAATATTATTGGTCTTGGCGTCTCTCGATAAACATCCTTCATCCCAACCAACATTTCCTCTACATCTTCGACTGCAAGATTCCTTGCCACCTTATCATGAGTTGCATGAATATTTACAAACCAAAGTTGCTTTCCTGGCTCAACTTCCAATAAAGTAGCAATATACCCTCGCCGTGACTTACCTTCTATCGCTCTAAACTTCTCATACTTAGTTTCAATAATATTAGGCCGTGTTACAATTGCATTCCCATTATATACCCCTGCTGCCGCTCCGTGGGATTGAGAGTTGGCGAAACCCTCTCCACCATCCATTGGCACCAAACCCAAAAATCGATTTTCGACTCCCGGTGAAAAATACTCATCAACCTCCTGAGTCAATGAAAATTTATCACCGCATGCCCTCTTAGTTTTGTTGTCCATCTCCTGGAAAGCAATAATAAAATTTTCACTCTTTACCACCTCTTCACTCAAATAACTTAAATATGCTTCAAACCTCCCTTTATACTTATAGTAATCATCCGCACAACTTAACTTAAAGGGATTTTCCGGCTTCTCATCTACATTTAAGTCGTAAAATGAAGTAAACCCAGACCATACATTATGGCTCACCACTTTAAAACTTGCCGCTTGGAGACTAACTGCCGATAAAGACAGGATAATAAGCACAAACGGAAACAACAGACTTTGTATTTTTCTCACTATAAGCACTCAACTAATAAATCCACAACCAACATATAAACCATTAAGCCTTAATCTGCCATTCAAATATCTCACTCCTAGAACGCCAACGATAAACAGACATTCAACCACTACAAAGCCTACTTGCTAGGTTCGTCGTGCGATACAGGTGACAATTTAATTGACAGCATTACTCCCAAATACTAACCCACTCAATTTCATGAGCGTCGGAGGCGATACCGCTAGACTCTTTTACATTTACACTTACCTTCTTTCCTGAAGCCTGCGCAGTTAGCAGAGTAGACAAAATACTTGCGTAAGATGGCTCTGAGTTTTTAAGATATGCATATTTAACACCAACACAATCTCCTTGGTAATTTACGTGAATACGCATTGTGTTCGCGTAAGCACTACCATTATCACGATTCGCTTGTACAGTGATACCTTTAACATCAATATACCCACACTCTAAATATGCATGCGATTGCACAGAGAATGCAGAAAGAGCTACCACACCGGAAACAACAAGTAAATTTTTATTTAACATAAAAAGAACACCTCACTTCATAAAATCTTGAAAGATATATTCTTTCACACTACCAAAAACAAATACATACAAATGCATACATTAAGCTGTCGCGACCTACAGCATTATGACTTTACAATTATTCCCGTAACTACAGGAAACTCACCTTCAAAACAACCATTTACATTTAAATCTATTTCCTTATTTGCCATCATTGCCGCCAATGCCATACTAATTATTTTTTCATGCCCATGATTTGACTCATCTAGCCTTTTGTACTTTGTTGGCTGCGCTCCAGGACACTGAGACGCATCATCATTCTCAACGGTTATATAGCCATAATCTGTATACCAGCGAACATCGACAATTTTAGTATTGTATATCCAAGCGGCAGATGCCTGACCATGGAAAATTATAAGAATAAAAAATATTACGTATTTCATAACTCACACTCAAAAGAAGATAACGACATGCCCCCAGAAACCTCGTTACATTTATCAACCTTAAATCTATCCTCTTCCCCTTAGATAAACTAAAAAAACGGTCGATACACTCTGATAGACAGGAAGAAAATTGAATGTAAATCGGTTTCAGTACAGCTCTGCCATTCTCTCAGCCTCGCCTCTAATTATAAAGTCGCTACAAAACGCACCTCATAAATCAGCTACCAACACCCGCCAAACAACCCCATCATCCGACTGCCGTTTGCGCACCCTATATTCCACGCCGCCAAGGGTAATCACCGCTGCTGAGTTGTAAGCCCCTACTTCGCTCACCAACAAACTCAACTCGATACGCGGCACCCGCACCCGCTCCTCATCTTCGAACTCGTCAATCTCTTGGTCTTTAATCACCCGGCAAGCAGTTGGCTCAGCACCGCTACCGTCTGAATAGGTAGCGGGCTTGCCCCATTTGCGAAACGCGCGTTCTGCGGCTCTCTGGTTGAGGTCCATAGATCACCTATGCCTTCACCGTGCCCGGTACGCCGGTAAACTTCACCGCTAAGCTGGTAACGCCATTACCGGCTACCTCTGCGGCAAAGGCGGTAGGGCCGGTGATATCGCCAGTGGCTGCGGTGGCTGCATTGCTATCGAATGAGCTGGAGGCAACCACCCAGGTGAGGGCTTCCCCCTGACCAATCACTGCGGCGGATACCTTGGGCACGGTGAATACGCCATCAATACCAATCACACCGGACTCACCCACGGCGATATCATCCATCGCGACACCCAGTACTGCGCCTACTACTATCACCTGGCCAGAGGTAATTACCGCACTGGTGCTATTGGTGTAATCCAGCATGCGCCCGTCTTGCACAAAATTAGTAGCCATTGTCTTTCTCTCGATTGGGTTAAAACTGTTTCAATAAAAAAGGCCGCGATATGCGGCCCTTTTCGGATTCTTTAAGGTTTGGTTCGGTTTGAGCTGGGTATTAGGTCTTGGGCGTTTTCACCATGCCTTTTGCATCCCAGGCTTTGGCTGCAGCGTCGAGACGCACTTTGAATTCCACCCCGTCGATATTCCAACCATTTTGCTGTTCCAGTACTGGGGCTTGCTGGCCGTCCAGGTAAAGCACTTCGATGGTGTCGTGCGCTACCGGGTCGGCATTGAGGTACCAACCATTGTGCCCGCTGAGGCGACCATCGGAGATCACGCTGGCAATATTGCGCACGCTATTGGGCACGGTGTTGGATTTCTCGGATGCACCCACTTCAAATTCAGACTCCAGTGCTACCTTTGCGGCACCCTCGTCGGCGATATCACACAGCAGGAATTTGGGGCGAATATTTAGGAAAGCGGTACCGTCCTTCTGTTTGCCCATCAATACCCGCGCGGCATCGATGCTGGCTGTATTGATGCCTGCCTTAGTAGCTAGATTGCCATGATCGGTATGGAATAAGGCCTTGCCATCGGCCATTTGTGGATTATTGATCAGGATACTGAACACCAGATCCCCCACTGTGCGAATAGCAGCAAGACCCATCTTTTGCGGGATACGGGTGAAGGCCCCCAGGTCGTCATTGATAATCGCCTGGCGAGTAATGGAGAAGAGCTCCCCGTAAGTAGCCAACGCGGCAGTTTCGGCGCGCTCTCCAATACTCACGTATTTAAATTCTGCCCCGGGTGCCACTTGGCGCAGTGAGGGGAAGGTACCAAGATCCGTGCGAGTGGCTATCTTGAAATCGCTTAAGTTTCCAGTGGCGGTAAACTGCGGAAACACCTCTGCCGCTTCAGAGTAACCCTTCAGCATCGATTTATTGGCGATATTACCCAGGACCGTGGCGAAGTCACCAGAGCTATGAGTAAAGGCTGCAGCCACCACGCCCATTTTATCCAGCCCTGCTAGATTCTGTCCGTGGGCGTGCATAAACATGCGGGCAATTTCCAGCATGGTATAGCCGGCCAGACTGTTACCTTCGGTGCGTTTTTCGCCAAAGGCACGTATGGCAATGGCATTCTCAGCATCCGCCTTAATGCGCTTGATACCCTCGCCCTCCTGCACCACTACGCTGTAGCTTTGCACTGGGGTTGGGGTCTGGTTGCCCAGGGCTGTGAGCAGCTGGTCTTTGGCTTTTTCAGCGGTGCAGTCCATATCATTGAGACATTCCTGCATAACAACACTGTGCGCTTCGAAGCCTTTAAATACGGCTTTGATGGTGTCTTTGCGCTTTTGCTCATCTGCTGCAAATTGCGCTCTGGCATCGGCGGCAATCTGCGCTTTCATTTCTGGGGTAACCTCGGTCGCAGCGGTTGCAGCTGGCGTAGTGGAGGTGGTTGTAGTCATGGCTTGCGCCTCCTTGGTCTGGTGTGGGTTGTCTGCAACCGCAGACTGAGTAGATGAATTATTGGAAGCTGAAATATATTTTGTGATAGCAGCGGTAAGTTCAGAGGAATCCCCTGAACCATTTACCAATATGCTGTGGGTTACTTCCGTAGCGTTTTGAGTGCGAATAGGTTCAGGCGTATTTTTGAAAGCCGATACCAAGGATTTGCTAGCGCAGGCCTGCATCTCTATTGCTTCGGTGGTGTCACTGGCAAAACCTGCAGCTACCGCTTCCTCGCCGATATACCAAGTCTCCTCATCCATTAATGGTAAGAGCTGTTCAGTATCTAACCCGGTTGCATCAGAATATTCACGGGCCATCACATCGCGTACTCTGGCCAGTAAATCGCGGGCCTTTTCCATAGCCCGATAATCTCCCGACGCACTACGGGCTGGGTTATGGATCATGAAGTAGCCGTTTGCGGCAATGTGCCTTTTTTCAGGTTTTGCTGTGAGGAACAGAATGGTTGCCATGCTTGCACAGAGCCCATCAATCCAGCATTCAATTTCGGCTGGATGTTCCTTCAGTAAGGTATACATAGCAGTACCGTCATACACGCTACCACCGGGCGAATTGAAACGTAGATTAATCTTGCTAATGTTGCCCAGTGCGCGTAGATCCCTAGCAAATACACTTGCAGGGATTCCCCAGGCTCCGATCTCGTCATAAATAAAAACTTCAGCTACGCCATTGGCCTGGGCCTTCATGTCGTACCAGGATTGATCAGGCATAAGTCACTCCTTCTCGGATTCAGTTTCTTGCACGGGGACCGCAGCGCGTTTGCTTGGGGTGGTGATACCGTTCTCTTCCAGCTTTCTCTGCCAGGCCGCGGTTTGCTTGATCACGTCGTCTGGCTTTTTGCCCCGGCGACGAATGGTCTGCTGTGGGCTGACCAGTACATTTTCCAGCAGGGTTTCATCCGCACTGGCTTCGTGGGCAGGGTTAATCCAGGGCATCACCGGGGTAATAAAATCGACGTGTATCAGGGTTGCTGGGTCCACATCAGCGGGTACTTGAAAGGCGTCTGCCAGTAAACCCATCTGTACCCAGCGCCGGGTGGCCGGCTCCACAATCTCCTCACAGAATTCCAAGCTGAGGGTTTCGTAATTGGCCCACTGCTCTACCAGCTCCTGACGCTGTGCGCTGTATGTGCCGTTGTAGTTTTTACTGATGCTGCTAAAGCTGGCCATGGTGCCGGCGGCAGCCATGCGGTGCATGGTTTCTAAAAATGGGGTTAGCAGACCACTGGGGCGATTGCTCTGGATAGTGCCGACAGATTCCCCTGGGCGAAGATCGTCATAGATGGCACCGGCACGTATATCGAGAATGCGCTTTCCTTCACTATCCCAAGCATCATCATGCTCATAAGTATCAGGGCTACCCTTCTGGATAAAGCCCACCATGGCCGAGGCAATCTTGGCGGCAACGCGCTCGTTTTCTTCATAGTCTTTAATATCGTTGAGGCGATTCATTACCGCGGCAAAGATGGAAACTCCACGAGTCTGGTGCAGCCTGCGCACAAATTTCAGGTGCTCGATATTTTCCGCACTGTGGCGCCTGCGCTTCATACGCCAATTCAATGAGGCACCGGGGTGCTCGTCGTAGAGCCAGAATGCCTTGGCTTCCCCCCAGGCGGATTTCTCAATGCCCTGCACAATGCGTTTGCTGGGATCGTTGTAATCCACCGGCAAAAAATCCGGTTCCAGGCATTCGATGGTGTAAGGCACCTGGGTGCGATGCTTTAAGCCGGGCACCGTGCCCTGTAAGTGTCGCAGCAGGGTTTCGCCATCGCGCAGCCAGGTATTACACAGTAAGCGCTGAGATTTACCCCAGCTGAATTGCCGGGTGCATTCCGGGCGCCGCGCCCATTCCTTGTGGGCCTCATTCATTTGGCTGGCAAGACCTTCATGTATATCGCCATCCCAGGTTTTGGGCTGGAACTCCACATCGATACCGCGAGGGCCGACGATGTTGTTCACCAGGGTGGTGAGGATGCCAAAGGCAAAATCGTGATTTTGCTCCAGGTGCCGGGCTTGTCCGCGCAGAGTTTCCACACTGCCTTCAATCACTAAATCCCCACTGCGGTTATCACCGGGGTTTTTCCGCAGGTGACTGGGTCGCGCGGCCTCATAGGCGGCGGCGATCTCCAGGGCACGGCGAGCTTGCACGCGACGCAAAGCGGCCTCGGGTGCAAAGAATCCGATAACAGAATCCAGTTTGTTCATGAGTAAAAGTTCGCGTAGGCGGGTCCGCGGCGTTTGCCGGCAGCCTTGAGTTGTTCTTGCAGTGCGCGGCGCTCCCACTCCTGCCGACCAGCGCGGATGTCCTGCAGGTTCTCTGCGGTAAATTGGCGGCCGTTAATCACCGTGGTTTTACCGGCGAGCACGTCTATCTCGGCCTCGATATAGAGGTCGACCATGGCTTGTGCGGTTTTTGACATTTAACTATCCAGTAGGGAACCCACCGGCTGAGCTGGCCGGGCTGTATTTTTCGGGGCTGTTTTGGGTTGATCCGGTGATTGATCGGGTTCACTAAACAAGGTGCGCTGACCCAATTGTGATTCGATGGTGGACCATTTTTTCTCGGTATATTTGTGCATACCTTTGGCGTGGGCTGCGTGCAGGGCATAGACCTCGGTATCTGTGCCTTCGTTGGGCCTACCGGGGCGCGGCTGCCAAGTTTCTCTGCCTTTATGCTTTTTACTGGGCGCTTTAACTTCGGCGGTTACCTGCTCCCAATAATCCTGGCGTACATGCTTACAGCTGTGCATATAAGCACTGGTGCCGAGCAAACGCTTGGCGATCAGGTCTTTAGCCTTGTGTGTGCCGACCATATAAACCTTTACGCCATAGCGGTCTGCCTTGGTTCGGCGTTTAGGGTTTTTAAAATCTACCTGTTTGGGCTGGGTGAATATTTCTTTGGTGCCGAAGTCATTACTGTCTCCTTTAATGGCCATCACCAGTACACCGCGGTGCTTTTTATCGCGGGTTCTTACCCAGTGATACACCGCGTTGCTGGTGCCACCGTCAGAGGAGTCGATACTTACCGCTGATGCGCGAATTTCTCCAAAGCGCTCATGCTCAAAACTCTGGAAAACCAGCTTATCCAGGGCTGACCAGCAATCATCTTGTTTATCGGCGGTATCACCGTCGATCTCGCCCCAGAACATTTGCCACGATTCTTCATTGCGGCCATAGGCGCGAATAGTGATCGCTAGCCGATTGTGCTGCACATCAATGCCAACCAATACCAGCAGGCCACCCGCAGGGCAAACTAGCTCTGGGTAATCCTCTGCAGCTTTTTGAAGTTCTTCATGGTCAAGTAATCGACTAGCTGCGTACTGGTAGGGCCTGCCCAGTTTGTTGTTTTGAAAAACAATACGCGCGGATTCATCGCCGCTTTTGGCTTCATGCTCCGCTTCGAGAAAATCCCGCACCACATCAGCAAGGCTTGTGCCGGGGATACACACATAAAGCTCCGATAGTTCCATAAAGGTTTCTATCGGTTCTATTTCAACCTCTGCGAAATCCTCACCGCATTGGGTTTTGACCCAGCCGGCAAAGTCATCGCCATTTTCCTTCGCGGTTTTGCAGGTCTGCAGAATATTGGCCTGGCGGCGGTAATCATCCCACTCGCTCCCACATTCCGGGCAGCCATAGATGGCAGTATCAGGCTGGTGCAGACCGAATACCGGGTGCGGTATGCCGTCTTCTTTCTTCAGCCAAGTGACGTTTTCCCAATCCAGTACATGAGACTCATCGCAGTCATGGCAGGTAATCGGCAAGACGCGCATGGTGCCGAGTTTGGTGTAGTGCTCCACCTGAGAAAGATCGGCAACCGCTGGCGTGCCACCAATAATTAATTTCTTGTTGCGCATGCGCTTAAGGCGTTCACGGAGGTGGCGAATAGAGTCGCCCTGATCGCCAACGTCTTTGTTGGTATCGTCTGGCTCCTCCACATAGCCCCGGCGGGCCGTCGTGGATTTCACATTGGAAATCGAGTTGGAGCCAATGGTGCGCACTTCACCACCGGGGAATTTTTTGCGCGTCGAGCGGCTTCCACCTTTCCGGCTAGTGGTGACATCGATCACCCTATTAACTACTGGTGACCCTTCGATAATCGGCACCAGCTTTTCATCCATAAACAGCCGGCCTTTTTCATCCTTGGGAAATAGCATCAGGATGCGGGCCGGAT
>NZ_BAABQV010000013.1:0-28787 GCF_040371615.1 Microbulbifer sp. NBRC 101763
AAATTGACGACGCCAGTTGTAGATCTGCTGTGCGCTGACGCCTAGCTCTCGAGCCACAGAAGCCGTTGTTGCTCCAGGCTTTTCTGCTCTCTTAACTGCTTCTCTACGGAACTCCTCCGTATACGCCTGAGTTCTTTTCTTACCCATGATACACCTCCGTGTTAGGCCTAAACCTAACTATACAGGGTGTCTACCAAACGTGGGCAAGTCTTTGGGTTAACGCCTCAATAACGGGCAGACAAACCGAAGGTTTGGCTGTCCAGCCGAAGGCGACCGTTGATTGATTTGTTAAGTGTAGCTATATCAAACAACCATCAACTACAAAAAATTTAAAAAATATAGGACAAACTATACCGTAAGATAATAGCCGTTATTAACTATGACAAAATAACAAAGCTGTAAAATTAAGATTATTATTCCAGATTTTATAAACCTATTTTTAGATTTACTTCCTAGATTTTTTTTACAAAAACCGAACAATAAAAAAAATATACCTATAGGTATTGCAATAAATACACCCAACATTTGAGGTACTACTATATACATACCCGTAAAAGCCTCAAAATGAGGGCTGTAGAAAGTATATACCCCTATTATGTATAGTAATAGAAACACTATGAATATGTATAATATATGAAATGGATTAAATTGTTTCATATGACACCTAACGCCGTGATATGCGGCGGACCGCGCGCAGTGTGGTCCGTCCGGTGAAGCCCCAAAGGGGCGGAACTAACATCATCACCTTGTTATGTGCCATTTTCTCTAAGCTGATTACGAACAACCATCAATGCAAAACCAAGAAGGTTTAATCCTCTCCATTCATTAGGGTTCTGACATCTACCATCATCTTCTGCCAAACCTATTCCCCAAATTCTATCTACCGGGCTCGCTTCGACAAGAATTCTATCATCAGTATTCAGAAGAAATTCTTTGAGCTTTTCATCACTCTTAAACTTGGCGAAATTCGCACGAACAACAATATCAAAGCGTTCTTTGTCCCATATATCCTGATCGAATCCAGCTACTTTACGACCTACTGCTTTTGCTGCTCCTGGTTCTTTGACTTCAAGAAGTTCTGCAGCTGCAGAATTATCCCCAAACAACCGTGCTTTTTCATACATCATGAAATGCTCTGCCGTAAGAAACTCATTGCCTTCTGAGCTGAATGGAGAATCGTACCACTGACTGAAACAAGACTTCGATACGCCGTTTTTGGGTTTCCTATGTCCCCAAAAGAAAACGTATTTAACCTTATTTCCATCATGAATGTAGTTGATAAGCTCTTCTGTATTCTCGATATTCACGTCTTATCCGATCTGTTGCTTTTTGGCGCATAACGCCCGCAACAGGGGCGGCTGGAGCGCAGCGTAGGCCGTTCCGCGAAGGGCCAAAGGCCCGTAGCAACCTGATTGTAATTGTTATGTACGTTGCTCAATATCAACTTCACATTCTGCGCCCTTACCGAGCTTACCCGCAAAAACGTACACTATGCCTTTCTTGAAAGTTTGGATGAACTCGTGCTCCGCTTTTTGATGAAGTCCTCCCCTTCGTAGATAGCAAGAAACCACTACCTTATGTTCTCCAGGATCAATGGAAATATTTTTTGTACTATTGAAGAAATCCGATACCTTCTCACCATCAATTGCTTCAATCCGTGTATTGGCTTGGGTTTCTAGTGGAATAAATGACTTTCCCCAAGCATCATTTTGGGCAACCAAGACCGCTTTATTTAAATTCGGTTGATACATCTCTGGAGTCGTAGCACATGCCGCTAGAAATACTGTTAACAATATTACTCTTCTCATTACTAGGGCCTCACCAACTTATCGATTACACATAACGCCTTGCGCACAGGCAGGCAAACCGCAGGTTTGACTGTCCAGCCGCGTAGCGGCGATTGTGCCGCAACTTGTTGAGTGCTTTTACCACCACTTGGGGTACTCACTAAATACGCTTGATAGCGCCTGTTTGACACCAAAACCTAATAACAATTTGGTGTTAAAATTTACTCACCAGATGACATGCGCTCATCAATTGGATTGATTTCTAGCTCTGTAGAATCAGAAGCCTCACGTACCACAAAGATAATGTAACCACTCATATCTCGAAGCTCTGCAACAGAAGCTTGCTTTAAGTCTCTCTCAAAACGGTCGATTTCATCCGTCTCAATCCAAACGTACGGATACTTGAATTCAATGCTCTGAGCTAGTGAGTCGTCATCAGGCTTAGTTCGAAGCGAAATCACAATAGAAAATGCAATAGAACTAGTTCTTTCCTCAATTTCTAGAGGCTCTAACGACAGCCTGAATCCTTGATTTTTATATTCGATAGCACTCATATCTTCTATGCACTTAACGCCGTGGTTAGGGGCGCGCGCTTTTTGCGCGTCCCAGCCGAAGGCGGCTACACCACCTTGTTAAGGTTTTATAAGGCCAATACTGTTTGCATGATAAAAAGCTAAGAAATATTGACCAGAATAAAACCGCAAATATTAGGATGCTACCGAAGACACCAGAAGCACCACCTTTGGGAAAGATTAAATGCATAGGCAAATAATCTATTAAGCCAACACCTAACAAACCTGGAGCCACAATTATGTAGCCAGGAATAGCCAAAATACCACCTAGAATCTTTGCTTCATACACCGACGACAAAACTGATCCGGCCAGTATTAGGAGATAGCCAGTTACTCCGAGAACTATCGCTGAACTAACACCAATTAAAATACGTAACGCCATTTCTTTTTGGAACCTTAACGCCGCCGGCAGGGGCAGCTTGCCTTGTGCGCTTTTTGCGCGAAAATGGGAGCGCAGCGACCAGCGCAAAAAGTGCACAAGGTAAGCTGTCCCGCGGAGGGCCGAAGGCCCGAAGCAAATTGCCCGGCCTTGTTATGCATTGCGAACCAGGCTAACAGCCATTGGAGCAAGAATTAACAACACTGCACCCACAAGATGAACTCTCGCAGAAATATAGCTATCCGGGTTATCGGTTCTATCAAGCAACGCCAAAATCTGCAGCACACTGGCCTTCCAATCTTTGACTGATAGCTGGATCTTCCTTTCCATTGCAATCATCATGAAATTCCCAGCCAAGTACATATAAGCAACTAACCAGGCCAAGATAAGTAGTAGGTCTATTGTTTCAATACTGATAACCACTTGAGCTCCTAGCTTGCATAACAGTTTATTAATGAGCCAGTGGCTCACTATCCATTTAGCCACTATTTCTGGGAGGGAGCCTCCAAGCTCCGCAGAAAAGCCTTTATTTACAGCAGGTTACAAACTATTGTCTAAATAACAACCAGAGATAGTGAGCCATTGGCTCAAGTCGTCTGGTTCAACTTCCCGCTCTTGAACACATTTTACCCATAATTAAATCAATAAGTTAGGGGGGACTTTCTGTAGATGTAAGCCATGGCTCTTTAATTCGGGCTTTCGCACCAGCGGCACGCCCTCTCCACTACTGAAAACCACGGCTAGTATCATCCACTCGGTATCGCCATAGCCGCAATAGAACTATGCACAGCCAGGCGATTGGCCACCTCAACAATACAACTCGCTACTAAATCAGCAGCATGATCGGCGACGTTTACCGGCTGGCCTGCATCGGTCTGCAGAGTCTCGGTGGTTACATAAACGCTGGACATTAGATCGCCGGCACCATCAGTTTGTACTGTGTTTTGGTTGTCGATTACGGCAATAGAGCATTTAAGTACCGCAACAGCCTGAGCATCGCTATTAGTGGGCTCTGTGGTCTGGGTTACCGTTGCGCGCACAATGCTGCCGGCACTGTGGCCGTCGTCGATGCTGTAGGCGAACTGCCAGGCCTCCAGGCCTGGCACTGTTACGGGGGAAAAACTGGGCATTATCTATTCCTTTGCTTAATCAGATTTATGTACGCCGTTATGGGTGATGATCCGGTGCTGGGGATCAACGCCAGCAGCGTAGCTCTTGCCACCTACAGAGACCTTGTACACAGTACGCAGGCCGGCGCATTCGACCCGCTCGACACGCTCCCAGGTGAGCGGTTCTTCTTCATGCAGTACACCCAGCTCAACGCCCTCGCAGTACTGCACCTCATACACTTGGCCTGCACGATCGGTAACGGGGGTTTCGCGGCTACAAATTACTTGGGCACCGCTTGTTGTGGTGAGCAATACGCAGGGTATTTCCGGCTCTGCATCTACCGCGCCAATAATGGAGCTTCGGTGGGTTTCCTCGTCCCCGGTATCCCAGCAGTCGATCAAGTCGCCGCTTTCGCAGTTTTCCGCAAGTAAACCCTCGCGCAGCCAACTGCCTACGGCAACGCACCAGGGATCTCTAGGGACTGTGGTTCCACCTCCATTGCTCGGGGTTGTAATGGTGCCTATACCTCGGCGCCAGGTGCTGGCGGCCAGCTGGTAAATGTTTGTGGTCGCGTAATAGGTAACCGCACCGCCCTGAGTGCCTGGATCATCACAGTACACATAATATTTTGTGTTGAAAGACAACCCGGTAATACTGCCGCTGTTGTAATTAACAGTGCCGAAACCAAACTGCACTGAGTGCGCGGCAATTGTGATTTTTGCGGTACTGCCATCATCTGAGGCGGATAGCGCGGAACTGGTTGGCAGACTAGCGATACCAGATTGAATCATCGGCAGATTGCGCTGGTCCTGCACTTCCACCACATCGATTTTTACATAATCAATTAAGGTAACGCCCGTTTTAGTTGGATAATTACAATAAAAAATCGGGGTAATAAAACGTACTTTGTTCTGCAGCTTGGCCGGGTTGCCAATATGGTTTGCCCCTCTGGCGCCACTGTAGTCAGCATTGCCACTAGTATTGCCTTTTACATAGGCCACCAGCGTCTGCCAGTACTGCCCTACTAGATTTAAACCTGCACCCAAAATGTAGTGCTGACTGCTTACATTTTCGACGCCGGTGGTGTTACAGAGCTTGCCCGCACCATCATACCCGGCCACGCCGGCATACATGGTGCGATCAGCATCACCATTGCTATACACATAAACCCTGGCCTCAAGCCGGTACAACTTACTGGGGTCAAAAGGAATTTTCTCCTGATGCAACATTGTCACAGAATCAACAAGGCGAGCCGCGCTACCACCAATCTTTACTTGGCTGCTGTCTGTGTATAAAGCTTGAGTGCCAGCAGCATAATTTTCCCAATACTGCGGATAATTACTATCAGAAAAGTCCTCTAAAAAGGTATTCCGCATTGATCGAATCTGAGCGCGTTCCTGTGCAGTAGCGCCAACGGTGGCACCGTCCTCGGGTTTATTGGTCCCGTAGATTTCTTCCCAGTCTGCGCGAGCACCGGCAATCTGATCGATCTTAATCAACACCTTTTGCCGTGCGCTGTATACCGCCTGCCATTTGGCTTTCCAGGTGATGCGATCGATGCTGGTAACTGTTGAGGTATTGCCCAGACCTGCGCCGCTGAGATAACTGGAGAGTGCTGTTATCGCGCCGCTGTAGTTGGTTTTCTCAGTGGTGATCCCGTAGCTATTGGCCTGCCCTTCTATATCGCCCTGCTCTGCCAGGATCTGGTTGTATTCACGTACTGCGGTTAATTTCTCTGTTGGGTGGAGTTTGCCATCTGCGGCAATATTGCTGAGGTCCAGCAGTGCGGCGGCGGCATCGGTCTGCGCTTCTGCAGCTGCATTGGCGGCGGCCTCGGCTTTGGCATCTGCTGCAGACACGCCTAGTAATGCCTCGGGGTCACCACTACCGCCGAGGGTAACCACAATACCCCCGTAACTTCCCCCATCTGCGGCGTTGGACCAGATAGAGATTTCATTGGCACCAGCCTGCAGAGTGACCGGGAAGGAATACCACTGGGTGCCCTCATTCGGCCCACTCATTACCCCAACTTGTACACCATTCAAACCAACGCGCGGGCCACCCTCGGCATCATAGGCCAACACATGGATAAAGCCTCGGCCGGCTATGGCATTAAAAGAATACTTGGTGCCGCCGGCATAGTTGGTATTGGTGGGCCAGATTAGTCCGGTAGGCCGTCCTTCCCACTGAAACTGCAGTGTGGCCCCGACCATCCCCGCGTCGCGTGCTTGTTGGGCGATGGCGTTAAGCAGAACCTGGCGCGCACTGTAGGCCGCCTCCCAGTTGGCATTCCAAATAGTGCGGCTGATAGAAGTGCTGGCTGCGGTATCGTTCCAGGTTGGAGACAGTCCTCCCAGGTAACTGGCAAGTGCCGCTAAATTGCCGGAGTAGTTTCCTTTTTCGATAACCAAACCGGCACCGTCAGCCTGCGCTTCAATACCCGCTTGCTCTGCCTGAAGTTGGGCATACTCACAAATCACAATGAGCTTTTCGTTTTGATGTAAAACACCATCAGCAGCGATGTTATCCAGGTCTGCCAACGCGGCATCAGCATCCGCCTGAGCGGCTTCGGCCTTGTCGATTGCCTGCTGTACTTCAGGGTCGAGTGCCGGGTCTTCATAGTTGGGATAAGGCAGGACAGTAATGTAATAATTATCTTTTAAAAAAATAATTTTAAATTCATATCCACAATGCCCCGCGCATCAATCTAAGCAAATAATGCTTCCAAAGGGCTAGCCAGCATAAGCAGCATGACTAACTAGGCTGCCGAGTCTAGTAATTAACAAGAACAACCCTGTCTATTTCAGGAGCACAGCCAGAGATTTGTTTGATAATGAGCTTGACCCTCTTCCCGGAGGCAAATGAAGTGAGAAGTGTTGAAGATGTAACCTCATAATTTGGATGAGTTAAAGGTAAATAAAATCTGCGCCCATCATTACATATAGAATAATCCGAAGAGACTTTCGCCAAAACCACATTTACGCCGCCACGATCTGGATAAAACTCTTGAATATTATCAGGTGCAAGCCATTTAGTAGTCTCTGCACTTACAGAAATTGAAATACTAACCAAAAGAAAAAATGTAGAAAAAGTTTTCATATAACCTCAGCTAACCATATACTGCTAGCAATTAAAAAATATATTACATATACCGATATTATTAAGACTCTAACCACACATTAACAATCTCACATTCTGCCGTCCCATGACCTGTGACATCTGGCAAATCAGTTTTCGTATTGTAATAAAAACCAACCTTCAGTGATGCGGCTTTAGCAGTGAGAAGTAACGATAACAATGAGCTATCATCACTTGAAAAGCGTATTCTCGCAGAATTACTACCCATGAAACATTCATCATTTTCAAGCTTGTTTTTAAACTGGACAAAACTAGCTTTATTCATTTTATTACTACTGACCAGAACCCAATCTACACTGTTGTGACGCGAAATCCCTGCCAGCGCTACAGTCGGCATAAGGAATATAGTAAGCAATAAAAATTTTATACCCTTTGAGAACCCTTCTTGATTAACATTTAATTTCACGTTTATCATAGCCTCTAACTGTCCATCTATTTTTTTGGCGCAATGCTACCACAGCCAGAATTACAGGACTAAAAATAATTCAGTCATTAGATCCAAACACTTCATCCTGGAGCACCAAAGCGTATCGGATTATCATACAAGCCTGCTTAAACAGCAATCACGCTTCCTCTGTTTAGTCCGAAAGGAAGCGGTCACTAACACGTCTTCGGTACGGATAGTGTTGAGCACACGGACCTTACCGCTAACACTCATACACAACATCCGGGCGGCATACTCTGCGATTTCCTATGTCGTAATCATCACGCAGAGCCTGTTGGCCGCTATCGTCCTCTTTCCAGATCAAGGTAATAGAGACCTCGCCAGCATCATGTAAGCCGGAAGAGTCGTAGTCCATTTAATCGCTGATGCCATCAATCGGCGTCATCTCAACAGAACCGCGCAACTCTTCACCGGGGTCGATATCCAACATGCCAGCCACTGGCTAATAAGAGCTGCCATCATCGCTGCGGGAAAATTTTGTTTTGTAACATTCTGGGTTTGACTGAGTAGGAATAAGTCACAGGTTTTGCCCAGGGTCGCGTCATCTTGGAGGACACTCACAATATCTGCAGCCGCTTGATCCAGTGCGGCATACATATCGCCATCGCTCTTTACTACCACGGCAATAGTAAGATCCAGCTACCTACTGGTGCGCCATGCATTTCGTATTCAGTGTTTTCGATTATAAAGCCCACCACAATGGATGGCAGTTTTAATGAATCAATTTCTTCTGTGGTGCCAGAGGGTGGGAGTGTGTAGCCGTATAGAGTTTACTGCTTGTTTAAAACCATATTGCGGATGTGTGATGCGTAGGGTAATTGGAATTGCTCCGGGAATTTTGGGCATAAAAAACCCACTATTGCGGGTTTCAGTATTTATGGCAGAAAACAGCTTTCTTATATTATTTTCAGCAACCAGCTGAAATTCAAAAATATTACATATCTAGAATAGATTACTTAAGATTTACAATTTACGCTCATTCATTTCAGTATAGCTTCTAACTACCATAACCAATTAATACTATTAGTACCACCGCCTTGATTCAATCCTTTAGTAGCACAACTATTACAAATGTTATTGATAGCTTTACCATAGCTCGCAGAACTTTTAAACCAAACCCCTGCCCCTTTATTTTTTAGCGAAAAAATATTTCCAGATATAATACCCTTATCCGAATGAACAACAACACCATTAAAACCAAAAGATCCTGAAGTGTTAATAAATGTATTATTAGAAATATTATAATGATCTGAGCCACTAAATAGCTGCACACCAAATACAGACTGACTAGATGTATGGTGCCCATACATCAAATTATCTTTAATACTTACTTGAGCAACTTTATCAAGCCAAACACAACCAATTTTACAATTAAGATGAGAGTTTGATAAATTTAACTGTGGCTCAACAGCGGAGTTCGCAAATTTTAGACCATAATTAACAAATACAAGATTGCTTTCTGAGATATAAAGTCCCTCATGATTCGTCACATCTATCGCAATATTGGTATAGTAAATCTCAGCCTCTTCGATTGTAACCTGGACAGAGTGACCACTCCCCCTCATCCATATCCCCCTACTACTCAATGGGGTATTTGTACTATTCTTTACTTGACCAGAAAAATAATATCCATCTATGTGGACCCCTAGAGCAGTGTCAATTATTAAGCCAGTATTCCAGCCACTATTAGTTGCTCCTGTGTAACCTGACAACTCTACATCACGAACTATAACTTTGGGCCTAGTTCTTGGCTGAATATGATCATTAACAATGCTATTTTTCCCATTATACTGATAAGCACTACCAGAATTTGATGACTTAGTAAATAAAGTAAGCCCTTGAATCACAGCCGCTTTGTGCTTCCCTGAAGGTGGCTCAACATAAATACCATTGGAACCAGACTCCCATACAAGCTTAGAAACTCCAATTCCATCCCCTTTAATAGAAAGGGTATCACCTTTAAAATTCAATCTGGCGGATAGATTAAACTCGCCCGCAGGGACGTAAATAATAGAATCAGAATTCTCAATCGCTCTGTGAAAGGCAGCAGTATCATCAATACCATCATTCGGAATGGCACCATAGTCTATAACATTATTTGAAGCTACCGCTTTGACGCCAAAAAAAATCAAAAATATAGCTAAAAAATACCTAAACTCCATCTCTTATCTCCTTGCATTTATATCGCTCGAGATATTATCAGACCAAAAGTATCGCCGCCATGTGAATCACTTATAAAACTAAAAGAATTTAATAAAACTAATGGCACGAACGTTTCGTTTTAAGCTTAAAACAATTAAGTAGTTAACAAATCCTCTAACTTCGGGAGCCAAAACTTACTGCTCATTTGATAAACCCAGGGTACAATAAAACCATGAAAAAGAGTTTAGATATAAACAGATTCAGCTGTCGATTGTTACCGCCATGAATGTCGTGACCAGATTTTTCGGTAGTAAAGCCCAGCACAATGGCCGATAGCCTTTTTGAATCTATATCTTCTGTGATCCCAAGAAATGGGAATGTATAGCCGGATAGGGTTTGTAGCTTGCTTTGTACGGCATCGCGTATTGTTATGCGTTGGGTCATTAGGGATCGCTCCATGAATTTCGGACATAAAAAAACCCGCTAGTGCGGGTTCAGATATCGATAGCACAGCAGCGCCTTGCGACCGAAATACCTTTTCTGTGATGACTAGACAAATTTAAAGGGAGATCCTATTTTAGAGCCCATTTAGATATAACTATCTTCACAAAAAACCAGCTACATTCACCCTAAAAATATTTTTTTTCATGTCTTATTGCTTCATATGTAAAATTGGGCTTCTCCCAATATTCATAAAGAGGAATTCCACTTCTATCGTAGATCATTTTTTTTAACATTCTATGTCTTATTGAAAGAGCTCCAACATTATGAATCCAAACACCATTTTCAAAAACAGTAAAAACTTTCTTTCTATCACCAGGAGGTCCATATATGCATTCTCCCAATACAAACTTACACGCACCCAACCCACTAACTTTAAATATGTTTGGGCTCTGTTTTTTGTCAAGAAAATGCCTTACACCATTGATATAGGCATACTTTGAATCACTACCTGAGTAATCAAACCTCTCCTGATCTCCAACTCTCCCCGTATATACAAAGCTCCCTCTAGTAAAGCTGGGCTTCTTTTTGACACTACTAACTTTGAAAGTCCACCCTATCTCTTTCTGAATATTTTCAATATCACTAGAATTTTCTGGCGTAAGTATTTTATCTTGATTTTCCAGTAAAATTCTTTCTGCGACAGCCGTATTGGCCGGCACTTCAAAATCAATTGAAATCGGCGCAAACACTTCACAAGATTCTAACTTATCGAAATAATCCATTAGAGCAGGAAGTGCTTGATCCATATATTTCTCCTCGTCTTCCAATCCAAATTCGGGTTTTGGTAATTTACCTGAAGAGTCTTTAGCCCATTCAACACAAGAGCAAAATTCATTCTCACCATGATTTTTGCAGTCATTCGCATAAGAAAAGAGATTCTTTATAGGAAACTTGTTATATGAAGTATCTTTTTTTGCAAGATAAGTATTAACAATTTCTTTTTGATTGTAAGTCGCACACGAAGTTACAAGCAAGCAAGACAGAATCAGTATGATTCCATATTTAAGTTTACTCATATTCAACCTTTAGCGTACCTGTAGGGTGAACAGTTAAAGGTAAACTAAGTTCAATAACTTGTGCAGGTTTACCAAGTGGTAGATAACCGTCAATACTTCCCATTTTCTGACCTTCATATTTAGAGGAAGCAATAATAATAAACTTGTGAGGACCCATTTCCTTAAATTCACCTGCAACCGTCATAGACTGCAAACCTGACCGATGCAACTCAACTTGTTTGCCAGAAGGGCTAACTAAGTATACTTCTGATAGCACTGCCCATTTCCTCAAACCTAAGCAATCACACATGGCGTGAAGCACTAAAGAGAATTCCGTCTCTTTAGCACCCTCAACTTCTACCACTTCAAAATAATCTGTATGTTCACCTCTTTTTAGCCGAGGTGATAGACCTTCGCTAATTTCTATTTGAAGCGAATCCCCTCTACTAAGCTTTAACATGGAAGGAACTTCTGAGGCAGCTGAGTCTAAACTTGTGTAGACTTCTGAAATAGCTAACTGTCTTTTTTCTTTGATTAGCCCACATCCTGATAGAAAGACTGCCAAAGTTACTACTGTTAGTTTCAAAATTTTTTTCATGTAATTCCTACTTTAATAAATTGACAACTTGACGCTCAATATAAAATCTAGAAAGAGAGCTACTCTAAACCAAAACTTCTCCCGCTCCTAATCGCGGAAAGACCAAGCAAGCTATTTAAATGACTTCACCTAATGCAATATTAAGAGTGTAAAATTATGGTAGCTTCTTTAAAACTCAACATTTTCGCTGACTTATATCTTTTAGGGAATATTTAAAAAAAAATTAAACTAACCAATTAGATCGATTGAAACCGCTGACATACAATCAGTATCATCCGTATAACTATAAACATCAACTCGCTTGCCAGAAACTAAAGCTGTCGTTGCTAGCGTAAAAGTTCGTTGAAATACTCCTTCAGTCCCTGCATTAGCAAGCTGAAATTTTACCTTTCCTGAGCACTTATCTGTACCTGATGAATACCATACCCAAAAAGCATCTGCATTCTGTGAAGTTGCTGATACTTTTGTCACTGTAGCACCCGTGGTAATATATCCTGCACCAGCAAATGAATTCATCGAAATAAACATCAATACTAGAACCAAATACTTTTTCATTTATCCCTCTTCGCTAATATAAAATTTTACTGGAAGCTTGCTTTTGGTGACAATTATCCACAGTTGTAACTGCTATCTCGGCAAATTTCCATTCGTTATTTTAAACAATTCTATAAATTTCAGCCACAGTAATCAGATATTCCCTGCTGATCTGCCAGCTTGGACTACCCATCCCCCTGTACCCGCCCACAACCCCATCATCCTCCAACAGCTGACGCACTTTGAATTTCTGCCGATTAAGGTTAATCATAGCTTCGATGCTATGAGCTCCTATCTCACTCACTAGTAAGCTGAACTCAATGCGTTGTACCCGCACCCGCTCTTTAGAAAATCCATCAAGGCCCTTCTCGCAAATCACTCGGCACTCTATAGACTCACCACCGCTACCGTCTGTATATATAGGTAGCGGGCTTACTCAATTTGCGAAACGCGCGCTCTGCGGCTCTTTGGTCCAGGTCCATAAATCACCTAGTCTTTTACCGAGCCTGATACGCCGGTAAACTTCACTGCAACACTGGTAACACCATCCTCTGCGGCGAAGGCAGTGGGACCGGTGATATCGCCGCTTGTAGCTGTAGCTGTAGCTGTAGCTGTAGCTGTAGCTGTAGCTGTAGCTGTAGCTGTAGCTGTAGCTGTAGCATCATCAAAGGCTTTTGCGGAAACATCCCAAGTAAAGGTTTGCCCCTTGCAATCCCTGCCCCGGTTACCTTGGGCACCATGAATACGCCTTCAATGGCGACGATCCCGCTCGCTCCAATCGCAATATTGTCAAGGGCCACTCCCAGTAATGCACCGATGGCCACTACTTGGCCGTAAACGATAGCTGCGCTGGTGTTATTAGTTTAATCCAGCACGCACCCGTCTTGTACAAAATTAGTAGCCATTTCATTTCCCCGCCTGGGTTAGAGCTACTGCAATAAAAAAGGCCGCAATAAGTGGCCCTTTTTGGATTCTTTCAAGCTGAGTTGGATATTAGGTTTTAGGGGGTTTCACTATACCTTTTGCGTCCCAGGCTTTGGTGACGGCGTCAAGGCGCACTTTGAGTTCCACCCCGTCGATATTCCAGCCGTTTTGCTGTTCCAGTACTGGGGCCTACTGTCCGTCCAAGTAGAGCACTTCGATAGTGTCGTGCGCTACCGGGTCAGCATTGACGTACCAGCTATTGTGCCCGCAAAGGCGACCATCGGAGATCATGCTGGCAATATTGCGCACGCTGTCGGGTACAGTGTTGGATTTCTCAGAAACACCTACTTCAAACTCTGACTCCGAGGCAACCTTTGCGGCACTCTCATCGGCAATATCACACAGCAGGAATTTGGGGTGGATATTCAAGATAGCTGTGCGCTCTTCTCCCCGGATACGAAAGGCCACATTATTTAGGGCTACAGAGCTGGCATAAGGGAGTTGACGCTGCAGATCAGCAGAAGCACGATCAAATGCTGAGGTATCCTGGCTAACACTGACTTTCATCAGAGTTTTCCCTACAGCCTTTCCTATATTTTTTATCTATTGTGATTGTAATACTAGTTAACGGCAAGGCTTGCTGCAGCTATCTGTACACCAGCAAAACCTAACCAGTTATCTGCAAGCCACCCGGCAAAAGTGCCTACACTAACAGCAGTGAGATAACTAGTTTTTTCTGTTATTTCTTTTACTGCGCCCTGGAAAGTCATGACTGCTTCCAGGTTTTGATAGCCTTCTCAGCGCTGCGCCCCACGACATAACCACCGAGGCCGATTTTTACTACCCCCTGGAGGGCGAGCGCTTGTTCCTTGCCGAGGTTTGGAGCTGTCCAC
Source organism: Microbulbifer sp. NBRC 101763 (assembly GCF_040371615.1). Lineage (NCBI taxonomy): Bacteria > Pseudomonadati > Pseudomonadota > Gammaproteobacteria > Cellvibrionales > Microbulbiferaceae > Microbulbifer > Microbulbifer sp. NBRC 101763. The sequence goes on from NZ_BAABQV010000013.1 coordinate 14,022, forward strand.
CCCAGCCAATGAGCCACGATCAATCCTACGAACGTCAGCATTGTTAGCGGTCGCCAGTTTCTCTGTATCCATGAGTCACCTATAGCTTCCGTAGTAATCACCTGGGTAGCCCGCTTGAGCTCCTCCAGGTCCATTGTAATGAGCTTAGCATCCACCTTAGCCTTGAGACGGTTAGCCTCAGCCTTGTCAGGGAATGCCTTATCTATAACCTTACCAATCAACTCTTATATAGCTGTAATCATGGTTATTCCGGAATATAGTGAGTGACACTTAATTCAAATCTTGGTAGCAAAACGCCTCGTAATTCCTTCATAGCTTTGCGCGACTGGGTTACCAATCAGGCACCCGGAGCAAGAGGCATACCAATTCCAATACCTCCTTGAACATCAGAGGCGTAGTTGGCGGCGTGAATCAGGATTGTCGAGCGACCCGGAACTTTCTTTAGTTCCCACACGTTAGAATACTTGGCAGAACTATAGGGCTCACAGAGGTACAGGCCCTCAGGGATACAGCCCTCAAACGGTCGGTTACCCAACCATGGACGCTCTACCGTATAGAAGGTTCGGACATACAAACTCAATCGCCCCAAAGTAGCACTCGACCCATAGGCAAATCTTGTCAAGCTAAAATCCATGAGGTAGAAATTTCCTATTTAGTTTTTTGGTTGAAAGTAGTCAAAAAATAAGTAAGCTACTCCTCCTTTATAATAAGACAGATAAGAAACATGAATCTTAAAAAAACTCTGGGGGCATTACTTTTAGCTTCAGCCGCACCTTTTGTTTCGGCGGACTCAACTAATGTTCGCGGTAAAATTATATTTACTGAAGGACACCATTCACCAAACTGTCGGACAGTACAGCTAGAAAGTAAATCAACTGGAGAGCTCTTGGCATTTAGAATTCAAGATGACGAAGGTTCTGATGATATTCAATCTATAGTTTTAGCAGCCCTTATGGGTAATAGAGAAGTAATGATCACTTATGATCCTGAGATTACATCGGGTTGCGGAACAAACCCTCGTATTCTTTATGTTAGGATTTATTAATTTTGATAAGGCCGCGTACTCACTATAAATAAACTCTTCCATGGAATAACTAATTACTACCCGTATATAGAAGTAAATCAAACCATAAGAACATCAAACTCATCTATAGATCAAATTTATTACTTTTAGATGAGAATATTTTATAAATAAACGTAAAAAATCTTACCATGAAAAAATTAATATTACTGATTGCCATTGCCTTAACTTACTCATCAATCACCAGTGCAGCTGGCATCGCATCTTCATTTGATATTGAGTATGTACGTATCGACGAGTCAGGAAAAGGGCATGTCAAATTCAAGTCTGACCTAAACTATGAACCCGCCGATTGTACTGCCTCCAACTATAAAGATATGCTTGCTTTCGACACGAATGAAAATGGCGGCGCGGCTATATATTCAATGCTTCTGGCAGCTCAAGCTCAAGGCAAAAAAATACATGCTGTTGGGACTAGCTCATGCAAAACATACTCCCAAATCGAAAACTGGGGTTGGAGTTACATTGTTAATTAAAACTTCTATGTAATCAGGGCGTAAAAAACCGGCTCAATAGCCGGTTTAATTATTCAAAGCAGAAAAACTGCATGCTGAGGAGTTTATACTTCCTCAGGAAAAAGGTGTCAACACGCGGCTTTAAGCCACCCTTTGTACTCCTGAACAAACTCAGACACAGGCCCTCAAGCTTTTGCGAGCAAAGGGTCCGAACTCTGCTGCAAGCGATTCCAAATTTTTACCTAATCCCTATCCTAACGCTTTTCGGCACACCCTAAAATTGTTTGAACGAACACTCGTCAGAAATTGAAACAAGGTCATCCAAATAAATCGCTCTTTGATCAGCCCTTTTGTTTCACGTCTATACCGGTGAGACTCTCTTCTAAGGCAATTTTGATTAGCTTTTGCACCCAACCTACGCCCACAGAAACATCAACAGCCTGCCCAGAGGTATGGGTCATGGTCGCATTCAATTTTTCGTTTTGAGCCGGACGCCGATAACTAGAAGTAATCATCACGGGTTTGCCCATAACGCTCCCTAACTCAAATTAATCGCATTAGCATTTAATCTTTAAAATGATTTTTGCACAACAGCGACAAGCTAGCTCCCGGCTTAAGAAATAGTTATTTTCGAACATTAAATCATCACAAATAAAAAAGCCCGCTTAAAGCGGACTTTATAACAACCAGTAGATTTAGATTAGAGTATAAAACCCTCTCATATGAAGGAGGGGCTAAATCACTATCAAAACTTAGTTAACACGTCAGCTTTTCCGTCACCATTAAAATCTTTGATCACTAAATCTTGAATAGAAACAGAAGATGCATTAATTTTCTCCCATCCAGACTTTCCGGAGAAAGACACCAACCAGTCAGAATTGCTTACTATAAAAATATCACTAGTACCATCTCCATCAAAATCAGCAAGCTTCATTCTATCCACAGTTATTTTCGATATCCCCCATTTTATCCATGGATCCTGACCTGATAAACTTACCCACCAGTAAGTACCATCAGCCTTTAATACGTCTGCGATTCCATCACCATTAAAATCACCAATCACTGAATCTGAAAAGTCAGGCATATTTGTATTTAGCGTCTTCCACCCGGAAGTTCCAGACCAAGATACAGACCACGTCGCTTTAGAGTTATGAACAATATCAGTTATACCATCGCCATCAAAATCAGCAAAAGAAAGGCTATCCACTGTTGTAGATGAAGTACCAATTCTATTCCAGGTTCCTTTTCCTGACCACACTACATACCATCCTTCACCACTAGCTCTGAAAACATCAGTTTTCCCATCACCATTAAAGTCACCAAATCGCAACTTATCTTTAGTAACACTCGAAGAAACCAATTTGGTTAAATCACCCTTTGCTTTTGGAGACGTAAACCAATCTGAGCCATTAGCAAGAAGTGCATCAGTCGCTCCATCGCCATCAAAGTCTCCCCAGCCAAAGTTATTAAAATCTTCATCTTCAAATCGACGCCATTCCCAATATTGATCACCAGAGTAAGAAATACTCCAATAACCTGGCACCTTTTCACCATAAACATTAGGCTTTTCTACACCAACTTCATCTTTTCCAACAGTTAAATTCCCTGTTACATAATGCTGTCGAACAGCAAACTCTTTATCATCATGAGAAAAAACGTTATCAAAGACCCATGCCCCCTTAATAGGTATTCCTCTAACTTTAACCGCAGTATAGTTGGGGTTATAAAAAATATTGTGGTGATATAAAAAATAATGACCAGCGTTATGATCATCACGATGATCTTTATCATCACCTCCATGAACATCAAAACTATGGCTATTTGCTCCACCTAAAACTAGGTTGTATGCCGCTTCATACTCTGTCCATTCATCTATACTACCCGCACTAGCAATATCATGACGATTATGGTGAAAAAGATTATGCCTAATAGTCATATCCTGACTAGTGTCAGTAACAACGCCATAACCAAGCCCATAAAAACGACAACCTTCTGTTCTCTCACTTCGCCGATTGTGATGTATATGATTATGGTGTATGTCAATTGCTCTTGAAGAATTAATCTTGATTCCCGAAAAGGGCCAAGCAAAGAACTCGTTGTTGTCAATTTCAACAGAAGAAGATGACATTACTCGTATACCATCAGCATCTCTATTACCACAATCATCTGTTTCGATCCCCGCAAATGGCCCTTTAAATCTAAGACCTGTAATCCTGATGTCGGATCTATCACCTAAATTGAACAACCCCCTCTTACTCATTTCATCTGTAAAAAGAAGTCCTCCAAGAGCTCCATCCTGTCCTCTACCAGAAGCAAGTGTAACTCCGCTAGGAATATCTAAATCCCAGTATCCTGTTAAATCTATTTCTGCGTTATCACTGACATATACAATTTGACCAGCGGAAGCCTGAGCCAAAGCATTCTGAAGCTCTTCTCTTGTAGAAACAATATAGTTCGCCTGGTTTACAGAAACCCAACTTCCATACAATTCTCCCCCACCCTTTCTTTTCAAATCAAACTCACTTGAGTAGAGTAAGGACTGAGAAAAAGCACCCCCTGAGAAAAACACAAGCACTAAAAATAAAGAAAATTTAAACCTGGTGGCCATTTATTTATACCTTTAAAACACAGTCACTTAAAAATTAACACCAATACGCTCACAAAATTCAATATATTTTTAACATCCACCATTCAAGCCAGTTAATTCGATTTCAGTATATTTAACAACTCTCGCTTGGGAAAAATTGGTACACAAATGCAAATTATCAAAACAGACAAACCAATGTTTGTACCAAATTTTACTCCAATATCATCAAGCAGACTTGATCAATATTTATAAAGGATAGGCATATTAGAAATAGACAGTCTATCAACTCACAAATCAACATATAGAATATTTAGACAGAAAAAACCCAGGTGAGGGAGCTGGTTTTTTTGTAAACAGAAAAACTGCATGCTAGGGAATTTATACCTACTCAGGACAAAGCTGTCAGCATGCGGCCTTAAGCTGCCCTCTGTACTCTTACACAACTTCAGAAACAGGTCCTAAAGCTCTTGCGGGTAAAGGGTCCAAACTCCTCTGCAAGCGCTTCCAAATTTTTATCCACTCCCTATCCCAACTCTTTTTGTCACATCGTAAAATTGTCCGCGCATGACCCCAGTCTATTAATCGCCCATTCGCATCACTCAACGTAAACGCATTAATGCAAAATAGTGCCAACTAGCTCAATTTCTCTGAAAGGTACGGCTGTTCCCATTGGTCGAATTCACTCATCAAGTATTGTAGTAGTGCCACCCGCTCTTTGAGTCGGTTAGCTTCCGCCTTATCCGGGAACGCCTTGTCTATGGCTTTTCCGAATAGGTCGGATATAGCTAAAATCATTAATAGCTCCATACCGTAGGGCGCGAATGCTTACCAGAAATTGATCCAAGGTCATCCAAATGAATAGACCGCTCTTTGATTAGCCCTTTCTGCTTCACTCCTATACCGGTGAAACCCTCTCCTAAGGAAATTTTTATAAGCTTATGCGCCCCGCTCACAGCTACAGAAACATCAACAGCCTGGCCGGAGGCATGGGTCATGGTGGCATTTAATCTGGCGTTATGAGCTGGACAGCGGTAACCGGAATTAATAATCATTGGTTTGCCATAACGCTCTCTGGCTCGAATCAAGCGTCTGAGTGTTTCATCTTTAAAATGATTTTTTTCACAGCAATGACAAGCCATTTCTCTGTTTAGGAAGTAGTCATTATTGAACATTGAGTTACCAGAAATGAAAAAGCTCGCATTAAGCGAGCCTTAATAATTTATCTTTTGGTCAGGACTTATCGAGAGAATACTTTTCTACAATAGTCAAACATTGAGAAAGTCAAAAGATCATAACAAGTCATTCACAAAAGCTAGTTACAACAACATACTCCAGCTCCAGGAAGCACCTAATGATAGCAGTTTCGCTCGCAATGGAAGTCTAATACTGTAAAGCAAATCTTAACTAAATCGCGATGGAAAACTTGTTATCACTGGGTAATCGTTCCTACATTACCATTTCCTACCTGAACTACTACAGCAGTTTGACCAACTCCAGCTTGGTTAATTGTATGGCTATTACCAATTCCTAATTGAGTTGTAGAAGCAATACTAAGAACTGCGGATGGCTGGGTAATATCTGCATCATTCATAGAACCTATTTGAGTGATAGATCCACTAGTTTCTAAAGTTGTACTTTGATTAATGTTAGCGTCATTCATAACCCCCACTTGATTGGTCAAGGCGCTACTATCGGCAACAAAAATTTGGAAAGGTCGAGCCTCATTCATTGATCCTACTTGATTCGAACTAATAGAGCCTTCTGTACCTGACTGAGATATACCAATACTATTCATTACGCCTAATTGATTAAGCGAGATTGTATTTTCTGTACCCCCCTGGGAAATTCCGACAACATTCATTACACCTATTTGATTTATAAAATTATGAACTGATGTGATCGTACCCTGGCCAATACCAACTGCATTCATAGAACCTATTTGATTAATTGAAGTACTACTTGCTGCGGCGGTATTTTGGCCGTTTCCTGCAATATTCATGGTACCTAACTGGTTGATAGTGCTACTGCTTGAAGTAACCATATTTTGAAAAACGTTAGCTTCATTCATAGCGCCCAATTGATTGACCAGGGCCCCACTTCCAGTAACCTCATTCTGATCAGTGCCAGCCATATTCATGGAACCAAACTGGTTAACAAACGCAGTACTATCAATAGCTTCAAGTTGGCCTACTTCTCCAATATTCATTTGACCCACTTGATTCATGGAAGCAACACTTCCAGCAACTCCATTCCCTTGGCTGAGAATAGCTTCATTTGTAGAGCCCAACTGATTAATAAAAGCACTACTCGCCATCGCTCCAATTTGGGTAATACTGGCCCAATTCGCAGAACCTACTTGGTTGATTGAAGCACTGCTTTCGCTAACCGCTATTTGGCCAAGGCTAACTCCATTCATATCACCGAATTGATTGATCAAGGCAATACTTGCCATAACTGGACCCGATTGAGCTAGGCTAGCTTGATTCATAGATCCCAGTTGATTGATCAAAGCAATACTTTCAAAGGTAAGAATTTGAGCCAAGAAAGACACATTCATTGAGCCAACTTGGTTAGAACTCGCAAAACTGGTTTCAACATCACGCTGGCCAACAAATGCTTGGTTCGATGATCCTACTTGACCTACCAATGCAGCACTTAGAGAGACATTGCCTTGCTCTGCAAAGCCTTCATTTGATTGCCCCAGCTGCACTATTGAGATGCTACTAAGAGAGGTGTCATTAATCTGGGACGAACTAGAAAAGTTTAGCTCCCCATTCTGTAGATGTGTTGCTTCACTGCTATTGGTACCAGCATTTTGCGCGGCAACTGATTCATTAGAGGTACCAATTTGAGTCTGAACTATTAAGTTATTTTGGGTCGTTAGGCCTGATTGATCTGTATTGGCTAGATTGCCGCCACCAACTTGAATCAATATTGCAGTATTGTCATCTGAAATAACATTTGTACTAATTGTCATCAATGTGATTGCAGCAAATGCAATTAATGCCTTCACAAGTAGCTCCTTTACTTAATTGATACGCTCTGAGTGACCTAGGCAAGTGCTTATCCAAATTCACACTTAACAACCAAGATCATATTTGCTATAGGTTTCAATAATTGCATATTCACTTTTGTTTATTTACATGTATCGCGGAAATCAATGGAGATTCTGACATCTGATTAGTCAATATCATGTCTACAGCTGCATGAGTTTTTAACCGCTTAAGCTTTTAGCAAAAGTTAGATAATTTCCATGAGATGAAATAGCTAAATCTCTAGGAATAAAGTTTGTAAAGTCATCTGTAAATTTTTACGACAAGGACAATATCTTATTTCCCCTTGAAAATAAAAGCGGACAGCTTGTCCAAAATGAAGCCAAGTACAGAGTTCACCGAGAGATGAAAATAAAGCCCCAGAAACGAAAAAACCCGGCTAAAGTAGCCGGATTACTTTTCAACAGAGACAAAGAATTAAAACTGAATACTGATTTTGGCCACTTAAGTTAGCACCGATAAAAATAGTTACTTAACCACTCCACTCTCAATTCATATAGACAGAGGTAATGGAATTATAGGTAGCTCCCCCTAGACTCACACATTCACCAGAAAATATATTTACCTTTCTTCCTGTCACTTTAGCAGACAGAATCATGGAATACATTTCTTTAGCTATATCACTTTCGCTAAAAAACAATATCGGAACATCTGTATTAGTGCATGTCGTACCGCTCATGGTTACGCCGTAAACAAGAAGTCTACTCGTTCCACTACCATTTATAAGTTGAATCTTATTATCAGATATATCCACAAACCCACTACTCACAGCAGCGACTTCAAGAGAAAACAAAAAACCAAATACGATGAATACTAATTTTTTCATCCAAAGCTCAATCAATAATTATTAAGATACTAATTTATCGAAATCATCGACCGATCTAATATTTCTTAAATACAGTCATAGACAGAAAGCCCTCATTCATCCATGACCCATGATCGGGATATAAAAAACCCGGCTGGGAAGGCCGGATTCCTGCAGAGCAGAAGAACTGCATGCTAGGGAATTTATACCCCCTCAGGACAAAGCTGTCAACAAACAGCTTTAAGCCGCCCTCTGTACTCTTGCACAATCTCAGAAACAGGCCCTAAAGCTCTTGCGGGTAAAGGGTCCAAACGCCGCTGCAAGCGCTTCCAAATCTTCACCCACTCCCTATCCCAACGCTTTTTGTCACATCGTAAAATTGTCCGCGCATGGCCCAGGTCTATTAATCGGCCATTCACATCACGTAGTGCACACGCATTAATACAAAATAGCGCTAGCTGGCCAACCTTCTCTCGCGGGTGCGGTTCCTCCCATTTGTCGAACTCAGACATCAAGTATTGCAGTAGTGCTGCCCGCTCTTTAATTCTTGCGGCTAGAGGGGCGTAGGCGGCCATGCCCCAGCAGTAGGCCAACGGGTCATTCACTTGTAGCTTTGCAACTGCATCTTGGATTAACCCTTTCTCACAGACATCCATGATGCGGTTGCCACTGTCCCTGGCCCCAGGGGTTTCTTTCGCGCTGACTCTTGGAGCATCCACTCAGTAAATAACCTGATTGGCCCTCCCCTGCACCTCTCCGCGAATTACAACCTTACGCCCTCTCCCAGCTGATAAAACCGTACTTCGGCCGCCCATGACCTCATAATCAAATGCGGCTGTGGAGCCATCAAAGGCGTCGTGCCACGCTTGTCTAGCACTATCGAATTTCATGTCATGCCCCCCAAGCAATTTTCAAGCAACCAAAAACCAGCCAAGTACCCCATCAAGCAGCCTGCGGCATGCTCTCGTAATAATCCTGAAATCGCCTTTCGGCTGCGTGCAAATTGTCTCGGTGATACGTGCCCAGGTAATTTATGTGACCCTGGTTTATCCAGAATTGGGTAACTACCGTATTCGCGAACACAACCTCCACGAGGTGAGCGTACTTGGTGCGGAATACGGCTAGGGGGCTGCTGGGGTTGGTTGTGGAAATCCTTTCGATGGCTTCTGGGATGGTGACTGTGCACATGGTGAGCGCTCCTTGGTGATTGGGTTTTACCAGTTGGTATCCGTTGCGATTTCGACTGCGCTGAGACTTCGTGTTCGCTGTTGCCCGGACGCCAGGGGTTGTGAGGTGATGTATTTCTCGCGTTTTAGCCAGTTGCGCCAGGTGGCGAGCCAATCGAGTTTTATGCCCCTCTGGCCGGGCTGGGATATCCAGTAATCGCGGAAGCTTTCGACAATGTCGTGGATTCTGGGGATCAGGTCTGGGCGGAGGCTCTGGGCTTCGGTACGGAATTTGTCTGTGAGAACCCAGTTTCCGGGCAGGCGTGTGCCACGTTGGGGGTTGGCGCGTTTTGGAACTGTGCCTCTCTCTACTGGTTTCATACTGGTTCTATAGAGAAGGACGTGTTGTCATTTATATCGGTGAAATCATTGCATCGGTTTACGTGTAAAAAGAGATCATAATTGGTTCTGCGCTCGTTGGATTTTTCGGCGCTCAAGTAGCCCAGTTCTTCCAGCTCTTCGATGGCATTGATCACTGAACGTTTCGTGCATTGCGCAACGTCGGCCAGGTACGCATTGCCCGTGTCACACTGCCCGGTATCACTGTTATGGCAATCGGCCAACGCGATTAAAACCAGCTTTGCTGTTGGTGTTCTAGTCCTGCGTTTAATGGCCCATGCCGCAGCTTCAAAGCTCACCACCCACCTCCTGTATAGATTTCCATATAGCGCACCGAATTACCGCCCTACTCCACAAGCAGCAGAATCACCATGTCGCAACAGAGGGATTTGAAAATGGTTGATCTTCAGGTTTTACCAGCAAACTTATGCCCAGTTAGCTTGCTCACTGGATTTCAACACTTACTTGGTCGTCCAAAGGACCAAATACATCAGGGCGTAGGCGAGCACGGGTAACAACCAGCTGGGTAGCCAGCTCGATTTTTTTACGGAGTTTCGGAGGTATCGCCCTCTTACCGGTGCCGGCAGTGGACCTGGTGAGCTAGGTATCAAGGAGGAAAGCAATGTTACGCAAGGACCACGAACCCAAGGAAGAATTCCACTGATTAGCTGGGCGCAGGCGGGAGCATTTTGTGAAGCCGTAGACCTACTAGAGCCAGGGGAAGCCGAAGCTTGGCTGCCCTACCCCGCTGCTCACTCAAACCGCGCTTTCGCATTACGAGTAAATAGCGATAGCATGACTAGCCCCTACGCAGGCCAGCGCTCTTATCCAGAAGGGACAATCATTTTTGTCGACCCCGACAAACCTCTGACCAATGGCTGCCGAGTTATCGCCAAAATAAATGGTGAGGTCACCTTCAAAGGCTATACAGAAGATATGGGCCATATTTATCTACTCCCCATCAATCCAATCCGCTCCCCGATGGAAGTTACAGGCAAAGATATATCGTTTTGTGGCGTAATTATTGGCTCCTACACCCCTGTAGTAGGACACAAAAAAGCCCGCAGTAGCGGGCTTTTTTGAATGCTGAGAATCACAACAGAATCTTTTTGACCATCTCAACTTCAATAACACCGCGAGAAACACAGTTCAAAGTAAGATCTCGAGCCGGCTTCCCCGGTAAGTATTCGCCCTGAATATTTGAGCGAACAATCACATCCCTATCATCAACAACCACATTAAAGGCGACTTCTGTCTTGGTGTAATTATCCTCTAAATAATCTCTGCCCTCGTTTGCACCACAATTGGCCTGCTCCGGCGTGAGCTTCCAGTTTTTTAGGGATGTAGAGATATAACCCGCCTCTAAATCAGAGGACAAAATCTGAAACCCATCCCGTAACAAAGCTTGCCTCACCTTACTCAATACTTCTTGCTTTGTTGAAAGGTGCTCTAAAGCAAAGTACTCACTAATAATCGCTGGCGTCTCATTCGTTGCAATACAACCACCAAGGCCAGCCACTAGCAGAACTACTACTACTGCATGTCTTAGTTTTTTCATTCTTATCCTCCGTGATAAGCGCTCACTGAGCATATCAAGGAGAGGAGCTTTTAAAAAATTAACTTTCGGCTACTGTGGTTGTTAACCAAGGACAGGGCATCAAAATACAAACAGCATGCAACCTAAGGTCACTAGCGCCAAGCCGAAGCGTTAACTCACCGAGCCCACGGCCTCTCGAACAAGGAGACTGCGGAAGCAATTCAGTGCTCTGTAGCCAATGTCACCAACTTGCTGATGGAATGCTTTTACAAACTGCATACCCACAACCGTACTGAAGCGGTGGCCAAGGCGGTAAAGCACGGATTAACTCAGTTCGCTCTGATCGCCTCAGTTCTCAGCGGTATTGGTAAGGGTGCACAAGAGCAATTACGCACCCGTATCCAACGCCGCCCCACTATTCGAACACTCCGCATCTGCAATAACCGCGAGGGCATCGTATGACCGCCAAAGTCTATGTACTCCCAACAGCCCTAACTCAACGCGATATAACACACCCCAGTGGTTATACCAGGCCAATCGTTGCCTCAAGCCATAAAGACCACCACACACAGCCAAAACCTGCGTTGGCTCGACCTCCGCAGGGTGATGATTGGCCTCCGTTTGGAGGTGATGCGGCATGAGTAGTTTCAGCCCAATACAGAGTGTGGAAACCCTACTCACCGTAGCCAACGGCTACTCCGGCGCTAGCGCAATAGCTGCACAGGTATTGCTTTCGGCCTGGAACAGTAATGATTTTACGGTCCCCGTTGCCGAACTCGCTCTACTGGATGGGGATAACGATCAGCACGCACTCAACTTAATTACAGGTAAAGACCCCCAAAACGTCATTGCGCATGGCGAGAAAAAGTTTCGCACCCTTTGCGTCGAGTGGTCTCACCTTGAAACCCAAAGGAAGGGTACAGTGTGAACCAGGCCCAGCAGCTCCCAAAAATACACTGTCCTATCTGTGGAAAACTCGCAGAGCCAGTATTCAACGTGAAGCTGCTACTACGCGATTGGGTTTGCCAGCACTGCAAGTACTGAGAGCCGGCAATAGGCCGGTTCAAGAAAGTGGTAGGTACAGGCCATGAATGAATTCTCCCAGCTATTGCAAATCACCCAAGACCTTGATGGCCACAGTAGAAAACCAGCAGTAATAAATAAACGGCATGCGCGAGCAAATAGCCGCGCTCTCTGAAGCTACCCAAGGTCAGCCCCCAAAACAAACTGTGGATAGCCAGGAGGCAGCGTGAAAAAGGAAAAACTATTCGCAATCACTTTATCGACCAAGTCCAACAAAGTGTATCACTGTAAATTCATACAAAATTGGAGTTTTGGGCCGAAGCTAATTACCAGTTAGAAGTCGCTTAGCTTGTTTACCCCCAAAGGAATTGGCGGACTTAATATGAACTTAAATTTCAGGCACAAAAAAACCGCTGCTTGAGCGGTTTTTTTGTCGTTGATTTACAACGATAATTTGGTGGAGCTAAGCGGGATCGAACCGCTGACCTCAACACTGCCAGTCTTCCGCACACAAAAATGTAACGCTATGATTTTATTAGAAAAACACTGGTTTCAATACTCAATGTCTAGCCCGCCAAACACAAGATACATTTTGACGACAGGGAAAACAGGCTTATTTGCACTCAAGTTGCCACCTTCGGCAAATATCCCACCCAGTCGTATAGACTGGCGATGTCATCTTCCATTTCTTCCGGATACCCCCCAGGAAAAGAGTTCCCAGGAAAAGTTTAGATGGTTTCTGAAAATAGTTTTATTACCAATTTCGGCTGGAAGGTGTTTGATATGCTTCTTAGCTGCTGAACGATTCCCAAACATTGTTTCTTTTGTAATACCAAAGCATTAAAGGTATCTCTATTGCAGCATATGTGAATAACGTAAACCAAAACCAGTTCAGCTTAAAAAACAAGGCATTAAATTCTTGCCCTGAATTCCAGAACAAGGTGCCAGCTATTAATATCGATATGCCTGATGCAAAAATATCACTAATTGCTAGTTTATTCCCATCTGCCCCTGCTAACTTAGGATAAATCATGAAATATGCAATAAGCACGATGACTAGATTTAGAAGGATGACGATTAGTTCTGGTTCTTTCATGATTCGATTTTCTTTTTCTAGGTAACGCCGCTATAAACGGATGCCGGAGCAACGCGGAGGTAGTCCAGTGGAGGCCACGTACTTTTTGGCCAGAGTGAATCTAATGGCTTTGTATGGGTTTGCCGGAGACACCATACTTTGAGTACTACTGACATTAGGCTAAAAATTAATCTTTCCATCTTTACCCAAAATTAAATCATCAAGTAACTGATCTTTTAATGATTGATTCTTTCTCTCTTTATCAATATTTCGTTGTTCCAACATTCTAGCCCGAGGTGTTTTGCCTAGATCCTGTGCAGCCTCACTGTTTTTAGGAGTGTTTATATATGAATCATCAGACCAAAGATCAGCATGGAGAAGATCCTCTTGGCTTGCACAACCTACCCCACAAACAACCATAAAAAAGGCCATTATAAAAATAACTTTATTACTCATAATCCTCAAAAATCTACTCGATTCATAACGCTTTGCTAAACGGCAGCCAGAACGCTGTGTAGGCTGTCCGGTGGAGTTAGAATTTGACGAATTTTAGCTACCACTAGAGACATGCTTTCTCCCCGTCATTCCTCAGAATCTCTTCCATCAATAAGTTGATCAATTGATTATGTGCTTCGGCCCAATTCGGGTTATCTGTTGTTTCAATTATCTTAACTAGATTGCTCTTTATCCTGCTCAGAAAATCACTATCCATATTTTTCATTTTCGAGTTAAGAATAACAGCTCGTAGGTTTTCAGCTAAGTATTCCAAGTATTCCACATCACCAACCTGGCCAAATATTTTTGAATATAAAAAATAACGATCAATATATTCATTTTTACAAAAGAGAATTGGATCTGCCAGCATATACAAGTGAAAATCTGACCACATCCATATCTTTTCACTGAATTCCTTTGATTCCTGTTCATTAAATTGATTTAGAACATACTCAATATAAGGAGCGTGACCATTCTCCCACGTACCACAATCATCATCTTTGTGCTCAGAGATATATTCTCCCAATGAGAACACAGGACCTTCAGATACCATTTCGTAACTACCTAGAGAGCTCTAATGCCTCAATAATGGGCCGGAGCACGCAGTGCGGAGGTCCAGCCCCGAAGGGGCGACATTGATTGACTTGTTATGTGTTGGATACATTAACTACTTTACGACCTCACACTGTTTACTGTCATGCATGAACTTACCGCCACTATCTAAGCACTTATCTATTTTTAACTGAAGCATGATGGCCGGCACGACCACAGCAAGTACGAGCAGAAGAAGAACAATTGAAACGGGTATAAACCAACTTTTCATGCGATCTATTAAAAATCCATATTTCTGTTGAATAGCCAAGCTTGTGCTAACGGTGACACATAACGACTACAACAGGGGCGGCCGGAGCGTAGCGTAGGCTGCCCCGCGAAGGGCCAAAGGCCCGCAGCAACCTGCTTGTACTTGTTAGGCAAAGTACTCATCTAGGGCCTCCCTCTGGTGCTTTGTCATGACGCGGTTCGGTAAAACGTATTCTGCTTTTGCGCCATCGAAGCACGAACACTGATTAAGCCAAGGAATGCCGTACTC
>NZ_BAABQV010000014.1:0-20683 GCF_040371615.1 Microbulbifer sp. NBRC 101763
ATCCGGCCCGCATCCTGATGCTATTTCCCAAGGATGAAAAAGGCCGGCTGTTTATGGATGAAAAGCTGGTGCCGATTATCGAAGGGTCACCAGTAGTTAATAGGGTGATCGATGTCACCACTAGCCGCAAGGGCGGTAGCCGCTCAACGCGCAAGAAATTTCCTGGAGGTGAGGTGCGCACCATTGGCTCCAACTCCATCTCCAATGTGAAATCCACCACGGCCCGCCGGGGCTATGTGGAGGAGCCAGACGATACCAACAAAGATGTCGGTGATCAGGGCGATTCCATTCGCCACCTGCGCGAACGCCTCAAGCGCATGCGCAACAAGAAATTAATTATTGGAGGCACACCGGCCGTTGCCGATCTTTCCCAGGTAGAGCACTACACCAAGCTCGGCACCATGCGCGTGCTGCCAGTGGCCTGTCACGACTGCGGCGACTCCCATGTATTGGATTGGGAAAACGTTCGCTGGCTGAAGAAAGAAGAGGGCATACCACACCCGGTATTTGACCTGCACCAGCCTGATACTGCAGTTTATGGCTGCCCGGAATGTGGCAGCGAATGGGATGACTACCGCCGCCAAGCCAATATCCTGCAAACCTGCAAAACGGCGCGGGAGAACGGCGATGACTTTGCCGGCTGGGTTAAAACCCAATGCGGCGAAGACTTTGGGCCCGACGAAATCGAACCGATAGAAACCTTTATGGAGCTATCGGAGCTTTATGTGTGTATCCCCGGAACCGGCCTCGCCGATGTGGTGCGGGACTTTCTTGAAGCGGAGCACGAAGCCAAAAGCGGCGATGAATCCGCACGTATTGTTTTCCAGAACAACAAACTGGGCAGGCCCTACCAGTATGCCGCCAGTCGCTTGCTAGACCACGAAAAACTACAAGAGGCCGCAGAGGATTACCCGGAATTATCCTGCCCCGCTGGCGGCCTGCTGGTAACTATTGGTATCGATGTGCAACACGACCGCCTCGCCATCACCATCCGCGCCTTTGGCCGCAATGAAGAAAGCTGGCAAATGTTTTGGGGCGAGATCGACGGTGATACCGCCGATAAACAAGATGATTGCTGGTCAGCCCTGGATAAGTTGGTTTTCCAGCCTTTCGAGCACGAGCGCTTTGGAGAAATTCGCGCATCAGCGGTAAGCATCGACTCCTCTGACGGTGGCACTAGCAACGCGGTGTATCACTGGGTAAGAACCCGCGATAAAAAGCACCGCGGTGTACTGGTGATGGCCATTAAAGGAGACAGTAATGACTTCGGCACCAAAGAAATATTCACCCAGCCCAAACAGGTAGATTTTAAAAACCCTAAACGCCGAACCAAGGCAGACCGCTATGGCGTAAAGGTTTA
Source organism: Microbulbifer sp. NBRC 101763 (assembly GCF_040371615.1). Taxonomy (NCBI): domain Bacteria; kingdom Pseudomonadati; phylum Pseudomonadota; class Gammaproteobacteria; order Cellvibrionales; family Microbulbiferaceae; genus Microbulbifer; species Microbulbifer sp. NBRC 101763. Next base: position 1,361 of record NZ_BAABQV010000014.1, read on the forward strand.
TATGGTCGGCACACACAAGGCTAAAGACCTGATCGCCAAGCGTTTGCTCGGCACCAGTGCTTATATGCACAGCTGTAAGCATGTACGGCAGGATTATTGGGAGCAGGTCACCGCCGAAGTTAAAGCGCCCAGTAAAAAGCATAAAGGCAGAGAAACTTGGCAGCCGCGCCCCGGTAGGCCCAACGAAGGCACAGATACCGAGGTCTATGCCCTGCACGCAGCCCACGCCAAAGGTATGCACAAATACACCGAGAAAAAATGGTCCACCATCGAATCACAATTGGGTCAGCGCACCTTGTTTAGTGAACCTGATCAATCACTGAATCAACCCACAACAGCCCCGAAAAATACAGCCCGGCCAGCTCAGCCGGTGGGTTCCCTACTGGATAGTTAAATGTCAAAAACTGCGCAAGAAATGGTCGACCTCTATATTGAGGCCGAGATAGACGTGCTCGCCGGTAAAACCACGGTAATCAATGGCCGCCAATTTACCGCAGAGAACCTGCAGGAGATCCGCGCCGGTCGGCAGGAGTGGGAGCGTCGAGCAATTCAAGAAAATTTAAAGGCTTCCGGTAAGCGCCGTGGACCCGCCTACGCGAACTTTTGCTAATGAATAAATTAGATTCTGTTATCGGTTTTTTTTCGCCCGAGGCTGCCTTGCGTCGTGTGCAAGCTCGGCGCGCCTTGGAAATTGCCGCGGCCTATGAAGCTGCAAAGCCAAGCCGACTGAGAAAAAACCCCGGTGATAACCGTAGTGGTGATTTGGTACTTGAGGGCAGTGTGGAAGCGCTGCGCGGCCAGGCCCGGCACCTGGAGCAAAACCACGATTTTGCCTTTGGCATTCTCACCACCCTGGTGAACAATATTGTCGGCCCACGCGGTATTGATGTGGAATTCCAACCCAAGACTTGGGATGGCGATATCCATGAAGGTCTCGCCAGCCAAATGAATGACGCTCACCAAGAGTGGGCGCGGCGCCCGGAATGTACTCGGCAATTCAGCTGGGCCAAATCCCAGCGGCTTTTATGCAATACCTGGCTGCGCGATGGCGAAACTTTGTTAAGGCATCTACAGGGCACGGTGCCAGGACTAAAACACCGCACCCCGGTGCCTTACAGCATCGAATGTCTGGAACCGGATTTTCTGCCGGTGGATTACAACGATTCCAGCAAGCGCATAGTGCAGGGCATCGAGAAATCGGCCTGGGGCGAATCTAAAGCGTTTTGGCTCTACGACGAGCACCCCGGCGCCTCTCTTAACTGGCGTATGAAGCGCAGACGTCATAGTGCCGAAAATATCGAGCACCTGAAATTTGTGCGCAGGCTGCACCAGTCTCGTGGGGTTTCCATCTTTGCAGCGGTAATGAATCGCCTCAACGATATAAAAGACTATGAAGAAAATGAGCGAGTTGCAGCCAAGATTGCATCGGCCATGGTTGGCTTCATTCAAAAGGGCAGCCCTGATAATTATGACAATGACAATTATGATGCGAATGGAAATCGCGTTATTGATGTTCGCGCCGGTGCCATCTATGACACTCTCGCACCTGGGGAAACCGTCGGCACCATCCAGAGCAATCGCCCCAGTGGTCTGCTAACCCCATTTTTAGAAACCATGCACCGCATGGCCGCCGCCGGCACCATGGCCAGCTTTAGCAGTATCAGCAAAAACTACAACGGCACTTATAGTTCGCAGCGCCAGGAACTGGTGGAGCAGTGGAATAACTACGAAACCCTCAGCCTGGAATTCTGTGAGGAGATTGTGGAGCCGGTTACCCGGCGTTGGGTACAGATGGGTCTACTGGCTGATGCTTTTAAAGTGCCAACTGATGTCGATCCATCCACGCTAATGCACGTTGATTTTATCACTCCAGTCATGCCTTGGATTAATCCGGCCCATGAAGCCAATGCTGATGAAACCCTGTTGGAAAATGTTCTGGCCAGCCCGCAGCAGACCATCCGCCGCCGTGGCAAAAAGCCGAATGATGTGATTAAGCAGACCGCTGCTTGGCAGCAAAAGCTGAAAAAAAACAAGATCACCACCCCAACCAAACGCACTGCGGTCCCCGCAGAAAATACTGATTCAGAATAGGAGACCGCTATGCCGAATAAATCCTGGTACAGCATCACCGCTGCCGCAAATAACAGTGAAGCCGATATCTATCTATACGACACCATCGGTTATTGGGGCGTAACTGCAAAAGACTTTGCCCGCGATCTTAAAGCGCTAGGCGATGTCAGCAAGATCAATCTGCATATTAACTGCCCCGGTGGTGATGTGTTCGACGGCACGGCTATTTACAACCTGCTCAAAGATCATAAAGCCGAAGTGGAAACCTGGATTGAAGGCATCGCAGCCAGTATGGGCAGTGTAATCGCCCTCGCCGGGGATACGGTTCATATTGCCGAAAATGCCTATTACATGGTGCACAACCCCAGTGCCGGTGTGCGAGGCGATGAGCGCGCCCTGGAAAAAACCAAGAGCCTGCTGGCAAAAGTGAAAATCACCATGAAAAGCCTGTACTCCTCGCGCACCGGTATGTCGGATGCGGAAATCAGCCAAGTGATGGATGACGAGACTTGGTATACCGGTGCCGAAGCAGTGGAAGCGGGTTTTGCCACTGATACGACAGCAGCAATGGAAATGGCCGCGAGCTTCAGTGCTGATCACTTAAGCCAGTTCAAAAATACCCCTCAAGCCATTAGTGCATTGGTTATGCAGGGGCCCGCTGAATTTAGATTCCCGTCTGCGGTTGCAGACAATCCAAACCAAACCCATAGCCAAACCCAGGAGGCGCAAGCCATGACCACAACCACCTCCACCACGCCAGCTGCAACCGCTGCGATCGAGGTCACCCCGGAAATGAAAGCGCAGATTACCGCCGATGCCAGAGCACAATTTGCAGCGGATGAGCAAAAACGCAAAGACACTATTAAAGCCGTTTTTAAGGGCTTCGAAGCGCACAGTACGGTAATGCAATCCTGCCTGGATGATATGGACTGCACCGCTGAAAAAGCCAAAGACCTGCTGCTCACAGCTCTGGGCGATCAAACTCCAACCCCAGTGCAAAGCTATAGCGTGGTGGTGCAGGAAGGTGAGGGCATTAAGCGTATCAAGGCAGACGCTGAGAATGCCATTGCCATGCGTGCCTTTGGCGAGAAACGCACAGATGGCAATAGCATGGCCGGCTATACCATGCTGGAAATTGCCCGTATGTTTATGCACGCCCACGGACAGAATTTAGCGGGCCTGGATAAAATGGGCGTGGTTGCCGCAGCCTTTACCCATAGCTCTGGTGACTTCGCGACGGTCCTCGGCAATATTGCTAATAAATCGATGCTGAAGGGGTACTCTGAAGCGGCAGAGGTGTTTCCACAGTTTACCGCCACTGGAAACTTAAGCGATTTCAAGATAGCTACTCGCACGGATCTTGGCACCTTCCCCTCACTGCGCCAAGTGGCACCCGGGGCAGAATTTAAATACGTGAGTATCGGCGAGCGCGCCGAAACTGCCGCGTTGGCTACTTACGGGGAACTCTTCTCCATTACTCGCCAGGCGATTATCAATGACGACCTAGGGGCCTTCACCCGCATTCCGCAAAAGATGGGTCTTGCTGCTATTCGCACCGTGGGGGATCTGGTTTTCAGTATCCTGATCAACAATCCCAAAATGGCCGATGGCAAGACCTTATTCCATACCGACCATGGCAACCTAGCTACTAAGGCAGGTATCAATACAGCCAGCATCGATGCCGCGCGGGTACTGATGGGTAAACAGAAGGACGGCACCGCCTTCCTGAATATCCGCCCCAAATTCCTGCTGTGTGATATCGCTGACGAGGGTGCCGCAAAGGTTGCGCTGGAATCTGAATTTGAAGTAGGTGCTTCTGAGAAATCCAACACTGTACCCAATAGCGTGCGCAATATTGCCAGCGTGATCTCTGATGGTCGCCTTAGCGGCCACAATGGCTGGTACCTCAATGCCGACCCGGTAGCGCACGACACTATCGAAGTGCTCTATCTGGATGGCCAGCAAGCCCCAGTGCTGGAACAGCAAAACGGCTGGAATATCGACGGGGTGGAATTCAAAGTGCGCCTGGATGCAGCTGCGAAAGCCTGGGATGCAAAAGGCATGGTGAAAACGCCCAAGACCTAATACCCAGCTCGAACCGAACTAAACCTTAAAGAATCTGAAAAGGGCCGCACATCGCGGCCTTTTTTATTGCAACAGTTATTAACCCAATCGAGAGCAAGAGAATGGCTACTAATTTTGTACAAGACGGACGCGTGCTGGATTACACCAATAACACCGGATCAGATATTACCTCTGGCCAGGTGCTAGCAGTAGGTGCAGTGCTGGGTGTGGCGATGGATGATATCGCCGTGGGCGCATCTGGTGTGATCGCTATTGAAGGCGTATTCACCGTGCCCAAGGTATCCGCCGCAGAGATCAATCAGGGGGAAACCCTCACCTGGGATGTATCCGTAGCAGCCTTTAATAACAGCGCCGCAACAGCCGCAACCGGCGATATAACTGGCCCCACCGCTTTTGCAGCAGAGGCTGCCGGTGATGGCGTTACCAGCCTAGCAGCAAAGTTTACCGGGGTGCCGGGCACCGTGAAGGCCTAGGTGAACCATGGATCTGGACCAACGAGCCGCAGAGCGCGCGTTCCGTAAATGGGGAAAAGCCGCTACCTTTGATGATGGTAGAGGCGGAGAGCCTATTGATTGCCGTGTGATAAAAGATCAGGAGATCGACGAGTTCGAAGATGAGGATCGCGTGCAGGTGCCACGTATCGAGTTGAGTCTGCTGGTGAGTGAGGTAGGGGCTTACAACTCAGAGGCGGTGATAAAGCTCGGTGGTGTGGAGTATGCGGTGCGAAAGCGGTTGGCGGATGATGGGGTTGTTTGGCGGGTGTTGGTGGATGCTTAGCCTAAACCGACAGATCAGCAGGGGATTTATGATCACTGTGACTGTTATTTTTTGGGATTGCTCAATTTGACGGATAAGACCAGTAAAATCAATGGGTTGAGAGGTCTGTGAAAATTGGGGATAGTGGTCACGATGACCGTTTTTCTAGTTGGGTCGATAGTGCTAAGTGATCGCAATCTATTGATTTAGTAGAAGAAGACGGCGTGTTGGCGTAAATTTGCATCAGAAATAGTGGTCAAGGGGATAGTAGTCATGATGACCACTATATAAATGTTATGTTTCTATGATGACCCGAATATTTTTTGTGTTTGTGACGATCAGTGTTTCAGCGTGTGCCATGCAGCGCGCGCATCACAATGTCGTGATCGCAAGTGAAGCCCCGGAGGGGTGCAGAAAAGTCCACTGGTATTCGGTAAGAGCTAATTCGGAAAATTCCATATCTGAGAGAGCAAAATCAGACGCGTATAGACGTGGAGCAAATACAATTTACAGTCCGTCAGGTACTGAGGTTGCGTTGCACTCAAAATATCAAATGGAGCAGTATTTTCAGTCATATGTGTGCCCAAAAACATAACAAAGCCGGGCAGTTGGCTCCGGGCCTACGGCCCTTCGCGGGACAGCTTACCTTGTGCACTTTTTGCACAGGTCGCTGTGCTCCCATTGTCGCGCAAAATGTGCACAAGGTAAGCTGCCCCTGCCGGCGGCGTTAGGGCTATGGACAGATAATGCATCGAGCCACATACATCTTCTTCAGTATTCTCTTGTTTTCTGGATGTACCATACCATCTGCTGATTTCAGTAAAGATGCTGAATATACACACATAGTGGGTCAATGTTATGAGTTAAAGCAACCCGCTTTCGTTTTCGAAGGACGTTGCGCTGACCTCACAGGATTCAATAACAATAGCGAGCTATGTAACAGTATCCAAGCACAAGGAGTGGGCGGTTTTCCTACCAGCTGGGCTGATTATCGAAAAGATCAAGCTTTTATTGATAGGCAACTATTTGATCGGCTAATTTTTGAAAAGCAGCGCTCGATGCTATTTCCATTAGAAGCAGGGTCAAAAATTTATATATCCAAGCTCGTACATCATGGTTGGGGTACGGACGGAAGGTATTGGGTAGTTCGAGGAAAAACCTTAATTAATGGCAGTGACATCGAGGTCGAGCTACCTTCATTTAGCTATGTACACAGTAAGCCTTATTGGGTCGATGGTAGAGCTCAAGTTTTTCCAGGTATAAACCCTAGTTTCTTGGTGCAGTGCAATGAATCGCCCTAACAAGCGGCTGTTGTCGCCCCTACGGGGCCGGGACGGTCTTTCCGCAGCGTCGCAGCTCCAAGCCCGCCCCAAAGCCGGGCGATATGTAACTCAGGAGAGTTCATTTGAAATTTACAATGATATACGGCCCTTCAGGAATCGGGAAAGAGAGTGTTGGGCGTGAGCTTGCTAAAAGGAATGGTTGGCATGTTTTTCCACAACATTTAGCTTTTGATGTTGCTTGCGCTGTTATAGGCTTCGGTAACAATGGTTTTGAGGTATATCAACGTAAAATTTGTTTAGATGCTTTTAAAGCCTTTTATGAAAACAATGTTAAAGGTGTTGTTTTTACTTTTTGCTATGTTCATCCTTACAGTAATTACTTTGTTGAAGGCCTCTTAGACTTTCTCAATCAGTTTGGAATAGATTCAAAATTTGTGCGACTATCTTGTGAATACGAAGAACATGTGCTGAGAATTACCAATGCAGGTCGCCAAAACACAAATAAAATCCAATCAAAAGAGTCTCTGGACGATTATTTAGAAAGGTTCGATTTCTCAATTGATATACCAAATGTGGAAACATTCCACATAGATAATACAGCAATGGGCATTGAAGTATCGGCAATAGAAATTGAGAGAAATATCGTTACATAACAAGAAAATTACATCGGACTAAAAACGCTTGGCTTTGGTTCGTTTCACTCACAAAGTACAGCCAAGTATTTTTAGCTGTTTATTTAAGTGTTATTGTGGCGGTCGGTTTTATTGATTTTTCGTAGTAACTAGAGATTTAGTGCTACTAAATAGCACCCGGTATTGAGAATTTTACTAATTGCTATTCGAGCAGTTTCGCTCCTACAGTGTTCGCTCAGGTGCTGTAAAGAGGTGCAGTCCGGTGTAATTTCGCGGATTGCCAGTAAGATAGGAATTTGTTGGGGAATGTGCGGTATTCTTTCCTCATAAATATTGGGCGGTGGCCAACCAAACGGTGGCTGGCAAAGTGCTGGTAGTCGGTTCCGGGCGCGCCAGCCATAACCAGGCTAGGCAAGCTCGCCCAACCCCTTCGGGGCTGGGTTGGACAGCCTACGCTTTGCTTCGGCTGCCCTTGCTAGCGGCGTTATTGGATTTGGTGGGATGTAGAATGAATTTTAATGTGAAAAAATTTACCATTTTATTTGCGGTGAGCTTTTTGTTTGGCTGTGTGTCAACAGCTGTAGAAGAAGTGGATTATTCAAAATATCTAAATGAAGATGAAAAGTGCTATGTAATCGTTGAATATGAGATTATGAAAAACGGCAGAACAAAAGATCATCGTATTGTTGAATCGATTCCTCCAGGCTTGTGCGATTCTGATGCAATTAAACAGGCAAAGGGTTGGAGGTACACAAGTCAGGAATCTGTGTCTCAAAGTATTAGAACAAGAGTTGGTTTCAAAGAATAGTGAGCAATGCTTAACAAGTGACTATGAGTAAAGCTGTCCCTTTTTTTGATTTGTATGGTTCTTTGTGATTTAGGTAACCATCAAAGAGAATATTGTTAGTTTGGTAAGCATTGCTGCACTGTAAACACACAAACCCGCACCAGCGGGTTTTTTTATGCCCATAATTTATCAGGATTAGACTATGACTCGACGCATCACCATCCGCGATGCCGTACAGAAAGAAATAGAGAACCTAAGCGGCTACTCCTTCCCACCCCCTGGCACCACAGAAGAAATAGATTCAAAAAAGCTACCAGCCATCGTGGTGGGCTTTGCAACCGAAAACACTGGCCACGAAATGCATGGCGGCACCAGTCGGCAGCTGGATCTGACTATTGCTGCGGTAGTGAAAACTAGCGGCGATGTGTATGCCGAGCTAGATCAGGCAGCAGCCGATGTTGAGAGCGCATTGCAGGATTCTACTTTGGGCAACATTTGCGACTTGTTCCTACTCACTCAAACCCAGTTTGCCTTGGATCAGGATCACCCGCTGGGCGAGGTGCGCCTGACTTACAGCGCCCAGTACTCCACCGAACCCACAGACCTTTAATTGAGCAACCCACAGAGGGCACAACGATGGCACAAGGTTATAAAACAAAATTTTCCCGCAGCGATGATGGCAGCTCCTATACGCCAGTAGCGGGCATGTTGGATATCGACCCCGGCGAGGAGTCGCGCGGTTCTGTTGAGATGACGCCGATTGATGGCACCAGCGGCTATATGGATTACGACCCTTCAGGCTTACGCGATGCCGGCGAGGTTTCCATTACTTTGATCTGGAAAGAGAGCGATAGCGGCCAGCAGGCACTGCGGGCAGATTACGACTCCGATACCAATAAGCATTACAAGGTTGAATATCCAGAAGGTACCACGGTTGAATTCATTGGCCACATTACCGGCTGGGGTAAGGCAGTGCCCAAGGATGACAAGATCACCCGCACCGTGAAGTTCAAGATTTCCGGCAAGCCTTCGGTAACGGCAGGTGGTCAATCATGAATTCTATTCCTGCGCCTATTTTGGAATCCGAAACCGTTGTATTTGGCCAGCAGAAAGTAGAGCTGTTTGAGCTGAGCGCCTACCACCGCTGTGAATATCTGCAAAAGACCACCGAAGATATTCCGCTGCCGCAGGGTGAAGAGTTACCAGAAACTGAACTGGAAAACTTCGGCCAGCTTTGGGCTTTCCGGTTGGGGGAGGTGAGCAAGAAATTGCTGCTGGTAGCCTATGCGATTTGGATGAAACCAGACTGTCAGGAATCACTGGAGCAGATCCATCAGGGCTTAATCCGGAGTGTAACTCCTAAGTTGATTGATGTGCTTTATGTGCCTGCGGCCAAGTTATCTGGTCTCTATGTAGAAGCATCTACTGAGGAAGTGAGCAGTGAACCAGAAAGCGAGGACAACGAAAAAAAAGGCTAGTGCCGGGTTTCTATTTCGCCCGGCAGCTCGCGCGGGATTTTAACCGTCCCGACTATTTCAATATGTTGCGCTCCATGAGCTCTACCGAGTTCGACCACTGGTATGAATACCACTCTGAGCGCCCCCTAAATACCGAAGTCCAGCAGTGGCAGCTAGCCCACATTGCCGCCGGCACACTAGGTGGCAAAGTCTCTAACTTCCTACCTCAGCAGCACAAGCCCAAAACCGTGCAGCAACAAATCGCAATCTGGAACTCCATGAGCTGAGCAATGGCAAAACAAACTTCCATGGCCACCATGGTGGCGAATCTGGAGCTGCGCTCCACTCAATATAAGCGGGAGATGGCCCAGGCCGCCGCACGTAATAAACAGCTTACCCGTGAAATGAAATCTACCAGTTCCGCGGGCACTATGTTTGGCCGCTCAATGCGTGGTGCCGCTCAGGGCGTCGCCGCGATTGATGGCCCCTTGGGTGGGGTTTCCGGTCGAGTCGGTGCCCTGAATGGACTGCTGACAAATGGTGCAGCCAGCTGGGCGCTATTTGGGGCAGGGATTGCCGGTGTGACTGCGGTGTTTTATCAGAGCATACGCGCCGGTGAGGAGATGGAGCGGCAGCAGCTCAAGATAGAAGGTCTGCTAAAAGCTACTGGCAGTGCCAGTGGTCGCACTGCACAACAGCTGGATGACCAGGCGCGCTCAGTGGCCCGCGCTACCCTGGCCAGCGTTACTGGTATCAGGGAAGCCCAAGGCGTATTGCTCACCTTTAAGGGTGTGCAAGGGCCAGTCTTTGATGATGCTATTCGACTGAGCCAGGATTTATCAGCCGTTATGGGTGGCGATGCCAAGAGTGCAGCGCTGCAGCTGGGTAAGGCATTAGAGGAGCCATCGACTGGCTTGACTGCTCTTAAGCGCGCGGGGGTCAGTTTTACCGAGCAAGAAAAGGAGCAGATTAAAACCCTGGAGCAGTCGGGCCGTGTAGCGGAAGCCCAGCGCATGATTCTGCTTAAACTGGAGCAGCAGGTGGGTGGTGCCGGTTCTGCCGAAGCGGGCGGTCTCACCGGTGCTACTGATTCCTTGGCGCAGTCCTGGCAGGAGTTTTTGGAGGGGCTCAGTAAAACCACTGGCTCAACCAGTATCGCTACGGCAGGGATTCAGAAACTCACTGGGGTAGTGGATACCCTGCGCCGAGGTATCGCACCAACTGATGAAGAAAAGCAGCGTACACAATTTGCTGAGCTTCACAGCCGGTATGTTTCGCATCAACACCTGTTGGCCAAGGCGGAAGCCGAAGGTGTTCAGGTTCAAATAGAAATTCACCGCCACAAATCGGAGCAAATACGCAGGCAACTTGACGAACTGCAGAGTGAACAAATAGCCGCGCAAAAAAAACGGCAAGAAGAAGAGCAGAAAGCAGAAGAGGCTGCCGCAGCTGCCAGGGAACAATCTGAACGCGACCGTATTGCACAACAACGTGCCATGGCAGAGGAGACCGGTGGAGCTCAGTTAATACAGCTGGATCAATTTCTGGCAGATCAGCAGGGAAAAATAAAACTCGACCATGAGCAGAGACTGCAGCAAATAGCCGCCCTTCAGGTTGCTGAGCAGGAGCTGACAAGGCGCGGCTTCGATTCTATCGAGGCTCTGCGGGCTGAATACTCTGAGCGTGAGAAAGAGCGCTATCAAATGGCCCTGGCCGAAGAGCAGGCGCGCTCGGAGAGTGGTGAGGGCGATGGTAACCAAGCTGGCGCCGATGGCCTTACCGAAGCAGAGCGCCAGCGCATGGTGGCCCGCCTGGAAACATTACAGCTTTCCTGGCTTACCGAGATGGAACAACTACAGGTACAGCAAGATGAAGAAATGGCCCTGCTGGATCAGGGTTATGCCAGCAAGCTATTTGCCCATGATGAATATGAACGCAGGCTAACCCTTTTAGAAAACAAACACCGAAAGCAGCGCGAAAAGCTCGAACAGGCTTCCAACAAAAGCAAGCTAAAAATGTTTACTGCCGGTGCCGGCCAGATACTGTCTGCCGCGGCTGCTTACAACCAAAAAGCGGCAAAAGCAGAAATGGCTATGGCTGTTTTCTCTACTGGGGTTTCGCTAGTAAAGAATATTGCTAAGGCTTCTGAGATCGGTTATCCGCAAAATATTCCGATGATCGCCGGTGCTATTACACAAGGGGCGCAGATCGCCGGCATGTTGTCATCGCTGAAAGCACCCGGTGGGGTTTCCGGTGATGCCAGCGCACCCAGTATGAGTACCGGGGGTGCGGTAGCAGCCACACCATCAGAGAGTTTTGCCAGTTCTGGTAATGATGGTTTTGTAGAAGGTGAAACCAAACAGCCGGCAAGCCAGTATATTTTTGAATTCCATGGCCCGGTTGGTGATCGCGCTGATCAGTTTATCGAGGATATAAAAACTCAAATTGAGGAAGGGGATCTGGTGTTATTTGATAAGAATAGCCGTCAGGGTCAGGAACTGATTGGGTAGGGTCATGCTAATTCAATACACTCCAACACGTTCTATTGTCGGTGATGGCAGTAATTATCAGATTGAAGCCAAGCTAAAACGCTACGATTGTAGTGACCGCCCCGAAGGCAAAGAGCACAAAGCGCTTAGTGGCAAAACGGAATACACAGTTTACCGCCTTGAAGAAGAATACTTTTGTCAGACGGTAGCGCTAAAACTCACTTACACAGATTTGGCCCGTTGGCGAGAGTTTAAAAGAAGCTGTGCCTTCGGTGAGTTTTTTATCTTCGATGCATACGGCACTGAAGCCGCTGCCGACTTCCCACAACAAGTGCAACTCAAATATAAGTCCTTCAAAGAGCAGCGTCAGAAAGATGGCCGCTTTATTTTCTCTTTTACTACCGTCCAAATTATCGCTTAATCATGCACAACTTGTCGCCCCAGTGAGAGGTGATTTAGATAGATGCTCTAGAGTAGAGTTGCTATTTGGTGACAACAATTAAGGAGGCATAGATGGGAATATTGTTCCGAAAATTAGCTGATGTGATATATTAGTCAGTAGATGGGTTTCAAGGCTATATCGTCCTTTAGCTGCTTCAATAAATTTGAAGAGCCGCCTTTTACCAAGTTTTAAGCACCATCTGATTGAGCTGCTCAAACCGTTTTTTACTATATTTTGAACAAAGATCGATATCAAAAATTGGACTCAAAATGAAAAAATTACTTTCTATTCTTATGTTGTCTTCTATCAGTGGTGTTACCTTTGCAGAGTGTGCAGGGGGGCAATGCGTAGCTGTTGATATTGATAAGCTTTACGTAACCACTGGTAATATCACATATGTTGGAACTAGTGGTGATGAGAAGCTGTTAAATTGTAGCGCGGAAGCAGGGGTGTATACGACTTTAGATAAAAATCAGGTAGGTGCCGATGCTATATATGCCACGCTACTGGCTGCGCAAATGGCAGGAAAAAAGATAAATATAAGAATTGTTGATGGATCACAGAGCTGTTCAATCCAATATGTCACTCTAGAGAGACAGTAAGTGAGATATGCACACCACTATTAAGATAGCTTGGTAGTGGTGATTTCTTACAGCGAATACGAATTTTCTTAAGTGTTCCTTATATGACCACAGTCCCAACAGGTGATTTATGGCTTATCCTCAATGCAGCTATACTTTAGCTTTTCGATAACTCACCTGTGAATTTCCCCAAGGATTTCCTTTCTGAATTGGGATCCTCGTTCTTATCGATATAAACACCTCTTTCAAGCAATTTGAATTGCTCTGGTGATGTCTCGTACCTTGATTGTAGCTGTGCTCCCAGCTGTTCAGTAAAAGCTAGCTCTTGTACATAGTCTACCAAGCGACTTTTTTCTTTCACTATCACTGTAGTCATAGATTAATCATGCGCAACAACTCAGAAACTTTTGACCGGTACAACCGGGGGGCTCAGCGTGAGCTGCGTTTGGTCATCGAAATCGGCTACGATCTGCCACTCTACATTACCAGCCACAACGATATTCCCGGCCTGCCGTTAAACGCGATTCTGGGCACCCTAAAAAAGTGCAGTGCAACTAGTCAGAAACTCATTCCTGAGCAGGGATTAGCACAGATCGGTGCTATCTCGTTTGAGGTAGTAGATATTGGTGGCCAGCTATCCTATGTGCTGCGCGATGAACTGGAGCAGGGCAACGGCATTAAGGGCCGTACGGTGCGGCTGTATCAGGGTTTTGCTGGGCTCGACTGGAATGATTTTCGCCTGGAGCAAACCCAGATTGCCGAGGAATCACTTTCCTATGCTGAGGGTGTGTACCGGGTGCGCTGCCGGGATATCCAGCGCGAGATGCGCCGCGATATTTTTATACCCAATACCACGCGCCTGGCTGCCAATTTTGCCAAAGCGGATACCACCCTGCAGGTATTCGATACCAGCAGCTTTGAAGCGAATCCGCACACTATCGCCTATGGTGATGCGTCAGGCCAATCCGTGTATTACCTGAAAATTAAATATCAGGATGGCTTCGAGATTGTGCGCGCAACCGGTAAAACAGGTAGCAGCTTTACTAACTGCGCCAGGGGTTTATTCGGCACCTTTGCCCGTGACCATGCGCTGCCCGAAGACAGCGACGACGAAAGCGGCGTAGAAGTTGAAGAATTTATCTACCTGGAGGGCCCAGGCCCCCAGCTGGCCTATGCACTTTTAACTGGCAAAATTCTCGGCACCAATAATGTATTGCCCAGCAACTGGCATTTGGGCATAGACCCCGCTTTTGTGGTATTGGATGAGTTCCAAAACATTGGCGCCGACTGGTACAAGCCCAGCGACAACAGCAAAGGCAAAATCCTGCGCTTTAATGGCCTGGAAAAAACCGACGGCAAGAAGTTTATCGAGACCGAGATTAATTTATTGCTCGGAGCCTTTATGCCAGTTAATGCGGCCGGCCAGCTGGGCTTTCGCCGTATGGCTGGGGTACTGGCTGAATCCGGCACAGTAGCCACCATAGGCCCCGATGATGTGAAAAGCCTAGGCGAGCTCAAATACAACCTGGCAGGAGTGCGCAATATCTTCTCAGTGCAGTGGAGCTGGTTTGAGCAGCCCGGATTCGACGGCAAATTCTTGCGCTCTAATAATTTGATCGATGCGGATTCTGTTGCCGTGCATGGCGAAGCAAAACAGCACAGTTTAAAGTTTCGCGGTCTACACAATTCCCGTCACACCTATACCACGATTAAAAACACCTTCGATGCTTTGCGCGATCGTTTTGCCGGCCCACCGCTCAGTCTGCGCCTGGGATTACTGCCGAGCAATAACGACCTGGAAGTGGGCGATATTGTGCGGGTGAGCCTGCCGCAATTGCGCGATCACTCTATTCGCGGAGACAGGCCCTACGATTTTAATTTTGGTAGTGACAGCGAAGGCTGGATTTCCCGCGATGACATCACCAGTTCCTCTGTCAGTAATGGCGTCCTTTCGGTAACAGTAAAAGGTGAAAACCCCTGGATCAGTCGCAGCTTTGCGCCCACGTTTTTAGGGGCGGATCTGCCCTTTATTAAATTACGTGTGCGCCGTACCAGCGACGAACTCATAGCGGCGGGCACCGGCAGCAAGTTGTTTTTTAAACACACCGAGAGCAGCAGCTATTTTTCTGCTGGCACTGCGGAAATGCTGGACCTGATTGAGCGCCTAAATGGGGCTAAGGGAGAGTGGCAAGAATTAGTTCTGAACCTCTCGAATAATAGCGACTGGACCGGCAAGCAAATCGAACTGTTGCGCTTCGATATTGGTCACGACCACAGCGCAGACTATAGCTATGACGTGGACTATATTCGCCTGCTGCCAGCACTGGGCCTCGATGAGTACAGCCTGGACCGCGCTATGGAAGTGCAGCGCATCAGTATCGATCAGGTGAGCGGGGCAGTATCCGTGGACCTATTCGGCAGTTACCAGCCTGCGGGCATGATTGCCGATCAGGCTGAAAGCACCAGCGCGGAATTACCGGATGCCTGGTACAGCGCTGAAGGTGCGGCCATGACGGGTAGTTTGAGTATCGACTCCAGCGGCTTTTTAACTGCTGACGGCACCTTAATCGGCAATAGCGATAGCCGCGCAATTTACTACTACCCTGGCGATCTTACGATTCCTGCAGGCCGTACCCTTTCTGTGAGTGGCAATATTGAGCTGCGGGTGCGCGGTGTTCTGCAGATTGACGGCACTTTGCAAGGAATCCCCACCAATAATGGCGTGGGCTTTCTCGGTTCCTGTTACGGCGGTGCCGGCCAGTTAAAAAATGCACAGGAGATTGTCAACCGAGGAACCGCCCGGGGAGCTTGGGGGAAAACTGTCAAAGGCCGTAATGAGGTAATGCCGCCCCTTAATATCGAGAATAACGGCGGAGATCTACAAGGGATTCCCGATGATCTAGCCGGTTCTGGTGGAGCTCGCGGTGGTCACTCGTCTTTCTATTCCTTTGATGGCAGTTATGAACCCAGCGGCCGCGGTGGTTTAGGTGGAAAGGGCGGTGCTGGGATTGTTGTAATCGCGCGGGGTATCGCCATTGGTGTCGGTGGCAAAATAGAAAACTCCGGTGAAGATGGCAGCCCGGGTACCACCGGTGATGGCAATGTGATACAGGTGCCTGGAGGCAGTGGCGGCGGTGGTGCGCCCGGGGGCATAGTGCTGTTGATAGACGGTACTCAGAACCCCATGCCAATACTCAGTAACAGCAAAATAATCGCATGTTATGGGGAAAGCCCGGATAGCCCTGGTAATGCTGGGCACGGTAGTACTTGTTTGGGCACCAATGCCGCGCGGGTATTATTTGTACCCAAGTCGCGCACGCCTTATACCGACTATGAGGACCCCGCGCTGGATCCTGAAGTACAGCAGGCAATCGACAAGGCCGAAGCCGCACAGGCGGATGCTGATGCCGCATTGGCAGACTTGGATAACATCGCCGCCGATGGTGTTTTACATCAAAACGAAAAGCTAATTGTCATTCGTGAGTATGCCCAGCTTCAGGCAGAGCAAGTGGGTATTGAAGCGCAGGCTGATGGTGCCGGACTCGTAATAGAAAAAGGAAACTACTCCGGCAACCTGGCAGCCCTCACTAGTTACCTGGGGGGCTTATCTCCCATCTGGAACGATACCGCAGCCAGCACTTCTATCAGCCGCACAATATGGAATGCTAATTGGGAAGCGGTGTACAGCGCACGCCAAGTCCTACTCAACGCTATCGCCCAACAAGCACGCGAGGCGGGGATGGTCGGGGCCACACTGCAGTTTCAGTGGGATGGCCGCCCCGCCGGGCTGCTCTGGCCCACGAATACCAACTATGCCGGCGGCACTAAGTATTCTTTTAATGCCACTGCTGGCCAAGGCTTTATCCATGTACTGGCCTATGATGCCGAGGGTGGTCCGCGTGTTGGTTTGAATGGTGTCCAGGTCGGAATCATGAGTGGGCCGAATGATACAGCCCAGTGGTATTCCTTCCCAGTCACTCTTCAAGCTGGTGCCAATGAAATCTCTATCTGGTCTAACGCTGCAGATGGCGGCACATATGGCGGTATCGTGGTTACCCTCGGCGGTAGTGGTGACCCCGAGGCATTGTTGGGAGTGTCTGCAGCGGATGCCAAAGCCGAGGCCGCCGCAAATGCTGCTGCTGAAGCCAAAACTGATGCTGCGGCTGCTCTGCTAGACCTCAGCAATATTGCCGCAGATGGCAAACTGCACCCCACCGAGAAATTAACCGCGGTACGTGAATACAACCAGATCCTGGCAGAGCAGGCCGATATCGAAGGGCAGGCCAATAGCTACGGGATTACCACCGAGAAAACCAACTACAGCGGTGCGATAACAGCACTCTCCAGTTATCTCAACGGCGCAGGTCTGGGCAATACCTCAACAGTCACCAGCATCGATCGCAGCACCTGGAAAGCCAAATGGCAGGCGGTATACAGCACACGACAAAAGGTGCTGATTAAAATCGATCAGATTGCCGGTGCCCGTGCAGACTGGGAAGAAATTTATGGGACCAATAAACCTGAAGACGGTGCCACAGTTGGCGCTACCGCACAGGAACGCGCGCAGATCCGTTCGATGCGGAATACCTTTTTAGAGGATTTTTCTGATAGTAATTATTCCCAGTACTGGACCAACTTTTCCGGCGGATACCAGAATTTTTACACGAGTGGTTATCTAAAAGTTGGCGGCGGTGCGGCTCGCCTGACTAATCATGTATCGATGTACCACGCAGAGAAAATACCCTTTGATCCCAGTAAGCTTTATCGGATAGAGACTCGGGTTTATGTGTATGCCGCAGGTGATGCGGATCGCACCATGTATGCGGGCTTGGCTGGTTATGATGGTACTGGCAAGCTCTGCAATGCTAGCGGTGCCGAGACATTTAGCAGTCAGCATTACATCCTTGCGTCCAACTTAAACATAGTGGGGCAGAGTTGGCAGACGCTGGTGGCCTATGTCAAAGGCAATGCTAGTGGTAACGCTGAGTACAATGGCGCTAGAGGGGCAAACCATATTGGCAACCCGGCCAAGCTGCAGAACAAAGTACGTTTTATTACCCCGATTTTTTATTGTAATTATCCGACTAAAGCGGGCGTTACCTTAATTGATTATGTAAAAATCGATGTGGTGGAAGTGCAGGACCAGCGCAACCTGCCGATGATTCAATCTGGTATTGCCAGCCTGCCGACCAGCTCTGCGTTGTCCGGCTCAGATGATGGCAGTACCGCAAAAATCACGATTGCCGCGCACTCGGTGCAGTTTGGTTTCGGCATTGTTAATTACAACAGTGGCAGCATTACTGGGTTGTCCTTCAACACTAAGTACTACGTCTACTGCGATGATCCGGGTACTCAGGGCGGCGCTGTTACCTATTACGCGACCACGAACATTTACCAGCTGGCTGCCAGCACCTGGCGCCGAGGTATAGGCACTATTACAACCCCGAGCAATGGCGGCGGCGTTACGTTCCCTAGAGATCCCTGGTGCGTTGCCGCAGGCAGTTGGCTGCGCGAGGGTTTGCTAGCGGATAACTGTGAAAGCGGCGACCTGATCGATTGCTGGAATACTGGCGACGACGATACCCACTTAAGCCCCATTATTGGCGGGGTAGATGCAGAGCCAGAAATACCCTGCGTATTGCTCACCACAACAAGCGGTGCCCAGGTAATTTGCAGCCGCGAAACTCCCGTTACCGACCGTGCAGGCCAAGTGTACGAGGCTCAAAACTGTCAGGGCGTTGAGCTGGGTGTACTGCATGAAGAAGAACCGCTCACCTGGGAGCGTGTCGAGCGGGTCGAATGTGCCGGCCTGCACACCGTGTACAAAATATCTGTAGGTGGTAAGAGCTACGCTGCCGGCGAAAATCCATTACACCGCGTAATCACTCACAACGGCGTACACAAATCTGATTAAGCAAAGGAATAGATAATGCCCAGCTTTTCCCCAATAACCGTACCGAACCTGGAAGCCTGGCAGTTTGCCTACACCATCGATGATGGCCACAGTGCGGGCACTATTGTGCGCGCAACGGTAACCCAGACCACAGAGCCCACTAATAGCGATGCTCAGGCTGCTGCAGTACTTAAATGTACGATTGCCGTAATCGACAACCAAAACACAGTACAAACTGATGGTGCCGGCGATCTAATGTCCAGTGTTTATGTCACCACCAAAACTCTGCAGACCGATGCAGGCCAGCCGGTAAACGTTGCTGATCACGCTGCTGATTTAGTAGCGAATTGTATTGTTGAGGTGGCCAACCGCTTAGCTGTGCATAGTTCTATTGCGGCTATGGCGATACCGAGTGGGTGATACTGGCTGTGGTTTTCAGTAGTGGAGAGGGCGTGCCGCCGGTGCGAAAGCTTGAATTATAGAGCCATGGCTGACATCTACAAAAAGTTCCCCCTAACTTATTGATTTAATTATGGGTAAAATGTGTTCAAGAGCGGGAGGTCGAGCCAGGCGACTTGAGCCAATGGCTCACTATCTCTGGTTACTATTTGAACGAAAGTCTATAACCTACCGCAAATAAAGGCTTTTCTGTGGAGCTTGGAAGCTCCCTCCCAGAAATAGTGGCCAAATGGATAGTGAGCCACTAGCTCTTTAATAAACTGTTAGCATTCAATCATCATGTGGAAGATTTACGCAGTAAAAACAATATATAGAACTGAAACTAGCGGGAAAGCCTTCTCGAAAAGTGAAGGTTACTCTGAAGATTTCGACATGGTAGAAGAGCGCAT
>NZ_BAABQV010000015.1:0-17713 GCF_040371615.1 Microbulbifer sp. NBRC 101763
TGACAGGTACTGTACCTCACGTCGGCGGGCCGATCCTCAGCCCAGGTGCTCCAACGGTCATTATCGGCGGAATGCCCTCAGCTACGGTTGGCAGTGCCTGTACCTGTGTAGGACCACCAGATACTGTGGCTATGGGCAGCACTACCGTACTGCTGCAAAAGAAGCCTGCTGCCCGCATGGGAGATACAACTGGCCATGGCGGCAAGATTGTAATCGGATGTCCGACAGTTTTGATTGGCGGTTAAGTTTCACGTCATCATTGCTTATCAAGGTGTATTTATTATGAACCGATTAAACCGTCGACCAAGAGCAAGCAGGGGTGAAATAAAGCCGAATATATTATTTATAGGGCAGCGAGATGATCTACTCGCTGTGTGAACCAATTACAGTTATTACCTAAAAATAAGGGATCATAGGAGAATCGTCATGGCAAAACTAATTAGTCGCAGCATTAAGCATGGGGTTAGCTTTTCCGTGTTGGTCGAGGATGATGCATCGGCCCTCTTTCAAACGAAAGTAAAAAAATCATGTGGATATTGGCTGGATGAAGCACAGGCAATTCTGAATCGGGCGATGAAAGTATGCGCCACAGCTCTTGTTACCCCTGATAAGGTTCCAGGTACATTTCATAATTTACTTTCTTACTACTTCGGCCTTCCCGCAGATAGTTCATCAGAAAAATACATCCCTTGTTTAAACGCGATAATTTCTCGGTTAAATAGAACTCAGGCGGGTTTGAAAAAGGGGGTGGAGCTTGCAGACAGGGAACAGATGCCCATCGTGGCAAAACTTCAGACTTCTGTCATGAAGAAAATAGGTTGGGGGGACCCCACGGATAATATGGCGGGTTTTGTGTGGGTGGACATTTTTGAAAGCGTGCCCAATTATATTTCAAAAACATATAAGATGAAGAAAGCGCAATGGCAAGGGGGCAACAGCTTAATCTCGATGTTGGGGGGAAAACTCAATGGAGGGGGCTATATGAAGCCTCACTATCACCCCGTCCATTTGAATTTCAAAAAAATTTGGCCAAAAGGTGATATATACTGCACCGTCACTCTGATACACGAGGGGACACATAAATTCGCGGATACAGTGGATCATGAGTACTTCAAGGATGATGGAAGCATTGTGGATAAATTAGATGAAGAAATCGGTAAACTTGGTCCTTTATATCTTAATATTCATAAGGACAAGTCTAGTGATGAAGTATTCAAAATCGTTGAGCAAGAGGCATTAAAAATGTTACGTGGACAAGATAATGCGGCTAGAAAAATGCAAGAAATTGGTGTGATGAATGCGGTGAATAATGCAGACTCACTGGCATGGTTCGCGTATGACGTAGCACAACTTCCCACTGAGCAAGAAGTTGGGAAAGTTGTAGGAAATATTTTGGGTAATCGAAAAATACATCCGAGCTTGCTTAACCAATAAAGAAAAATCCGGGGGACAGTTCACTTAATTTTAAATCATTGAAGAATTTCCTTTACTGCAATAGGATATCCTAGCCCGTATTTAAGTGAACTGTGCCCAGAATTCCAAGCGTACCCTAAAAAGGACGACGGGTAGTTACCAATATCGAAGGTATCAATCACAATAAGTTTGCAGAACTAACCAGCATCCCCCGCATTATGCTAGAACAGATTCTCAATCTGCGTATATCATAATGAGGAGCTCGATATTGAGAAGAGGGCGGGCCTACAGAAGCAAAGTATTTGGGAGACGTCAGGCAATGATGTCTTTATCGATGAGATATAAAACCACTTCCTATCTGGCCGCGAGAAGCTCAACCCAGAATGGAAGCGCTGCATTACTGAGTACCATCACAACGGCCTCAAGCAATCCGCTGTTGGCCGCGATCATCATTAGGGCTCGACTTGTTGCAGTTGTCTGGGGGAAGATCAAGTGATAGCGCGCGTCGACGACCAATACATCATTGTTCAAAATACTATTTTTCTATTAATTGCAATCTATTGATGCATAATTTATTTTCAAACTCGCCTCGTTCTCCCTGAAACTGCACGCTTTTTATCATCGGTGTGAACATATTCTTTATCAGTAGTACACAGTTTCCCATGTCCTAGGTCTGCCGATAGGTCTTTAAGATCTCTACTTTCTGCATCCATTGAGGCACCAGTATGACGAAGCCAATGAGTCGATGTGGCCAGGAGAACTTTCGCATCATCCTCAAAACCATCTCGCGTTATCTTTTCACTAGCTAAATCAAATGCCTCTTGAGTAAGTATCGTAATTGTTCGTGCCCATAATCCTGGATAAAGACATCTGGCGACTGAATACTCAGGTAGTGAACAGTAATTCAATGGAGCTGCCGCAAATCGGTAGCTGAAAACTGTACATCTCCCTATGGATTTCAGTTTTCCGACTTGGTATAGATATTGTTAGAGCACTATACATTATCAGCTGGTTAGCAATCAGGAAACTGTTTAGCCTGCTAGCAGGCTATCTCTGAATATGGCTGATACACAAAGGCAAGGCTGAATGATTATAAGTTATCAATGAGCTAGTGATTTGAAATCCGCGAGCCTAGCCAAAATTAAATAGAGCGAAAGGGGCCCACCCCGAAGGGTGGGAAATAGCTTAATGAGCTTGATGTTCTAAAGCGTTTAGGAAAGTTGCAATATCATCTACTTGTTGTGTGCTTAATTTCTGTCCCAATTGGTACCAAGCCATATCGTAAATTGCCTGCTCAATGGTTTCTACACGCCCGTCGTGGAAGTAAGGAGCGCTTCTGCTTACATCGCGTAGCATTGGAACTTTAAACATCATTTTATCTTTTTCAAGGCCTGTAACTTTATAACGACCTAAATCTTCTTGGTGTGGATATTGGTTGACTAGCCCCATCTTCTGGTACATGTTTCCACCCAAGGTTGCACCATTGTGGCATGCTGAACAACCAGTGTTGATAAAGGTTTGCAAGCCCTTTAACTCACTTTTTGTCATAGCCTGATCATCGCCACTCATAAAATCATCAAACCGATCATTCGTAATCAGGGTGCGCTCAAATGCAGCTATGGCCTGAGCAATATTGTCGTAAGAGATAGCATTTTCTTTACCAAAGGCGTGTTTGAAACTTTCTTGATATTCGGCAATTTTTGAAATCTTTGTCTCAACAGACTCTTCTGAAGGCATTCCCATCTCTACAGGGTTTAGAATTGGACCTTTAGCCTGTTCCTTCAGGTCCTCTGCGCGACCATCCCAAAATTGAGCCATCTGGAATCCTGAATTCCAGACCGTTGGAGAGTTTCGATCACCCTTGGTACCAGGTAAAGCTCCCGGTGATGTCGTTTCATTGTCAACGCCCGAGCCGTTGTAGTTCCCTACTTGATGGCAGCTGTTACAGGATTGGCTATCATTGACTGAAAGCCGTTTGTCCATGAACAGTGTTTTTCCAAGCTCAACCATAGCTGGGGTGTCATTCTCACTGCCTGGCATAGTTTCTGAGAGAGTGCCGAACATAATTTTTGATTGTTGACGTAATTGATTTATATCAACTTCGGCCGTTGCCGTTGTTGATAGCAAGCTTGCTGCCGCTATCAAGCCGCCAATGATTGGAAGCTTTAGATCTCTTTTCAAAAATATTTTCTTAATCACTTTGGTATCTCTCCCACTTCTCAAAAAACAATGAAAACTAACCTACTTTAAATCAAAGTTAGGCGGTGCCACTATATAGGGTAGCTCGTTCAGCTGATACCATGATTTAACAAAAAATTTGTTGATTTTTAGAATATCCAGAATTGTTCACAAAATACTTTTCGAATATTATTCAGATTATCAAGCTACCGGGCTTAACAAGAATCTCTTTGATCCATCTCTTTAGTGAAATTGGTTACTTTCCCAATTAGCACTCCTAGTTCGCCTTTTCGGAGAATTACATTTTATAGCCACCTGAAAATCTCTGTCGATACTCCCTAGGGGAGAGGCCGGTCTGTTTGTGAAACATTTTCCGGAATGCGCTGACATCCTCATATCCCACTTGCCAAGCGATCTGTTCGACTTGCAATGTGCCTGTTTCCAATAGTTCGCGAGCTTTTTGCAGACGTTGCTGTTGAAGATATTCGGCGGGTCTATAGCCGGTAACCTTGTGAAATCTTCGTAGAAAGGTACGCTCGCCCAGGTTGACGAGTTGAGCCATATCTGCAACAGAAATTGGTTGTTGATAATCCCGGTGAATTTGCTGCTGTACTTTTAAAATTGCTTTATCACCATGATCTACAGGAGGTAGAAAACTGCGGTAATAACTTTGGTAACGGGTTCCCGTATCCACCAACAGGAAACGTCCCAACTCCATCACTATATGGGGAGGCATGTATCGTCCGACCAGATGTAACCCAAGGTCAATCCAAGACATTACACCTCCTGCGGTGACAACATCCGGGTCTGCAATCAGGATAGAATCGATATTCAGCTCTATATCCGGGAACTTCTGCTTAAAGGCATCGGCCAGTCGCCAGTGAGTGGTCGCCTGGCGTCCATCAAATAGTCCTGCGTCGGCCAACATAAAAGCCCCTGCACAAGTGGAACAGGTTACGGCCCCCTCCTTGTGCGGAGATTGCGGTGGTTTGTGGAATACTATCAACAGGACATAAATTCAGCAAAGAGGACGAAATACACTGGTGAGTCCTGATCAAGCAGAGGTAATTAGGTTGAAGAAGTTTTGCTTATTAGCAAGTACCTGTGGTGTAGCATGCCTCGGTAATAACAGCTGTGGTACGATTAAGAAGATAATCCTCTTCAATTTTATGCGGGAGGGTACCCTAAGTAATAGTTACAAAATAGCTAAGAGCTAGCAGATTATGGAGGGATATGCTTCTGGAAATTAGCATGCTAATAAACTGTATACTTTGAGGTGTAAATATTTCTATTGTAAACAATAACTAGATCAAAAATTACTTCTCCCGAACCATCTTGGCAGGAAAAGAATTAAAGGAGAGTAAGTTAGTTAAGAATTCCTTGATGGTGCCTGCCAAGCATAGTTTAATACTCAACCTGTAGAGAAATAAAGTTAAATCTTTAGCTGTATCTAAGATTAATGGTTTTGGTAGTAGAGATGAAAAACGATAAAATAAAAAAATATTTTGATGGGGTGGTTGATTTTGTTTTCGCCATAATCCTTTATACGCGGGACACTTCAAAAAGGTCGAGCGGGTTTTTCCGATGTGTCGGCAAACGGTCAATCGACACATTCACGCCTTGGTGTAGCGAGTAGGGGGCGCCCCTTTGCGATTCATTTGTTGTTACACGGACGGCCGTTGAATTACGCATGTCAGTTGTTGAGGCACAAATCGGTGGACAGTACAGACATTTACACTAATGTGCTGACCGACGATGGGGCGCATTTTTTGGAAGGGGTGGACTTTCATTAGGCACAATAAAGTCCGTCGTTACTACTGGCGTTGTTATACATCTACATCCCTTGATACATAGAGTGTAAAAATATTCTTAGCAGCTGAACTATGTCTTTAACACAAATTAATAATTTAGGGAAACCTGAGCTGAGCGAGCGTATTGCCCAGTTTTCTAATCTAAATAAGAATGTTTCTGGTGTGTTTCGAGGTGTCTACACCAAGACGAATAACCAATGGTCCATGCTGCAGGCTGTTATTACCCTGGATGACAGCACGATCCAGCCCGAGGTTAAATCCTGCCAATATCGATACCCTGAATACCAGTTTATTTGCCAGTCAATTAGTGGATTTACCTTGGCTGAGCTCATGAGCAGTCTTGATGAGAACGTCGATGTGCCTCTCTCCGGCATTCCCTTGTTTGGCAAGCGTGAATCAAGCCCGAATTGGACAGAGAATCTGATTCCGAGTCACGCCCATGATGGGCAATTCCCTAAGCGACGCTTTTCTGCCCGTGTATGTTCCGATGTACATTGCCACGATAGTAAGTTGGTGGCCCATGGCATGCCATTCCACATATCGGCCTTTGAGCGGATAACGGAATTTCTCGGGCTGGGTAAGTTCCATGGCTCCAGTGATGGCAGAAAAGGCGAGTTGTGTATTGATATCCCTGATCGGCGAGGTCGTCTGATAATGTCCGCTCAAGATATTTGCTTTCACACCAATGTGAGCGATACGTTGTCCGTGGTAGGGGCTATTGACGATGAGCCTGTTGCTTTAACGAGCCCGCTGGAGAAGTACGGCTTTGAGCCGGAGAAGGCCATGGATGTGGAGCTATGGCTGGTGACGCAGACTAATGAAATTCTTGACTACTGTTCTTCAACCGAATGGGAACATCGATACGGAGCTGAATCTAATAATACGGACTTGGAAAAGCTACTGGGCATTATCTCAGCAGGGGAGAGTGAACATTGCGAGTTTAAAGCCTATATAGATCTTGTCACCAAAAAGAACGCCAAAGCTTGGGACATAGATAAAACGGTGTGCGCGCTTTCGAATCACCAAGGAGGAAAGCTGTTTATCGGCGTTGACGATGAAACCCGTATTATTGGCATCAATGAGGGGTGTCAAAAGCACTACCAGGGGAAATCGGATACAGAAAATGCCGAGTCTTACCAAAAAGCGATCGTGAAACGCTTACAGGAATCACTGAACAAAAATCAGTGTTTCGATACCTATTTAATAGAGCACAACAAATTGTTTGTGTTAGTCGTAGATGTTCATAAAGCCAATGGCCTAAATTATCTACTGGCCACGAAAAAAGCTTATATTCGACGCGGAGCCTCTTCCCCGAAGATGACGCCGACGGAAATGCAGGCCTTTCCTGTAGCGCGGGATGTGCTTGGACGAGAATTGTTGGCAGCCGATGTTGGTTCTGAGTGGGGAGCTTACTAATGGTTGATACCAATGTACCGCTAGCGCGAAAATTTTCGCTGGTTACTCCCAATAAAGATAGTGAGTTTGAAGATGGTTGGCGTGAAGCCTACGGGGCTCAGAAGTATCCAAAAATTTGGACTGACTTAGAGTCTGAGTATCGAGTGATTGTGCTCGCCGATGCAGGCGCAGGAAAAACCCATGAAGCGAAAAACAGAGCGCAGCGAGGGGATGAAGAGGGCCGCCCCAGCTTTTTCATCCGCATTGAGGATATCGATGCGGATTTTGATGAGGCATTTGAAGTCGGTACATCAGAACAATTTGAGGAGTGGCTTGCCTCCGTTGATGAAGCTTGGTTTTTCTTGGATTCTGTAGACGAAGCTAGGTTGGACAATCCAAGGGCATTTGAAAAAGCGATCAAACGTTTTGCAAAACGTATTCGCCCGGCGATGTATCGCGCACATATTATTATCACCAGTCGCCCTTATGCGTGGCGTTTTAAAAGCGATACGGAGTTGGTTGAACGGCACCTACCTTTTGAGGCACTGAAAAAGGAGCCGAAACAAGAGGTAGAAGATGCTTCGTCGGAAAATAATGAGAAAGAAGAAAGCCCGGTCAGAATTTACAGGCTGAAAGCATTGGATGTTGATGACATCCGTTTCTTCGCTCGACACCAAGCTACTCCTGATATTGAACAACTAATCGTTGATATCCAGCGTGCTAACTTGATGGAAATGGCATCCAGGCCCTTTGACCTTGGGGCATTGCTGTCCAAGTGGCGGTCAGATAGAGAGCTGGGAGGTCGTCTGCAATCGTTACAGCACATGGTGGGCATTCGACTGACTGAGATCGATCCTGATCGAAAAGAGCGTCAACCTCTCAATAAAGAGCGAGCACGTGATGGAGCTTGTCGATTGGCCGCTGCGGTTACCCTGTCCAATGAGGCTGGTATTTTGGTGCCGGATATTGTCCACGAGAAAACGGGCATTGATGCTGAAATAGTTTTGGCTGACTGGGAAAACCCAAACGATGTGCGAAAGCTACTTGAGCGAGGCATCTTTAATGACATCCTTTATGGTGCGGTGCGTTTTCGGCACAGGGATATCCGTGAGCTGCTGGCGGCTGAATGGCTCCACCACCTACTGCAAACAGGTAACTCCCGACGAAAGATCGAATCACTTCTTTTTCAGGAGCGATACGGGGAACAAGTCGTTGTCCCGCGATTTCGACCCATTCTCCCATGGTTAATTCTCTTTGATGATGCTATACGAGAACGAGCGCTTTCGATACACCCAGAGATCGCCGTCGAAGGTGGCGATGCCGCTTATTTACCGCTGACCATCAGACAGCAAATTCTCAACGATATCGTCAGCCGAATTGTTGCTGACAAAGATGATCGTGGTGCTCGTTACAATGGGGCGATAGCACGAATTGCCCAGAAAGACCTATCTGATGATGTTCTGCGTCTTATCACAGAGCATAGTGCCAACGACGATGCGATTTTCTTTCTGGGAAGACTCGTCTGGCAGGGTGATATGGAAAATTGCATCGAGCCTTTAATTTCGATAGCTGTAGACTCAAACAGAAATATTAACCCACGAATAGCTTCTATACGGGCGGTGGCGACGGTTGGCTCAAGGGAAGAACTCGTATCGCTGTGGCTGTCTGTTAATACCAAGCCGGAGGTCATTCCTCGCAGACTACTCGTCGAGTTGGCAGAGGAAGCGGTCGTTGACGATACAACTGTAGATTTATTGTTGGGCTCCCTTGATAAATTACCTCCCTATGAGAAATACGAAACATCGGGTTTGGACCGAGCCATTCATACATTCATCGATAAGTTCTCAGGGCTCAGTTCTCAAGAAAGTGAGCCATTGTTGGCAAAGTTGTGTGTTGGCTTCAATGAACTCCTGAGCCGAGCTCCTCATCACCAGCGCCGTGAGTGCCGTGTGTCCACGGAGTTTAGCTGGTTGATAGGGCCCGCTATTCAAGTCATAGAGCGCCTAATCTCAGATCGCGCTGATGCGTGCTTTGACAAAGATGTCATTGAGATACTCCTAAAAATACCGGCTATTCGCGATTGGGCTGGAGAACAAATCAATGAATACAAAGATAAGCTCCACGAGTTGATACCCGCATGGAAAGCATTCAACGATGCCTACTTTTGGCGAAGTATTGAAGAAGCAAGAGTAAAACTTACTGAAAAAGACAAGCGACTTACAGATGTGTGGGAAGTACTTTGGCGTGGGCATTATTGGCAATTTGAAGCGGGCAGTTTTGTCCGTGTTTTAGAGTTTATCACAACCAAGCAGTTTGAAGATGATCAGCTGATTGCACTTTCATTGGCGTTTCGAATCTATGTGCAGTCTGATCGGCCTGCTGAATGGAAAAGTCAACTTGAGGAAGTGGTAGTAGGTGAGAAGGCCTTAGCGGCTAATCTACAGAAGCTGCTTAATCCGCCGGTAAATGAAGCTCATGATAAGTGGGAGCGAGAACATCTAGAGCGAGAACGGCAATATAAGAAGGAAGGAGTTGAACGAGAGCTGAAAAGAGCTCAATGGATTGAAGGACTACGTGCTAATCCCGAGGTAGTACGAAACCCACCAGACGTTCCTCCAGGGGAGTGGACAAACGATCAGTACTGGTTATTTCTTGAGGTTTATGGAGAGGGGTTGAGAACCTCTCGTGCTAAAGATTCAAATTGGCATTCGCTGGTCGATGAGTTTGGTGTAGATGTAGCCCGTGCGTTTCGAGACTCTGCAATCAACCATTGGCGGCTGTACAAGCCTGAGCTTGGATCTGAAGGTGCTGACATCTCATCTAAGCCTTACTCGCTGATCTTTGCTATGTTGGGCCTGGAATATGAAAGCAGGGAGGTGGACAACTTTCCTTCCAATTTGAGCAAAGCCGAAGCTTCCCTGGCATTGCGTTATCTGACGCGAGAATTCAATGGGTTTCCTAGTTGGCTTGAAACCATGCATAAGGCTTACCCAGAGCAGGTTCTCGAAGCCGTCTGGCAAGAACTCCATTGGGAGCTGGTCAATACACGCGTTGATAATCCGATGCACTATATCCTACAGGACACTGTATACCATGCGCCTTGGCTCCACGGTCAGTTAACACCTCTTCTCCAGCAATGGATTGAAGAAAATCCCGATTCAGATTGGGAGGTGTTGCGCCACTGCTTTCATATCTTGGATACCGAACAAGTTCCCCTCGAATGGTTGACCTCTTTCGCTCAATCAAGAGTGACTGCTAGCGATAGCGCAGAAGACTTTGCCAAATGGTATGCCCTATGGGTGGATACTGATCCTGAAACTGGTATTGCTGCGGTCAATTCTTGGCTTGGAGGCATGGAACCTGATGCAGCAACATTAGCTGCGCAACGGTTTGTTGTACAACTTCTAGGTAGCAGGAGAGGGCGGGTTGGTTGGGCATTTGCTCAAAAATTTAAGACTGTACCTTACCTTACTGAGCTTTACGTTCTGATGCACCAATACATCCGCGTAGAAGATGATATTGATCGGGCAGGAGGGGGCGTTTATTCACCTGGCTTACGAGATGATGCTCAAGATGCCCGTAGCCAGATGCTTAACCTTCTGACAGAGATTCCAGGTAAGGAGACCTATAGTGCTCTACTGGATTTGTCTCAGTCTCATCCGGTAGAAAGCCATCGTGCGTGGATGCTTAAGCAAGCGAGGCGCCGTGCAGAACAAGATGCGGATGATCTTCCTTGGACTAGTGGGCAGATCTATGACTTTTCCTCACTAATGGAGAGAGAGCCTGCTACGCATCGACAGCTTTTTGATCTTGGAGTGTTACATCTCAACGACTTCAAAGATTGGCTGGAGCAGGGGAATGATAGCCTTTATGCAACCTATCAAAAAGCCAGCGATGAAACGGAGATGCGTAAAATAGTCGCTTATTGGATAAATGGACATGCGCAGGGGCGTTATACCTGTGCTCAAGAAAACCCATTGGCTAACGAACAGCGGCCGGATATCTGGTTGCAACATCCTAATGTACTATCGCCAGTACCTATTGAGTTAAAGTTGCTGGATAAAGGTTGGTCTGGACCGTACCTTTGCGAGCGCCTTCGTAACCAGCTAGCAGGTGATTACCTACGAGAAGAGATGGCCGGCTGTGGAGTTTATCTATTAATTTGGAAAGGCTCTAATCCGGGGCGTCGATGGGAAATTGATGGTAATCGAGTAGAGGTGTCAGGGTTACAGATCGCACTTACAAACCACTGGAAGAGTATTTCTCACGAATTTCCTAATGTTACTTCGATTGAAGTCATCGTAGTAGATCTCACGATAAGGGCCATTAAATCAGATTTAAAATTCCCTCAATCTCCAGCAATGATTCCGTTTTAAAATAACTGATCAGTTAGCCTATGCACTAAAGAAAAAATAGATATAACAAATGATTGAAACACACAATCCATCCAAAAATACCCCCCCTCTGTATGAAACGAAGACTGTACCTTTCGATAAGCTGTCTGCTAATGACTTTGAAAAGTGCGTTTTCGCGTGTTTTGTTGCCATTCAGTCGTATCAAGAATTGCGGATTGACGGCCAACCAGCAGGAAGCGGCGATGGGGGGTTCGATGTCTACGGAGTGGCGGTAAATACAAACAGAAAGCTCTGCATCCAATGTAAACGACAAAAGGCTAGCCTAGGGCTTCCCCTGTTGGCGAAAGAAGTCGCAAAGGTAGCATTAACCGCCAGTCTTGAGAAATCTGATGTTGGAGTCCACTTTTTCATCTGTACTGGGGGGATTATGATAGAAAGAGACGTAAAAGTTAAGCATATCAGCGTAGTTAAAAGTAAGTTTTTTGAGAAGGCAAAACGCGAATGGTGTTAGCCAGCTAACAAGGATTAAGTAGTAATATGGGAAAAAAATCATGGCTAGACTTCTGGCGATCGTAGAGGTTGAGAAAAGACAATCTATTCGGTGCTGTGCAGAGGAGTGTAATAGACCTGTATATAAGCGTATTCACGTTATTGAAGAAGATGATAGATCCATCCTGGTTTTGGGCTCTAAATGTTACGGTATATTGTATAAAGGTCAGCTTTCAAGTGAGGCGGTTTACACCGGAGATTGCTCGCGAAAGTTGACAGAGGAAGAGCGCCGGCTACTCGTAGAAAATACGGAAAAGTTGATCAAAGCCTTTCACCAGGAAAGAGAATCCATTATAAATAAGTCGGTCCAGGAGCCACAACATAAACCAGGTGTTGGTAAGCAGGATTTTGGAAAGCAAGTGGATAATCATGGAAGGACTGTTAAATGCCATTTCTGTGGTAAACCCATGATAACCGAGCTACCGCACACGCCTGCGATTGGTTTCAAATTCCAGCAATGTAAAGCCAATAATGTGACGGTTTCTCTGGCGACGCGAAAGAAGAACGCTTTGCGCCGGAGTAAGCTCTTAGCCAGCAAGGAATAGTTGGGAATATGGTTGGTGTTGGGATCGAGCTGAAGCCAGGACCCAAGCTGGAATAGCTGATCAGCGAGGCAATAGAGCAGATACATGCGAGGGCAATCCGGGTAGCCATCAAGCAGGTGTGTATACAGGCTGCGGGGAAGGATCGTGAAAGCCCGATGACGATACAGCACCGTAACAACTACTGCGTATCATCTCGCCGGACATCAAGAGAGCGATAGCCTTTTTAGTATCTCTTTCTCCCTTTCCAGGTGATTGATGCGGGTTTCAAGCTCCTGAATTTCTTGCTGTTCAGTGGTAAGCGCTTTAGTTGCAGGCGTCTCTCCACTCCACTCTGCCTCTATTGCGTCGTAAGCGGTCATTTAGCTTTCGTAATTCTTTTAGGGACATATCTGGGCTAAATAACGTAACAGGCTTTCAGCCAGTCCCTTAAGGAATCTGGTATATTCTTTTGACTCTCGATACGCTGCCAGTAATTAGCTCCCTCAACGATTGGGGAATCCAAGTCAACAAAGGGTACCATTGGCACATCGGCCAGTAGTGCGTGTTCTTCTTCACGGAATATATCCCCGTCTAAGTCAAACTCATTGTCCAGTTCAATGCTGAACTCGGGGGAAGGATCTTCGCCAAAGGCTAAGAGGAGGCTACTCTCCTGGTCCATTTTGTCGACGTAACCATAGAGATCACTCATCACTTCTTCAAGGGTTTCACAAGCAGCTGCAAAACTCACATCGTTGATCTCAGAAGTGGGCGCATGCAGAAACAGTGCCTTTGTTTGGCCTGAGATCTCGATATCTTCCAATAGCGCCATTGCAGTTTCGTGCCAGGCATGCATAAAAGTCCTGTTGCCGTATCTAGGAACACCAGCTACGACCACAAGTTCCACATCAGGCTCCGTAGCAGCAATCAAGTTTAAATAAGCATCGGGCTTTTTGTCTCTAACGATGAGCAGGTCAGCCAGTTTCCCCTCTTCGATGGTTCCGAGCTGGTCGGCCCAGCCAGTGACGTGCGCAGCGCCTGCGGTGACGGCATGCACAAGGTCATAACTACTGAAAGGGCTACCCTGTTCGCTGTTGGCATGAGCAGCCACCTTGAGTTCCTGTAATAGGTTCTTGCTACCGGTGGGAGTCCAATCGCACCCGATGCTGAATTTCACCCCCGATTCTTTGAGGGAGTTGAGGTCTATGGTCCTGCCATAAAGCAGTTGGTTGCTGAATGGCGACCACACGACTTTGGCACCCTTTTCTGTCAGGTATTTCAGGTCCTGAGCAGCCAATCCCAGACAGTGAATTCCAACTAGGTTTTGGTTGATAAGATCGTGATCCTTGAGATTAAAAAAGTGTTGGCGGGCGGCCTCATCAATGCCTTCGCTGAGATGGTAGAAATAGGCTCCCTGGCCCGGGCGGTTGAGCAATCTGCGGAAACTGTCGATGCGCTCTTGAGCTGTGGCCCCCCCTACATGGAGGTCAGGTACGCGGGTGCCTGCAGGACGCAGGTTGTCATTGAGCGGCTCTTCAACGTTTCGCATGGCACCAATAAACAACTTGCTGCCACCTTTAACGCGGGTACGTATACCTTGCCCGGTAGTGGTACCCCCCAATAGTGCCTTGGTCTCAACATAACGCACCAACGCTTTTGCGGATGGACTGTACTTCCCAATCACTGTTTTAATGGGCAGCCGAACCCCCGACCGATATTCGGAATGGCGTGGCCATTGCGATCGGTTTTCGTAGCTCGCTGGTACGACCCACAGGGGCAATACGTTGTATACAAAGTGATTGTGCAGATCGATCATCCCAGGGTAAATACTGCCATGTGTTTCGATTACACGATATTTTTGGTGCGCCTCGATGATGTCTTCAGCACGTTCGTAAATGCGGGCGATGGTGCCGTCTTCGATGAGAATGTAGCCATTGGGGATTACAGAATGCTCTACGGTCATTGTTACGATGCGCCCGCCAAGCAAGTATGGTTTGTGTTGACTCATGGTGTTTCGTCCAGTGTTTGAAAATCCTCATCGTCTTCCGTCCAAGCGAGATCACTCTCTCCTTCGCGTTGGAATTGTATGAATTCCATTTGGGCGCGCTTCTCCTCCATTAACATTCCGACAGGAGAATCGGCCGTAAGGCTCATGTGATCGCTTAGGGGCACGAGTTCATTTTCATAGTCACACACCCCAACCTCCATCATCGGGCAAAATACACATCCCCCTTTGGGGCGCAGCAGGTGGCCGGTGGTTTCATTTAAAATGACGTTTCCAAGCTGGGCCTCCTCCACCATTTGATTGAGTACCTTCTCACGCACTTTGCCAAACGAGCTAGCATTGCCGGTAATGTGGTGTGAAAAAATTACACGAGCGGTTAATTCTTCTCCGTCAGGTAGCTCTCCGTACTTGAGCACATG
The DNA here is from genome assembly GCF_040371615.1 of Microbulbifer sp. NBRC 101763. Classification (NCBI taxonomy): domain Bacteria; kingdom Pseudomonadati; phylum Pseudomonadota; class Gammaproteobacteria; order Cellvibrionales; family Microbulbiferaceae; genus Microbulbifer; species Microbulbifer sp. NBRC 101763. The sequence continues at coordinate 14,647 of NZ_BAABQV010000015.1, forward strand.
TTTACGGTCGAGCAGGTCATTGATGCTCTCTCCAACTTGTGGGTCACCCATTATGAAGCGGTCTTTCATCTCAGAAATAAAGGCCCGCGCGGTGGTTCCACTTATAACCACAATTATCTTTGGTAGGCTCTGGAAGAATTGGCGCAGAAAGTATTGCCGATGATGGAAGCATTCATGAACTATGCCCTTTGTTTCTTCATTACTCATCACGAGGTCATCAGGGTAACGATTCCTCGGGCGGGTCATCCACACGGCTGATGGACATGCCACCATGTTTATGTACGCTAAGTCCTCCCCCACACTGAGTTTGTGATCGGCCCAGTCCATGCGTTTAGCCATATCATCCAGCATACTCTGAAGCTGGTTGTAAAACGTGACCGGCTGCTTTTGCAGCGGTACAGTACGTTCGCCGTCCTGTTGGGGCACGTTGAGGTCGGTCCGCAAATCTGGTGGCCGCTCCTCCGAGGCTATGTCGTATTGATCGAACTTCTCGTCGGGAATCTCAAGCTTGTCCGTGCTGCGGTAACGAAAGTAATGCGCGAACTGCTTATAATCGTCAAAGAGTGGGTAAACTGAATTCTTACGCGAGCTGAAAAAGCCAGGCAAGTTTGGATTGATGCCAATTGCCATTATGGGCGATTTTCGGCACCCACTGAGCACCTCCGGCGTGAGCGGGGCCAGCCCGACGTATTGTGATGGTTGTTCAATTCCCGGCTGGGCGGGCGGTCCGTCTTCTTTATAGTCGTAGCTGTGGTAATTACCCCACTTGCGGAAATAAGTACAGGCATGTTTCTTCCCCGAAGGCTCTTGCGCGGTGCGCATAGCATTGCAGGGCATAACTTCGTAGATGAGCTCTACTTCAGTAGGGAGTTTAGACTTGATCATGTTCCTATCCTTGGAGAGTGATTTCCTTACAAAACTTAATGGTTGGAAGATCAAACTATTGTAGCAACATCCCAGTCCTTACGGGTTATACAGTTAATTCTGGAGTAATAGATCTTTATGCTTGACCATAGTTGGGTGTTAAAATTTACGTTAAAAAAAATATTATAATCATCCTGCTTAAATTATTTAACCGCGGACAATTAGTTCTATTCCAAATCACCCAAAGCTTCTTCAAGAATCTCTTCCGGAGGGTCCTCATAGATCAATGTTGTAGATGGGTTAACGTGTCCAGCAATTTTTTGAGCTATTTTGACTGATTTTTTCTGTTTATGAATCACATTAGTGATTAGTGATCGCCGACCACTGTGTGAGCTGGCTTTTTCTATGCCAGCCCAATCGCGCAGCATCAAAGCCATGTGCTCTTGGAGTGTATTAGGAGAGTAGGGGCCACCTTTTTGGGTGATAAAGAGAGGGGAAGAGGGCTTTAGTCTTTCCCCCTTACCAAGCCGTAAGTTCAAATACCGAATAAGAGCATTGCGGAGGTCCAGATCGACCATGGGGAGATCCCGCGATTTCCCTTTATGGTGCTTAACTGGCGGGTAAAAGTTTTCAGGGTTAACGTCAGCGCCAGATTTTGCTAAAGCTTCAATTTGCCGAACCACTTTGTCAAAACTCTCGATATCAAAGCTAATTGTTTTGCGTTGGTAGTGGCTTTTGGAGCGCCCCATGGCATCTGCACCCTTGGTATAGGCTGCAGGTAGGCTCATCACTTCCAACAATTTGAGTTCAGTGCCCATGGAATTAAGTTTGGCAACTTCCTTCACTTGTAGAAGAGCAATCTCCTGAGCACGTAGCCCCAGTTTAAAGCTTACCTGCATGATGGCCGTGTTCTTTTCTGGGTGGCGGCGACCCTGGATCACTTGGAAGAGGTTATTTTGTTGTTCTCGTGTAGGGACGCGAGCTTGGCCGGATTTGGGCATGGAATACCTCAGAGCAGGGGTAAAATATAATCCGTAATAATGATATTTTAACGGATTATGGCAGGGTATCTAGCTTAAATGCTAGATCTATAAGTGGCTGTTCGAACGAAAGCCATAAGTGTACTTAGCTTATAGGCGCTTTTTTGATCAGCTTCATCCACGTGAAGTTGCCAGTGCATTTATAGGTAGATTCACTTATACACCTATTAGCACGGTTCTTTCGGCCCACTTGTCCAAATGTTTTTCAGAATTGCGTGAGTAATTTGATCTTAGGAAAAGGCTTTGATGCGCTCCGATGATTGTATGAGAAAACACCTGGAATCCTGGAATCCTGGAATCCTGGAATCCTGGAATCCTGTCACCTAAGAGCGCTGCAACCTTGGAACGCTATGACCCTGGAGCGTGGAAACTTAGAACACAGGAACAAAAAATGGAGATTACTCGGTCGGAACTAGAGTAGATGGACACACAATTAAGTGTTTTAGTTGGAAATTAAGTGTTTTAGTTGGAAATTAAGTGTTTTAGTTGGAAATTAAGTGTTTTAGTTGGCAAAAATTAAGTACTTTAGTTGGACGTCCAAAATTGAAAACGTGAGGGGATCAATGGGTTGCGTTAATTCCGATATTTGTGATAATCAACTAAGCCCGTCAACCTGATAGGAACTAACTATATATATTTATTTTAAGTGCTATAAAAATTTATACAAGAGAATTCCACGCCAGTCTTTAACCTCCCACCCCCTTCGAAAAACCCTTATTTTAAAGACCTAAAAACAACAAATATAAATATTTATATTGCCACCTTATAAATATTTATATACACTCTACCTATAAATATTTATAAGGAGATACAAATGGCTTCCGTAATAATTCCGGTAAAAACCAAGGACGAAATCTCAACCAGTGTCAGCATCGACGAAGATTTATATGCACTAATGCTTTGCGATTTTAAAGAGGAGGCAGAGTGCCGCGCATGGGTTAGGGAAGAGGCCGCGCGCTATCCGAAAAGCTATTCAATTACGAGGATGGTAAGGATTCAGGCACTGCACAGAATCGCTAGGCCTTCCCTGGTTAGGAAGGCGGTTGATCAGGAAGCACAAATGGATATTGAGGAAATGTGACGCATTGCTATGCGTTATTTTTCTTCCAGGCAGTGTTAGACATTACTTCGCAAACCTGCAAATTGAAGCTTGTTGAACTCAT
>NZ_BAABQV010000016.1:0-17005 GCF_040371615.1 Microbulbifer sp. NBRC 101763
ACTTCCGTACTACCGACGTAACTGGTGCGGTAGAGCTGCCGGAAGGTACTGAAATGGTAATGCCGGGCGACAACATTCAAATGGTTGTTACCCTGATCGCTCCGATCGCCATGGAAGACGGCCTGCGTTTCGCTATTCGCGAAGGTGGTCGTACCGTAGGTGCGGGCGTTGTTGCTAAGATCATCGAGTAATCTTTGATCTTCGTGCCGCCGAGGTTCCTTGGCGGTGCACCAGATGAGAGGGCAGGCTATAGTCCTCTCCATCTTCGAGTGTTAAAGCACTCGTGATGTACAGGCCAGTAGTTCAATTGGTAGAGCACCGGTCTCCAAAACCGGCTGTTGGGGGTTCGAGTCCCTCCTGGCCTGCCATTTTCAATCACTCCGCTTAGGATAAGCTTAGGGGTGTCGCGAAACCCTGCTTATGAGTGGGGCTTTTGTGTTTTTGAGCACTAGGGGCTTATCTGTAGTGCGCTAAGGGCTTCATATATGAATGCTAAAGCAGAAGCGAAAACCTTTCGTCTTGACGGCCTAAAGTGGCTGCTGATAGTGCTGTTGGTTGGCGGTGCTGTCGCGGGCAACTCTTATTATGCCGAATTCCCCTTGATCTACCGCGTGTTGGCAGTTACTGCCATCTGCTTGGTCGCTCTGGTTGTGGCAGTAAATACCGCCAAAGGCAATGCTCTCTGGCAACTGTTGCGCGAGGCGCAAACCGAGGTCAGGCGCGTGGTTTGGCCGACCCGCCAAGAGGCAACCCAGACCACAGTGATTGTGGTGGTTTTTGTATTGATTATGGCGTTAATTCTCTGGGCGCTGGACTCCGCATTAGGTTGGGCGGCATCCAAACTCATCGGCTAAAGGTTGATACATGTCAAAGCATTGGTATGTGGTCCAGGCTTACTCGGGATATGAGAAGCGTGTTGCCAGCTCCCTAAAAGAGCGAATTGAGCTGCACGAAATGGATCACCTGTTTGGTGAAGTGCTGGTTCCCACCGAAGAAGTGGTGGAGATGCGAGCAGGACAGAAGCGTAAAAGTGAGCGTAAGTTCTTCCCCGGCTATGTTCTGGTGGAAATGGAACTGAATGATGATACCTGGCACCTGGTAAAAGAAACTCCACGTGTGCTCGGTTTTATCGGTGGTAAGGCGGATAGGCCGGCGCCTATTACCGATCGAGAGGCGCAGGCTATCCTGAATCGCATTGATGATTCTGTCGATAAGCCGAAGCCCAAAACACTGTTTGAGCCTGGCGAAATGGTTCGGGTTATCGACGGTCCGTTTAATGATTTCAATGGTGTGGTTGAAGAAGTTAACTACGAGAAGAGCCGCTTGCGCGTAGCAGTGTTGATTTTCGGACGCTCCACCCCGGTTGAGCTGGAATTTAGCCAGGTAGAAAAGACCTGATTCCAGTATATTTTTTTGCCCTCTTTCGCCGCGAGGTGGAAGGGGGTTTTCGCGTCCCCGAAAAATAAGTTTTATTTTTGGGGTTTTGGGGAGCCGGTTCCTTTGATCATAGTGGTTAGTTGGAATGGGCGTTACCACCCATCTAGAGGAGAGCTGTAATGGCTAAGAAAGTAGAAGCTTATATCAAGCTACAAGTTAAGGCCGGTCAGGCCAATCCAAGTCCACCCGTAGGTCCTGCACTGGGTCAGCACGGCGTGAACATCATGGAATTCTGTAAGGCGTTCAATGCCCAGACCCAGAGCCTCGAGCCAGGTCTGCCAGTGCCGGTTGTGATCTCTGTTTACAGTGATCGCTCCTTCACCTTCATTATGAAATCTCCGCCTGCCGCGGTCCTGCTGCGCAAGGCTGCCAAGATCAAGAGCGGTTCCGGTCGTCCTAATACCGACAAGGTGGGCAAGGTTACCCGTGCTCAGCTGGAAGAGATCGTGGAAATGAAGAAAGCCGACCTGACTGCATCCGACATGGACGCGGCCGTGCGCACCATCGCCGGTTCCGCACGCAGTGCCGGTATCGAAGTGGAGGGTCTCTAAGTGGCTAAATTGAGCAAGCGTCAGCGCGCTATCGCTGAGAAAGTGGAAGCTGGCAAGGCTTATGGCATTGAAGAAGCTGTTGCCCTGCTGAAAGAGCTGTCCAGCGTTAAGTTTGCAGAGACTGTAGACGCCTCTGTAAACCTGGGCATCGACCCGCGTAAATCCGACCAGGCTGTTCGTGGTGCGACCACTCTGCCGCACGGTACCGGTAAAGAAGTTCGCGTAGCTGTTTTCACCCAGGGTGCAAATGCTGACGCCGCTAAGGAAGCGGGCGCTGACCTGATCGGTATGGATGAGCTGGCTGCCGATGTTAAAGCCGGCAAGATGGACTTCGACGTAGTAATCGCTTCTCCGGATGCGATGCGCGTAGTTGGCCAGCTGGGTCAAATCCTCGGCCCGCGTGGCCTGATGCCGAACCCGAAGACTGGCACTGTAACTCCAGACGTTGCCACTGCTGTTAAGAATGCCAAAGCTGGTCAGGTGCGTTTCCGCGCTGACAAAGGCGGCATCATCCACGGCGGTATCGGCAAGGTAGCTTTCGATGCAAATGCACTGAAAGAAAACCTGGAAGCCCTGGTTGCCGACCTGAAGAAAGCCAAGCCGGCTTCCGCTAAGGGCGTGTACCTGAAGAAGATCACCTTGAGCACCACTATGGGCCCGGGCCTGGTTATCGACCAGTCTTCTCTGACCATCTAATTATGGCAGTGCAGCCCTCTGGGGCTGTATGCCGAAATGAACTTTGGGGTCCACTTGATGCTTCGGCAGAAATGTGGGCCGTCAAAGACCGTAGGTGCCCGGTGCGTTGAGGTTTAACGTGTCTGGCTTAATCCAAACCTCGGCCAGGTTGGTCGCTAAGAGGTTTGAGCCTACGCAGACGGTGTCGCCCAAACCAGTATTTTTTACTGGATTTGAGCTTTATGCACCGGAACGGATCGGACGGTTAAGTCCGATTTTTTTCAAATCCAGGAGTGACACTATGGCTATTGGACTCGAAGACAAGAAAGCGATTGTCGCAGATGTCCAGCAAGCTGCTGAGGGTGCTCTGTCTGCGGTAGTTGCGGATTCCCGCGGCGTAACCGTGAATGACATGACTGCCCTGCGCAAAGAGGCTCGCGAGAACGGCGTTTGGTTAAAAGTCGTCCGCAATACTCTGGCGCGTCGCGCTCTGGCAGGAACCGATTACGAATGTCTGACCGACAAATTCGTAGGTCCCAGCATCATTGCATTTTCCAACGAACACCCGGGTGCCGGCGCGCGCATCCTGAGCCAGTTCGCCAAGGGCAATGACAAGCTGGAACTGAAAGGTGCTGCCTTCGAAGGCGCGATCACCGACGTCGCACTGTTGGCAAGCCTGCCGACATACGACGAGGCGATCGCCAAACTGATGAGCGTGTTGAAAGAAGCATCTGCTGGCAAGCTGGTTCGCACTATTGCGGCCGTTCGCGACCAAAAAGAGCAGGAAGCTGCATAATTTTTTCGCAAGAGCGAATCGCAGCTTCAAAACGAAATACGAGCAGCTACTGCTCAAACCAATTCAGGTAATGACTCATGTCTCTGACTAAAGAAGATATCATCAACGCTGTTGCTGAAATGTCCGTTAAGGACGTTGTTGAGCTGATCGAAGCGATGGAAGAGAAGTTCGGTGTAACTGCTGCTGCAGCAGTTGTAGCCGGTCCGGCTGGCGGCGAAGCTGCTGCTGAAGAGAAGGACTCTTTCGACGTGATCCTGACCTCTGCAGGCGACAAGAAAGTGAACGTGATTAAAGCTGTTCGCGGCATCACTGGCCTGGGCCTGAAAGAAGCCAAGGCATTGGTTGACGGCGCTCCGAGCCCGCTGAAAGAAGGCGCAACCAAAGACGAAGCTGAAGCCGCTAAGAAAGAGCTGGAAGAAGCTGGCGCAACTGTAGAACTGAAGTAATTCAGTTGTTGCGATTCCCGCTAGCAGTCGCGTAAAGCGGCAGGTAGCGGTAAGGCTGGTGGACTTTGTCCGCCGGCCTTTTTGCCGTTTGCGGTACTGAGGTTTTTAGTGGTGCCGGCGGAAGGAAAAACCGTGGCAAACCTCATTTAACCATAGCGCAGCCATGCTGCCTAAAAGCAAGCGGAGAGGTTTCTGATCAGTACAGCCCAAACTGTGTTGCTCAGAGGCTTCTCGCCCGGAGGAACTCCCGAATGGAGTTCCACGAAGTCTTGTCACTGATCAAGCTGGGGAATTTGAATGGCTTACTCATATACTGAGAAAAAACGTATCCGCAAGGATTTTGGCAAACTGCCTAAGGTCATGGATGTGCCCTTCCTGCTTGCGATACAGCTGGATTCATATCGCAATTTTACACAGGCCGACAAGCGCCCAGATGACCGCCTGGATGTTGGCCTGCAGGCGGCGTTTAAATCTGTATTTCCAATTGTCAGCTATTCCGGCAATGCCGCCCTGGAGTACGTGAGCTATACGCTGGGTAAGCCGGCTTTTGATGTAAAAGAGTGCACCCTGCGCGGTGTCACTTACGCGTGCCCACTGCGCGTGCGAGTACGCCTGATTATTTACGATAAAGAGTCTGCGAATAAGTCCATCAAGGACATCAAAGAGCAGGAAGTGTACATGGGCGAAATCCCGCTCATGACCGACAACGGTACTTTTGTAATCAATGGTACTGAGCGGGTAATCGTATCCCAGTTACACCGTTCCCCGGGTGTATTTTTCGATCACGACAAAGGCAAGACTCACTCCTCCGGTAAGCTGTTGTACGCCGCACGAGTTATCCCTTACCGTGGATCCTGGTTGGATTTCGAGTTCGACCCGAAAGATCTGGTATTCGTACGTATCGACCGTCGCCGCAAACTGCCAGCGACGATTCTGTTGCGTGCACTGGGTTATAGTTCCCAGGAAATGCTGGAGATGTTCTTCGAGACCAGCAGGTTTGAGCTGCACGAGGATCACGTCAGCCTGGAACTGATCCCTTCTCGCTTGCGTGGTGACGTTGCCTCCTTTGATATCAAAGATGACCAGGGCAAGGTGATTGTGGAAGAGGGGCGTCGTATCACTCCGCGCCACATTCGCCAGCTGGAAAAGGCCGGTGTTGAGAAACTGGAAGCACCCCTGGAGTACCTGTTTGGCCGCACCTTGGCCCACGATATTGTCGATGAATCCACCGGCGAAATTGCGGTCGAGTGTAATACCGAGATCACTGCAGAAGTGATCGCGCAGTTGCGTGTGCTGAATATCAAGCAGTTCGATACTCTGTACACCAATGACCTGGACCGGGGACCGTTTATCTCCGATACCCTGCGTGCAGAGCCCTCCCGCACTCAGCTGGAAGCGCTGGTGGAGATCTACCGCATGATGCGCCCGGGAGAGCCACCTACCAAGGAATCTGCGGAGTCCCTGTTCGAGAACCTGTTCTTTACCGACGAGCGCTATGACCTGTCTGCGGTTGGCCGCATGAAGTTCAACCGCCGCCTGGGCCGTGAAGATGAAACAGGCCAGGGCACCCTGAGCAAAGAAGATATCGTTGATGTGCTGAAAATGTTGATCGATATCCGCAACGGACAGGGTATGGTGGACGATATTGACCACCTGGGTAACCGTCGCGTGCGTTCCGTAGGTGAGATGGCTGAAAACCAGTTCCGCGTTGGCCTGGTGCGTGTTGAGCGCGCGGTCAAAGAGCGCCTGTCCATGGCAGAGTCTGAAGGCCTGATGCCGCAAGACCTGATCAACGCCAAGCCGGTAGCAGCTGCCGTTAAAGAGTTTTTCGGTTCCTCACAGCTGTCTCAGTTTATGGACCAGAACAACCCGCTGTCGGAAGTTACCCACAAGCGCCGTGTTTCCGCATTGGGCCCGGGCGGCCTGACGCGCGAGCGCGCCGGCTTTGAGGTACGAGACGTACACCCTACGCACTACGGCCGCGTATGTCCTATTGAAACACCGGAAGGACCGAACATCGGTCTGATTAACTCCCTGGCGACTTACGCCCGTGCCAACCACTATGGCTTCCTTGAGAGCGCCTACCGCAAAGTGGTTGATGGCAAGGTTACCGACGAAATCGAGTACCTGTCTGCGATTAACGAGGCCAACTACGTAATTGCCCAGGCGTCTGCTGCTGTTGATGATGAAGGCAATTTCACCGATGACCTGGTGAGCGTGCGTCACCAAAATGAATTCGCCCTGAAAGCGCCGGGTGAAATTCAGTATATGGATGTATCCGCTAAGCAGGTGGTTTCTGTAGCTGCGGCAATGATTCCTTTCCTTGAGCACGATGACGCCAACCGTGCATTGATGGGATCGAACATGCAACGCCAGGCGGTTCCAACCCTGCGTGCTGAAAAGCCGTTGGTGGGTACCGGTATGGAACGCACTGTGGCGCGTGACTCCGGTGTGTGTGTGGTAGCCAAGCGCGGCGGTGTGATTGAGCGTGTAGATTCCAGCCGCGTTGTAGTGCGAGTGGCTGATGCTGAGGTTGAAGCCGGTGATGCAGGTGTGGATATCTACAACCTGACCAAGTACATCCGCTCCAACCAGAATACCTGTATTAACCAACGCCCGATCGTAAGCACCGGTGATCGCGTTGAGCGCGGTGACATTCTTGCCGATGGCCCGTCTGTTGATCTGGGTGAGCTGGCACTGGGCCAGAATATGCGCATCGCATTTATGCCCTGGAATGGCTACAACTTTGAGGACTCCATCCTTATCAGTGAGCGTGTTGTACAGGAAGACCGCTTCACCACCATCCATATTCAGGAGCTGACCTGTATTGCCCGTGATACCAAGTTGGGCAGTGAGGAAATCACCGCGGATATTCCTAACGTGGGTGAGTCTGCGCTGAATAAACTGGATGAATCCGGCATCGTGTATATCGGTGCGGAAGTGGGCCCCGGCGATATTCTGGTGGGCAAGGTAACTCCGAAAGGTGAAGCACAGCTGACTCCGGAAGAGAAGCTGCTGCGCGCAATCTTCGGTGAGAAAGCCTCCGACGTTAAGGACACCTCCCTGCGTGCGCCTAGCGGCACCCGCGGTACCGTGATCGATGTACAGGTGTTTACCCGCGACGGTCTGCAAAAAGACCAGCGTTCCATCGATATCGAGAAAGCCCAGTTGGATGAGGTTCGCAAGGACCTGAATGAAGAATACCGCATCGTTGAAGCCGCTACTTTTGAGCGCTTGCAGAACGCATTGCAAGGCCAGAAAGCCGCTGGTGGTAAAGGTATCAGCAAAGGTCAGGAACTGACTGCTGAAGTGCTGGGTGCGCTGCCACGCGAAGACTGGTTCAAGCTGCGTATGGAAGAAGAAGGCTTGAATGATCAGCTGGAAAAGGCGGAAGCTCAGTTGAAAGAGCGCCGTAAGCTGCTGGACGAAGCCTTCGAAGACAAGAAGAAGAAACTGGAGTCCGGCGATGACCTGGCTCCAGGCGTATTGAAAATCGTTAAGGTCTACCTGGCGATCAAGCGCCGCATCCAGCCGGGCGACAAGATGGCCGGTCGCCATGGTAACAAGGGTGTGATCTCCGTAATCAAGCCCGTTGAGGATATGCCTTACGACCAAAACGGTGAGCCGGTAGACATCGTTCTGAATCCACTGGGGGTTCCCTCGCGGATGAACGTCGGGCAGGTTCTGGAAATGCACTTGGGCATGGCGGCTAAAGGCCTCGGCGTCAAAGTCGACAAGATGATTAAGGAGCAGCAGGAAATTGCCAAGGTACGCGGTTTCCTGGAAGAGGTTTACAACTCCACCGGTGGTCGCCGTGAGGAGCTGGAAACCCTGTCCGATGAGGAAGTCATGGGAATGGCGCACAACCTGCGTCGCGGTGTGCCTATGGCAACTCCCGTATTCGACGGTGCCGATGAGAGCGAAATCAAGCAATTGCTCCGCCTTGCGGATATCCCAGATTCCGGACAGATTACTCTGCACGACGGCCGTACAGGCGATGCCTTTGAACGTCCTGTGACTGTGGGCTACATGTACATGCTCAAGCTGAACCACCTGGTGGACGACAAGATGCACGCGCGTTCCACTGGTTCCTACAGCCTGGTTACCCAGCAGCCACTCGGCGGTAAGGCCCAGTTCGGTGGTCAGCGTTTCGGGGAGATGGAGGTCTGGGCACTGGAAGCTTACGGTGCGGCTTACACCCTGCAGGAAATGCTCACAGTTAAATCCGATGACGTGGAAGGTCGTACCAAGATGTACAAAAACATCGTGGACTCTGACCACCGTATGGAGCCCGGCATGCCGGAATCCTTCAACGTACTGGTTAAGGAAATCCGTTCTCTCGGTATGAACTTCGAGCTCGAGCACGAGTAAGACCGATTTGTGCAGCAGCCTGTTAGCAGGCGAATTGAGACAAGTGCCGGCGCCCCTGAATGCAGTAGGGCACCGGCCCACCCGGCACAGCTTGTCTGCCGGGTTGACTATCCCCTAGTGGAGGAAAGGCCTTGAAAGATTTATTAAATCTGGTGAAGTCCCAGGAGCACCTGGAAGAGTTTGATGCGATCCGCATCGGTCTGGCCTCGCCGGACATGATTCGCTCCTGGTCCTACGGCGAAGTGAAGAAGCCGGAGACCATTAACTATCGTACCTTCAAGCCAGAGCGCGAAGGTTTGTTCTGTGCCAAGATCTTTGGTCCAGTGAAGGATTACGAGTGCTTGTGCGGTAAGTACAAGCGCATGAAGCATCGCGGCATTATCTGTGAGAAGTGTGGCGTTGAAGTTACCAAGGCCAAAGTGCGCCGTGAGCGTATGGGCCACATTGAGCTGGCTAGCCCGGTTGCGCATATCTGGTTCCTGAAATCCCTGCCGTCCCGTATCGGCCTGCTGCTGGATATGACCCTGCGTGATATCGAGCGTGTGCTGTATTTTGAATCCTACGTGGTAACCGAGCCCGGCATGACCACCCTGGAGCGCGGCCAGCTGCTAAATGACGAGCAGTACTTCGAGGCGATGGAAGAATTCGCCGATGAGTTCGAAGCAAAGATGGGTGCCGAAGCGATCCAGGAGTTGATGAGTGACATCGAATTGCCTGCTGAGATTCAGCGTCTGCGTGAAGAGATCCCGGCTACCAACTCCGAGACCAAGATCAAGAAACTGTCCAAGCGCCTGAAGCTGCTGGAAGCTTTCTACAAGTCCGGCAATAACCCCGAGTGGATGGTAATGCAGGCACTGCCTGTTCTGCCGCCGGATCTGCGCCCACTGGTACCGTTGGATGGTGGCCGCTTTGCGACCTCCGATCTGAACGACCTCTACCGCCGTGTGATTAACCGTAACAACCGCCTGAAGCGCCTGCTCGAGTTGAATGCGCCAGATATTATCGTGCGCAACGAAAAGCGTATGCTGCAGGAATCTGTGGATGCGCTGTTGGATAATGGTCGCCGCGGCCGTGCCATCACTGGCTCTAACAAGCGCCCGCTGAAGTCCCTGGCGGACATGATTAAAGGTAAGCAAGGTCGTTTCCGTCAGAACCTGCTGGGTAAGCGTGTTGACTATTCCGGTCGTTCCGTAATTGTGGTCGGTCCGACCCTGCGCCTGCACCAGTGTGGCCTGCCCAAGAAAATGGCGTTGGAGCTGTTCAAACCGTTTATTTTCGGCAAGCTCGAAGCCCGAGGCCTGGCCACCACCATCAAAGCTGCCAAGAAAATGGTAGAGCGCGAGGAAGCGGTCGTTTGGGATATTCTCGACGAAGTTATCCGCGAGCACCCGGTACTGCTTAACCGTGCCCCGACACTTCACCGTCTGGGTATCCAGGCGTTTGAGCCGGTACTGATTGAAGGTAAAGCAATCCAGCTGCACCCGCTGGTTTGTGCCGCCTATAACGCCGACTTCGACGGCGACCAGATGGCGGTACACGTACCGCTGACTATTGAAGCGCAGCTGGAATCCCGCGCGCTGATGATGTCCACCAACAATATCCTGTCGCCCGCGAACGGTGAACCGATCATCGTACCTTCCCAGGACGTGGTACTGGGTCTGTATTGGATGACCCGTGAGCGTGTGAATGATAGAGGCGAGGGCATGTTCTTCTCCGATATCAAGGAAGTGAGCCGCGCCTTCTACGCCAAGCAGGTTGGCCTGCAGGCGAAAGTCAAGGTGCGCATCCGCGAGAAGATTCTTGGTGAGGATGGGGAGAAGCACGAGAGTATCTCTGTACAGGATACCACTGTCGGCCGTGCGCTGCTTTGGAACATCGTACCGGAAGGCCTACCGTTCGAGCTGGTTAACCAGCCGATGAAAAAGAAATCCATTTCTCGTGTGCTTAACGAGTGCTACCGCAAGGTAGGCCTGAAGGCGACAGTTATTTTCGCTGACCAGCTGATGTACACCGGTTTCGATTTCTCTACAAAGTCCGGCTCCTCCATTGGTGTGAATGACTTTGAAATCCCAGCTGCCAAGGCCGACCTGATCGGCGCTGCTGAAGCTGAAGTAAAAGAGATTGAAAGCCAGTTTGCTTCTGGTCTGGTAACCCAGGGTGAGAAGTACAACAAGGTTATCGATGTTTGGTCCCGTACCAACGATAAGGTAACCCAGGCAATGATGGCGGGGATCAAGAAAGAGAAGGTGATCGATCGCGAGGGTAAAGAAGCCGAGCAGGATTCCTTCAACTCTGTATACATGTACGCCGACTCAGGCGCACGGGGTTCTGAGGCGCAGATTCGCCAGCTCGCTGGTATGCGTGGTCTGATGGCTCGTCCAGATGGTTCCATTATTGAGAACGCCATTACCGCGAACTTCCGTGAAGGTCTGACTGTACAGCAGTACTTCATCTCGACCCACGGTGCTCGTAAAGGTCTGGCGGATACCGCACTGAAAACCGCTAACTCCGGTTACCTGACTCGCCGCCTGGTGGATGTTGCTCAAGACGTGGTAATCACTGAAGTGGATTGTGGCACCGATGATGGTCTGACAATGGCGCCGGTAATTGAGGGTGGTGACGTAATCGAGTCTCTCGGTGACCGTATCCTCGGCCGTGTTGTAGCCCGTGATGTCCTCAAGCCTGGTAGCGATGAAATTGCCGTTCCCGCTGGCACTATGATCGACGAGAAGTGGGTAGAGCGCATCGAAGCCATGGGTATCGATGAGGTTCTGGTTCGCTCCCCGATCAGCTGTACCACCGCCCACGGTATTTGTGCCCAGTGTTACGGTCGTGACCTGGCCCGTGGCCACCGCGCCAACCCAGGTGAGTCTGTGGGTGTTGTTGCCGCACAGTCTATCGGTGAGCCGGGCACTCAGCTGACCATGCGTACCTTCCACATTGGTGGTGCTGCGAGCCGTGCTTCTGCAGCGGACAGTATTCAGGTGAAGCTGGGCGGTACCGTACGCCTGCACAATGTGAAGACAGTGAAAACCGAAGCTGGCACTCTGGTAGCGGTTTCCCGCTCCGGTGAGTTGGCTATTGCTGATGGTGCTGGCCGCGAGCGTGAGCGCTATAAGCTGCCTTACGGCGCTGTGATCAGCGTTTACGAAGGTGCTGAGGTAGACGGTGGCCAGATCGTGGCCAAGTGGGATCCGCACACCCACCCGATCATCACCGAGGTTGCCGGTTGGGTGAAGCTGTCCGGTATGGAAGACGGTCTCTCTATTCGCAAGCAGACCGATGATATTACCGGTCTGTCCTCTATTGAGGTAATCGATCCGGCCGAGCGTCCGGCAGCGGGTAAAGACCTGCGTCCTGCAGTAACCCTGGTTGATGAAAATGGCGAAGAGCTGACTCTGGCTAACAGTAATGCGCCGGCGCACTACGCATTGCCGCCGCGCGCCATCCTCAGTCTGGCTGAAGGCAAACAAGTGAACGTGGGTGACGTTATCGCGCGTATTCCGCAGGAATCCGGTGGTACCAAGGATATCACCGGTGGTCTGCCGCGCGTTGCCGACCTGTTCGAGGCCCGTAAGCCGAAAGAGCCGTCTATCCTGGCGGAAATCTCCGGTACTGTTTCCTTCGGTAAAGAGACCAAGGGCAAGGTTCGTCTGCAGATTACTCCGCGCGACGGCAAGCCTCTGGCCAACGGTAAGGATCACTATGAGGTTCTGATTCCGAAGCACCGTCAGCTGACTGTGTTCGAGGGTGAAACCGTAGAAAAGGGTGAGGTTATCTCTGATGGCCCGTCAAACCCGCATGACATCCTGCGCCTGAAAGGTGTGGAAGAGCTGGCACGCTACATCACCAATGAGATCCAGGAAGTTTACCGTCTCCAGGGTGTAGGCATTAACGATAAGCACATCGAGACGATTGTGCGTCAGATGCTGCGTAAAGTGGAGATCACCGAGATGGGTGACTCCGGCTTTATTAAGGGCGATCAGGTTGAATACCAACGCGTGATAGAAGAGAACGAACAGCTGCGTGCCGAAAACAAGCAGCCTGCGCAATTCGAGCGTCTGTTGCTGGGTATCACTAAAGCCTCTTTGGCCACCGAGTCCTTCCTGTCGGCGGCTTCGTTCCAGGAGACTACTCGCGTTCTAACTGAAGCGGCGGTAACCGGCAAGGAAGACAGCCTGCGCGGTCTGAAAGAGAACGTAGTAGTGGGTCGCCTGATTCCGGCAGGTACTGGTCTGGCCTACCACAGCGAGCGCAAGCGCAAGCGCAGCCTGCAGTTGGAAGAGAGCTTCAGTGAAGGTCCTTCCGCAGCAGAGGTGGAAGCGGCCTTGACCGAGGCCTTGAAGTCCTCTGGCGAATAAGGTGTATTCCCACTCTGCCTTGCCGGCGGAGTGGGGTATATCCAGGCATTTCGATGCCGAGTGAGATTGGCGACTGTCTGTGATGTAAGCACTTACTTCCGTCGCCGATTGACTAGGCGGGTTGTCGCTTATAGAATGCGGCCCCCGCTGATGTGGGGTGTTTCGTCCGGCCTTCGAGTCGGCGCTACACACAGACGACAGGCCCTCACTGTAAGAGGTGGGGGCATTTTATTTTTGGAGTGATTTTTAATGGCAACGATCAACCAGTTGGTTCGTAAGCCGAGAAAACGCAAAGTCGAAAAAAGCGACGTTCCCGCTCTGCAGGCCAGCCCGCAGCGTCGTGGAGTTTGCACTCGCGTGTACACCACTACACCGAAGAAGCCGAACTCCGCACTGCGCAAAGTTTGCCGTGTGCGTCTCACCAACGGTTTCGAAGTAACTTCGTACATCGGTGGTGAAGGCCACAACCTGCAGGAGCACAGCGTGGTACTGATTCGCGGCGGTCGTGTAAAAGACCTGCCGGGTGTGCGTTACCACACTGTACGCGGTGCACTTGACTGTGCCGGCGTAAACGACCGCAAGCAGGGCCGTTCTAAGTACGGCGCCAAGCGTCCTAAAGGTTAATCTCCTTTAACGATTTGCGTTTCGGTTTCCAACCGGAGTAAGGCTGAGCTCGCCGGACTGTAAGGTTTTACGGCGGCGTCTCAGAATAACCCTGAAGAGAGGCAATACCCATGCCGAGAAGACGAGTAGTCGCCAAGCGCGAAGTACTACCCGATCCCAAGTTCGGGAACGTCACCCTGGCCAAGTTCATGAACCATGTCATGATCAGCGGCAAGAAGTCAGTAGCAGAGCGTATCGTATACGGTGCCCTGGAGACTGTTTCTGAAAAAATGAACAAAGACCCTATCGAAGTATTTGAGGAGTCTTTGGAAAACATCGCGCCTATGGTGGAAGTTAAATCCCGCCGTGTTGGTGGTGCGACCTATCAGGTGCCTGTAGAAGTGCGCCCCTCGCGCCGTATGGCTCTGGCAATGCGTTGGTTGGTGGAGTTCTCCCGCAAGCGCGGCGAGAAGTCCATGGCTCAGCGCCTGGCCAATGAAATGATCGATGCAGCTCAGAACAAGGGCGGTGCGGTCAAGAAGCGTGAAGATGTACACCGCATGGCGGAAGCCAACAAGGCGTTCTCTCACTACCGCTTCTAAGTCTGATGATTACCAACATCGGAAATTAATACCGAAAGGCAGCACGGAAATTTCCAGGCTGCCTTTTGCCGTTATATCGAGGATACAACTGTGGCACGTAAAACGCCTATCGCACGTTACCGCAACATCGGTATCTGTGCACACGTAGACGCCGGTAAAACCACCACTACTGAGCGCGTACTTTTCTACACTGGTCTGTCCCACAAAATTGGTGAGGTGCACGAAGGCGCCGCAACCATGGACTGGATGGAGCAGGAGCAGGAGCGTGGTATTACCATCACTTCCGCTGCAACCACCTGTTTCTGGGCCGGCATGCAGCAGCAGTTCGACCAGCACCGCGTAAACATCATCGACACCCCGGGACACGTTGACTTCACCATTGAAGTAGAGCGCTCCCTGCGCGTACTCGACGGCGCGGTTGTTGTTCTGTGTGGTTCCTCTGGTGTTCAGCCTCAAACTGAAACCGTTTGGCGCCAGGCGAACAAATACGAAGTACCGCGCATGGTATTCGTCAACAAGATGGACCGCGCCGGTGCGAACTTCCGCAACGTTGTGAGCCAGCTGAAAGACCGTCTGAACGCAAACGCTGTACCGCTGCAAATGACCATCGGTGCTGAGGACGAGTTCAAGGGTGTTGTTGACCTGGTGAAGATGAAAGCCATCATCTGGAACGAAGCAGACCAGGGCATGACCTTTGAATACGCTGACATCCCCGCTGAGCTGCAGGACGAGTGCGACGAAATGCGCGAGTACCTGGTAGAAGCGGCGGCTGAAGCCAGCGAAGAGCTGATGGAGAAATACCTGGAAGAGGGTGAGCTGACCGAAGACGAGATCAAGGCAGCTATCCGCCAGCGTACTCTGGCCAACGAAATCGTTCCGGTTCTGGGCGGCTCCGCCTTCAAGAACAAGGGCGTACAAGCTGTACTGGACGCAGTTATCGAATACCTGCCGGCGCCGACTGAAGTTAAGGCGATCGAAGGTACTCTGGAAGACGGCGAAACCGTTGAGACCCGCGAAGCGGATGACGAGGCTCCGTTCGCCGCTCTGGCGTTCAAAATTGCTACCGATCCCTTCGTTGGCACCCTGACTTTCTTCCGTGTCTACTCCGGTAAGCTGGAGAGCGGTACTGCGGTATACAACTCCGTAAAAATGAAGAAAGAGCGCGTTGGCCGTATGGTGCAGATGCACTCCAACGACCGTCAGGAAATTAAAGAAGTATTGGCTGGCGACATCGCAGCTGCGATCGGTCTGAAGGATGTAACCACTGGTGACACCCTGTGTGCCGAGAGCAACAAGATTGTTCTGGAGCGTATGGAGTTCCCAGAGCCGGTAATTTCTGTTGCGGTTGAGCCCAAGTCCAAGCCGGACCAGGAAAAAATGGGTATTGCCCTCGGCAAGCTGGCCCAGGAAGACCCGTCTTTCCGTGTGAAGACCGACGAGGAAACCGGTCAGACCATCATCTCTGGTATGGGTGAGCTGCACCTGGACATCATCGTCGACCGTATGCGTCGCGAGTTCAACGTTGAAGCGAACATCGGTAAGCCTCAGGTTGCCTACCGTGAAGCGATCCGTAACACCTCTGAGATCGAAGGCAAGTTCGTTCGTCAGTCCGGTGGTCGTGGTCAGTTCGGTCACGTATGGGTGAAATTTGAGCCCGCTGAAGACGAGTCCCAGGAAGGTCTGGAATTTGTTAACGAAATCGTGGGCGGTGTTGTACCTAAGGAATACATCCCGGCGGTATCAAAAGGTATCGAAGAGCAGATGCAAAACGGTGTTCTGGCTGGCTACCCGCTGCTGGGCCTGAAGGCAACTCTGTACGACGGTTCCTACCACGATGTGGACTCCAGTGAAATGGCGTTTAAAATCGCCGGCTCCATGGCGACCAAGAAGCTGTCCTCTGTGGGCGGTGCAGTACTGCTTGAGCCGATGATGAAGGTGGAAGTGGTAACTCCGGAAGAGAACATGGGTGACGTGGTTGGTGACCTCAACCGTCGTCGTGGCCTCATCCAGGGTATGGAAGACAACCCCGCTGGTAAGGTTGTCAACGCGGAAGTACCTCTGGCAGAGATGTTCGGTTACGCAACCGACCTGCGTTCTGCTACTCAGGGCCGTGCTACCTACACCATGGAGTTCCTGAAGTACGCCGAAGCGCCGAAAAATGTTGCCGATGAGATCATCGCAAAGAACAAGGCCTAATTAACTTCTGCTCAAAAGGGCCTCAGTGAATGGCTGGGGCTTCTTTGGCAAACTTTTAGCTAGAGGACATCTAAGATGGCAAAAGAAAAGTTTGAACGTTCCAAGCCCCACGTGAACGTGGGCACCATCGGTCACGTTGACCACGGTAAAACCACCCTGACCGCTGCTCTGACCCGCGTATGTGCGGAAGTATGGGGCGGTGACGCTGTAGCTTTCGACGGTATCGACAATGCACCGGAAGAGCGTGAGCGCGGTATCACCATCGCTACCTCTCACGTTGAGTACGAGTCCCCGACTCGCCACTACGCGCACGTAGACTGCCCGGGACACGCCGACTACGTTAAGAACATGATCACCGGTGCTGCTCAGATGGACGGCGCTATCCTGGTATGTTCCGCAGCTGACGGCCCCATGCCGCAGACTCGTGAGCACATCCTGCTCTCCCGTCAGGTAGGTGTACCTTACATCGTTGTGTTCCTGAACAAAGCGGACATGGTAGACGACGAAGAGCTGCTCGAGCTGGTAGAGATGGAAGTTCGCGAACTTCTGGATCAGTACGAGTTCCCGGGTGACGACACTCCGATCATCGTTGGTTCTGCTCTGATGGCCCTGAACGGCGAAGACGACAACGAAATGGGTACCACCGCTGTTAAGAAGCTGGTTGAAACCCTGGACGAGTACATTCCTGAGCCAGAGCGCGCTGTAGACCTGCCGTTCCTGATGCCGATCGAAGACGTATTCTCTATCTCCGGCCGTGGTACCGTGGTAACCGGTCGTGTAGAGCGCGGTGTAATCCACACTGGCGACGAGATCGAGATCGTTGGTATCAAAGAGACCACCACTACCACCTGTACTGGTGTTGAGATGTTCCGCAAGCTGCTCGACGAAGGTCGTGCAGGTGAGAACATCGGCGCGCTGCTGCGCGGCACCAAGCGTGACGAAGTGGAGCGTGGTCAGGTACTGGCTA
>NZ_BAABQV010000017.1:0-9315 GCF_040371615.1 Microbulbifer sp. NBRC 101763
CACCGCCCCATACTTCCGCACATACGCGGGTCAGAGCAGCGGTCAGGGTGGTTTTACCGTGGTCAACGTGACCGATGGTGCCCACGTTCACGTGGGGCTTGGAACGTTCAAACTTTTCTTTTGCCATTGCAGCCTCCTAATATAGGTGAACCGTTAACGATCCCACCCATGTCCAGAACATGCGCATCCGACCCGGAAAACCCCGACCCCGGACACAAACAACCGCAAGAGCTCTCACCCTCGCGGCTATTAAAAATGGAGCTCATGGGCGGATTTGAACCGCCGACCTCACCCTTACCAAGGGTGTGCTCTACCCCTGAGCTACATGAGCAAATATCTCGCCAAACCAGGCGACCACAAGGCTTGCCAATCCGGAGGGTATTCCAGCTGAACCCATAACTGGAGCGGGCAGCGGGAATCGAACCCGCATCATCAGCTTGGAAGGCTGAGGTTCTACCATTGAACTATGCCCGCTTGCGGGAGCCTCCAAACGAAACAATCCGTTTCGCCGGCAACACCTTACGGTGTAAAAAATGGTGCAGGGGGGTGGATTCGAACCACCGAAGCTTTCGCGTCAGATTTACAGTCTGATCCCTTTGGCCACTCGGGAACCCCTGCCTCAATGCGGGGTGCATTCTCTACACCTTCCGCTGCACTGTCAACATTTTTTTCTTTAAATTTCACAGACTTACCTGCGAAATTTAATGTTGAACAATGCCGGGATAAAATGGAGCTGGCGAGAGGAGTCGAACCCCCGACCGGCTGATTACAAGTCAGCTGCTCTACCAACTGAGCTACGCCAGCACTATCCCATTCATTGGCGAAGTTGATTGGTCAGCCTCGTCAATGGAGGCGGGATTCTAGGGGAAGTTATCCTGACAAGCAACACCCTTTTTACAGATAAATCGGAATTTTTTGTGTCGCCATTTGCCTCATAGAGAAAAATTCAGCCGCTAAATATCAAGCCGTGAGGATTAAGACCTATAGTCGAGAGCCTTTCAGCTCGCCACTTCTGAACAAAGATTTCTGCGCCGATCCAGCTTGGGGTGCTCTTCCTGCAGATGTTGCCAGAATTCTCCAGCCAAACGTTCAGCCTGCCCAGGCGCCAACATAATCCAACGCTCCATATGAGTCTGAGGCTCTTCACGGAACTGCGCCCCAATTCCCTTTTCCGCCAGTTCTTCAGCAAGACCTTCTGCGCGTTCGCGTTCACTGAAAATACCAAATGATATACCGTCGGCAAGAGCACCCTTGGGGATTACATAGCTATCGATACCCTGGGCCTGCAGTTCACGCAAACGGTTGAATGCCTCTCTACGAGAGTTCAGCGGCGGTAAAAAAACCCAGTAACGCATCTGCCCTTGCATTTGAATTTCGCGAAGACTGGCAGAAACCTGGAGGGCGGAGAGACGCTCCACTATATCCTTCCCCAGATATTCTTCGGGAAAAGGCCCGATCAAGGTACACAACTGCTCTCCAGAGACCTCAGTGGCTAACGGGGCCGTCTCCTCTTCCACTGGGGGCAGCTGTTCTGGCGATATTTCACTAACCAAGACAATTTCCTGGATTTCAGTGCCCCGACCTGGGCTGACAACACTGACGGTGCCATCATTAGCTGGGGATGCCGCCATAAACCAGGCAAACACCCCCAGATTAAGTATCAGTAAGAAGAGAGCGATCCAACGCATAACAGTCTTTATATTTAGGGATTACTCAACGCCAAGCCATCCAGTACCAACTCCGGCACCAAGTGATGCTCACTTTGATAGAGAGAGGACAGTAGCGCCCCATCTCCACCGGTAAGCCACAGTAACGGCTCCCCACCAGTATAATTTCGCAGTTGATCAAGTGCCCGATCGATTGCCCCAAGCACCATTAGAAATAGTCCGCGATTAATGGCCTCACCGGTATTGCGCCCAGCACTTAACGATGTCGTCAATGTAAACGCCTGCGCACTCTTGGCCGCATGAGTATCCAGCCGCAGAGAGCGCTGCATTAAACCTATACCGGGTACGATATACCCACCAAGGTGACCTCCGTTATTGTCTATCAAATCTAGGGTAACCGCGCTGCCACAGTCCACAATTAGTGCTGCACTCTGGTCCCGGCCATATGCGGCAAGCATCGCCAGCCATCGATCAGTACCTAACACCTGGTGGTTGTCATAGCCACAGGTAACTCCGGCACATTCTTCGAGTACCTGTGAGAACTCCACATCCAGAGAAAACAAGGATCTTACATGCTCTGACAACGACTCAGCGACTACGGGGCCCGCAACATTTACCACGCGAACCCGCTTGGGCTGCAACTCCAGGCCCAGCTTATCCCAGCCGCCCGGCATACGACCTTCACGCAAGTCGGAGGTACCAAAATGCCCGCGCATATCTACCTGCCCTTCGTTTAACAGGCGCCATTTGCCACGGGTATTACCAATATCCAGTTCCAGAATCAAACCTGCCCCCGCAAAGAGATTTCCCCTCCATGAAAGTGTTTCAGCTCTCCATCCATATCTAAAATTAAGGCACCTTTGTCATCTACCCCAGCGGCGATACCGGCCCAAACCTGAGAACCGGCCTGCAGTGTGACCGGTTGGCCGGCAAATTGATCCAGCTTGGTCCAGGCATCCCGGTAAGCACTAAATCCTCTTTGTGGATATTCGTGCAATAACGGTAACAGCTCATCCAATATCGCAGCCACTAAATGGTTACGCGGTATCCCCGGGCAAATCTGCTGCAAATCCGCCCAAGGCTGATCAATTTCAGTGGCGGTTTCAATGCGCAGGCCACTATTCAGCCCTATGCCGATAACCACAGCACAGCGATCGGTCAGATCCCCCTTGAGCTCAAGCAAAACCCCTGCAAGCTTCCGGCCACGGCACCAGATATCATTGGGCCATTTCAAGCGGATATCCGGTACCGAAAAACGTTCTAATGCCCGCGCCAACGCCACCCCTACCGCGAGGCTCAGTCCCTCCAGGCTTTGCACTCCGCCGCTGAACTCCCAGCCGACAGACAAACTCACCCCAACCCCATAAGGGCTGATCCAGCCTCGACCGCGACGCCCTCGACCAGCACTCTGTCTTTCTGCAAGCATGGCAATAGCATGCCCACTACCCTGCTCCATGCGAGTTAAGAGCTGCGTATTCGTCGAGCCCACCTCGTCAAATAAAATCAGCTCGCGTAAAAGAGCATTGGAATTATCCCCAAGCCCCTCGTAAATCTTGTCCGAAGAGAGCAACTCCAACCCTCCAGGCAAACGGTAACCCCTCCCTTTAACCGATTCGAGAGCCAATCCGTAATGCTCAAATTTCTTTAATTGCTTCCACACTGCAGCGCGGCTTACTCCAAGGGCTGCACCGAGAGATTCCCCAGAATGCAGATTACCATCAGCCAGTAATTCCAATACCGGGCGTAACTGTTCCAGTGAGCTTTTTGCGATAGTGTCTTGCAAGGCGATCAACTTTTTATATAGCGACGAAAATAACGATGTCCGAGGCTGGTCAACACCTCATAACCAATAGTGCCAGCGTATTCTGCCACCTCATCCACCGTTAGCTCTTTATTGAGAACATCTATGGACTGCAGAGATTCCCGGTCTTGGTCGGATAACGCAGAGATATCGAAAGTAGTGGAATCCATAGATATACGACCGATTATCGGTAGATGGCGACCGCAGGCCCAGCCGCGGCCCCGGCCACCCTGAGCCCGGATTATACCGTCTGCATAGCCACCCCGAGCCACTGCCAGCCAGCTTCCTGCTGCAGCCTGTTGGGTCGCTCCATAACCAACAGACTGTTCGCGACTGACAAAACGCTTTTGCACTATCGGTAGACTGAGTGCTACTGTGGGCCTCATTGGATTGGGAGTACCGGGAACCGGGTTAATCCCGTAGAGAGCAGATCCGGGGCGGGCAATATCAAAGTGATAATCCTCACCGAGGAAAATGCCTGAGGAATTAGCGAGGCTCAGCTGCACCTCGGGACACAGTGAACGCAGCCTCTCACCAGCTTCTTTAAAACTGCGCAATTGAAAGCTATTTTGTGGATGGAGCGGCTCATCCGCACAAGCCAGATGGCTGAGAAGGATGCGTATATCCGCGGAGCCAAGTAATTGCCGGTCCCCCAGTAGTAATTCAAACTCCTCCTCGCTGAGACCCAGGCGGGTCATACCCGAATCCACTTTTACCGCACAGGGAGCCACTAATTCCGCGCGAGCACATATTTCGACCCAATTGCGCAATTGCTCCAGGGTAAACAGTGTTGGCATCAACCCTGCATGGGCACACTCTAATTCTGCCCCATTTCGCACCCCGGTTAGAATAACGATGCGGACCTCGTCCCCCAGCTCTCTACGAAGACGCTCCCCTTCCGCTTGGGTTGCAACAAAGAAGTCCCGGCAGCCTTGCCGGTAGAGGGTCGGCGCTACCTGGGTCATACCTAGGCCATAGGCATCCGCCTTGACCACAGCGCCACAGCGGGCGCCACCAGCCAACTTCTCGGTCAGATCTAGATAGTTATCAGCAATTGACTGCAAATTAATACTCAGCAGCCCCTCGCGGAAGTCATTCATGCCAATACAACTCTCAATTCATCAGCTAGGTAGCCCCAAGCAGGCTCTCACGACTCAAAGCACGTGCACCTACTAATATACACAGCCCAACCAAAGATAGGGTGACCAAGGAGCCAGCAAGAGCCAAGGGTACAGGTATCGCCTCACCTGCCATTAACAGGCTGAGCCATTGTTGCTGCCCGATTAAGGGGGTCAGTTGCCAAGCGGGTGAGTCCAATTTAATGTCAGATAGATTTACTATCATCAGCAATGCGACAGGTAATCCCTGCAAAATGCTCAGCTGGATTTGTGCATCTTTAAAGGACTGGGAGCGCAGGGCCAAAAGAATCTGGAGAACAGCAACCAGCAATGCCAGTGGCAATAACAAAAAACTCATAGCCACCAACTCGGCTATTCCTGCAGAAAACTGCACTCCAATTTCTGCCAGTGGTAAAAGAGTAAATGATAGCGTTAAAACTGCGAGCGAAAGAAGTGACCCAAACCAACCGATACTGGTTACGGCGAGCACTTTCGCCACAATAATCTGCCAACCATTCAAGGGTTGCTGCAATAAGGTTTCGATACTCATGCGCTCCCGCTCTCCCGCAGAGGTGTCGATAGATGGAGCTGCGCTGCATACCATCAACGCCATAATCAATAGCACTGGCACCATAATTCCTAAAATAGCTAACCCCCGGCTGGACGGAGTGCTAACGTCCCTTATTTGTAACTGCCAGGGAGTAAGAACCTGAGGCGCAATACCACGTGCTGATAAACGCTGCTGCATAATTGTTTTCTGTAGGGTACCCAGGCGCTCCTGTATAAGCTGAATACCTCGCCCACCAGATTTACTTGAACCATCAACATACAAATAGACTTTGGGAGACAGGAGATTGCGATAGTCTGTCTCAAATTCTTTGCCTATTTGTAGGACAGCATCATATTTATCCTCAAGAAGTTCACGTGGAATCCCCTCCCTCAACTGATCAATCCGGAAACCAGTTCCATGTAATTGATTCTCTAATAAAGGGGCATAGTCACTACCTACAATGGCAATATTTAAATTGGTTTCGGACACTACCTTAAAAGATAGGGCACCACTTCCAATCATTATTGCTGGAAATAAAAGGGTAAAACCCAATGCAATCATTAAAGCCCGCCGATCACGCCAAACTTCAAGAAGCTCCTTTAGAACCAGTGCTTGGAATTGCTGTGATAAAACATTATCGACAATACTCATGCTACCTCTCCCTGCTGACGCTTCCCTGCCCTTTGACCATAAGCAAGCTTCACGAAACTATCCTCAAGGCTGTTACTACCTGAACGTGTATTGAGTTCGCCCGGGGTTCCACTATCGACAATAGTGCCATTTGCCATGATCAAAACAGTATCGGATAGCTCTACAACCTCAGCCATAATATGGCTCGAAAATAAAATTGCTGTTCCCTCTGACCTCAAGTTTAAAAGAGTTCTACGCAGTAACCTGGCAGCAAGCACATCTAAACCACGGGTGGGCTCATCCAAAATCAGATGGGAGGGCCGATGTACTAGCGCCCGAGCGAGAGACACCTTCATTCTCTCCCCTTGAGAAAACCCTTTTGTTCGACGATTCCAAAGGCTGGATAGCTCTAACTCTTCTCGCACAGATTGCAATGCAAATTCTAATTTATCTCCAGCCAACCCTTGGGCACTGGCGAAAAAGGACAAATACTCCGCTACGGTAAGACGTTCATAAAGTCCCTCCCGGTCTCCAACCACGCCTAACTGCCGACGTATTTCCTTCGGATACTTTGAAACCTCCAGGCCACCAACATAAGCATGCCCACTATCTGCTTTTAGTAAACCGGTAATAATGCGAAGACATGTCGTTTTGCCCGCACCATTGGCACCCAGTAAGGCTGTTATCTGCCCATCAGCAATAGAAAAGTTCAGGTTCTTCAGTACAGGGGTTCCCGAAAACTGCTTACTAACCGAATTAACTCTAATCACTGCCGCTCCCCCCCCTGTTCCATTCCTTTTGAATCAGAACCGCCTCTCCGATCCAACTCTGGTCCATAAGCTCCAATCATGAACGGCGGTCTGTGAATATCCTTCACACAAGCTTGATCCAGCTTCACTTCAGGTGAAGTAAGAAATTTATCAATCAAATCAGGAATACAACCTCGAATGGAATTAATATGTCCTCCCCCCATTACTACCAGGTGCTGCTTATTGGAGAGATAATCAAGATCCTTTTGTGCATAGATTGGCGGCGTGATCGGATCCGCTTCACCCGATATTAACAATACTGGATGGTGACGGGGTTCAGGTTTGCTATAAAGCCTTTTAGGCACAGGCCATACATCACAGCCACGAGAAAAAAACTCAAGAAAAGCCCTGCCAATAAAAGCACCAGCAATATCCGCAGCAACTTCTTCCTCGCTGATTCGATGTAACTCCTCTGAGCAGGCAACAGAGAAAGTCAGGCCCAGGGACATTCCCGTTGTTGTATCTGAAAAAAATCCCGCTATACCGGCCAATGGCAAGTAATTACCTGAGCCTGCTTCAGTGATTGCAAATGGCAGTTGCGCAGACGCTTCGGGAGAGTACAAAGCCGCCCGGATCATGCTTTGCAAGGCCCAAAGTGACATGGGTTGCTCGGATATTCTCCCCGTAACTGGATCCGGAAATTTTTTCGCAGCGGAATCATCCCAGTTAATCAGCAATTGTTCCAATTCTCCCCGCCAATCACCAAACCGGGAGCAGGCTAAATCGGATTGACAGTCTCTCACTAAAGTTTGCAAGGCATGCTCAGCAGCCGAAGCCCCTAAAAACACCTTTGTATCTATAGGTGCTACCGCATCTAGTACCAAGGCAGTTAAACTGTCCGGATACCACTGCTGATAAAGTAAAGCTGTCCGTGTTCCCCAGGAACCACCCCACAGGGAAATCTTCTCGTGGCCGAAATGTTTCCGCACCAGTTCAAGGTCTTCAATGGTCTGGCGGCTACTGAGTGAATTGGCAAATGTTGTTTGTTGCAGGTAGCAATCTGCCAGTGATTTTGAGATCACTTCCAATTCGTTTGGCGTATTGCGATCAATACCGCAGCTAAATGGGCGGGATAATCCTGCACCGCGGCGATCCACCAATACGATTGCACGCGTTTGGTTTATTTTACGAAACTTGTTCAGCAGGATTGCAAGATCACTCGCCGCCTGCCCAGGCCCCCCCGCGAGTAGATAGAGAGGCTCTTCTCCGCTTTCATCCAGCGCGGGAGAAACCATTACGGCCAGTTTAACTTGTGTGTCCTCTTTCCCAACTGTAATCCGAGAACACTGCAATGAGTATTGCCATCCATCAAGATAGCAATCGTCAGCCCCACCATTTCCTTCGGCCGCCATAGCACCATGGGCGATAAAAAAACCCATTACTAAACAACCGAAATATAACCTCCGCATCCATACCACGACAGCTTCTCCTAATCTATTTGTCGAGTACCCCAGTGTATCTAAGCTCAAGTAAACCTGTCCTTTACCATCCCATGTCAATGAATTGCATTAGCACCCTCCTCCCCACAGTGGTAAGGTTTCCGTTTTAGTTTGCCCATGACTGCACCCATGAGCTTTTCAGACCGTGAAAAACACCTAATCCGAGCCGCCTTTGCCTGGGGCCAGATCACCCAACAGGAAGGTTATACTCTCTCTGACCTGGAAATTGAGAAGTCGGTACTTTTTCGTCGCCTACTCGGTGGTCGACCACCACTCGCATTCCCTCCGCCCTTGCGCCATGGATTCCCCTGGTACGATGTAATCGAAGGGCGCGCTGAGCATATTGTCAGCGCTTCAGAGGCGTCACCGGAATGCAGCATCATCGCTCCAGGCTGTAAAATTGGCGATACCTGCATTTTGATTGATGGCGCCTTCTGGCGGGTTGTAGAAACTATCCGCGAGCGGGAAGAATATATCGTCGAGTGGGGTCAATACCCTATGCAGTGGCGCTTAAGAAAACACTGGGAAGTCAATTATGAGATGACCCAGCAGCTACACAGCTTCCGTCGGGATAACCCCAACGAGGAAGTTAGTTTTGACAGCTATCTTGGGCAGCGAGAGTATCGTGAGTTTCGCATCGATGATGATCAGACAGTCTGGCTGTGTGAATGGCAGTTAAGTCGTATAAGTCTCTCTGGTTGGGTTTGGGTTGGCACATTACGCCCTCCAATAGTTAACAACTTAACCTCGATCTATGAAGACTCACTTGGGCCTATGGTTCTCGGTGAAGAGGGTGTGGTTAAAGGCACAGCATGGCTTCGTATTGAAGAAGCTGACAAGGAGTCCCGTTTCGTTCAGCTGGAGGGAGAGCATGAGTATCACTTCTTATCTTCAGCTAATGCGATCGCACTAAAGGGCCTACTACACCAGCTCCAAGAAGAAACAGAAACAATTACTATCCTGGACTGGGCCCAGGGTAAGCCACTACGTAGCTTTTCTCTTCCCGCACAGCTGGTTCCTCTTGATGAGCTGAGCCTAAAAGAAATGAATTACGATCTGGTCCCAGAAAATGCCTATGAACCATAGCAAACTATCTTCTGCATACTTCAGCACAACCTAAATAAAAAAGCCCCACTCAGAGGGGCTTTTTTATTTCCCTCTTATTCCACCCAAGCCAAACTTTCGATCACAAAGACTTCCGTGCCACCTTTAATAAAACTGACATCTCTGTCTAAACAGGTAGTTGTTTATAACTGATGACAAGCGGATGAAGAGACGGTTACTAACAGAATCCATGGATA
>NZ_BAABQV010000018.1:0-8280 GCF_040371615.1 Microbulbifer sp. NBRC 101763
AGTCACAACTCCCAATGCCGCAACACTATCGGTACCTGAACCTGCATTGACAGTGCTCAGCCCACTAAAGCTGATGTCCGCAACATCCAGGGCATTGTTGCCGGTAATCTCAAAGGCATCGACACCACTGCTGCCGGTCAACGTCGCGGTCACCGCGCTGGCGATACCATCAAAAGTCAGGGTGCCTGATTCAGCAGTGACTTGGTTCACAGCGCCTGTCAACGCCAGGCCATCGCTGTAAGCACTGGCATCCAGGCTATCACTATCGCCATTGCCGTTCACGGAGGACATGCCGGAAACCGTCAGCTCATAAGCTTTTACATTCCCATCGGCCTGTAAAATAAATGCATCTGCATTCGTTGTACCCACAAGAGCTGCATTCGTCGCTGTGAGATTCTCGACATTACTAAAGGTGATCCCGCTATTTTTTGCTTGATAGTTGGTACCAGTGAGTTCCCAGTTAACACCGTCTGCGCCAGTTACGCTGTCGGTGCCATCCCCCAAATCAACCTTCTCCACCCCAGAAAAAGAGATAGCATCGATAGAAAAAGATTTAGTCCCATTGACTATTAAGGAATCGGCGCTATCTGATAGCGTAAACAAGTCGTCACCACTGTTAGCTACAACGGTCCCGGAGTTTGTGACTGTGATATCACCAAGTTCATTAATCGTATTGTCATCTGTACCACCAACCGAGAGAGAGAAGTCGGAAACAGTAATTGAACCTTCATTGGTAAACGACCCTCCAGCATTAACTGTCAAGCCACCATTTACTGCTGAAACTGTAACTCCATTATCAATTTTTACACCGCTATACGAGGTCAGCGTCAAAGTATGAGCCGTAGTCCATGCAATGGAGTCAGCAACAAGAATTCCATCTGAAAAATCACCGCCAGATGGGGTTACAGGTCCACCGGGACCTGAACCATTATTAGCATCAGTAACACTGATCTCTATATTATTATTCGCCAGTGCACTTACTACAGCTGAAACCGAAACACAATTGTTTGTGACACAAGGATCGTCAGCAATTTCCATCCAGCCTGGATCCAGTAGCCAGTTACCCGTTTCTCCATCACCATGGCTCAATGTGGATACAAACATATCCTCTTCATCAAGATGAAGGTATTGCTTACCAGAAGTTTCTACTAAACCACCATCACCGCCAGCAGCCCCTGACTCCGCCAGGATAGTCCCGCCAAACTCCGTAGTAATATCGGACCATACGATGACCTTGCCACCCTTAGCATTTCCAATACCACTCGCATTAATATTTGCCTCACTTGTGACCGTCGTAAATTCGGCATTGCGAATTTCGGGATTTACTCCTTGATAATCTCCCCCGATAAGTACCTCACCGCCGGAATCAGTACCACGAGCATCAATATCGCCTGCAAGGAAAACCTCGTCACCTAACACCGCAACATAACCACCATTTCCGGAATTACCCGTAACACTTATTTGTCCGGTGTGCTCAGCAGTATCACCCTCTAATACAATTTCACCACCAGCTATGCCTGAGGCATCTAAAGTTCCACTGTTGGCAACACCACTACCAGAACCAAATAAGCGAATTTTTCCCCCGCTGGTATCAATGCCTTTTGCCTTTATCGAACCTTCATTATTTACTGCAGCTGTAAATAGATCACCAGAGACGCTAGCCTCCATTAATACTTGCGCGCCCTCAATAGCTCCTTCATTTAGTATGGCACTATCTACACCCAGCTCATTCTCCATGACCTCTTTAGTAATTTTGAGACCAATAAGCCCATCCGCATCGAATGTGAGTAATGCTTCATCAGCCGCAGCCAAACTAACCAGCTCTGCACTAATCAACCCTGAAGATGCATTGGTAACCTGTTTTCCTACCAATAGCGCACTGGATGCATTAATTACCCCACGGTTTACGACAATACCCGATGAACCATCTTCACCCTGGAAAATAAAGTCCCCATTCATGAAGTCTTCTGGATTCATATCAAGCCCAGAAGCGGTGATGGCACCTACATTCACTGTTGCAGTTTCAGTAAAAAGCACTCCTCGCGGATTAACAAGAATTACATGTCCATTCGCCTCAATTGATCCGTGAATCGTAGTTGGATCCTGCCCTAAAATACGATTAAGTACGATGGATGAGGAATCAGGTTGTAAAAACTTGACCAGTTCTTCCGGGCTTAGGTTAAATGATTCCCAATCTATCGATAGCAAATCAGTGGCCTGATCGATTGTTGTGGTTGAACCATCCACATCAATCGTACCTTCACCTCCGGTCACTACACCGCCCTCAGGACCCGCATAAGCCATGGGGCTCAAAATCCCCGCAAGCACACCAGCATAAGCAAGGCTTGATAATTTTATTGCAGTTACTAATCTTCTTACTTCAAGCGTTTTCTTTTTAGCTTTCATACCAGAACCCTGCGAAGAGGAACTTTGTTTTCGTTAGTAATTCAGAAATTTAATAATTAGTTATAAAAAATTGAAAAATCAGCATAAACCGTTGGCTCATCTTCACCAACAGCAATATTTGTTATCGAGGTACTCGACATAATTGGCCAAGCCATAGAAACTTTGCTTGAGAACCGATCATCCCAACTGAATTTGAAGAGTACACCCGCCCCAGAGAACCTGGCCCAATCATCATCAAGTGTTTCTTCGTAGTTATTAACAAAGCCATAACCAACATCTGCTATAAGGGCAACCTGTACAATGTCGTTTAAGCGCTGCCCGAAAAGAACCGGATTGATCGCTTCAGGAAAATTCACGTACCACTCTGCAGATAAGACCGCTCCTTTATCAGCGGAAAAATCCCTCACTGCAAATGCTCGTACACCATTAGCCCCACCCAATGACATCTGTTCAAACCCGGGTAAGTTGCTTTCGCTATATTGTGCTCGTCCTTTCAAGATAAGTCTTGATTGCTCATCTATAAAAGGGATAGGAAGAAAAAGCAAAGAGCTGGTATTGATCGCCACTTTATTAAAATCATCCCCTCTGCCAGCTTCAACATCATTCTGATGCTCACCATATTGAAGATTCACATTCATTATATTCAACATGGAAAAAAGGCCATTAGAGAGACTATCCAAATAAACACCAACCTCACCGCCATAAACATGATCGTTTGTAAAAGCAATCGCCCCCTCAAGCTCAGATTCCTTCTCTGTTATTCCGAAAGAGCCTGTCAAATTGAAATCCCGAGAGCGACGGAATTTATGATCTAGAGAAACGGCATAACTTTTATTGATACCGGATATATTGAGTGCATTGATAACATTTTCCTTATTTTCTTCATCGTAGAGATTAAACTCATTATGATCTGCCGAAATCTCTAGTCTGGTACGAGGAGAAAATACAGGGAAACTATATCTAATTTGACCCAAATCAGAACCAAGCTTTTCATCCGTTTCAAGAGCAGATTTTAAATAGCTTACCGTTAACGCATCTCCTATACCCAGTGGATTCAGCCAATCAACCGTGGCATAGGCTCTTTCATTACCTGTATAAAGAGAACCATGATTATCCAACCTTAAAGAAGCCTTATAAGAGCTTGTTTCACGCGCTTTCAAATTAAGTTTGGTTTCTCCAGGATTATCACCAGCGCTAAAATACCCAGTAACATTTAGGCCCGGTAGATCATTGAGAAGGTATAACCCCTCCTCAATACTTTCATGGTTCACCAATTCCCCTCTTTGGCCTTCGAAAGGCTCTGCAAGTTGATCCAGGGCGTAACGCTCATTATCTTCAGCAACAACCTGTCCCAGCAGCCCCTCCTGAACAGTGAGAGTAACTACACCATTTTCAACGTCTTGCGCAGGTATTTGTACTTGAGCAAGGAACAAACCTTGACGGCGATAAAAGTTAGTAAGTTCTGCAGCTATATCTTCCAGGTCCCCATAACTTAGTCCACGTTCCTTATTTTGCTTCTCTATAACACTGACCAGCTTTTTTAATTCTGCAGGGCCAAGGCCTCCCGGATTAAATTGGGCATTCATGTTTCCCAGTAAGATAGCCAGCTCTTCCAAATTTTCTACGGTATATCCACTGGCAAGAATCTTATCTTCCTTCATATATTTAATGCGCAAATCCTCAGCCATCTTCTCGATGGTGGTGCGCTCAATACCAAATTCTGGATACTCTTCTAACCTGTGAAACCGAAACTCTTTGACAGTAATACGTGGCCCTTGATTACGCTGGGAAATTTCGGGGATTTCAGTATTAAGGTTTGGGTCCTCCGCCTCAAAAGTCCGCTGGAGATAGTCTTTTGTTACATCTACTTCGCTAACAGTTGGTGTATTTTGATCGAATGCCTGCCTTACACGACTTCGAAAGCTGGAGTCCTCCTCCTGAGCTTTAGCAGGCATTTGCAGTAGCATAAAACTGGCACTAATAAAGAGTGCCAGTTTGCTTTGTTTGAGCCAGAACATAACTCCCCCAAATAAAATTCTTATTTATTTGCCCCCCTGAACTTCTAATTGGGAAAGGCCGAATTACAATTATTTAGTTAACATCCCTAACGATGCGAAACCCTGTAAATTCATCTGCCTGACCATTATGGAGCCGCTTTGTTGTAGCCAGGCAGCGACTCATGGGGTCCAAGCGATTACCCCCTAAGGCCAGCAACTCACCATCGGTGCCACGTGCCCACTCCTGCACATTGCCGACTGAATTCACCAAGCCAAACCTATTAGAAGAGCCGGATTGCGCTGGGACAAATTCAGCTCCCTTCTCGATACCACCATATTTAAGGTGGCAATTTCGATCAGCCAGCTCTTCCTGACCATTCGCACTGGCTGCGGCAAACCATTCCTGCTCGGTGGGTAGACGGTAACTATAACCAGTTTCGTCGCTTAACCAACTTAGGTATGCCTCTGCACTAGTTAATAACACGTTATTAGCTGGCATATTGTCGGCACCGAATTCCAGCGAATTACACTGCTTAGTGATACTGCAGAATTGCTTCAAATCAAGATTACTTATTTCATATTTACCAACAGCAAGAGGCCTGCCACTTACACCTTTGATAACGACCATCGCCGGGCCTTTGCTACCATCTGCAAGACGATCACGACAACTGTAGCGATCTCCTCTACCGCCACTTCCTGGTACCAGGTGCCCACAGAAGTCCAGCTTGAGCTCTTTCAGAGGCTGATAGCTGGGGAGAAGCGCCCTAAACTCATCCACCAGAGCCTCTGTTTGGGTCGGGTCTTTTGCACCCAGATTGGAAGCACAGGTACTGAGTTCTTCACCGATAACCGGACGAATCTGCTGGGCCTTGATATTGTCCACTTTCGCGAGCTGGGAAAGTTGCGCCCCAATAGCCCCCACATTCATATCAAAGCTGCAAGTCAGAACCGCTTCCATCTCATTGAGAATCGCATCTACCTGTTTCTGCTTGATTGTAGCCAGACGACGACGCTCGGCCCGCTCTTCTTGTAAGCGCAGGCGCTCCGCTTCTCGCTCAGCCTCCAAACGCTCAGCTTCAAGACGTGCCTGTAAATTCTCCCTATCAGTCGCCAACTGGGATTTAATCGCCACTGCCCGGCTGGATACCCCATACCAGTTAGCAGCACTTCGAAGCATTAGGTCGGCTTGGTCCAGGTTACCCAAGTTAAGCTGACCAGTTGCGGCAGCTAAGAACAGCTCAGATATCTCAC
This sequence comes from Microbulbifer sp. NBRC 101763, assembly GCF_040371615.1. Lineage (NCBI taxonomy): Bacteria > Pseudomonadati > Pseudomonadota > Gammaproteobacteria > Cellvibrionales > Microbulbiferaceae > Microbulbifer > Microbulbifer sp. NBRC 101763. Next base: position 5,655 of record NZ_BAABQV010000018.1, read on the forward strand.
GCCGTGAGGCATCCAGAAAGTCATCATCACCAGGGTTCAGCTCTGAGTATTCCTTCAGCTCCAGACGGAGGTCGTTCTCCCAGGCGGGAGTTAAGATACTCAAGTTAATCAGCCGGCTAATCGCTTCTTTCTTATCACTGATTCGGCGCTCTAACAGCTCCTGCTGCAATTTTCGTTCAAGCTCTATTTTTACCCTCTCTTGTTCGGCGGTATTCTGCTGCTCCAAGTGGTTATAACCAAATCCAGCGCCAATAAGCATCATGGCAAAGGCACTACCCAGAACCCATTTCCAGGTATTACTAATAAAGAATGCCTGCACAAACTTTTCGACGGTATCGGTACGATTTTCCCGCTTCAGTTCCAGGGCAGACTCAAGGGCACGCCATTCTCTGCGGTTCAGCCCCTTGATGCGCTTTGGACGTAACTTCTGCTCAAAAGCCTTATCCGCAGGAGTTTTGTCATAGGGATGGCGACCACAAAACAATTCATAGGCCACACAGCCCAGTGCATAAACATCATCAGAGGGGGCTGGCTCTCCCCCTTTCAACATCTCATAGCTCGCATAAGCGGGCGTCAGTGCCCCAAGACTGCCAGCATCAAATACAGTGGTCTCACCAGTTTTATTCGCAATTCCTCCTTCCGATACTGCTCGCGCAATACCAAAGTCAAAAACCTTTGCGCCTTTCTTACTGGTGACGAAAATATTGCCCGGTTTAAAGTCGGAGTGGACGATTTTATGTGAATGCGCATAGATCAGTGCCTGACAAATATCCGTAAATACGGATCGCGCTTTTTCTGGTTCAAGCCCCACATCTGCATGATCTCGCAGAAGCTTATCCAAGGGTGCCCCTTCCAGGAATTCCATCGTCATAAAGACGCGGTCACCATCACGGTCAAAATCATAAACCGTTACGATGTTAGGATGGGCTAGAGTTTGAGACTTGCGCGCCTCACGTTGCAGGGAAATAAAGGCATCAGGGTGCTTCTGAAAATCATCGTTTAACAGCTTAATAGCGACATAGGGTTCGCTGTCGTTAGCTTCTAATTTTCGGCGGTCGAGAGCTTTATAAACTGCCCCCATACCGCCAACACCCAAGAGTTTGTCAAGCTCAAAACGCCCTTTAATCACGGTCTTTGTAACAGCACCTGAGGGTAAGGGTTCGAAAGAGTCAGGAGTATCGATGGGATTAGCCGGTATTCCACCTTCTAACTTAGTGCCGACTTCTTTCTGAACAGAAGCTTTGTGCGGGGCCGGACTGAAGACGGTAGCATCAGTCCCAAAATCTGCAGCAGCATTGGGAATTATCGCTTGGGCTCCACGAACTGGCGGATGGTCATTTGAACCGGTAGCATCCTGGCGCACAACGACAGTGACATCACCATCTTCCGTTAACCCACCTGCAGCTTGCTCCGGGCCGGGCGGAGAGCCACTCGGCCGAACAATACGTGTCTTATCGTTCAATTCCGCCTCCTTGGGAAAGTACTACCAAATATCCAAATGCATAACAAAAATGTTACGGGCTTATCAATTAAGGTAATTTAAAGTGGCAAAGTATATCGAACAGGTTAAGGAGCAACAATCAAGGTATATTCAAAATAATTTGCCTACAGGCGTCATAAGTACACTATCCCAGTAGTGGTGCAGCTAACCGGAATGCTTGCCAATGAATACAACCAATTACATAGGCTTACATGCATGTTTTTTAAACAACCCCGATAATTGAAATAATTTTAATTGGTGCAAGGAAGCTAACAATTCTTAATATTTTCATATTTCTTCCAAATTTTGGCGGGACGGAAAATTAAACCGTAATTCTCTGTATATTTAATTGGTGTCAGAGTCGAATACGCTCAGCGGGCATATACCCAACAACAGTAAAAGGGCTTCGGATAATTGGTGCCAGAGTCGATTAAATAACGAAAAATTATGGTTTTTTTTTGCTTTTCTCTCTGTTTAAATCACCCCAGTTGCCACTGCGACGTTACCTGAGCTACTGACTCATCGCCGTGGTAAAGGATTAACCACCAACATCAAAAGCCAACCAAGAGGGAATCCCCATGGCTATCTACATGAACTTCAATAACAAAGCCACCAAAGGCAACGTCACCGCCAAAGGTTACGAAGACTGGATCGAAGTTGACAGCTTCAACTTTGGTGTTGGCCGCGGTATCACCATGGAAGCCGGTGCTACCTCCAACCGTGAAGCCTCTCGCCCCAGCCTGAGCGAAGTCACTTTCACCAAGCGTATTGACGCTTCTTCCGGTGGTTTGTTCAAGTCTTCTGTCACTGGCGACGAAGGTGTGCCCGTAGAGATTCATGTTGTACAGACCGGCGCCAACTCTGTAGAAAAGTACGCTGTTTACAAGCTGACTGACGTAATCATCTCCTCTTACAGCATTGGTGCTTCTGCCGGCGGTGCTCCTCAGGAGTCCGTATCTCTGAGCTTTGCCAAAATCGAAGCCGAACTCGACCACGCTGATAAGACTAACAAGAACCCGAAGAACATGAAGGTTGGATACGACCTCACCACAGCGACTCCGCTGTAATTGGTTCGACTCTTTTCGGGTTGAACGGTGGCCTGCAGAGTACCTGCGGGCTACCGCCCTCCAGTTCTTTAGCTGAGTG
>NZ_BAABQV010000019.1:0-5564 GCF_040371615.1 Microbulbifer sp. NBRC 101763
GCTCTCTTAACTGCTTCTCTACGGAACTCCTCCGTATACGCCTGAGTTCTTTTCTTACCCATGATACACCTCCGTGTTAGGCCTAAACCTAACTATACAGGGTGTCTACCAAACGTGGGCAAGTCTTGAATATAACGCCCGGCTTTGGGGCTGACCTGGAGCTGCAAAGCAGCGGAAAGGCAGTCCAAGCCCCGCAGGGGCGACAACAGCCGCTTGTTATGTGATGGCATCTACTCCACTCTTTTCTTTCGCTCACCAAAAGAGGTTGCACCATATATAACGCAGAAGAATACCGATGCAAGAGCATAGTACCTGGCAGACCCATTCCATAGGCTTCGATACAGCTCGACCTCATTTACTTTCTCACAAAGTTCGAGCGATTCAATTATGCAACTCTCTAGTACTGACATAACCCGTTCTGCATAACTTATTTGATAGCCAAGCATAGAAATACACCACACGGCTACTCCGATGCTAAATACGGAAAGTACCTTTCTGTTACGGCTTAGTTGCCTGAACATTTTGAGCTTACTCTTTTAGTCACATAACGCCCGCAACAGGGGCGACCAATGCTGTGCACATTTTGTGTGAAACTGGGAGCGCAGCGACCTGCACAAATTTGCACTGCGTTGGGCGTCCCGCGGAGGCCCCAAGGGCCGGAGCAACCTGCTTGCGCTTGTTAGTGGCAATCACTGTAAGATGTATCCGTAAATCGCTAACCCTAACACTGCGAGCACCACGACTAAAAACTTTAGCTGGCCATTGTGTACTTCTGCGTTTGTAATTGGTTGAAGCTTTACCGTAAATAGTGTGAATAGAGAAAGTATAACGCTCGCGGAAAAACAGATAAGAAGCGGTAGTACACTTACCATAAACACTGAAATAAACGCAGATAGGCCAGTTATTGCCCACAAAGCCTTTTTTGCTTTTTGCCACTGTGTTGGCTCAACGCTGTGGTAACAGCAGCTTGAACATCGTGCAGGACCAAGTGAATGCGCCCCAATCTTTGAAAAAGCATTGACTCCAAAATTTTTGCAATGTGGGCACTGAAATCTCATTCTTGCTTACCACTAACGTCTTTAGCAATGGAAAATTGCGGAGCCGAAGGCGGCGTAATTTGTCCGATTGCCTAAACTTGTTAGGTGCCTCACCACTTTAACCCTTTTAGGTTAATAAGTTTTGCTGACTGACTCTCTTTATCTAGCAATACTTCATACCCCACATAAGAGAAGTAGTCCTGCAGAGTCTCTGCTGGCTCAACGTAGCCTAGTAAAAGTTCTACCACGTTATGTTCATTGTTAATTGCAGCCTCACTTAAAGCAGTATCTCCACCTGGAGTCTTCTGCCTAGGATTGGCACTTTCCTTGAGTAGAAATTCACACAGCTCATAATAACCGAGGCTTGCAGCTTCAGACAAAGGAGTGTTGCCAAATTCATTAGCCGTATTGATTTCAGATCCACGCGCTAACAACCATGCGACTTCATCTAGATGATCTTCAACTGCTAAATAATGAAGCACAGTCTCTCCAATCCCATTCTTAGCGTGTACTATCTCCGGGTCTTCCGAGATGAGTTTTTCGGCTAGAGACTTGTCCTGCATTACCGCGTTAATGAGTAAATCAAACTTTTCCTTGCTCATCGATATCCTAGTCGCTTAACGCCAAAATCAGGTGCGCCGTAGGCGTCACCTGGATTTTTTTTGTTAGGTTTCAGTTGGTTTGTACCAATCAAAGAATTCAAGTTTAATACCTTTTTCTTGATACTCCAACCAAGCAAAAAACATTTCCTTATAATGTGAAAAGCCTATATTGAATCTTGTTTTGTATATTTTTAATTCAGGATTCTTAACTAGCATTTGTTCGCACTCAGAAATAGCTGACTTACAGGTGTCTACTTCTAAGTGAAGGCCACACGGCAAGCTATGCATTGCAAAATCAAGCAAATCTAAATTCTCAATGAATAATAATTTTTTTGCTTCTTTACTTTCTGGATTAATCGTTAAAGCGGACTCTAAAAGTTCTTTTGGCTCACCTGAGCACAAAAGACATGCATCCTTATAGAGCTTTGCTTTAAACAACCATAGAAATATTTTTTCATCTGGATTATCCAGCTTACATTTCCATAATTCCAAAATTTGAGGCCAAATATTTGGATGCTCCACAGGAATATTTAAACCTACATCAAAATGAAGTTTACAAATCTCTAAAAGATAGTCATTTAAATCTTCTTTATTCAAAGATTTAATTTCTTCCAATTGTTTTGATAGCAAAGGTTTCCAAACATGCTTTATTCCTGTATCTCTAGCATCAAGATACTTATTCCATTCTTCTTTTATATTCTCGATATCTAGCATGATTGCTGAACCTGAAACCTAACAGTTTATTAAAGAGCCAATGGCTCACTATCCATTTGGCTACTATTTCTTGGGTGGAGCCTTCAAGCTCTACAAAAAAGCCTTTATTTACAGCAGGTTATAAACCATTGCTTAAATAACAACCAGAGATAGTGAGCCATTGGCTCAAGTCGTCTGGTTCGACCTCCCGCTCTTGAACACATTTTACCCATAATTAAATCAATAAGTTAGGGGGACTTTCTGTAGATGTAAGCCATGGCTCTATAATTCGGGCTTTCGCACCGGCGATACGTCCACTCCACTACTGAAAACCACAGCCAGTATCACCCACTCGGTATCGCATAGCCGCAATAGAACTATGCACAGCTAAACGGTTTGCCACTTCAACAATACAACTCGCCACTAAATCAGCAGCGTGATCAGCAACGTTTACCGGCTGGCCTGCATCAGCCTGCAGAGTCTTGGTGGTGACATAAACACTGGACATCAGATCGCCAGCGCCATCAGTTTGTACTGTGTTTTGGTTGTCGATTACGGCAATCGTACATTTAAGTACTGCAGCAGCCTGAGCATCGCTATTAGTGGGCTCGGTGGTCTGGGTTACCGTTGCACGCACAATAGTGCCGGCACTGTGGCCGTCGTCGATGGTGTAGGCGAACTGCCAGGCCTCCAGACCTGGCACTGTAATCGGGGAAAAACTGGGCATTATCTATTCCTTTGCTTAATCAGATTTATGTACGCCGTTATGGGTGATGATGCGGTGCTGGGGATCGATACCGGCGGCATAGCTCTTGCCACCTACAGAGACCTTGTACACGGTACGCAGGCCAGCGCATTCGACCCGCTCGACATGCTCCCAGGTGAGCGGCTCCTCTTCATGCAAAACCACCAGCTCAAAGCCCTGGCAGTGCTGCGCCTCGTAGACCCGCCCTGCACGGTCGGTAACGGGGGTTTCACGGCTGCAAATTACCTGGGCACCGCTTGTTGTGGTGAGCAATACGCAGCGTATTTCTGGCTCTGCATCTACCCCGCCAATAATGGGGCTTAGATGGGTTTCCTCGTCGCCGGTATCCCAGCAATCGATCAGATCTCCGGTTTCGCAATGGTCTACTAGTCGCCCCTCACGTAGCCAACTACCTACAGCAACGCACCAGGGGTCTGATGGAATTGTGCCGCCGCCACCGTTGGAAGGTGTGGTGATCGTGCCTACATAGCGCCGCCAAGTACTAGCAGCCAGTTTGGAAAAGTTAGTAGTAGCGTAATAAGTAACCGCACCGCCCTGTGTACCGGGGGTCATCGCAGTACACATAGTATTTTGTAGTGAACGATAAACCGGTAATGCTGCCGCTGTTATAACTAACCGTGCCAAAACCAAATTGCACGGTATGCGCAGTGATAGTTATTTTCGCCGTGCTGCCATCATCTGAGGCGGATAGCGCGGAACTGGTAGGAAGGCTAGCAATACCAGATTGAATCATGGGCAGATTGCGCTGATCTTGCACTTCGACTAAATCAATTTTGACGTATTCAACTCTTACCCTGCCGCCTTCGTTTTGGACTTAGCAAGCTCTGCAGTCTCGATAGCAGTCTGTACAGAGGGGTCAGCAGCACGGACCGGAGCCGCAATGCGGTGGAGGTCCAGCACACGAAGTGTGTGATCGTGCCTGCGCTTGTTCTGTATTTGCTAGTTTACAAGCCCCGATACTTTAGACCGAAGTATATCGATTAATTCTTTATCCATATAATCGTAATTATCGGAGATATCTAACGAGATCACCTTTTTGTCTTTTATAGCTCGGCCAAATTTGCTACTCAGTTTCTTTTTATGGACCTTCTCCATAACAAATATATGGTCAGCCCATTCGATGTCTTCAAGACCTACATGAACCTCAGCATCGTTGCTGATTCCCGCCGAATATACCTCCCAGCCATCAACGCCGCTAAAGATTGCTTCAGCTGTCGGACTCCTCAGTTTATTCTTGCTGCATAGGAACAATACTTTTTTCATCTACTCTCTCGATGCAGAACGCCCGCCGCACAGGCGAGCAACTTGTTGCGAGTCCAGCGCACGAAGTGCGCGCTTGTGCAGGCTCTTGTTAGAGAGCTAACACACTACCGGCACTGACATGAAACGGCTCTCCAACAACTTCAACTGCTTCTGGAACAGGAAAGTTGTTACCACAACAGTCTATTTCTATATATTCAACCATTCCTGATTTTCCAGAGAAAATTAGGATCTCTAACGTTTTACCTGCTTCTTCAAGATTAAAGTTTGCTTCAAAAATTACACCGTACTTATCTGGAGCTGCAATCGCTTTGGTATTAGCAAATACCATAACTTTGAAGCTATTACAACCGCACTGACAAAACTCAGAAACCATGGCTTTGTCGAGGTGCTCCTTTAATACTTGTGCATCAGGGAACTGGCATCTCTCTAAAATGAAGTTAATCCAATCCCGTGCCCTGTGTTCGTTATTCATTCTGTCAACTACTTTGTATAAGAGAATAAGGAATTAGAACTGTTGCAGCCAAGACTCCCAGTAGGATGGGAATTAGGAAAACCCAAGCTATAGGCCGCCACCCGTCACTCCATATAATAGAACCCTCAAAATGGTTGATAGGTCCATAAGTTAAAACAATAAATAATCCTAAATTGGTCCACACCCACAGCATTACCAGTAATGCCGTCGAGACAAGAGACCAACCTATAAAAGGAAGAAAAAAAGACACAACTAATAACCACCTAAATGGATAAAGCTTAAGTGCAACCTTTGTATAAAAATCAGTAAATAGTCTCATAGTACGTACAACACTGGTCTTGCCCACAAAAAGTAGACACTCTAACTATGCGTATTTTCGCTCATACTCTGCTGGACTTACATAGCCCAATGCAGAGTGCCTACGAACCCTATTGTAGAAAATCTCAATGTATTCAAACACCTCAGATTTTGCTTGCTCTTCGCTTTCGAATGTTCCGGCATAGACCAGCTCGACTTTTAACCTGCTAAAGAATGATTCCATTGCCGCATTATCCCAACAGTTAGCCTGGCGACTCATACTCGGCTTGCACTTGCTTTCGGACAAGAGATCCTGGTATTTCTGCGATCGATATTGCACACCCCTGTCAGAGTGAACTATTAGTCCAGGCTTTATTTGTCGTCGCTCTAGAGCCATTTTCAATGCTCGACGTGTCAATTCATCGGTCATCTGG
>NZ_BAABQV010000020.1:0-4837 GCF_040371615.1 Microbulbifer sp. NBRC 101763
CCAATATCGAAGTGTATTCAAATACATATTTGGTTCCCAGATCTCTGCCGAACAATCAACTAGCTGACAATGTGCTTGGCAAGTGTTTTGAAAACGAAGAAGATTTGCGGCTTAACTTTCTAAATTCCGAAATAGCGGGTTTCCGGTAAAATGCTAACAAGTGCAGGCAACAGCGCCCCTACGGGGCTGGACCTCCATTCCGCAGCTTCGCTGCTCCATTGCGGCCGTTGCTGCAGGCGTTATGTGAGCTCATGAGTAAGGCATCAAAAATAGTAATCTGCATGATTCTGTCATGCGTCGCAATCGTAGTATTTGTATTTGGAAAACCCGATACACTCTACTATCGTCAGCACCCCATCAAGTTGACAATAATGGAAGAGGAAACAGGAGAGCCAATTGAGGATGTTGTGGTAGTTGCAAGATGGGTAGTGACTGGCGGCATGTTCAATACTCACTCTGTCGGAGTTCTGGATATACAAGAAGCTGTTTCAGATTCTAATGGCAAGGTGGTTTTTCATGGATTTGATAAGTATTGGCGATCTTGGTTTAGTGGAGAGTTCTTTCACTTTAGATCCCCCCAGCTGATTATCTACAAATTCGGTTACAAGCCGGCTGAATTAACCAACGGCCAATCACCAGACCGCTTGCTTTCTAGAAAGCACCCTGCAGAAGTATTTTGGTGGGGGAAAAAAGAAATATACTTATCGAGGTATCCAGCAGATCCTGCTAAACGAGCTGAAGAGTTCATGACTTCATTAAACAACCCTGCAAGGGATTCTAGGCCAAGTCTTACAGGTGGCTGCACCTGGACTAAAATGAGGCGTATGATTCTAGAAATAGACAAACAAATGAGGGAGGCGGAAGATCTCGGGTTTTATCGCTCTTCATTGGGCCCTTGGTTTACACCAGCTCCCCACGAGATTAATCGCAGTGATTGCCCTGGCGGGGTTGAGTGGATGAAGAAGAATAGACAACGTGCCACTAATCACATAACAATGCGTGCAAGCGGGACAAAGTGCTGCGCACTTCGCCCCTTCACTTAGCGTTAGTTGCTCTTAATGAAGATAATGAAACATAAATGCCCACACTGTAATAAAAAGGTGATTTCGAATTGGGGTAAATTCAATTCCAGCGCGTTGCACCCCGCCATTTGTCCAAACTGTGGTGGTTACTCTAAGCAGCACTACGCTGGTACAGCACTTGAGAGCTTACTGGTAACTTTTGGTGTTCCCGTAGCCTTGCTATGGTCTCTCCTCGCTAAAACCTGGTGGCCAGTCTTTGCCTCTGTGTTGGTTGTTATATCTAGCGGTATTCTTAAATTCTTATACGTCCCGATGGTTGCGGTTGACCTACAGGCAGCCAAAAACTATCACTGGTTTGCTTTTGGGTGCTTAGTTATAGTTCTAGCTTGGGTCTCCTATGAGGCACTTGGAAGTTAAGCAACTAACAAATCAATTAACTACGCGCCTTCGGCGCCCGACAGCTTACACTCCGCTTCGCTACATTCCAGCTGCGGGTTATTGAGGCGTTAAATGTCATCATGAATGAATTGCCATCGAAAGAAGAAATGCAGTCCATCATCGAAAAAGAAATCGATGGAATGGAGCCTGGGCTAAAGGCTTATGCATTCTCCATATTGATACCTTTGAAGAAAAAGGTTCTTAAATGGGAGTATGGAAACGACAAAGAGTTTCCCGCATGGGAGTTTGCCAACTTTGGTGAGCGCAATGTCGGTGCGGCGTACTGTTTAGGCGGTCATGGTGCAAGCGGTGATTCCTGGGGCCTCATATTCACCAATGATGATTACTTTGGTATGGATGCAGGTTGGTATAGCAGCTTCAAAGAAATGCTAACTGATGGCTGGTATGGGCAAAACATTTAACAAGTCAATGAACTTCGCGCCTTCGGCGCCGGACAGCTTACATTGCGCTTCGCTCCGTTCCAACTGCCGGTTATTGAGGCGTTACACGTCATGATTAAACGAACCATCGCAACAATATTATTGGTATTTTCAGGATTTTGCTTAGGGGGAACTGTGCAAGAAGGCAAAGAAGAATCTCAAGAATTAATGGATGCAGTATTACCGCTTGCACAAAGGCTATTGTCCGAACATGGTGAATTCTTTCCTTATGGCGGCGCAATGACTCCTGAAGGGAAAATTGTAAGTGTCGCAGCATATGATGGCGACGAGCATCCTGCCTCCTCAGAGGTGATAGACATGCTTCATAAGGCATTTCATACAGCAGCTAAGAATAAAGAATATAAAGCTACTGCTCTTGTCTACGATGTTAGGGTTCAATTAGCTAACGGCGAACCTTCAGATGCATTAGCTATCGAGCTGGATCATGAGTCGGGTTATTCTACTGTTGTTCTGCTTCCCTACACATTAAACAATGGCCAGCTTCAATACGGTGAAACTTCGGCGCAAGCAGGTGAAAGTAATGTCTTTCAATAGCAAGCAACGTGTAACAAGTCAAAGCACTTGGACGTGGCAAAGCTGTCATCTTTTGTGCAAAAACACGCACAAAAGCCGCCAACTTCACCACTCCGGTGTTTGAGGCGTTATATTACTCCATGAATTCAAAAATAAAGAAAAATGTTTTAGCCATAGTGGGGTTTGTAGGATTACTTCTCTGTGGGGGGGCTTTAATAAATATGCCGGTAGAGTTGCCCACGGAGCACCGAGGTGAATTTAGCGTTGTTGGGAAAATCGACTCTTGCGATTTCAAAGGCTTAACTAGACACTCGCCAAAATTTTTTGTGGGTATAGCTTTGCAAGATTCTGAAGAAATATATCGAGTTAACCCTTTGCATAAAGAGCGAAAGTTTTATGAATCTATTTGCTCTTCCAAGAGCTATGTACATATAAAATTCCGTGCTATAAAGCGTTTGGTTGGTCCAATAAGATTTTGGGTAACCCATATTAAAGCAACGTAATATAATAAGCAGCGGCAGGGCGATAGCCAACGCTACGCACCTTTTGTGTTACTCGCTGTCGCTCAAACATTAACACAAAATGCGCTCCGCGCTGGCTGCGCCTGCGCTGGGCGTTAGGTGCCCAGAGGAATTATGAGTGTAAATCTAGAAAAGCACCGAAGAATGGAATTACGTAAGGCTACGGGAACTCGTGTTATTAATTCGCCTGAGCCGGTTCCATTCCATCGTGGTCCCGGATATTTGGTTGCTCATGCATGCTTCAATTGCCGAAAAAGTTATAAAAGACCTGTTGAGTACTCTGGTAAAAAGGCAACTCGATGTCACCCTTGCCCAAATTGTGGCGAATGTATGCATGAGATGGGACGTAGCTTTAAGGCACCAAAGGCAAGTGATAAGAAGCAGTGGTGTAAGGTACAAATTCTATTCGCTGCCGGATTCCGATTCATCGGCTGCGGCTCCCATGAGGGCGCCAAGCTGCCTGCTGAGCTAAGTGAACTAGAAGGTTTCTTAATCAATAATCATGTGCACCCGCTAAAGGTAGCAGCACCTAACAAGCTAATGTTGCCGGACGGTTACCGCGGTGCGGCAACCGCCGCAAATTAGAGCGTTATAAGTCATGATGAGAAAGTGCCCAAAATGTAAAGAGAAAGCGGTAAAGGTAAAAATGCTGTCTTTCTCAAGTAGAATGCATTGCGAAAAGTGCTTCTTCCAGTATGAATACACATCCTTATCTAAGTGGGTGATAGCATTTTACGGGGCCTGTATACCCATCCTTGCAATCTACATGGGGTTGGCACTTCAAAGCTTAGTGGTTTTTGGATCCCTATTGTTAGCTGCTCCATTTCTTGCTGAGTTTGTTTTTGCAAAGTATTGCTCACTAAAGCCAGTTGGCATCAGGGCCTTAAGGGAGAAGCTCCGTGGCAAAAGCTTATAACAAGCGGCTGTTGTCGCGCCTATGGCTTTGGGACGGCCATTTTGCCGCTTCGCGGCTCCATGGCCACCCCAAAGCCGGGCGTTATGTGGCTATCAGATCAAAGCGGAAATGAATATTAGAAATTTTGTTGCGTTAGTTCTTGTTGTCTCTGGATCAATATTATTGGGTGGCGCCTTGTGGTCTTTAGCGGGTATATATACTTGCCCAGAGGGCACACCGGATTGTGAGGGATGGGCTATTTTGGGTGGCTATGTACTAGGTCCAACAAGCTTCGGGCTTCTAGTTGGTGGAGTAGCTCTGTATAAAAGGTATAGCGCTTGGTTCCAGCTTGTTGCAGCTCTTGGGTTAGCATGGGGCGTGTATTGGGGGTTTGTGTGAAACCGCATAACAATCACAGGCAGGTTGCTCCGGCCCTTCAGGCCTGCGCGGGACGGCCTACGCAAGGTTTCGGCCGCCCCTGCTATGGGCGTTAAGTGCCTATGAGCGATAAGTACAGTGCATATAAGCTAATTCTTGAAGAGTTAGTATTGGTTCTCGGAGAATATAATGAAGAGAATTGGTTCGCCTATTTCTCTAAATCCTTGGAGCTACTAGAAAACAATAAGCCACAAGCAAGTATTTCTCACTCATTGCGTGCATATGGAGGAATGTGTAGCTTCAGTGATGAGTTGTATTTTACTGGCGCTCCTCCAGTTGAGGCGCAAAGAGGGTATGAGCTTCGTGAATTACTATGGCAGCAATGCAAGGACAGTGAAAATGTTCTCAAGCGTATTTTTGAGCTATGAGCACTTAACAAATTTAGGCAAGCGACGCAGAAAAGCGCCGCGCGCCTGCTAAAAGCGTTAGGCACACAACATGGCATCGGAAGAGAAAAAGGATTTAGAGGTTGTTTTCAAGCCTTTGCTAAAGGAGCTCCGATTTCGAAAGAAAGGAGGGACCTGGTGGCGCGAAGTAAATGGATTTATT
>NZ_BAABQV010000021.1:0-3091 GCF_040371615.1 Microbulbifer sp. NBRC 101763
TTAAAGTCGTTAGTAGTCGTTTGTGTTGTATGGTCAAGCGACTAAGCGTATACGGTGGATGCCTTGGCAGCTGGAGGCGATGAAGGACGTAGGAGCCTGCGAAAAGTCTAGGGGAGCTGGCACACAAGCTTTGATCCTAGAATGTCCGAATGGGGAAACCCACTCCTTTTAGGAGTATCCATAACTGAATTCATAGGTTATGGAGGCGAACCCGGGGAACTGAAACATCTAAGTACCCGGAGGAAAAGAAATCAACCGAGATTCCCTTAGTAGCGGCGAGCGAACGGGGATTAGCCCTTAAGCTTTTTATGTTTTAGTGGAAGGTTCTGGAAAGTACCGCGATACAGGGTGATAGCCCCGTACACGAAAAGGCATTTAGAGTGAAATCGAGTAGGTCGGGACACGTGTTATCTTGACTGAATATGGGGGGACCATCCTCCAAGGCTAAATACTCCCAGCTGACCGATAGTGAACCAGTACCGTGAGGGAAAGGCGAAAAGAACCCCGGAGAGGGGAGTGAAATAGAACCTGAAACCGTATACGTACAAGCAGTAGGAGCCCTTCGGGGTGACTGCGTACCTTTTGTATAATGGGTCAGCGACTTATTGTCTGTAGCAAGGTTAACCGCTTAGGGGAGCCGTAGAGAAATCGAGTCTTAATAGGGCGTTTAGTTGCAGGCAATAGACCCGAAACCCGGCGATCTATCCATGGGCAGGTTGAAGGTTGAGTAACATCAACTGGAGGACCGAACCCACTAATGTTGAAAAATTAGGGGATGACCTGTGGATCGGAGTGAAAGGCTAATCAAGCCGGGAGATAGCTGGTTCTCCTCGAAAGCTATTTAGGTAGCGCCTCGCGTCTCACCCTCGGGGGTAGAGCACTGTTTGGGCTAGGGGGTCATCCCGACTTACCAACCCCATGCAAACTCCGAATACCGAGGAGTGCAATCGCGGGAGACACACGGCGGGTGCTAACGTCCGTCGTGGAAAGGGAAACAACCCAGACCGCCAGCTAAGGTCCCAAATACCAATTAAGTGGGAAACGATGTGGGAAGGCCCAGACAGCTAGGAGGTTGGCTTAGAAGCAGCCATCCTTTAAAGAAAGCGTAATAGCTCACTAGTCGAGTCGGCCTGCGCGGAAGATATACCGGGGCTAAATTGGTAACCGAAGCTGCGGATGCCTTCGGGCATGGTAGAGGAGCGTTGTGTAAGCCGTTGAAGGTGGATCGGGAGGTCTGCTGGAGGTATCACAAGTGCGAATGCTGACATGAGTAACGATAAGGGAGGTGAAAAACCTCCCCGCCGGAAGACCAAGGGTTCCTGTCCAACGCTAATCGGGACAGGGTTAGTCGGCCCCTAAGGCGAGGGCGAAAGCCGTAGTCGATGGAAAACAGGTTAATATTCCTGTACTCGCTATTGCTGCGATGGAGTGACGGAGAAGGCTAGGCCAGCATGGCGATTGGTTGTCCATGTTTAAGGTTGTAGGCTGGGGACTTAGGCAAATCCGGGTCCCTAAGGCTGAGAACTGATGACGAGTCTCTTTTAGAGACGAAGTGGTTGATGCCCTGCTTCCAGGAAAAACTTCTAAGCTTCAGGCAATAGTGAACCGTACTCTAAACCGACACAGGTGGTCAGGTAGAGAATACCAAGGCGCTTGAGAGAACTCTGGTGAAGGAACTAGGCAAAATGGTACCGTAACTTCGGGAGAAGGTACGCCGGTTTTGGTGATGGGACTTGCTCCCTAAGCTGAGGCCGGTCGAAGTGACCAGGTGGCTGCGACTGTTTATTAAAAACATAGCACTCTGCAAACACGTAAGTGGACGTATAGGGTGTGACGCCTGCCCGGTGCCGGAAGGTTAATTGATGGGGTTAGCTTCGGCGAAGCTCTTGATCGAAGCCCCGGTAAACGGCGGCCGTAACTATAACGGTCCTAAGGTAGCGAAATTCCTTGTCGGGTAAGTTCCGACCTGCACGAATGGCGTAACGATGGCCACGCTGTCTCCACCAGAGACTCAGTGAAATTGAAATCGCTGTTAAGATGCAGTGTACCCGCGGCTAGACGGAAAGACCCCGTGAACCTTTACTACAGCTTTGCACTGAACTTTGAGCCTATTTGTGTAGGATAGGTGGGAGGCTTTGAAGCAGCGACGCTAGTTGTTGTGGAGCCGTCCTTGAAATACCACCCTGGTATGTTTGAGGTTCTAACTCTGGTCCGTTATCCGGATCGAGGACAGTGTATGGTGGGTAGTTTGACTGGGGCGGTCTCCTCCCAAAGAGTAACGGAGGAGTACGAAGGTGCACTCAGCATGGTCGGAAATCATGCAATGAGCATAATGGTATAAGTGCGCTTGACTGCGAGACAGACATGTCGAGCAGGTACGAAAGTAGGTCATAGTGATCCGGCGATTCTGTATGGAAGGGTCGTCGCTCAACGGATAAAAGGTACTCCGGGGATAACAGGCTGATACCGCCCAAGAGTTCACATCGACGGCGGTGTTTGGCACCTCGATGTCGGCTCATCACATCCTGGGGCTGAAGCCGGTCCCAAGGGTATGGCTGTTCGCCATTTAAAGTGGTACGCGAGCTGGGTTTAGAACGTCGTGAGACAGTTCGGTCCCTATCTGCCGTGGGCGTTGGAGATTTGAGAAGAGTTGCTCCTAGTACGAGAGGACCGGAGTGAACGAACCTCTGGTGTTCCGGTTGTCACGCCAGTGGCATTGCCGGGTAGCTATGTTCGGACGGGATAACCGCTGAAAGCATCTAAGCGGGAAGCCTCCTTCAAGATAAGATCTCCCTGGGAACTTGATTCCCCTAAAGGGCCGTGGAAGACTACCACGTTGATAGGCTGGGTGTGGAAGCGTTGTGAGGCGTTGAGCTAACCAGTACTAATTGCCCGTGCGGCTTGACCATACAACAGAGATGGTTACTAACGACTAGCTAAGCTAGCGGATTGTGAGTTAGAGACATACGATCGCTTGCGGTGTATTACTACAGATTGTTTTACCGACTTATTTGGGGTTATCGCCGGTCAACAACATGACCGAGGCAAACAGCGATAACACGGCAGGCCAAGCACATTGCTTATAAGACCA
>NZ_BAABQV010000023.1:0-1999 GCF_040371615.1 Microbulbifer sp. NBRC 101763
TTATAGCGGCATAGATCAGTAAGATGACGAGTACAGTACCATTGGCGAATTTGGAAAACTTTGACTTTCCAAGTGTGATGAATGGTTTCCTTTCTTTAGCCATTTCTTTCCTCATAGGGTTAACGCCTTACTCAGCCGCCACCGGAATGGAGCCGCTTTGTGCTAGCGTAGCGTACAGTACAAAGCGAGCGGAGTGTAGGTTGTCGGATGCAGTAACTTGTTAATCGTGTTGCTTGATAATGGCTATACAAGCCTCAAGTATACGCGGACGAAATTTAAATTCTATTTCGGCTAAAACTGGGTCTAGCTCAAGAAGAAGGTCCGGGTTCCACTCAAGACGCTCTACACCCACTGGAATATCTAGTGGCAAAGCTGAATGAAACTCCTTAAATATTGGATATCTTTCTTCCCATTCCGGCCCTAGCCAGTAAAGTTTGTTCGACACTGATTTAGAACCGATAGTAATTCCTACCTGCCCAGACACTACTGACTTCGCGGCAGATACCAACTTTTTCGTTCGTGCTATTTCTTGCTCAATGGTAAGGCTCATATACGATTAACGTCTTGCTCTACGGCTGGCGGCGCGAAGCGACGACAGTCCGGTGGAGGCCCGAAGGGCCGGAACGTACAGCAGCAACTTGTTAGGCTTTTTGATCATGCTCTTTTAGAAATTCATACTTCAGTTTCGAGACAAAAGAGAAGCCAGAAGATACTCTATACAAGCTTGTCATAATCAATTCTGCTTCTTCTATCGGAAGTTTCTCGTGATGTCGAGCTAGTGCTTCTTCAATCGATTTTAACGTCGAAAGTTGACACACTGCATCACGAAATATTACTTCATCTTCACCAAGTTGATTATGGTACTTTTCATGAAAGGTCCGTATTTCATAGGCTTGGTATCGACACTGGTTCAATATACAAAGTAGATTTAGCTCCACTAATTTTTCTACATACATACTTTTATACCTAATGCCGCCATAAACGGATGCCGAAGCAACGCGTAGGTAGTCCGGTGGAGGCCGTTTTTTGGCCGGAACGTATTTAATGGCTTTGTTATATGTTTTCAGTAAAAGTTTTCTACTCTTCAAGACAGTCATTGATATATTCTTCAATGTTTGAAGCTAGTTCCATATTTGAAATTTCTTTGTGATTAAAATCTTCTTCATGGTCTGCGATATATATAGAAGTATCTTGTTGGAGTAAATTGATAAAATAATAATTTCCGAAGCCGTCAAAGCCTATTGCAAAAAAATGATTTGGCCAATAATCTTGATAACAGAAACCATCTTCACGAAGCTTCCGATTAGTTTTTATAAGCCAGTCTAGGTCTTTTACAAGTTGTCCCTCAATACAGTCTGGATCATCAGATGATGGAAATGGATAATTTATAAGAGCATCGGTATAGAAAGATGGTAACTCAATGTCAAAGGCATTATTAATTGTATTAATTATATTTTTCATATGTTTGTGTATTACTCACGTTGGTCTTGCCCACGAAAAGTAGACACTCTAACTATGCGTAGTTTCGCTCATACTCTGCTGGACTTACATAGCCCAATGCAGGGTACCTACGAACCCTATTGTAGAAAATCTCAATGTATTCAAACACCTCAGATTTTGCTTGCTCTTCGCTTTCGAATGTTCCGGCATAGACCAGCTCGACTTTTAGCCTGCTAAAGAATGATTCCATTGCCGCATTATCCCAACAGTTAGCCTGGCGACTCATACTCGGCTTGCACTTGCTTTCGGACAAGAGATCCTGGTATTTCTGCGATCAATATTGCACACCCCTGTCAGAGTGAACTATTAGTCCAGGCTTTATTTGTCGTCGCTCTAGAGCCATTTTCAATGCTCGACGTGTCAATTCATCGATCATCTGGGAGTCGAATGCCCAACCTACAATACGTCGAGAGTACAGATCCATAACTACCGCGAGGTACAACCACCGCTCCAGAACCCAGATATACGTAATGTCACTTGTCCAGCGGCAATTTGGTCG
>NZ_BAABQV010000024.1:0-1259 GCF_040371615.1 Microbulbifer sp. NBRC 101763
ATGCCGCCAGCAGCTACGGTATTGCCTTCAGCGGCTTGAGCACGATCAATGCCCTGGATGGCAGTGACAGTGTGATCGGTGCCGATGGTGCCAACTGGATCTTAACCGGCACCAGCAAACAAGCCAGTAACAGCAGTATTACCTTCTCCAATGTAGAGTCCCTCACTGCAGTCAATGCCAATCTGCTGGGTACCAGTGGCACAGATGCATTTGTGCTGCAATCCGGTGGGGATGTTGCGGTTTACGACCTGACCGTGAGTGGTATGTCCGCTGTTGATGGCCAGGGTGGCGATGACAGCCTGAATGCCAGCGCCTATAGCGATGGCCTGACCCTGACCGGCACCAACAATCAGGTGGCCGCGGGCTCCCTGACCTTCGACGGCATTGTCAGTGCGGTGACTGCAGCACTGACCGGTACCGATAATGCCGATAGCTTTGTGGTGGATGGCAGCAATGCCGCCAGCAGCTACGGTATCGCCTTCAGCGGCTTGAGCACGATCAATGCCCTGGATGGCAGTGACAGTGTGATCGGTGCCGATGGTGCCAACTGGATCTTAACCGGCACCAGCAAACAAGCCAGTAACAGCAGTATTACCTTCTCCAATGTAGAGTCCCTCACCGCGGTCAATGCCAATCTGCTGGGCACAGCGAGTGTAGATGCCTTCACCCTGCAATCGAATGGGGATGTTGCGGTTTACGACCTGACCGTGAGTGGTATGTCTGCAGTGGACGGCAATGGCGGCGATGACAGCCTGAATGCCAGCGCCTATAGCGATGGCCTGACCCTGACCGGCACCAACAATCAGGTGGCCGCGGGCTCCCTGACCTTCGACGGCATTGTCAGTGCGGTGACTGCAGCACTGACCGGTACCGATAATGCCGATAGCTTTGTGGTGGATGGCAGCAATGCCGCCAGCAGCTACGGTATCGCCTTCAGCGGCTTGAGCACGATCAATGCCCTGGATGGCAGTGACAGTGTGACCGGTGCCGATGGTGCCAACTGGATCTTAACCGGCACCAGCAAACAAGCCAGCAACAGCAGTATTACCTTCTCCAATGTAGAGTCCCTCACCGCGGTCAATGCCAATCTGCTGGGCACCAGTGGCACAGATGCATTTGTGCTGCAATCCGGTGGGGATGTTGCGGTTTACGACCTGACCGTGAGTGGTATGTCTGCAGTGGACGGCAATGGCGGCGATGACAGCCTGAATGCCAGCGCCTATAGCGATGGCCTGACCCTGACCGGCACCAACAATCAG